>CAYYOT010000085.1:0-18908 GCA_964473255.1 uncultured Myxococcales bacterium | reverse complement strand
ACTCCGCCGCGGAGACGGGCCGGAGCACCGCGGCCTCTTTCGCCGCCGGCGGTCGTGCTTCGAGCTCCAGGGTGGACGGATCGATGGCGGTCGGCGATGCGGCGTTTTCGGCCGACGGGGGCGGGGATGGAGAGAAGAAAGAAGAAGCCCCGATGACGCCCAGAACGAAGAGCGCAGCGATCACCCCGACCAGGTTTCGGCGACGCGTTTCCATGCGCATGACGCCCCGCGATTCGCTGTGCGATGACCCGCCTGGTCAAGGCGGAAGCGGCCGTCCCGCGCGCGGGCGACCGCAGTCGGCGAGCTGTCTTTGCAGGAACTCCTGGGTCACGGCCAGCTCGACGCGAAAGCGTCCATCGAAGCGCTGGCCGACACGGGCGTGCTCCAGGAGCTCCTCCATGGTCTCGTCGCCGCTCACACGGGCCTGAATGCGAGCCACGGCGAGGGCGGCTCCCAGAGCTCGACCCAGTTCGTCGATCGCCGCCGCATCGTCGCCGCGGACGTCGAGCGTCATGGTGACGTCCGCGGAGGCGTCGAGGTGGAGCTCGGCGTCGTCCACGCGGTCTCGGATCATGGCCTGCAGCGATGCGTCGACCGGGAGGAGCTCGGTGAGGAACTCGGGGGTGATGCGTCCATAGACGTCGCCGTAGGCCTGGTCCGGCTGCAGCGCGAGCACGTCGTCGCTCCGTCCTTCGATGCGGTCCAGCGTTGCCTCGACGGCGTGCCGCGGACCGACCACCGCCAGCTCGCTTCGCCAAACGCCGACGAACGTCGACCGGTCTCCGGCGGGCGCAAAGATCTCGCCCGCCTCTCCGTACAGGGAACTCGAGGCTCCCGGAGTCGAGGCCAGACGTTCCGACAGGGCACCGAAGGTGCCCGAGGCGACGGCGGCGCCGCCGCCGCTGAAGGCGATGCGGTCGAGGTCGCGTCGAACGTCCAGGCCGGTCAGCGCCTCGAACGTGTCGAGATCCCCCGTTTCGTCGTTGGCCCAACAGGCGAGGAGCATCTCACCAACCGGGCTGTGGAGGATGGCGCTGGCTTCGATGACCACAGGCCGATCGGTGGTGAGCGACGCGAGGACCGGGTCGACCGTGACCGGAGTGCTCGGATCTCGGGGGGTGACGTCGATGATTCGCCGCAGAACCGTCGTCCGTTCCTTCGCTCGCTTCACGCTCTGGGCGGTCGGTCGCGGAAACTCGACGACCGGGGCCCGAACGGCCTTGGGACCCGCCTTGTCCGGGATGAGGTAGGCACCCAGCAGCACGAGCGCGACCGCGAGGACCAGCCAGCCCCATCCCCGCTTCACTAGTAGTCCTTCCCTTCGAAGCGCCAAAGCCCGACTCCGAGCACGCCGGCGGCGAAGACGACCGTGCCGGCTAGACGGGCGACGAAGTCGTCGGTCGAGAGCGGCCCCTGCCCAGCCAGCGTCGCGGCGTCGGTGGCGAGGCTCGCCAAAGGCGGCAGGATGCTGAGAACGGCGCCGATGGCCGTGCGCACCGGCCCTTCCTGCAGCGCCGGCTCCAGCTCGTATCGATAGCTCGCGACGATCCCCCCGACGAAGAGCGCGAAGCCGATCGCGGCCGACAGCGCCGAGCTCCGCACGAGTACGCACGAGGATAGCATCGCCCCGTAAACCGCCGCGAAGCCGACCCACGCCACGAGTCCCGCCGCGATGAGCTGATGGGAAAAGCTCCCGACTTTGTAGGCGAGGATCAGCGCGAAGCCGCCGGCTCCGTAGAGGACTGCGACCAAGGCGACAAAGAGGACGCCGGCGTACGTGCCGATGATCAGCGTCGACCGACGAATCGGCATCGAGAGAAGCTGCTCGATACGCCCGGGTGCGAGGAGGTTGGGCCCGAAGTCGGAAAACGCAACGATCCCGAAGGCGACGCCCACGTAGAAGACGACGTAGGCCGCCGCCTCGAACAGCGGCCGCATCGCCACGTCGACGGCGCGAATGTCGGTCTCCGTCGTGTTGCCGAAGATCGAGAAGGCAGCGAGAGCACCATCCACGACTTCGAGCTGAAGACCCAGACCGGAAAACGTCAGGACTGCGGTGATCATCACCATCAGGCCCAACACCCAACGCCGGGCGAACGCTTCACGCACGACGTCGCGGGCGACCGATACGATGCTCGACATCAGGCCCCTTCGACCGCCGAGCCGAGCACGGCTTCCAGGTCCGGAAGGTCGGGACTGAGCTCGGTCAACTGCACGCCCTTTTCGCGGAGGCTATCGATGACCTCGTTCACTCGAGCCGCGTCGGGTGCCGTCAAACGCCAGGCGCCGGAGATGCGCTCGAGACCGAATGGCTCGAGGTCCACGTCACCCTCGACCCGGACGATCCAGCGCGGCTCGGTCGCGATGAGCTCGGAGAGCGCCGCCTCCCGCAGAAGGACGCCGCGGTGCAGGATGCCGATCCGATCGCAGATCTTCTCCGTCTCGGCCAAGAGATGCGAGTTGAGCATGATGGTGGCCCCGCGCGAGCTCTCCTGCTTCAAGATGTTTCGAACCCCCATCCGCTGAAGCGGGTCGATCCCATCGGTGGGCTCGTCGAGGACGAGAAGGCGGGGGCTACCGAGGAGGGCCGAGGCCAGACCGAGCCGCTGCTTCATGCCTTTGCTGAAGCGGCCTACGCGGGCCGTCGATTCCGCATCGAGTCCGACGCGATGCAGCTGGCGGTCCACCTCGTCGTCCAAGGCTGGAATGCGCTTCAGTCGGCCGACGCTGCGGAGGAACATCCGCGGCGTCCAGTCCTTGGGCAGTTCCAGTCGTTCCGGCAGGTAGCCCACGTGCTGACGGGCCGAGGGGTCCTGCGGCTCGATCCCGAACAACCGCACGTCTCCCGCGGACGGCTGCAGGATCCCCAAGAGCGCCTTGATGAGCGTGGTCTTTCCCGCTCCGTTGGGTCCGATCAGACCGAAGACCGAGCCCATGGGAACGGTCAGGCTGACATCCTTCAATGCTTGCCGGGACGCGCCCCCCACGCCGGAACGAAAGACCTTCGATAGACTTTGGACCTCGACGACAGCGTGGGTCACGGCGGTGAGACGTCGATGGCAGGTTGCGGCACTCGGGGCAAGGCGGGGCCGCGCTCACCCAACGCATCGGCGAGCTCCGACCAGCCAACGGTCTCGACACCGCCATCGACCAAGGTTCCGTCCGGACGAAGCTGGGCGACCGAAGTCTCGAGCACGAACCGGGCGCAGTCGAGACGCGGCGCGGTGCACGGCGGTGTTCGCACGACGGTGTACGTCCCGATGCCCACGCCGACCGTAACGAGACGCGGCCCGCCCGAAGACCGCGCGGACGGCGGCAAGGCTTCCAGGAAGACCAGGATGGGATCTCCGATCGCGTAGACGTGCAGGCCGGGTGCCCAGTCGGTGACGCCGTCCAGAGTGCCGCCGACTCGCTCGAAGTGCACGCGGTCGCCGGGTGCGGCCGAACCGACGAGTCCGCGCTCGACCCGGACCGAGACCTGGGTGTGGACGACGGACTCCCCCGCCGGCCGAAAAGGAGTCAGGTCTTCCACCACACCAATGACGACGACCTTCGACCGCTGAACCTTTTCCTTAAGGGTAAGCTCCGCAACGGTTGTTGCGTGCGCATACCGAACAGGCGCGAAAAGGGCCAGCACGGCGGTACACCCCACGGTCGCTGCCAGTATCCGCCGTACTCGGGAGGCCACCTGTCGAAGCTTACCAGCTTCGGACCGCCCGCGAAGCCCGTGCGTCGGTATGCGCCTGGTCACATGACAAAGGGACCCAAGGTTCAACGTCCTATGGAAATCGGTGACCGGCCTGGTATTCGGCACTTCATGCGCCGGATCCTCGGGGTCTGGTCCGCTCTCGCGGCGGCCGCCTGTGTCACGACTTCGGAGTCCTCGAAGAGGCCCGACGAGATCGTCGACGTTCGCATCCTCTCGTTCAACGACTTTCATGGGCATCTACTGCCTGATGCGAAAGGGCGGGGCGGCGTGGCCTACTTGGCCGGACTCATCGAGCGTCAGCGAACCGAGAACACGCTGGTCTTGAGTCCCGGTGATCTCGTGGGAGCCAGTCCGCTCGTGTCGGCCCACCTGCGGGACGAACCCACGATCGAGGTCATGAATCTGGTCGGCCTCGATTTCCTCGGAATCGGCAACCACGAGTTCGACGAGGGCTACGAAGAGCTGGTGCGCCTCCAGAACGGCGACCCTGAATCGGGCTTCGCCGGCAGTGATTTTCCGTTCTTGGGGGCGAACATCCACCGGGGTGACGGGCGACCGATCTTCCAGCCGTATGCGGTCGCCACCTTCCGCGGCGTTCGCGTGGGCATCATCGGGCTGACCCTGGAGAGCACCAAGCGGATCGTGGCGCCTGACCTGGGCGACATCCAGTTCGCCAATGAGGTCGATACCATCGATCGCTACGTCGTGGAGCTGCAGGGGCAGGGCGTCGAGACATTCGTGGTCCTGATGCACGAAGGCGGCTGGCAGAAGGGCGATGAGAACGAATGCGACGGTCTCGAGGGACCGATCCTCGACATCGTGGAGCGGCTTCCCGAAGCCGTCGACGTCGTGCTGAGCGGACATACGCACCGGAGCTACGTCTGCGATCTGGACGGAATCATTCTCACCGCGGGCGCTTCCAAGGGTCGTCAGCTCACGCAAGTTGACCTGAGGCTATCGACCGCGACCGGCGACGTCGTCTCGGCGACGGCCAAAAACATGGCGGTGACCACCGATGCGCCCAAGGTCGCCGCCGTGGATGAGCTGGTGGCCGAGTACGAAGCTCTCGTCCAGGGAGTTTCGGGGCGAGTGGTCGGCAGCTCGAAGACCGCGATGTCGAAGGAGCCGCTCGAGACCGGCGAGAGTGTTCTGGGGTCTCTGATCGCCGATGCTCAACGCTCGGCAACCGGAGCGGACGTTGCCCTCACGAATCTGGGAGGCATACGGAGCGACCTCGGCGGCTCCGGGGAGGACCTCACCTACGGCGACCTCTTCAGGGTCCAGCCTTTCGATAATCGCATGGTCGTCCTGCAGGTCACGGGCTCGAAACTCCTCGAGGTTTTGGAGCGACAGTTCACGGAAGAAGGGGAGTGGGGTCTCTTCCAGGTTTCGAGCTCTCTCGAGTACTGCTGGCGCGACCCGGACGCGGATGGTCATTGGGTCGTCCAGGAGTCGGTGCGGGTCGGAGGAGAGACCCTCGATCCTCGCAAGCACTACACGCTGGCTCTGAACTCGTACTTGGCGAACAAGCCGCTCTTCGCGGGTTGTCCCAAGGTGGCGGTTCACGGCTCCGACGTCGAAGCGCTCGAAAGCTTCGTGGTCGCAAACTCACCGGTGATGCCGCCGACGCCCGGGCGAATCTGTCGGGCTGACGGCCCGCCGACCGCTCGGTCGGCGGCCAAGAACGTCAAGCGCTGGTAGTCATCGTACGCACTTCGGGTAAGCGTCAGCCGCAGCGGCCGTTGATGAAGTCTTCGTCGTCGGTGCAGTCGCAGGTGCCTTCGAGTCCTTCCTTCTTGACCCGCGCATCACAGATCTTCTGGGCCTCGGCGAGCGGCTTCTTCATGCAGATCCGCCGTCGCCGGTTGGCGCCCGCGAAGTAGGAGCACAGCGTCCACGAGTCCTCGGCCGTCGGTTTCGGCGCCGGGTCTGAAGGCAGGCCCGAGCCGATGACGAAACCGAGAACCAGACTGAGAGCGGCCAGCGACTTCATGAGCGCACGCTAAGGACACCTCGAGTTGAGATCAACGCGGGGGGTCCCGCGTGGTACGGGGCTCGAGTGGAAGGGCCCGTTGAGGTCGGAGGTGCGCGCCGGTGGGCGAGATTTCGCCCGGGGGGCGGGGCCCGAGTCGCGGTCGCCCTTCTCGGGGCGGCGGGTTGCGACGGCGCCTGTCTGTCCGATCTTCGCGGCCCAAGCCCCCGCGCCGGAACCATCGCCGTCGTCGAAGCGGAAGATCTCCGAGGCGACTGGCCGGTCCAGACCAACCTTGCGGGGTATCGAGGGTCCGGCTTCCGGGTCTCCAATGCCGCGGGGACCGCGCCTTCGGCGCTGGAAGGAAGCGTGGAGCTGGCCCCGGGCCAGTACGCCGTATGGGTCCGAGCGTTTCGCGACGAGGAGGACCGGTCGTTCGCGCTTCGCGTTGCCGACGTTCAGCTGCAGACCACCCACGGACCGCACGAGGGCCAGCCGGGCTTCGCGTGGGAGCGGGCGGGCCAGGCGAACGTGGTGTCGGAGCGGGTGCGTCTCGAGCTCCGCGATGCGGGCGCCGGCTTCGAAACCCCGGATGCGATCCTGCTGATCCAGAATCTCAACTTCGACCCCCAGGAGGATTCCCAGGCCGCCGACCCCCTGGATTCGGTCCGCGTGCGCGACGGGGTCGCCGACGACCTCCTCCGACGACTGCGCCGGCGCATCCTGGAGCTTCCCGATCTGGCGGAGGCGGATGATCCGGCGGCGCATCAGTCCGCGCTGCGCCGACGACTGCGGACCGCACTCGGATTGGAGCGGCTCGTGCTGGCGCCGGCTCCCGACGTGCAGGTGCACGCTCAGCACATCGTCGATGGGATCCGCGTCGAGACGATCACCTTCGAGACGTTCTCGGGGACCCGGGTACCGGGGCTCATGCTCCGGCCGGAGATCGAGCTGTCGTCTCCGGCCGGAGCGCGGCCGGCGGTTCTATCGCCGGTCGGCCACTATTTCTCGATGGCTCAAGTATCGGTTCTGACTCGAACCTGGAACCTGGCGCGGCAGGGTTTCGTGGTCTTGAGCTACGACCCTTGGGGGGAGGGAGAGCGTCCGCGCCGGGGGAACGACCACTGGGACCAGCCCCTCTGGAGCCTCTCTGGGGTCAGCAATGCTGCCATCCACGTGGCCGAAGCGTCCCGGGCGCTCGATGTGCTTCTGGGTCAGACCGACGTCGATCCGCGGCACGTCGGCATAACGGGCTTTTCGCTGGGTGGTCTCATCTCGGCGTACACCGCGGCGGTCGACGAGCGGGTGACCATGGCCGCGCCGGGTGGCTTCCTGGCGGGGTTCGATGCGTTCGCCTCCACGCGGCAGATGCACGACCCTTGCTCCTATCCACCGGGCTTGCTCTCCGTCGCCGACATGCGGCTCCTCGGTGAGCTGGTGGCACCGCGGCCGATGGTGCTCCTCGGGGGGAGCCGCGATGCAGCTTTTCCATTGAGCGGCATGCGACAGGTCGTCACCGACGTGGGGCGCGCGTACGCGGCGCTCGGTGGCTCACCTCCCGAACTGGTCGCCGGACCGCAGGGCCACGACGGCATGGGACCATCGCTCCGAGCGGCCATGTATCGGTTCTTCATGGAGCAGGCACAGGGGCGAACGTGGAATGGCTCGGAGGTCGAGCCTCCAAAGGCGTTCGTCGGGGTCCAGACCGGCCTCCGCCGGCTGGAACTCGAGAAGGTCAGCATGCGCGAGCGGAGTGCCGCGTGGGTGCGCACGTCGACCCGGACCCTCGACGAACTCGTGGGCGACTGGCGTGCGGCGTCCGACCGCCGGCCCACCGCCGTCGAAGCGTACGGGGCGTACGGTCCGCTCGGCGGACCGCGTTTTCGTCGCTGGATCGTCCGCTCGGGCCCCATCGAGACCATGGCATTCACCCACCGCATTCCGGGCTCGTCGGCCACGGTCGTGCTGGTGTTGCCGGCCGAGCACGACTTCGGTCGTTCCCTGAGCGCGGCCGCGCGCCTGGGCCTTTCGGTCGTGGGACTCCGCGTTCGGCGTGCGGGGCCGGGCTGGCGCGAGCAGCGCTGGGTCCAGAACACCGCGGAGCTGACCGGGGCGCCGCTCCCCTGGCTGCAGGCCGAGGACATCGTGGAGGGCTGGAAGGCGCTCGCCGATCGGTTCAGGGGGTCGGGACCGGCGGTGCTCGTTCCGGTAGGACGAGCGGAGGCTTTTCCGTCGCTGTTGGCCGCCGGCACCTCCACCGAGTTTTCCGCCGTCCTCCTGCCGGCGCACCCAGAAGACTTTCGAGCGCTATGGGATCTCGATGACGTCGCCCGCGACCGCTGGACCGTTCCCGGCCTCCGCGAAGTGACCGACCTCCCAGAGCTCCTTGCTCGCGCCCGAGCCTCCGGCCCGGCCGTCGACGACCTCTCCGACCGCCTCCGCTTCCTCCTCGCCCCCGACGACGCGCCCTGAGGGGGGCAGCTTCACGCGCTCTGTTGCTTTGCTCCGCGGCGGCCGACCCGGCGCTTCGAGTCGGTCAGACCAAACGCGCAGTCCGGTTGCGCCCCGGGCGCTGGACCTCGAGCGTCCGCGGCCATCGTGCGAGAGGTGGAGGCGGAGCGAGCCCGCAAGCGGAGCCGCCGTCGCTATCCCTCTTGAGCGCCTCAGAGGTCGCCGAGGAGCTGGATTTCTTTGGCGCCGGTGTTGCCACCGGTGGTTTCGACGGCCTCGAGCGCCACGGAGCGGGTGCGAAGGGGCGGGTCGAAGGAGAAAGCGTACATGGTGTCGGGGTCGGGCGTTGGCAGCGGCCCGACGGTCACTCCGGCGTCCAGCACCAGTCGCACCGACCGGATGATGGAGCTCCCGTCGCTCATCTTTCGGCTTTGGAATCGAAGTTCTCGGATGATTCTAGGAGCACCCAGGTCCAGCTCCACGTGGGCGTCGTCCCCGTCGCCGTGCGACGACCATTCGCTGTTGACGCTACCGTCGAGCGCCTTGTGGATGCCCCACGTCGAATCGAAGTCCTCGCTCCCGAAGATGCTGCTCACGTCGGCGACCGTGGTGCCATTCTCCAAGAGGGCGAGATTGTTCAGGGCGTCGCCGCCCGATGAACCGCCGTCCGACACTTCTTCGTCCTCGTCGGCGGTGACGAATCGAAGCGGCTCGGAGAGATACTCGCGACCGTCGCGGTCGACCGCTCGTGCCCTGACGAAGTACGTGGTCGCCGGATCGAGCCCGGTGAGCGGGACGCGGTGGTCGAAGGCGTACGGGTCGTCCGGGTCCATGTCTGGGTCTTCGAACGGCTGGTCGAAGCCCGTCCCGTCCGTTCCCACTTCCGCTTCGCACGACGTCTCGACCGTGGTATCGAAGCTGAAGACCGCCTCGCGGGCCGCGATCGATTCGAAGCCCAAATTGACGAAAATGTCGCGGGTCGCGCCCGTCGGGTTCGTCGCGTCGTCCCCGCAGGCTGCGACCAGCAGAACGATGGGCGCCCAGGTACGCATGGGCTGCAGACTGCCAGCCGGAACCTCGGTCGTCGAGTCGAACGGAGTTTTGGACGTGGACTCCTGCTAGATTGTGCTGCGTGGTCCGGGGCGATCCGGTGCGCCGACTGACGCTGCTGAGCGTCGTGGTCGGATTTGGCCTCGCGATCCTGCTCGTGGGCGCCTGGATGGCCACCGGGAGTCAGCTTGCGCTGTCTCAAGCGGCGGACAGCATCGTCGACGTTCTCACCGCCGGCGCTCTGTACTGGGCGGCCCGGATCGGTCAGGAGCCGCCGGACCGGCGCCATCCGGAGGGCCACCACGCCGCGGAGGCCATCGCGGCGCTGGTCGTCGCCGTGATCGCGGGAGCGCTCGCACTGGAGGTGGCCAGCGAAGCCATCCACGCTCTCCAGCAGCGCTCCGTGCCTCGGTTGAACAGGTGGCTGGCGGTCGCGTTCGCGCTGAAGGTCGCGGCGAAAGGCGTCATTGCTGCCGAGGCGTATCGCACCGCTCGACGCACCCGAAGTCCGGCGGTCTCCGCCATCGCCATGGATGCCCGCAATGACGTTCTATTGGGGGTGAGCGCGATCGTCGGCTTCATCGTCGCTCGGGCGGGGTACGTCATGGCCGACGCGCTCATGGCGCTTCCGGTCGCGGTCTGGATCGGCGTGGCCGCGGTTATGCTCGGAGTCGAGAACGTCCAGCTGCTTCTCGGCGCCTCTGCGTCCGAGGGGCGTCGGCACGAGCTTCAGGCGCTTGCGAGTCAGGTGCCGGGAGTCCGACGCGCCGAAGCGCTGCGCGCCGTGCACCGAGGGGCGGGGCTGTCGGTCTGGGTTCAGGTCACGGTGGACCGCGAGCTACGGATCGGCGACGCCCACGACATCGGACAGGCGGTCGAGGACCGTATCCGTAACGAAGACGACGTGGTCAGCGTAGTCGCTCACGTCGAGGCGGACTGAGCTACTTGGTCCCCACGACCACGTACTGGAGGGGGAGGGATTCTTCGGTTTCCCGAGCCGTGGTGAACCCCGCCGCGATCAGCTCGTCGATGACCGCTCCCGCCGGAATCCGGTGGTCGGCCGGCGGCCCGCGCGGACTGTCCTCGGTGAAGTCGACGATGGTGACCTGGCCGCCCGGGCGAAGAGCAGCGTTGAGCTTCTCCGCGTAGGCGATCCGACCCCCGATGTGATGCCAGGTGTTGACGATCAGGATGCGGTCGACGCGCGCCTCGCCGAGCTTCGGGTCGTCCGCGGTCGCCAGCCGGGCGACCGCGTTGTCGATCTGCTCCTTTCGAAAACGGTCCGTCATGTAGTCGACCATCGAAGGCTCGATGTCGATGCCCAGCACCCGGCCGTTCGGTCCGACGGCCCGGCTCAGATGAGGGATGAAATAGCCGGTTCCCGCACCCACGTCGGCGACGGTCTCGCCCGACCCGATGGACATCAAAGCGACGACCTGGTCGGGCTTCTGCCAGGCGTTGCGCTCCGGATCGTCGAAGACCGCAGCCCATCGAGCCGCGTCTTCGAAGCGCATGTCGAAGTGGTCGGCCCTGCCGGTGGCACCGGTTCCGGCTGGAACATCGGTCGCGCTCCCCGTAGCGCATGCTCCGCAGACCAGGGCTAGGAGTCCGAGCGCGGCTCTCACGACAGCACCTCGTCGATGGCGTCGAAGCTGGGCACCGTCGGGTGCTGGCTCGAGGCCACGGTGCCGTCTTCCGGGCGGACTACCTGAATCGTGCGCATGCCGGCACTGGCCGCGGCGTCGAGCTCGGCTTCCACGTCGCTGGCGAAGAGGATGGCTTCCGGGGCCACGCCCAGCTCGGCCGCGATGGCTCGGTAGCTGCCCGCTTCGCGCTTGGGCCCCACGCGGGTGTCGAAGTGCGCCGAAAAGAGTGGACTCAGGTCGCCTTCGACCGAGTTCGTGAAGATCTGTTTTTGGGCGCTCACCGAGCCCGAGCTGTAGACCGCGAGTCGGACGCCGTTCGCGTGCAGGCGACGAAGCCCCGCCGCAGCGTCGGCGTAGACGTGGCCTTTGAGGCTGCCGTCGTCATAGCCACGTTTCCAGATCATGCCCTGGAGGGCCTTGAGCGGGGTAGCCTTTCGGTCCTCGTCGATCCACTGCTCGAGCACTGGGCCCACGTCGCTGGTATGGACCTCGCGGGCGACGGCTTCGATGTGGGACTGAACCTCCGGGTCGCCCGCCCGTTCACGAACGAACGCCGAAATCCGTTCCTTCGCGTAGGGGAAGAGAACGTCTTTCACGAATGCGATCGAGGATGTCGTTCCCTCGATGTCGGTCAGAAACACCGCGATCGGCATGATCCGTCACCTACCTCGAAAGCGGGGCGCCGGTCAGCTGAAGTCACCGTGATAGCGCTCTCTCCGCCCCGGCCAGACCCGCCATGGCGTGCTGTACGAAGTCCACCCGCACGATGGTGGAAGCGAGCGTCTCGCTGAAAGCTCCCACCATCGGCACCTGACGGTTGCACGCAAAGCACGACACTTCGTCCCACTGCGTGCGGCGAATGAACCCCGAGGCCCTTCGCAAGGCATCCTGCAATATGGGGGCGGGCTCGCCGCGGGCCTTGGCCACTTCGAGGGCGGCCGAGCCCGCTTCCAGGAAGCCTCCGGTCGGCGTGATGTACGGCGCGCTCACGTGGCCGAAGTGATAGGCCCCCTCGTCGGGAACGCCCGCGTCCACCACGAGCCGACTCCGCCAGCGGGCGAGTCCCAGACAAAACCGCTCGTAGGCGTCATCGCGAACCGCGCCCAAGGCCGCTTTGGCGGCGAGACAGTGCCAGTTTTCCTCGAGAAAGAAGAAGCTCCGGTACGGCCACGGCCAGTAGGGACCGGTTATGTAGCCCATCGCCCGTCGGGCAACGGCGCGTAGTTCCTCGGGCTCGAAGGCGTCGGCGACGGGCCCGGGACGCTCGGCCAGGTTGGCCAAAAGGACCAGGGCAAGCACCGCCTGCCCATCGGCGTACAGACGATGAGGACCGGGGATGGGCGCATTCGTCTTCAGGTCGAAGTTGGGGTGAAAGCGGCCCGTGTCCTCGACTTCCTGACCGATGATGAAGCGAGCCAGGCGCACCATGAGGGCGTCATAAACGCGAAAATCGAAGCGTGATTCGCATTGGGCGAAGGCGGCGAGGGAAAGCGAGGCGGGCCCCAAGCCGGTGCGAGACCAATACCGCATCGCCATCGCCGACCACTCCTGCGTGCCGCGCTCGAAGCGAGTGAGATGGTCGAGCGAGGCTCTCACGACCTCCCGTGAAGCGTCGCTGCCGTACTCGCAGAGGGCGAGGGTGGTACCCGCCTGGCGTGCGATCGAAAACGAGGCGGATCTTCGGGGCCCGCTAAACGGATCGACCAGGTAGTTGAATCTCCCCGACGGCTGCTGGTTGGCGCGCAAGAATCGCTCGGCTCGAGCGATCGCCTCGTCGACTTCGACGGCCGGGCCATCGACCGGGCGGAGTCGGTCCATGGCGACCAAACGCCCGTCTTCGGTGAAGACGAAGCTGTCGATGCGAACACGGACCACGTCGGTCCACGGCGAGGCATCCGACTCGGGGAGGCCGAGGGCCTTGCGCAGCTCCTGAGGGTCGATCCCGATGCGCAGATCGGGAATGAACGGCAGCGGCTCGTATGCCGTATAGGCGTCTTTGGCCGCCAACTGCCACGGGGCGAAGCAGCGACCGGCGATACAGGCGCCGTCGCGGCCGGCCCGCAGGCGAAAAGCCGCTACGATGGGGGGCGCAGATTCGACCGGATCTTCGGCTCGAGCGACGTCGAGCTTGATCGGCCGCAGCGCGCCCTCGGCGGTCAGCAGGGTCCTGATCTCGGCTCGAAGCTCCGCGTCGTCGACCCCATGGACGCACCGATGTCGCTCGCCGGATCGCCCCCGGAAGACGATCAGCGCCCGCGACGCGCCCCGGGCGTTGCGGCAGTCGAAGCCCGAACCCACGTGCAGCGGTCGGGATGCCGAGCGCGTCGACGTCGAGGTCCGCAGGGCCTCGGCCCAAGCGTCGCGGTCGGGGGGCGGGCGCGGCCGAGCTGGGGCGCTGGCCCAGCGGATCCCGTCGACGATCGGTACCAAGGCCAAGAGCACCACGAGGGCCGTACTGCGGCCTCGGAACCCTCCGGAGGCGCCGATCGCCCACAGGCTGCTGGGCAGTATGAACAGGTATCCCGGGCACAGCACCACGAACAAAGCCGACCCGAGGCCCGTCCCCAGCGGGCCGTACAGTCCGGATAGGTAGGCGGCCGCCGATGTGAAGAGGACCGTCAGCCAGGTGAGCATCGCCAGGCCGATGAAAGCGTGGATGCGCCACAAGCGAAGGGCGGTGCGGGCCCCGGAGAACAGAACGGCCCCCGTGATCACCGCGCTGAGGGAGAAGATCAGGCAGAGGGTGGAGAAGATCGGGTCGAACCTCCACGGCAGCATCAGGGCGGCCACGCCGAAGAGCATCGCCTGCAGAACGCAGATCGCACCGCCCCCCCAGCGGCGAGCCGGGGTGAGCGACTGCGAGATGGAGCTCGGCGTCATGGGCTTCGATCCCTCGGGCGGAACCGGTGAGCAAGTCGGACGGTGCCGCCGAAGCCTCGGACAGGGCTTGCCCAATGACGGACGAATCGGCTCGAACCGCGGAGTGCGTGGGTGGGGGATCCTGGTTTCGGTCGTATGCCTCGGCGCGGTGATCGCTCCGGCCGTGATTCCGGGTGCGCCCGACAGCTTCCCGCTGTCGACCTACCCGATGTTCTCCAGTCGGCGCCCCGCCAAGTCCTGGATCGCCACCGCGATCGCTCGCCGGGCGGACGGTACGAGGGTCGCGCTCGAAACGTCGGATATCGCCAGCAGCGAGCCGATGCAGGCGGTGGCCACGCTCCGCCGCGCGCTCGCGGTCCCGAGTCGAGCAGCGGAGCTCTGCCGCACGATCGCGAGCCGTGTGGCCGGCCGCGAGGGTCTCCGCGAGGTCGAGCTTCGCTGGGAGCAGTACCCGACGGTCGAATACTTCCGCGGCGAGACGGACCCTCTCGCGGTCCGCGTGGTGACCCGGTGTCCCATCGAGAGTCGCGGGTCGTGATCGGTCGAGCCGTGGCGGCCTATTTTGCTCCGGCCCCCGCCGCCCGCCTGGGCACGTTGCGCCTCCTGGTCGGCTTGTTCGCCTGGGTCTACGTCACCGCTCGCTTTCCGTATTTCCTCAGCCTCATCGGCGATGTGCCCGACCGATTCTCGCCGGTCGGAATTCTCACTCCGCTGACGAGTCCCATCGCTCCCGCGTGGGGCGTCATCCTGCTCGTCGCTACGTGGGTCGGTGCCGGACTGTTCACGTTTGGGTGGTGGCACCGGGTCGTGGGACCCGTCTTTGCCGTCCTGCTCACGGTCCTGCTCACCTATCGCTCGAGCTTTGGCATGGTGTTCCACACGGAGAATCTTCTGGTCGTGCACGTCTGGATCCTGGGCTTGACCGCAGCCGCCGACGCGGTCGTATTCCGGGCCAGCCGTCCTCCGCTCGCCGACCACGGACGCTACGGCTGGCCGGTGCGTTTGCTCATGGCGGTGACGGTCGCGTCGTATCTCGTCGCGGGCGTGGCCAAGGTCAAGAACGGCGGATGGGCCTGGGTCTCCGGCGACGTCCTCATGGGCCACATCGCCTACGACTCGCTTCGCAAGATGCAGGTGGGCAGTCTCTACTCGCCGGTCGGTGCCTACCTACTTCGGTTCTCTTGGATCTTCGGTCCGCTGGCCATCGCTTCCCTGGTTCTCGAGCTCGGTGCCCCCCTGTTCCTGGTGAGCAAGCGCACGCGCTTACTGTGGGTCGCGGGGGTATGGGCCTTTCACTTCGGCGTGTGGATCCTGATGTTCATCTTCTTTCCGTATCCGCTGACCGGAGTCGGCCTGGCGTCGTTCTTCAGCGTGGAGCGGCTTCGCTCTCGGTTTGTGCGGCGGCGATGACTTCGGGCGGAGCCTGGACGAGTTCGATCAGCACGCCGCGGCCGCCGTGCGGGTGATCCTCGCTCCCTTTGGGATGGATGAAGCACACGTCGTGGCCCGCGGCTCCCTTGCGTATACCTCCCGGCGTGAAGCGAACACCTCGAGATTCGAGGTAGGCGACGGCGGCCCGAAGATCGTCGATCCACAGTCCGATGTGGTTCAGGGCGGGGTCGTGGACTCGCGGGCGGCCCTCCGGATCGATGGGCGCCATCAGGTCGAGCTCCACGGCGAACGGCCCCGCACCGAGGCGCACGATGTCTTCATCGACGTTTTCAGACTTGCTTCGGTACGTGCTCGACGCTTCGAGGCCCAAGAGATCACACCAAAGCCGGCGTAGCTCGGACTTTTCCGTGTGACCGACCGCGACCTGCTGCAGGCCCAGAACTCGAAATGGACGCATGTCGACCGGATACCACGACTATCGGTTTTTCGAGGGGTGGTTAGTTGTCGCGATCGTCAGGAGCTGATCACTGTCTTTCGGCGATCCAACCCGTTAGCGTCCAGTCGTGCGGTCGTGGTCCGTTCTTTGCGCTGGCCTGTGGCTCGCGTCGTGCACCGGCCGGGGTGGGCCTGCCCTCCCGGTGGACGACTGCCAAGAGGACGGAACATGCGTCTGCCAGGAAAGGTCAGATTGTCCAGCCGGGCTATCCTGCGTCGACGGCTTTTGCCGGGACCCGAGCGATCTGGGAGGGCCCGGCTCCTTCGGCTCGATTTGCGACTTGGCCGAGGACTGCCGTTCGGGACTGTGCCTCCCCGCCGGCGACGGTAGCTACGGGCGCTGCAGCCGAAGCTGTGAAGGCAGCGACTGTCCGCAGGGGTTTCGTTGTGGCCGGGTGCTCGAGGGTCTTCGCTGCGTCGAAGATCGTTTTAGCGCGTGCCTACCGTGCCAGCGCGATGACGACTGCCACCCGGCGGGCGTCGATAGCTGTGTGGGCGGTTTCTGCCAGCCGACGTGTGAAGTGGATGAATGCCCCGCGGGGTACGCGTGTCGCGCGGACACGATCGGCTGTGCACCCGCGGTCGGCGACTGTGCCGCTGCTTGCGAAGGCGCCGAATCGGGCTACGGCTGTGCCCGGAGCAACGGCTTCGGGATCTGCTACGGGCGCGCGGTATGCGGCAGCGGTGGGCCGACGGCGTGCAATGCCGGCACCGCCACCGCCGAAATCTGCAACGGCCTCGACGACGACTGCGACGGACGAACCGATGAAGAAGATCCGAAGTTGGACGTGTCCTCGGCACCCGGCTATCCGAGCTGCGCCGTCGGCGACGCGGCAAACTGCGTTGGAGCCTGGGCGTGCTCGGAAGAGGAAGGAATCTGGGGTCTGCGATGCGTGCCCTTCTCTCCCCAAGATGAGGTTTGCGACGGCCTCGACAACGACTGCAGCGGGGGCGTCGACGAGCCCTTCACCGACGAAAGCGGTGTCTACTCGCTTCCGGACCACTGCGGAGCCTGTGACGTGAACTGCCTCGAGCTGGTCGACGATCTGAGCGAGGAGCCGGGGTCGGTTACCTGCACCGAGCGCCCCCAGGGGCGAACCTGCGCGCCGCTTCGCTGCGCTCCGGGCTTCACGCCTTTTCCCGAACCCGCGCCCGTCGCGTGCGTCCCGGCTTCGACCGTTCAATGCCAGACCTGTCTCGCCGACTCTGACTGTCGGTTTTCGGCGAATCGCTGCGTGGAGCTTTCCGCGACCGAAGGCCGCTCGTGTCTGCAGGGATGTGGGATGGATGCTCCGTATCCCGGCTGCACGGGCGTCCTCGGCGAGCGCGGCTGTTGCCCCGACGATAGCCTGTGTCAGCTCCGAGATGGCGTACCGCTTTGTGTTCCCGTGGCGAACAGCTGCGACTGTCGCGCCGATCGGATCGGTGAGGTCCGCTCGTGCCTGGTGGGGGCCGGGGGAAAGGAGTGCCTGGGAATCGAGCGCTGTGAAGCGGTCGATGATGGCGTGGCCTGGTCCATTTGCTCGGCTTCCGAGACGACGAGCGAGATCTGCGATGGCGCCGACAACGACTGCAATGGCCTCGTCGATGAGACGTTCTTCGACACCCAGGGCACCGGCACCTACGACGTCGACGAGCACTGCGGGCGCTGCTTCAACAGCTGTCTCGACCTACCCCAGGCGGTCGGCGCATGTGTTCCCGGTTCGAGCGAACCGGAATGCGCCATCGCATCGTGCCGAACCGATGTCATCGCTTCCCGCGAAACCTGCCGTGAGGACGACGACTGCGCCGACGGGTACTCGTGCGACCGACGACACTTCGCGTGCGTGCGGGCCTGCTTGACCTCCTCGGACTGCGGAGGCTTGGCCTGCGTGGACGGCCGCTGCGCCGACGGGTGCTCATCCGACTCGGCCTGCCAGTCTCGGTTCGGGGTCGGGAGTGTATGCCGTGGTGGAATCTGCGTCCGCGAGTACGAGTATGTGGACCGCGACCGAGACGTGGCCGACGGATGCGAATGCCCCGTTCCGCAGGACGGAGCGCTCGACGAACCCGACGTGCTGGATTCGTTTCCCGAGGCCGGGATCGCCTACCTCGACAGCAACTGCGACGGCGTCGACGGCAACGCCGCCCGGGCGCTCTATGTTTGGAGTGGGTCGTCCCGCTCGATCGGGACTCGAGAGGATCCGTTTCGGACCATCGGTGAGGCGGTCGAGAGCTTCGATCCGGGCCGCCATGATCACGTTTTGGTGGCGGGCGGAACGTATTCCGAGCAGGTCGTATTGCGGGATGGCGTGCGGTTGTACGGCGGGTACGCCCAGGATTTTTCGAGCCGCGACATCGCGGGTCTGCCGACGATCATCGACCCGCCCACCGGCAATGGGCTCGAGGCCGCGCTCGTGGCCGAAGACATTCGCCAGCCGACCATTTTCGCGGGCTTCGTCATCCGCGGGCCCGACCTGCTCGGTCAGGCCGCCGACGGCCGAAACGGCGCCACCACCTACGCGGCGGTGATTCGCGCCAGCAACGAAGGTTTGGAGCTACGCAACAACCTCTTTCAAGGAGGGCGCGGCCAGGACGGCGGCCGAGGTCGCCGCGGCGACCGCGGCGACGATGGGTCGTCCGGCTTCGACGGTCTCGACGCCATCGAGTGTCGGACGGCAACCTGCGTCAATGAGCAGCGGTTCGGTGGCGCCGGAGGGACGAATCCGGCCTGCCCCGGGGCTAACGGCAATGACGGCGGAACTTCCGATCCGAACAACAACCCGCAGCCGTTCAACGGCGCCGGTCTGAACGGCCGCGGGGGCTTCAATGCCACCTATAGCAATGCGTCGAACCCCGAGTTTTCCGACCTCTGCAAGTACGATTGTCAGATTCAGGGTGATTTGGAAGGGAAGGCGGCGCGATCGGGCACGCTGGGGCAGCCCGGACGCGGCGGACTCGGCTGTACGGATGGAGGGGGGCGGCTCGTCGATCAAGCGTGGTCACCCTTCGTGGCGTCGCCCGGCGTTGAGGGTACGGCGGGCAGCGGCGGCGGCGGCGGTGGTGCGGGCGGATGCGTCACCAACGCCAACGGCCCTTCCTGCAGCGTGGGTCGTCGAGCGGGTGATCTCGGAGCCTCCGGGGGCGGCGGCGGCGCGGGCGGCTGCGGCGGCGGAGGGGGACGACCGGGCGGGGCCGGCGGGGCCTCGGTCGCGGTGCTGGTCGTGGCGAGCGTCGGCGGTGGGCCCGAGATTCGCGGGCACGTCATCGCGCTGGGCGGCGGCGGCGGGGGGGGCGGCGGCGGCGGCGGCGCGGTTACCGTGACCGCGCCGGC
>CAYYOT010000084.1:0-19396 GCA_964473255.1 uncultured Myxococcales bacterium | reverse complement strand
GGCCCCTTGAAGGGAAGACCGGCGCCGTGCTCATCTGAGTCGGCATGCTCCGCGGTGCCATCGTTTCGTTTACCTTCCTGGTCGTCTGCGGTTTCGCATCACCGGCGGCGGCGCAGTATCGCAACACGCAGTTCGGATTCGAGGCTGGCTATCTGTACTATGGCGTCGACGACAACGCGGATGCTCCGGTGCAAAAGCATGGTCCCCTCGTGGCCTTTCGCAGCGCCTTCAAGCTGACCGACCACTGGTGGTTATCGGCTCGGATCGGCTTATCGTTCCGCGATGAAGTGCTGCCGACGACATCGGGAAGCGCCCCGACCGTCTACATTTTGCACCTGGTCCCCGTCGCGGGCCGGTACTACTTCTTGACCGACGGTATCCGGCCGTTCCTAGGCCTGACTCAGAGTTTTCAGTTCTTCCTCAACGGCAGTCGCGGGAACGTTTTTTGGGGGCCCGGCGGCTCGGGAGGCATCGAGTTCAAGCTGCAGCGTGATGTTTTTCTCGGTCTCCAGACGGATGTTTTCCACATGTTCGGAGACGGGGAGTTCCCCGTCGTGGGCGTGACGGCGCAGCTCAACTTGTTTCTCTAGCCGCACTTCACGGCGTCAAGCGCTCTTTCGAGCACTAGACAGACCGAGTAACGGTCGCTTTAATCGCCGATGTGAATCAGCGGCCGACTCTAGACTTGGAGCTTCGACCGCTGCTCCGGGCGCTCAGAAACCGGATCAGCGGCTTGGATGACGTCGGCAAAGACAGTCAGGATGGGGTCGAGGTCTACTCTCGATCCGGGGTTCCGTTTCTTCAGCTGGAGACGCGGCGAGACCACATGTACCTGGATCTCTGGCTGTCCAAGGGCGACCTGGCCGAAGCCCGTTCCTCGGGGATCGCGCGCGCCCATCCGTTTCTCGGCGATGAAGCGATCCGCGTCCGATTCGAGCGAGCCGAGGATCTGACGCAGGTAGCTCACTGGCTGGAGGCGTCGCATCGAGAGGCGGTTCATCGCTCTCCGACGGCCACCCAGGCAGCGCCTCAGGAAAGACCCGCCCGCGGACGTTCGTCTGTCCAGAGTAAACCCCGAGTTCGCTGACAGCGCCCACAACGCGCAGGGTGCTGCTGACCTGCGATACCCAACATATTGACACGGAGCCAACGCGACCCGAGCATCGTCGCGAGCGTCGATTGTGGCCTGACATCTGAACAGATGTCGCGTACAAACGGCGACCAGGCTCGTTCATGCAGCACGTCGACGAATCTTCACGAAACCTACGCCGGGTCCCGTCCGCGCCGCGCCCGGAGCGCCGGGGCCTCCAGGTCGAGCGCCGGCACACCCGCGCCGGCCTCGACCCGTTCGATTCCGTCGCCTGGGTGGCGCGTCGGGCATCGATCGGCGATGGCTCCGGAGGAACCGTCTTCGACCAGGAGGATATCGAAGCCCCACAGACGTGGAGTCAGCTGGCGCTCAACGTCGTCGCCTCGAAGTATTTTCGCGGTCACGAGGGGCACGCCGATCGTGAGCGGTCGGTTCGCGACCTGATCCGCCGCGTCGCTCACACCATCGCCGATTGGGGTCGGGCCGACGGCTACTTTCTCCGCGATGCCGATGCGGAAGCGTTCCGCGACGAGCTCGTCCATCTTCTTCTTCACCAGAAGTACGCCTTCAACTCCCCGGTCTGGTTCAACGTCGGCGTCGACCCGACTCCCCAGTGCTCCGCATGCTTCATCAACTCGGTGGAGGACACGATGGAGTCGATCCTGGAGCTGGCGAAGACCGAAGCGCGTCTCTTCAAAGGGGGAAGCGGAACCGGCAGTAACCTCTCCACGATCCGCGCGAGCAACGAGCCGCTGGCCGGAGGCGGTACCGCCTCGGGTCCGGTTAGCTTCATGCGCGGATTCGATGCCTTTGCCGGCGTAATCAAGTCCGGTGGCAAGACGCGGCGGGCTGCCAAGATGGTCATCCTCAACAGCGACCATCCCGACATAATGGAATTCATCGACTGTAAGGCCGACGAAGAGAAGAAGGCCTGGGCTCTCATCGAGCAGGGGTATGACGGCTCCTTCAACGGTGAAGCCTACCGGTCGATCTTCTTCCAAAACGCGAATCACTCCGTCCGCGTCACCGACGCCTTCATGGAAGCCGCGGACAAGGACCACAGCTGGCCACTCCGCTCGGTGCTCACCAACGACGTGCTGCGCGAAGTATCCGCTCGTTCCCTCCTCGAAAGAGCCGCTTCGGCCGCCCATCTCTGCGGAGATCCCGGGCTGCAGTACGATTCGACGATCAACCGCTGGAACCCGTGCAAGGCCTCGGGACGCATCGAAGCCTCCAATCCTTGCTCCGAGTACATGTTCTTGAGCGATTCGGCGTGCAACCTGGGGTCGATCAATCTCATGAACTTCGTCGACTCAGACGGTTCTTTCCAGGTCGACGACTTCCAGCATGCGTGCCGCCTGGCGACGATCGCGCAGGAGATCATCGTCGACAACTCGAGCTACCCGACGGGACGCATCGCTCAGAACAGCCACGATTTCCGTCCACTCGGCTTGGGGTATGCGAACCTCGGCGCCCTACTCATGTCGTCCGGCCTTCCGTACGATTCCGACGCCGGTCGGAACGTGGCCGCCGCCATCACGGCCGTCATGACGGGAACCGCGTACGCGGCGAGCGCGGAGATCGCTCGAGAGCGCGGTCCATTTCGCAAGTTCGCCGTCAATCGCGAGTCGTTCCTCGAGGTGATCGGCATGCATCGCGACCACGCGTATGCCCTGACCGAGAAGTGCACACCGGCCGAACTGCGACAGGCCGCCCGGGAATCCTGGGACGAAGCGCTCGAACTCGGCGACCAGTACGGATTTCGCAACGCCCAAGTGAGCGTCATTGCCCCTACGGGCACGATCGCTTTCATGATGGACTGCGATACGACCGGCATCGAGCCCGACATCGCGCTGATCAAGTACAAGCGACTGGTCGGCGGCGGGATTCTCGAGATTGTCAATCAAAGCGTGGGCCCCGCCCTCGAGCGACTCGGATACGACGATGCCCAACGCCGAGACATCCTGGAGTACACCGAGCGGGAAGGCACCATCGAAGGAGCCCCCCACCTACGATCCGAGGATCTGCCGGTCTTCGACTGTGCGTTTCGGCCGGCCAAAGGGGCCCGGTCGATCAGTCCCCGGGGCCACCTGGAGATGATGGCGGCCGTACAGCCGTTTCTTTCCGGGGCCATCTCGAAGACGGTCAACCTCCCGGCGAACGCGACCGTGCAAGACTTCTTCGACCTCTACGTCTCCGCCTGGCGTTCGGGGCTCAAGGCGGTGGCTCTGTATCGAGACGGCAGCAAGCGCACTCAGCCCCTCGATACCAAGAAGGAGGAGTCCACGCCTTCGGTCGACCCCGTCGTCCGACGTCGCCGACTCGAGCCGGAGCGAGCATCGCTGACCCACAAGTTCGCGGTCGGCGGTCACGAAGGCTACATAACCGTCGGCCTCTACCCCGACGGCTCACCGGGCGAGCTCTTCATCACCATGTCCAAAGAAGGCTCCACGATCTCGGGGCTCATGGACACGATCGCCACGTCGATCTCCCTGGCTCTGCAGTACGGCGTTCCGCTGCGGGTTTTGGTGGACCGATTCAGCCACATGCGCTTCGAGCCGGCCGGCTTCACCGGAAATCCGAACATCCCGATGGCCAAGTCGCTCGTCGACTACATCTTCCGCTGGCTCGGACAGAAGTTCTTGCGTGACGACGACGCCGTCGACACGACGCTGTCCCAGAAGCAGGAGGCGGCTCTGCAGGCCGCGCTCGAGTCCAACCAGATGCGTTTGCCGATCCCCGACGCCGCGGAGCGGAAGGTCTTTTTGACCCAAGCGGATGCGCCACCGTGCCCGACCTGTGGCTCGATCATGGTTCGCGCGGGTAACTGCTATTTGTGCGCCAACTGCGGAACGACTTCGGGGTGCAGCTGAGCGTCACGGGCTGCTGAGGTCGAAGACCTCCTGCTGCGATCCACGCCGCAGCACGGCGCGCTGGGGACGGTAGCCGGGGCTCGGCGAGGCTCCATCGTCGTCGTGGAACTCGCGAATGAGCTCCAAGCCCAGCGTTTGGAAGGCTTCGATGGTTTCGATCTCGGCGGTGTACGTGCCGTCGAGATCGACTTCGAGCCCCGTCCGCCGCCGACCGCTGAGGTTCCGAACGATGACCATGTTGCCGGGAAAACCGCTCTGAAAGGTCAATTGAAAATCCTGCGGCGTCCCACCGACGGTCGCGAGCACGAAGAGGACCACCATCACGTCGACGGCCAAGAACGCGACGATCCAAATACGCATGCGACCGAAGTCGTTGGCTTCGCGATAGCCTTGGCGGAGCTGCTCCGTTGTCTCCCGGACCGTCTTCTCGACCGTCTTCTGGACCGTCTGCCAACGCTCGTGGAACGAATCGCTCAAAATGCGCCTCCGAAGCTCACTCGTAGCCCAGTCGAGCCCGAGCTTCCAGAGGGCGAGCTCGATGCGACCTGCGTGGCGGTCACCAGATACCCCATGCCCGCCCCCAGCGCGGCGCCCATGACGACGTCGGTGAGAAAGTGTTTGTGGGCCGCCATTCTCATGTAGCCGACGGTCGATGCCGCCAAGTAGCCGCCTGCGATCCCCAAGCCGACGGCGACATCGTCGTCGAGCTCATTGAGCAGCATGACGGACAGGGCGGCGGCGGCAGTGAAGGCGAGGCTGGTGTGACCCGACGGATGACCCAGCCGCGCATCGCCGTCGAAACGCTCCTCCTGGGAGAACGCGTCGTCATAGGTGAAGGGACGCGGTCGACGAAAGAGCACCTTCATGATGTTGGTGGCCAACAGCGTCGCTCCGTACGCCTGCATGGCGACCGCGGTCGAGGCTCCGAACGTCTCCCCGGGTTCGTCGACCCGGTCGTCGGCGGCGGCGCGGATCCCGGCGTACCCGATCGGCGTGGCCATCAACGAAAGAAGGAGCACGTCGGAGGTCAGCGACGCCCCGCCCCAGTACGGCGGCATCGCCTTACGGTCCAAGCGGAGGATGGCCTGGGGATCGCAGACCCCGGAAGCGAGCGCCGGACGTTTACATGGCGAGCTGCCTTCCCATCGCTCGGACTGCATGCCGATGGCGATGGCCGAGCCCCACAGTGCGAAGGCGATCAGTGACGCGTCGGGAAGCCGCACGTCGAATGTGGGCCCTGACGGCGCCTGCCCGGCGGCCGGATGAGCCGAAGCTGCGACCAACGCGCAGGCGAGCAGCCACCCGCAGCCGCGTCGGCATACTCGCAAGCCCATCGGGTCACCGGGACTGGGCCGAAAGACGGGCGAGGCCCGCCGCAATGTCGGGCCCGGTTCGTCCGCGGTCGGTCACGAAGTCGTCGACCCAGCGCGCTGGCGTGACGTCGAAGGCCGGATTGCGGACCTTCGCTCCCGCGGGTGCGATCCGCACGCCCGCGATGTGGCTGACTTCTTCGGACGGACGCTCTTCGATTCGGATGTCGTCGCCCGACGACAGTTCGAGGTCGACGGTCGTCCACGGTGCCACGACGTAAAACGGTCGTTCGTGGGCGTTCAGAAGACAAGCCACCGCCCGGGTTCCGATCTTGTTGGCCACATCGCCGTTTTTCGCGACCCGGTCGGCCCCGACGATCCCGCAGTCGATCGCACCCTCGTACATCAAGTGGGCGGCCGCTCCGTCGGGGACGAGCGTGACGTCGATCCCGACTCTCATCAGCTCCCACACCGTGAGCCGCGCGCCCTGGAGCACCGGGCGGGTCTCATCCGCGTAGACGCGGATGCGCTTGCCCTGTTCGTGCGCCACGCGGATCGCCGCCAGCGCCGTCCCGAGTCCGGAGGTGGCCAGCGCCCCGGTGTTGCAATGGGTGAGGATACCTGCCCCATCCCGAATGAGCTCGGCCCCCAGTTCCCCCATACGACGGCAGGCGGCGGCATCCTCCTCGTCGATGCGGCGGGCCTCCGATTCGAGGTCTTCGACCGAGTCACCCGCGCGCCAACGACCGGCCATTCGGTCGAGGGCCCAGAAGAGATTGACGGCCGTCGGTCGGGTTCGACGAAGTCGAGCGTCCGCCGCCTCGGGCTTCACGCCGGACCGGACCGCGAGCGCCAGACCATATGCGGCGGTCACGCCGATCGCCGGAGCGCCTCGCACGACCAGCCGCTCGATGGCCGACGCGACGTCTTCCAGGGTCGCGAGAGCGACGTACACTTCCTCGTCGGGCAGCCGGGTTTGGTCGAGTAGGGTCAACCGCCCGGGTTCATAACGGACGGAGTGAAGGTCAGACGTAGCCATGATAAGGGTATACGCGAACTCGCGGTAGCTTCAGACTGCGCTGCAACCGCGAGATGATCAAACCTAACCTCGATGAACATGGTGGTGCTTGCGGGTTTACGTGCGAGCACGTAACTGCTGCCCGTCTCGCCGCTAGGTATCCCATGCGCTGTTTGTTGATCGTTTCTCTGCTCCTACCGACCGCCCACGCCTTCGCCGGCCCCTTTGGCGAACAGGGTCCCCAGCCCATCGAAGGACTTCGTCTGGCCAACGGCGACGTCGCCGAGAGCCACCCGCGTCTCTCCCCGCGGGCTCCCGACGGCCGAGCGGGCAGCTGGTCGCAGTTCAAGCGGCGGAACCCCGGGCCCTGGCGCGCGCAGTGGAACCTGGACACCGGCGTGCCCATCCGCGTTTTCGGAGGCAACCGGCCCGTGCCGGGCGCGGTTCGCGAAGAAGGGACGGCCGAACGAGCAGCCCGACGTGCGCTGATGGGAAGGCTCGACCTCTTCGCTCCGGGGAGTCGCGAGTCGGATTTCGAGCTGACCTCGAACCACCTCGACGGCGATGGCCGCTATCGGACGATCGGATTCTTCCAACATCACCGCGGCCTTCGGGTCCTCGGGGGCCAAATGAGCGTCCGGATCAAGAACGACCGGATCTTCATGCTGGCGAGCACCGCCTACCCCGACGTGCAGGTCGAGCTCCCCGCCGAACGCCTACAAGACGGAATCCTACGGGCCCGTGCGCAGAGCTGGGTGGCCGAGACTCGGGGCGGTAGTCCGGCCCCGAGGGCGACGGTCGAAGGTCCATTCATTCTTCCGATTCAGACCCCCGGCGAGCTGCGGTACGAGGTGGTCGTTCGCGTCACCGTGGACCTGGACGAGCCTTTCGAGCGCTGGGACATCTACTTGAACCCCGAAGACGGACGCCGCATCGCGCGCGAGCAGACGCTGAGCTACGCGAGCGGAGACCTCAAGATCGACGTACCCGATCGGTGGCCGGGTAACGGACGAGCCAGTGTCCCGGCGTCGCGTCTACAGGTGACGGTCACGCCGGTGGACGGTGGGGCAGCGGAGAACATCACTGCCGACACGGGCGGCATCCTCACCTGGACGGCGAACGGAGCCGTCACCGTCAGCAACGCGGGCCAAAGCGTGGTGAACCTTCAGGGCACTCTGTTCCGGTCAGGCCTCTCGAGCCCGGACATTCGGGTGGTAGACCTCCGACAAACGGCACCGACCACCTTCTCCGAGCTGCTCCCGCCGAACGGTATGGCCGAACTGTCGGGTGCCGAGAGCGAGTTCAGCGATTCGAACTTCAACGTCTATCACTCGATGAACGTCGTTCGAGACTACATCCTCGACCTGGTCCCCAATCAGCCCTGGCTTTCCAACAACATCGCCGTCGCTTTTTCCAACGTCAACGGCGCCTGCAATGCCGTTTCCGACGGCCTCAACGTGTTCCTGTTCCGCTCCTTGGACTTCGGCGGCGGGCAATTTTGCGAGAATACGGGTCGGATCTTCGACGTCGTCTACCATGAGTTCGGCCATTCGGTTCACCGGCAGTCTCTGATACCGGGCGTGGGCAACTTCACGGGTTCACACAGCGAAGGACTGAGCGACTACATCGCCGCGACCATCACCGACGACTCGGGCATGGGGCGCGGCTTCTTCGGCAACTCGGCTCCCCTTCGTGAGCTCGATCCGAGCAATCCCAACACGTGGTCGCGGGTCTCCGGTCGGGGGACGCACACAGAGGGGCTGTCCTACGGCGGCGCCATGTGGGACGTCCGCGAAGGGCTGATCGCCAAGCTCGGGCGGTCCGCAGGCATCCGTCAGGCCGACCTGCTCTGGTACGCCACGACCCAGCGCGCGGAAAGCATTCTGACCACGTACCTGGAGACGCTGGCCGCCGACGATGATGACGGTACCCTGAGTAACGGCACGCCCAACTTCTGCGAGATCCAGGCCGGCTTCGAAGCCCATGAACTCGATGGTGACCTTGGCCTCGGCTTCCTGGTGGGACCGGTGGAGGTGTCGGGGCTCCGGATCACGCTCCCCGTCACGACGCTGGACTGCGGGGGACCCGTCGGTGGTCAGGCGTCGGCCTCGCTCATCTGGAGCGTTCCCGGCCGGGCCGACGTCGGCGGCACCATCGAGATGACGTCGAGCAACGGGGATGAGTATGTCGGCGAGCTCCCGATCGAGGCCCTCGAGCCGGGTGACGTCGTGGAGTACCGGGTCGAGTACAACGACGGGATCGAGTCGGTCAGTCTGCCGACCAACCCCGCCGATCCGCGCTACCAGCTCTACTTCGGCGACGTGCAGAACATCTTCTGCACGGATTTCAGCGACGACCCTTTCGAAACGCTAGGCTTCACCAGCGAGCTGCTCGCCGGGGACGCCCAGAACCCCGCGTCCGCCAATGACTGGCAGTGGGGCGCACCACTCGGCAGCGGCGAAGACCCAGGCCTCGCGTTCTTGGGAGACAACGTCGTTGGCAACGACTTGGGTGAAGGGAACTTCAACGGTCTCTATCGGGACGGTATTCACAACGCGCTCAACATCCCTTCTATCGACGTCGCCGGTTTCGAGAGCGTTCGTCTTCACTACCGTCGCTGGTTGAACGTGGAAGACGGCCGGTTCGACCAAGCGACGATCCTTGCGAACGGAGAAGAGGTGTGGGCCAACCTCGTGCCCGACCGCTTCCAGGCGGACCGGAGCGATCACCTGGACAGCGAGTGGCGTTTTCACACGGTGGACTTGACCGCCCAGGTGAGCGCCGAGGGCGCAGTGCAACTCTCCTTCCAGCTCGAGACCGACGACCCGTTCCGCGACACCACGGTCTTTGGCGGGTGGAACATCGACGACCTGTGCGTCGTCGGATTCAACCCGCCGGAATGTGGAAACGGCGAGGTCGAGCTGAAGGAATCCTGCGATGACGGCAACCTACTGGACGGGGACGGCTGCCAGGCGGACTGCACGCCCACGCCGGAGCCGGTCTGCGGCAACGGTATCCTCGAAGGCGACGAGGTCTGCGATGACGGAAACCTCACCGAAGGTGACGGCTGCCAGGCCGACTGCACGCCCACGCCCACCGCGGAGTGCGGTAACGGTGTCCTCGAGGGCACCGAGGTTTGCGACGATGGCAATCGCATCGACGGTGACGGCTGCCAGGCGGACTGCACCGAGACCCCCGAGCCGGTGTGTGGAAACGGCATCCCGGAGGCGGGCGAGGTCTGCGATGATGGAAACCTGGTGGACGGTGACGGGTGCGAGTCCGACTGCACGTTGACGCCCGACCCGGTCGACCCCGTCGATCCCGAAGACCCCATCGGTTCCCTTCAGGCGGAAGACGAGGGCTGCGGGTGTACCACTCAGTCGCGGCCGGACGTCGGCGGTGAAAGCTTGGCTCTCCTCGCCCTTCTGGGTGCCCTCTTCGTCGGTCGGCGACGCCGTCGCTGACCGGCGGCAAGACCGACCGGAAGATCGGCGTTCTCCGGGGCGGGGCGGTTCAGTCCAGACCCAGGAAGTCGTAGAGGCCACGGTCCTCCAGGGACGACGCCAGATAGTCGGGCTCGGCGGCCGCGAGCCGGTCTCGAGCCCCGGCTCCCGCTAAAACGCCGACCGACCGAGCCCCGACCGCCCGGGCCGCCTCGACATCCCGCTCCGTGTCCCCGAGGACCACGGTCTCGTGAAGGGGAAACCGCCGAGGGCTACGCGCGATCGCCGCTCGGACCAGGTCGGCGCGCTTCTTCGCATCCGAACCGAATCCGCCGAAGCTGAAGAATTCGTTGAGGGCACCGGGTGTGAGTTTACGTCGGGCGCCCGCCTCGATGTTTCCGGTCGCCAGTCCCACGGCATACCCCGCGGATACGGAAGCCTCGAGCAGGGCCCGAACGCCCGGAAGCACCTCGTAGGCGTCCGAGCGAAGCTCCAGCTCTCGCTCCAGATGTCCGATGTAGCGGTCATACACCACCGCCATCGCGGCGGGATCTACGGCCCGGCCCGTGCGCCGATGAACTTCGTCCAAGATCTGGTGGTCGGTATTGCCGTCCAGGCGAATGCCCTCCAACGCAGCCTCGATACCCACGACATCGAGCAGCGCCCGCTGGAGCGCGGCCCGACCCGCGCCCGCGGTTCGGACCAGGGTTCCGTCGATGTCGAAGAGCAGGAGCACCCTGGGGAACCTGGCGGGTCCCCAGGGCCGTGGCAAGCCTTGACGCTTCGCCGAGTCCGCCCAACGCTGGACGTAGGTGGGAGACCGAAACCGAGAACGAGGCGTAGTCGTCGAGTACGAACCGCTGTGGGGCCCGACGACCGGTCCAACGCTGGCGAGTTGTCTGGCCGTGGCCGTAGCCTTGGCGGCGATGTTTCTGGCCGCCGCCGAGTTGGTCGAAGCGACCGGCGTCGGAATGCTCCGTTCGATCCTCATCGGTGGGGGCTGAGGCGTGGACATCGTTTACGGCGCGCTGGGAGGCATCGTCAGCTTGATCTCGGTCGTGCTCTTTCATGTCTGGAGTCACCGAGCCGAGAGTCTTCATGCTGGTCGGTTGGCGGCCATTACGAGGGCTCTCGTCGGAGCAAGCCCGGAGCGAGCGCGCGTCGCCGCTCGCGAGGGTGGTCGACGCTACGAAACCATCTTGGGCGGCCTGCGCGAAGAGAGGATGTCGACGCCACGCTTGTCCTGGCCCGATGTTCTTCTCCCCGCCCTCGTGACCGTGGCGTCCATTTCGGTGGCCATGGCTTGGCCGGCAACCGCGTACGGGCCGCGCCTGCACATTCAGGTAGCCGCCGGTTGGACGCTGGCGGCCATCGTGATCCCGGTCGCGCTCGTGCTCTGGGCGGTCGACCTTCGGAATCGGCTCCTCAATCTTCGTCGCATGCACGGATTGGTGGTCTCGATCGCCAGCGGCCTGCGCAGACCCGAGGCACGGCCGTGACGGTCACGCTCGTCGCTTGGGGATTGATGGCGACGTTTGGCGTCGTGACCGCAGTGTTTGCCTTGCGACGACACGATACGCCCACGGCACCGAGCCCATGCTCGGACGACGAGCTCGCCGCCCTCATCGTAGAGAAGTGGTCGGACGATACGGCGCCCTCCACCTGGTTCATGTTACTGGCGGGCGCGGCCGTCGTCCTACCCGCGAGCTCGAGCCTCATCCTCGGTGCGGTGAAGCTGGCTGAACTGGGGGGACTCGATGCCGCCGACCCGACCGTGGTCACCGAGCTCCGCTCGATCGGCCAAGCGGTGGCCGTCGGGTTTCGAAGTTCAGCCGCTTTGAGCCTGGTGGGCGGAGGACTTGTCTTCATCTTCTTGATGCTGAACGGCGAGCAGCGGCGTCGCTCACAGGCGATCCGAGACTTGATCCAGCATTTGGAGCCCAAAGGGGAGACGTTCCGTCGCAGCGCGCGGGTCGCACAGATGAGCCTCGATCTTCCGCGCAGACGCGCCGCCGCTCGGGCCTTCCTCGCCGGCGCGTCCGGCCTGACCGTCGCGTTCCTCGCGCTGACGGCCAGCGCTCCCCTGCGGGCCTCGAATGCCCTCACCAACGATGAGCTGCTGTGGGGAACGGTCCTGGAGATGCACCGCGCGGTCGCCGATCGCGTTCCCCTCCCGCGCTCGCACGGCGGTCGTCTGCTACCTGCCGGTCCAATCGTGGAGCTGGACGCCGCGGGTGCTTCTTGGGACGGCGAACCCGTCTTCGTTTGGGCGGACCTGACGTCGGAGAGTGAGGCCAAGCCGGTGGCCGAAGTGAACCGTCCAGCGCTACTATTCACCGACCGTCGTCTGCCTGCCCATGACGTTCGCCGCGCTCTGGCCCGCCTCAAAGCCGTGACGGGCGTGCATGACTTCCGGTGGGTCACCCAACGGGCGGTGACCACCGCGCGAACCTACACCGGCCTCCAGGTATCTCTGCCCTCCGGTCCCACCGCGCCCGACCGCGTGCGCCTCGATGCCGAGGGAGCTCGCTTCCGAGGCCGGACCCACCCCAGTTGGAGCGATCCCGATCTGTTTGCTCGGCTGGATCCGGAAGAGCCGATCCACTTTTCGGTCGAGGTCTCGGCCTACGTTCAGGCGATCATCGACTTCATGAACGCGATCGATTCGGTGTGCGCGGCGGGTCGAGCCTGCTCCAACCCGGGGCGGGGCGTCCAGTTCGTATGGCACGAAGCCGTCAATCCAGAAGCGCCCAGTCGGTGAGGACCTCCGTTGCGTCCTCGGTGACGAGGATCGTGTGCTCGAACTGAGCGCTCAGACTGCCGTCCGCGGTCCGAACGGTCCATCCGTCGTCCGGGTCGAGAACCGTCTCCGGTCGGCCCAAATTGATCATCGGCTCCACGGTGAAGATCATGCCCGGCACGAATCGGGGATTGGCGCCCCGCGTCCGACAATGCGGGATCTGAGGGGCTTCATGGAACGATCGGCCGATTCCATGGCCCACGTATTCCCGAACCACGCCGTATCCGAAACTCTCCGCGTAGTCCTGAATAGCCGAGCCGATGTCGCGCACGCGTCCACGCGGACGAACCGCGGCGATCCCGCGGAGCATGCAGGTCTCGGTCACTTCGACCAGCTTCTTGACGTCCGGCGTGACCTCGCCGACCAGGAATGTTCGCGAGGTATCGCCGTGAAAGCCGTCCAAGATGGACGTTACATCGACGTTGATGATGTCTCCTTCCCGGAGGACGTGGTCTCGCGACGGGATGCCGTGGCAGATGACGTCGTTCACCGACGTGCAGACCGACTTGGGGAACGGCGGAATCTGTCGGGAAGGGTCGGCCCCGTAGTGCAGTGGCGCCGGGATTGCACCGCGTTCGATCGTGTACTGATGGACGAATTCGTTGATGTGTTCGGTGGTGATACCCGGTGCGATGAGCTCGGATGCCTTCTTGAGGGTCTCCGCCGCCAGACGGCACGCCGCTCTCATGGCATCGATCTCGGCCGGACTCTTGATGTGGATGTGCTGACTCAATCGTGGTCTCGGTGGGACGGACCGGTCCCGGCAGTCATTCCGAAATAGAACCCCCAAGCCTCGACTGTCGAGCTTTTGTGTAGGCCTGGTCGGTCGAGAAGGTCGCGCTCCCCTCCATTTCGGGACAAAATCCCCGCGTGCGGAGGGCTCTCACTGCTGGCCTATCGTTGCTTGCGGTCTCCTGCGCGTCGCACGGAACCGACACCGTTTTCGAGCCGCCCCCTACGCCCGCACCGGAACGACCTCCGAACCTGCTCGACGAATTCCGCGCCGAACGACGGCGCTGGATACAGGAGCATGCTCCTCGCCCCACCGGGCCCTGGCCCTTGCCCATCCTCATAGGCTGGCGGAACTTCCTGAACGACCTCGAGCCACTCTGGACCGATCCTCGGACCGGCTCGCAGGCAGTGCGCCTCTACGTCGTCGTGGAAGCCGAACTCGACCTCTGCCAGCGGCAGTGGGGACCGGCCCCAGAAGTGATCCGGGAGGCTCTGGGTGCGGTTCGCGGAGAGCTGGCCCGTCGAGGCGGCTGGCGCCCCGCACCTTCACGCCCCGCAGAGCTGGAGTGGCCGGTCAGCCCGATCATCGTCACCAGCGTCTTCGGCTATCGCCACGACCCCATCGAGGGCCGACGTCGCTTTCATGGTGGGATCGATCTCGGAGGTCACATCGGCGATCCGGTCACCGCGGCGACGACCGGGCGCGTGGTGTTCGCCGGCTGGCGCCACGGGTACGGACGCCTGGTCGTGCTGCGACACGGTTCCGAAGCCGAGACCTGGTACGCTCATTTATCCCGCTTGTTCGTCAAGCAGTCGGACTTGGTCCTCACCGGAGACGTCGTGGGCTTGATGGGCGACAGTGGACGAACCACCGGTCCGCACCTCCACTTCGAGGTTCGGCGAGGCCCCGAACCCTTGGACCCCCAAGCGTGGATCGGCCGCCCCGTGACGGAGCTGATCGCGCAGCCGCTACGGCTCTCGGGCTTCACCAAGCCCGCTGGGCATCCTGCGGAGTGATGACGTCGAAGTCGAAGCGATCGATGACCGCGACCGACGATGTCGTCGACAGCCTGAAGCGAACTTCGTTGAACCCGCGATGAAGCTGGACGACTCCGAGTTCGGTCCACTGCCCGGGGACGACTTCGGAGAGCTCGACCACGTGCCGCCGCTGGGACGCCCATTCGAGCGTCAGCTGCCCTCGCCGCGAAAGAGGGGGAAGGAGGCGCGCGCGAACGCGTGCCTCCTCGGGCCGAAAGATCGGCAGCAGCAGCCGTCCCGGCCCTTCGACGACCAGCGAAGACCCATCGAGGGTCAACGAACCCGCATCGACCGGCCAGGTGAATGCATCTTTCGGACTCGCCCCTTGGCGGTAGGGATAGGGTCGCTTGAAGTCTCGAAACAGGATGAAGCGTCCATACTCCAAGTCGTAGTCCCGAACGGGAAGGCCCCACCTCCCGCGCTGAACCCACGGCATCCCGAACGCAAACGGATTGCCCGTTCGAGCGTAGATCGGCCGTAGCCCCGTCGTCAGGTAACCCGCGGCCGTTCGGCGCCGCTCGGTCTGCGGCCCCAGGCCCACGAACCAACCGGTGGCCGCCTGGGCATACACGTCGAGCATGTCGCGAACATCCCAGCGAGGACCCGGACGGTACCCCTCGTTGACGGTCATCCCGAATCCCATGAGGGCGACGGAAAAAAGGACGGCCGCCACACCCCGACGCGCGCCGACCGTGGGCCACCGAGCGAGCGCGGTCGCGGCGAGCGCCGCCAGGCCTGCTCCGAAGACGGCGAGCAGCAGCGTGAACCGGCGCGCACCGAACGACCAGCTCGCATACCAGTCCCAGGCCGAGGCATTGATCCACCACTGCAAAACGAAGACGGTCAAAAGGCTTGCGGCCAAGATGCGCGGTCGAACGAAGACGACGCCGAGGAGAGCGAAGAAAGCGACGGGGGACCACGGAAACAGGCCGTTCCGAGAGCTGAAGAGAATCAGACCCAGCGCCGGCTGATCGAGACGCAAGAAGGTGCCGCCGTAGGGCCGAAACGCTTCCAGCTCGGATGCGGCCCAGACGCCGAGCTGGATCGAAAAGACCAATGAACTCGTGGCCGCGGCGACCAGGAGCTGAAGAACCCATGCTCGCCATCGAGAAGGCTCTCTCGCGACCCGGTCGAGGCAGGCCGCGGCGGGAACGAGGCAGATCACGACCGCTTGCGTGCGGATCAGGGCCGCCAGGCCGATCGCGGCACCGACCAAGACGGCATCGCGAAATCGACCTCGCTCCATCCAGCGCAACGTACCGAGCACGACGCCGGCAACGGCGAAAGCCGTCGCGGCGTGGGTGTACGATGGGTGAAACCAAGCGTAGTAGAGGCCGGGCGTCCCTACGAAAATCGTGAGCGCAACCGCCCAGGCCCAAGCCTCGTCCAGACGCCGTCGGGCGATCCGCTGGATCATCCAGATGGCCATCCAGGAAAGGAGGACGGCGGTGAAGCAGCTGACCTTGCCAAGCCGATGGTGAAACGATGCACGGTCGTCGTGGGAAGCAAAGAGCAGGCCCACACCGTACAGGGGCGCATAGAGGAGACCGGTGCCCACGTGAAAGCGAACCCGGGCCCGACCCGAGTCGGTGTAACCGTAGCCGTAGGGGTCGCCGAAGCGTCGATACCCGTCGGCCGGGTCGAAGCCATTCCCTTGGCTGAGAGCGCGAGCCAACAGCACGTGATAGTAGCCGTCGCCCCCGACCTTCGAGCCGTCGGCGCCGGGCGTGATGACGTAGCCCACCGCCAAGAAGATGCCGACCAGCCAGAAGACGCCGGCTCGGCGTACGCTGCGCCAAAGCCTCCCCGCCGGGGTCATCGACCGCGTTGTGCAGAACACCCAGCAGAGTGTCCAGCGCTTGTTCCTTCATCGAGGCGAAGCTCGGACCCCAGTCCGAAGATCGGACGACGAGTGCAGAACCAGACGGCCCTCGCGAACGGTCCGAACCTTGCTGCTCGAAGCTCCGTGATCTCGGAGATCCGGACGGCCACCATCCGTGGGGTCGACGCTCTCCCCGTCAGGGTGGAGCTCGAGATGGCCCAGGGGATTCCTCAGTTTTCGATCATTGGTCTGGGCGATACGGCGGTCAAGGAATCGAGGTATCGAGTGCAGGCTGCCCTGCGTTCGGCGAACATCTCCCTGCCGCCGAGCAAGATCACGGTCAATCTCTCCCCAGCTTCGCTCCGCAAGGACGGCGCCGGGCTCGACCTCGCGATCGCGACTGCGCTCCTCGTCGGCTCGGCGCGGCTGGGACCCGAGTGTTTGCGGGGGTCTCTCGTGCTCGGCGAGCTCGGGCTCGGCGGCGAGATACGCCCGGTTCGGGGCGTCCTCGCGGCCGCGAGCTTGGCTCGCGAACAGGGGGCCGAGCGCATCGTGGTCCCATACGCCAATGGCGCCGAAGCGGCGATGATTGCCGACATCGAGGTGGTAGCCGCGAAAGACCTTCCCGAACTGCTGGCCCATCTCGACGGCGAGCGACCGCTGTCGCCGCCCCCCACGTTTCCAGAACAAGCGATCGCGACGGATGTAGACCTCCGCGACGTCCGAGGCCAGTCGTCGGCCCGACGCGCCTTAGAGATCGCGGCGGCCGGCGAACTGAGCCTCTTGATGGTCGGAAATCCCGGCTGTGGTAAGACGATGCTCGCCCGGCGCCTCCCCGGCGTGCTCCCTTCCTTGTCCGGCCAGGAGTCGCTCGAAGTCACGAAGATCTGGTCGGCGGCCGGCCTGACGCTCTCGCCCCGCGGGCCAATCCGTCATCGGCCATTTCGCGCGCCGCACCCGTCGATCAGTCGGGCAGCGCTCGTTGGAGGCGGGGAGCCGCTACGGCCGGGCGAGATATCCCTGGCTCACCGGGGGGTGCTCTTCTTGGACGAGATGGCGGAGCTTCCTCGGCACGTGGTCGAGTCGCTCCGTCAGCCGCTGGAAGACCGTCGGATCACGGTGGCGAGGGTCCGCGAAGCCGTGACGCTGCCCGCGGCGTTCATGCTGGTGGCAGCGACGAATCCATGTCCCTGCGGCTGGTACGGACACCCCACACGCCCGTGCCGCTGCTCCGACGTGGAGCGAGCTCGCTATCAGCTGCGCATATCCGGCCCGATCATCGACCGGATGGACATGGTGGTGGACACGCCGGCGGTCTCCGCCGAAGAGCTCGTCGAAGAGCCTCGAGGTGAGGCGACCGCCGAAGTCCGAAAGAGAGTCGAGGAGGCGCGCACGTTTGCACTGCGACGCCACCCGATACCCAATGGCCGTATTCGAGGACGCGAGCTGTGGCAGACGCTGCGGCCCACGCGTCCCGCTGTCGACTTGCTGAAGTCCGCCTTGGAACGCTTGAGCCTGTCGGCTCGTTCGGCCGAACGCGTGGTGCGGGTTGCCAGGACGATCGGCGACCTCGCCCGTTCGGACCAGGTCGAGGTCGAGCACGTGAGCGAGGCCCTGACCCTCCGCGAAAGTAGCCTCTTGAGGCCGCCTTGACGAAGGTACTCTAGCGCTTCTTCTTCCGCCGGTCCGCCCAGTATTTCTTCATGCGAAGACGTGCGGCTTCCCGAGCCTCGGGCGTCCAGTTTGGCTTCTTTTTCTTGCGACCCGTCTTCTTTTTGGTCGCTTTGCGCTTCGCGGGCGAAGCCTTGCGCTTACGGGTCGTCTTCTTCCGAGTCGCCTTTCGGCGGCCTCCGCCCTCCGATACGCCGAGACGCGAAAGCATGCGCTCCATCGCGTCGATCTGCTCATCGAGCTCGGCTCGCTCTTCCTTGAGCGAAGCGAGTGCCGTTCGCAGTTCGTCCGCTACACGATCGTTGATCATGAGTAATAGCACTGCACCGACCGGGGGAAAGGCGCAAGTATTCAGCGTGAGCTCGTGCAACTTTCTCGGAGTTCGGGTGACGGGATCAAAGTCCGAACGTATGATGTCGGCGGCTGGATAGCGTCGGTAGTTAACCGAGTAGGCAAGTCGTGGTCGCCATATTGAGTCGAAAACTCGAGTTTCCGCCCGCTCATTCGGCCAACCGCGACGGCTTGGTCGCCGTGGGGGGCGACATGTCCGTCGAGCGCCTGCTCTTGGCCTACCGAAGCGGCATCTTCCCCTGGCCCATATTCGACGATGACCTCATGACATGGTTTTCGCCCGACCCCCGAGCCATCTTGGACTTCGACGACCTGCAGGTTTCACGGACCCTGGCAAAGACACTGCGAAAGAACGTGTTTCAAACCACACTCAATCGGAACTTCATGGGAGTAATCCGCGGCTGCGCGGAAGTAACTGGCAGTCGCCCCAGCACTTGGATCACTCGCGACCTGGAGCGCGCGTATATCGAGCTTCATCGTCGAGGTCATGCCCACTCGATCGAGGTCTGGATCAGGGGTGATCTCGTGGGCGGCCTCTACGGTGTCGCCGTGGGCGGCCTCTTCGCCGGAGAATCGATGTTCTCGAGAGTGAGTGATGCCTCCAAGGTGGCTTTGGTGACCCTGGTCCGTCGGCTCGAAGCCCGGGGCTACCGCCTTCTCGACATCCAACAAGCGACGCCTCACATGGTGCGAATGGGCGCAAAAGAGGTATCGCGGCGACAGTACCTGGACCGCCTCGAGTCGGCCCTCGAGGTCGAACCTACGTTCGTCGACTGAACTTCGGACCCTCCGTCCGAGATCCGCTCCTAGTTCGCGCTCGCCGGTCTTCATCCAAACGGCACGAACCTTGAACTCCACGCGTCCGCCAACGGCGAAGGAGGAGTGGATTGGAAAGCAAGAACAAGCTCGAAGTCGTGAAGACCGCGATCGCGGATATCTGCAAGCAGTTCGGTCGAGGAGCGATCCAGGCGCTCGGAGGTGACGGTGGCGCCGCCGAAGAGTCGATGGGCGTCATTTCGACCGGGTCTCTGCGCTTGGATCAGGCGATGGGTATCGGCGGTATGGGTCGAGGTCGGATCATCGAGGTCTTCGGCCATGAATCGTCGGGCAAGACGACGCTGGCGCTCAGCGCACTTGCCTCGGCGCAGCGCGCCGGGGGGGTCGGCGCCTTCATCGACGCCGAGCATGCCCTCGACCCGAACTGGGCAAAGACCCTTGGCGTCGACATCGACCAGCTGCTGGTCTCCC
>CAYYOT010000083.1:0-19528 GCA_964473255.1 uncultured Myxococcales bacterium | reverse complement strand
CATCCACTGCCGGGTCATGCCCTGCCGCCGGGCTTTCCCCCTCGCCCCGGTTGGGCGCGGCCGGGGGGGGGCGCAGCGAGCGGGTCCTCCTCGGGAGCCCGCCGGCGTCGGCGCATCGAACGCCGCGCCCCCGTTGGCTCGGTCGTCTCCGGCTCCTCCTCGTCGAGCGCGACCGGGGCGGCAGCATCGACGGGGCCAGCGTCGGGCCGCCCTTCCGCCACGGTCGGCGTGGCGACCTCCGGTTCGGCCACGGCCGCGGCTGCGAGCTCCTGAGCGCTCGGCTCGGACGGTGCCTCGGTCGAACCTCCGTCGTCGGCGGGACGGTTCCCCGCGATGTAGGGCGCGAGCAGCACGAGAACCGTGACGACGATGATGGCGAAGAAGCCGAGCGCGGCCCACGGACTCAGGCCCGACCCACTGACCTCCTTGAAGAAATCGTCCTTGAAGGTCGATGTCACCGACGGCTGATAGTTCGGTGGCGTCTTCGAGAGCTGGGTGGCCTGGGCCTGGATCGACGTCGACTCCGGCGACGGGCTCGTCGGCTCGGACCACGGAGAAGCAGCCTCTCCGCCGGCGGGGACGGCGTACCCGGTACCTGCAGCGGCCGCAGCCGCAGCCGCCGCCGGGGGGGGAGCGGCGGCGGCGCCTCCGCGGCGGGTCGTGCGCGGTCCCAGGTCCCACGTTTCGATCGATGACTGAGGAGGCTGGGGGGCCGCGCTGGGGAAGGCGGCCGGGGGGGGCTCGGGAACGTTCGACGCCGCCGCTGGGGGGGCTGCGGTCGGCCATCCCGGCACCTCCGAAGCGTAGCCCGGTGACGTGACGCCGCTGGCCCAGGGCGTGGTCGGAGCGGGAGGACGGTTCCACGGCGCCGGCCGCTCGGGTGGGGCCGGCGGTGCGGTCTCGCGGTGCACCTGAAGGTTCGGGTGCGTCATCGAGGTCATCGTCGGGTCGGGGTCGGTCTCGGCTTCCGGCAGGCGGGAGGGCAGGGGCCCGACGTAACTCGCGGGTACCGTGCTTCGGTTGAGCGAGACGCGCGAAGGCCGCGGTTCCTGGGCCGACAGGATCTCGCTGGGAGTGTTCGGCGACGGGATCATCGCTTCCTGGAGGGCGCTCGGTAAACTCGACGGCATCCGCTCGGCGCTGGAGAGCCAAGCCTCGAGCGCCTCGACATCGCTCGTGCTCTCGTCGGCCTCGAGGAGCGCCCCCTGCTCGTGGACGGCCGCGATGATGCGAAGGGCCTGCGTATCCTCCATGTTCGAGCCGGCGATCACTTCGAAGAGGTTTCGACGCCCGTCGAAGCGAGTGATCAGGTCTTGGACCTCCCGGGGCGGAGGCGGTCGGTTGCGCCCCAAGATCTCGAGATCGACCCGCAACCGGGACTGCAGAGCGGGGAGGGACAGCAGACTCTGCGACCAGAGGTCGACCCGCTGAAGGCCCTCCAGCAGCAGGTCTTGGGTGTCCATCCGGATGGCATCCTGACGCTGGACTTCGCCGAACTGGACTTCGAAGACTCCGTCCTCCCAAAGGAGGAGGCGATAGATCGCTTCGGGACCGCGCAGCCGGCCGAGCTGGGCGTCGACCGCGTGCCCGTCCCGAAAGAAGATCACGCCTTCTTCACGCTCGCCCTCCACGAAGCCGCCGCTGCGGACGGGGTCGCTCACGATCCGGGCGCCGCCGCTCTTCGAGCCCGCGGACATGACCTGCAGCAGGTCGACCACGCCCATGTTGGAGAGGGTTCCGCTGAGGCTCGCTGCCCCCGAGCCGACCGACCCGCTCGACCTCCGCTCCAAGAGACTGCGGATCCGGGAGACGACTTCCTTGACCAGGACCGGCTTGGTCAAAAACTCGTCGGCTCCGACGTCGATCCCCTGGACCTTGAGCTCCGGCGTCGAATCCTCGGACAGAAAGACGAGGATCGCGTGCGCCGTGCGTGGGTCTCGATGAATGCGTCGCCCCAGTTCGAAGCCGTCGTAGTCCGGGAGCCGGGTATCGGTGATGACGAGATCCGGGGGCGAGGTCAGAGCCGACTGGAGCGCAGAGGCCGCCGTCTCCGCGGTTCGCACATCGAAGCCGACCTTTCGCAGGCTGACCTCGAGGACCCGGAGCGACTTGGTGTCGGCGTCGACCAGCAGGATCGAATTACGCGTAGTCACGCTGGATTGGGTTTTTCCATGCCCGCGAAAAACGGGTCAAGAAACGACCTGTTAGAAGTCGCAACGCAGGCTGTCGTTCAGTCCAAGATGTGGTGGTCGGGGCCGTTCCGCTCCACGTGGTCGACGTCGCTTCGCCGACCCAGGGTGTCGAGAGCCGTCTCGATGGCCGGGGAGGGGCCCCGCACGATGAAGGTCACGATGCTCGGGTGATCGTCGCGCATCCGGCGACGCACCCCGCAGCCCAGCGACTCGACGACCTTTCGCGCCTCGGATTCCTCCACCCCGGGAGAGAATCGAACGATCAGCTCGGCGTCGCTCATTCGGAGGCGACCGCATCGCTGCCGGCCTCCGGGGGCGGAGGAGGCAAGGTCTGGAGGAAGCGCTCCGGTCCGTCGTTTTCCTCGACGGCCTGGCGAGCCATCCGGATGGCACGGTCGGACGGTGCGAGATCGGTTGCCGTCCGGTGAGCGACCCAGGTCACGGCGGAGGTCCGCGGCCCGGGCTCACCATCGACGATGATGCGAAGGGCGACATCGATCTGCTTGTACCCGCCGTAGAACCCGTCGAGCAGGTCGAGCTGCTTCTTGGTAAGCTCGAAGACCGCCCCGAAGACTTCCCCGTCGTCGTCGACGGTGAGGTTGGCGAAGCCCTCCTTTTTGTCTTTCAGGTTGGGCTTGTCGAACGCCAAGCGGTAGCCGGTCAGGAGAGCCCCGCCGACGAAATCCGTGGGGCCCACTCGGTCGAACATGCGGCCTTGGAGGGCATCAGGCCCGTACGTGAAGACGCGCGGCATCGGCGAGGACCATAGGGGAGGGCTCTCGAAAGTCCAAGGCCGACCGAACCTCTCGCCTGCAAAGGGCTGAACAGACGCCGTTGAGACTGGCCCTTTCGGCTTCAGCGGTTCTAAGGGTACCGAGGTGAGCGCATCGCTGTTGGTCCGCGCCTGCCGAAGGGAACCCGTCGAGCGAACTCCGGTATGGGTCATGCGACAAGCCGGGCGTTACCTGCCCGAGTATCGTGAGGTTCGCACCCGTGTGAGCTTCATGGAGCTCTGTCGTAATCCGGAGCTTTGCGCCGAGGTCACGCTTCAACCCCTCGACCGGTTCAAGCTCGACGCGGGCATCATCTTCAGCGACATCCTGGTTCCCGTCGAGGCGATGGGCATCGGCATCGACTTCAACCCGGGTCCCGTTTTGGAGAGGAAAGTCTCGAACGCCGAGGACGTTGCCCGCCTTCGCATCCCCGACCCGCCGGCCGACATGCCCTTCGTGATGGAGGCGATCCGCATGGTGAAAGCGGCGCGGCCGCAGACACCGCTGCTCGGATTCGCCGGTGCCCCGTTTACCCTGGCCGCGTATCTCATCGAGGGCGCCGGTTCGAAGGACTTCCGGGCGACGAAGACGTTCCTGTACACCAAGCCTCGGGTCGCCCGGGATCTGCTCCAGAGGCTGACGGACACGGTCTCGGCCCACCTCCTGGCGCAAGTCGACGCGGGTGCCGATGCGGTCCAGCTGTTCGATTCCTGGGCGGGCTCGCTCTCGAAGAGCGATTTCATGGACTTCTCTCTCCCCTTCCTGACCGAGGTCGTCGAGCGGGTGAGGCCGGCGGGGGTGCCGGTCATCGTTTTCGCCAAGGGCGCTCATGCCAGCCTGGACGAGCTGTCCCATATCGGAGCCGATGTTCTCGGCGTCGACTGGACGACACCCTTGGACGTCGCGGGGCGACAGACCGGGGGCCGGGTGGCGCTTCAGGGAAATCTGGACCCGTCGGTCCTGTTTTCGTCGCCGGAGCGCATCGAGCGCGAAGTCCAGCGTGTGTTGAGCGAGGCCAAGGATCTGCCCGGCCACGTCTTCAACCTCGGGCACGGCATCTTGCCGCAGACGCCGGTCCCGCACATGGAGGCCTTGGTCGATGCCGTCCATCGCCTGGGTCGGCGGAGGGCTCCGGCAGGCCAATGACCACCACCCGACCATGGGACCGCACGATTGCGATCATCGGCGGAGGCATCTCCGGCCTCTCGGCGGCGGAAGCGGTCCAACGCCAGTCACGAGCTGCGGGTGAGCCGGTGAAGACCATACTCCTCGAGGCCGACGCGGAGCTCGGCGGGAAGGTCCGGTCCAGCCGGGATGAAGGTTTCGTTGTCGAGGCCGGGCCCCACGGTTTTCTCGGCCGGGAGCCCGCGGTGTTCCGGCTGATCGACCGTCTGGGCATCGGGGAAGGGCTTCTTCGGGCCGACCCCAACAGCCGCAAGCGCTTCCTCGTTCGCGGGGGCGCCTTGTGCGAAGTCCCGATGAAACCGCCGAAGTTCCTGTCGTCACCCATCCTCTCCGTGGGGGGCCGCCTCCGCGTGCTGCTCGAGCCCTTCATTCCCGCCGAACCGCCGGAGGAGGAATCGGTGTCCGAGTTCGCGCGACGCCGGATCGGCAAAGAAGCAGCCGAAGTGCTGGTGGATGCCATGGTCACCGGGATCTACGGCGGCGACCCGTCCGCGCTGTCGCTGCGGTCCGCGTTCCCACGGATGAACGAACTCGAGGTCCGCTACGGCAGTCTGATCAAGGCTCAGCTCGCCCTGGCCCGGGAGCGAAAAGGTGAGTCGCCCGAAGACAAGGATCAGCGGGAGAATCTGCACAGCTTTCGTCGGGGGCTCCAGAGCCTGATCGATGGGCTCGCCGACACGCCGACCGAAGTCAGGACCGGAGCCGCGGTCGATCGCATCGACCGCGTTCAGGATCGCCTCCGTCTCGTGGGCTCTTTTGGTCAGCTCGACGCCGATGCGGTGATCAGCACGGCTTCCGCCGACCAGCTCGCGCGAATGGCAGGTCACGCCGCGCCGGCCGCCGCCGACCACGCCGCGTCGGTTCCGTACGCTCCGGTCACCGTGGTCGTCCTGGCGTTCGGCGCCCAGGACGTCGCCCATCCGCTCGACGGGTTCGGCTACCTCGCGCCCGCCCGCGAGGCTCGCAGCGTGATGGGCGTGGTGTGGGCATCGTCGGTGTTCCCCGAGCACGCACCGGCGGGCTACGCGCTGTTTCGCTGCATGATCGGCGGTGTTCGGTCAGCCGAGCTCGCCGACGCCGACGATGAGGCCCTCCTCGAGATGTGCCGAGCTGAGCTCGTCGACTCCGTCGGCCTGCGTCCTGGGGCCCGCTTGGAGTTTTCGCGGATCATCCGCTGGCCCCGGGGGATCCCGCAGTACAACAAAGGGCACGCTTCCCGGGTCGAGGCGGCCGAGGCTGTGGCCGAGCAGCTCCCCGGGCTCGTGGTCGGCGGCAACGGCTATCGGGGGGTGGCGATGATCGACTGCATTCAGGCGGCCGACGGTCTGGCCGACGCGGCCCTGTCCCAGATCCGGGCCGTGCGGAGCGGCGGCCTCTCCGGTTCCCGCCGACGGTAGCCGTTCAGGCAGCGGTGGACCGCGGCGCCGCGCGCAGCCGGGGGACGATCATCGGGACGCGTCGTGCGTATTCGGCGTAGGCGGCGCGCCGAGCGAAGTGCCGCTTCTCGATCATGGGGATGGAGATCGTCACGAACATGAGCGTGATCGTCGCCGGACCGACAAAGCCCCAGACCGCTTCACCGGGGGCGGCCGCCAGTCCGAACAGCGCGAGACCCCACCAGACGAGCATCTCTCCGACGTAGTTGGGGTGGCGGCAGTGGGCCCAAACGCCCCGGTCCATGACCTGACCCGGCTCGGAGCTCTGGCGAAAAAGCCACAGCTGCTGGTCGGAGATAGCCTCCAAGAGGATCGCCCCCAGCGTGACTGCGAAGGCGAGAACATCGATGACGTTCAGCGGGGCGCCCGTCCGAGTGATCGCGTAATACCCGCCGATACAGCCGAGGAACACCTGGACCGAGGGAAAGAGGTGGATGCCGAAGAAGTTCGTGAGCTGCCATGCCGCGCCGCTCTGCTCGCGAAGCATGACGTACCGCCAATCCTCATGTCCCAGACCGGTCCAGCCGCGTATCCAGTTGTAGGTCAGTCGGAGGCCGTAGAGATTCATGAGCAGCACGACGGCCATCACGCGAAGGTTGTCGGTCACGGTGCCGCCGGCCCACGCCCAGGCGACGGCGAGGGCCATCGGCTGAATGCTCCAAAACGGGTCGTAGAAGCTCGAATTCGAGAAAACGACGCTGAAGAGATAAACGACGACCGTCGCCACGGCGACGGCGACCCCTGACTGGAAGAGAAGTCCGTGCTCGGCGAAGGGGAGGGCTGACAGCCACCCGGCGCCAATGCCGAGGACGTAGGAAAGGGCCACCCAGGCGAGGGCTCGGGTCGCATCGGGGGCGGTCGTGCCGCCAGCATTGTTGGTCACTACGGAAGCCTCAGTTCTGATAGGGGATCCCGCGGCCGTTCACGTGTTCGACGATCGTGAAGTAGTAGTCACGGACGAAGTCGGTGACGTCGCCCTCCTCTTCACGGAGAAAGTCGCCGCGGTAGATCATCTCGACCTCGGTCACGTTCGGGTCGTTCGCGTTCGGTCGGGCCAAGAACGACCCTTCGAGGACGCGGATGACCTCGGAACCCCAGGTCTTCTGGCAGCGAGCAGCCGTGAGGAGCGGCTCGTCAACCGTGCCTTCGACGACGTCGTGCCGCCACTCCAGGTCGTAGTCGACGCTGATGATGCCGGCGTCGACGAAGTTATCGACGACGTAGTTCACCAGGAACGGCGACTCGGGGATCATCTCGATGCTCCATTCGTCGACCGCTCGGTAGTGCACCGTCACCTCGGGTGTGCTCATCGTAGCGAAGACGTCTTCCAGCGGGGCATGGACGTAGCCCTTCAGGTGCGCCTCGATGAACTTCCCGTTCGTCTGAAAGACGATGTTCCGGTCTTCGGGCGTCGACGTTCCGTCGCCGGGGAACGTGGCGACGTTCTCCGCGATCGGCTCGAGGTCCTCCCCGACGAAAGGCGTCGTAACGTTGTCGAAGCAGGCGACCGGCGCTAGACCGAAGACCAGCAGAAGGCCCGAGAGCCTCGTGTGACCGTTCATCGGCGCGAAGTGAACACCCCGTGAGCGTGTGTGGCAAGGACACGTCAGGGAAGACCGGACCAGCTGCGGGGATTGGGCGACCCGGCGGCGGGGCTCACTTTGACGGGTATCCCGGTCATTCGGGACATCCCGCTGGCTCGCTCGATCGAGTCCGGACCCGAGCGGCCGAGAATATTAACGTTTACCCCACTCGTCGTGTTGGCTACGCTCAGTCCCTTGGCATGCTGATGGCCCCAGCCATGAGGTAGGGCAACCGTACCGGGGAACAGGTCTTCGGAGAGCGCGACCGGTACGCGGACGGTGGCGCTGTCCGACGTCACATCGGCATAGGCTCCCTCTTCCAGTCCGAGTTCTTCGGCGTCCTTGGGATGGACGTAGACGTGGTTCGTGCCGCCATACCCGGAGACGAACCGGGGGTCGTTGTGAGTCCACGAGTTGTGCGTCTTGACCGAGCGCCGGGTGATGAGACGCAAAGACTTCGAGTCGCCCTGCTCGGCGGCGAACATCTCTTCCAGCCGGCCGGCCTCGGCCATCAGAGCTTCGGGCGCCAGATGGATCTTGCCGTCGTCGGTGTACACTCGCTGACCGAGAAAGCTTGCTGGCTCGTGAGGTGGGCGCAGCCGACCGTGCTCGTCGCGAAGGAGCTTCTTGAAGCCACCCTGCCGCGACAGGCGCAGGATGAGGTCGAGGATCGTCCGCTGAGGGACCGCCGGCAGTGCATCCGGGTGGCGCTTGTTCTTCTTCAGGCCCCACTCCAGCAGTCGCTGGGCGACGGAGGATCCGTAGATCGGCGCCTCGCAGGCCTTCGCCAGCAAGGTGTAGATGGTCGCTTCGTCGCGCTGCTCGCCTTCCGGGGCGACGATGGCTTCCGTGGCCTGCAGGTAGGGCGTGACCTGAAGGCCGAGCATCAGCGGAAAGATGAAGGGAAGGTCCGGCCGCTGAAACGGAGATGTCGCCGGCAGCACGTAGTCGGACAAGGTCGCCGTCTCGTTGAGCAGGATGTCCACCGAGACCAGCAGCTCGAGCTGGGAGAATGCGTCCCGGAGACGGCCGGCGTCGGCCATCGTGATCAGCGGGTTCCCGCCGGTGACGAACATGCCTCTGATCTGCCCCGGTCCCGGCGTGAGGATCTCGTCGGCCAGGATCCCTCCGGGCCGACCGTCGTTCACGGGGGTGAAGCCGCCGACTCGGGATGGTCGCCCCTCCTTGAAGACCTTGTTCTTGGTGCCGAACTTGGGAAAGTCGATGATCCCTTTGCCGACCAGACTTCCACCGCGGGCGTCCAGGTTTCCGGTGACCGCGTTGATGGTCTCCTGAAGCCAGTATCCGAGTGCTCCGGCCCCGCCCATGTTGACGCCGGTCGAGCAGTAAAGGACCGCGCCCCGGCCCTCTTGGGTCGCCGCCAAGTACCGGTCCACGAGGTGACGAAGCTGCTGGGGTTCGATGCGCGTGACCTGCGCGCAGCGCTCCGGCGACCACTGTGCGGTCAGAGCCTTCAGGTCTTCGAGACCCGTCATGTGCGCCTCGACTTTGGCTCGGTCGACGGCATCTCGAGCGAAGACCTCATGGAGAAACGCCAGGTAGAAGAAGACGTCGGTTCCAGGACGAATGAAGATGTGTTCGCCGGCGACCTTGACCGTTTCCGTGCGGCGAGGGTCGACGACGAACAGGTCGGACCCGCGCTGGCTCAGATCCTTCAGGCGTTGCGCCGGATTCGGAACCTGGAGGAAGCTCCATTTCGAGATCACCGGGTTCGCGCCGACGATGATCAGGCAACCGGTGTTGTCGAGATCGGGAAACGGAAGTGTGAACTCGAAGCCGTAGACCTTCTTGGCGACGGCAAACTTGTTGGCGCAGTCCTGGGTGGCCGACGAGAAAATGTTGGAGGAACCCAGACCCTGCATGAAGCCTTGCGCAAACACGGGATGAAGGGCGCTGAAGCCAGCGGCCGTGCCGACGTACATGCCGATCCCATCGTCACCGGACGACGCGCGGATCGCTTTGACCTTGGCTCCGATCTCTTCGAAAGCCTGATCCCAGGAGATCGGTACGTGCTCGCCCTTCGCGTTCTTCTTGAGAGGACGGGTGAGTCGGTCCGACGAGTCGTAAAACGATGCCTGCTTGAGGCCCTTCACGCATGCGAAGCCCTTGGTCGCCACGTGGTCGGCGTCGGGTCGAATGTCGTGGATGCGGCCATCTTGAACCGTGACCTCGAGGCCGCACAGGGCCTCGCAGATCCGGCAGAAGGTTCGATGGGTCTCGGCCACGAAGGATGCTTAGCCGGGCGTAGGGCTCCGGTCCAGAGCGCGTTCCGTCCACGACCAAAGCCGCGCCCCGGCCTCCGGGTCGTAGCACTTGTCGTCCATTCGCTTGGGCCGGAACATGTGGAGATAGCGGCCGGTCTCGTCGCCGAACTCGGCGGCTGTCGCCATGTAGACGACCGGTTTGGCCGCTTGCTCGGGCGAACGAAAAACGAGGGTGAACGTGACCTTCAAGAAGACGTAGAGCGGGCCCGGAGCGTCGCGAAGGATGTTGGAGTTCACCGGCCCGGGACACATCACGTGGACGGCCGGGTCTCCCGCCGCTCCGAGGCGTCGGGAGAGCTCGACGCCGAAGGTGTTCAAGACCAGCTTGAAGTAGCTGTAGTTGTTGATGCCTTTGTTGACGCCATAGTCGTAGTACGTGCCGAGCTCCTCCCAGTCGATGGCGGATGCCCCGCGGTGGGAGTCGGAAGACACCAAGATGATCCGCGGGCGGTGGTCGGTCCACGGCTGGCCGGCGAAGCTCTGGTTGGCGATCACGCCGTCGGCCAACAAGCGGTTCAGGAGAACGAACTTCGCCAGGTAATTGGTGGCGAACATGGCGTCGAATCCCTGCGGCGTCTTCTTGGCCCAAGGCGTGGCGACGCCTGCGTTGTCCACCACGACGTCGATGCGTTCGCCGCGGTCCCGAAGGTGGTCGGCCAGGGCGTGAACTTCGTCCAGATCACTCAGGTCACAGCGGATCTGCTCGACGTCGTCGGACGAGGCTCGCTGCCGGACCGCGTCGCCCTTTTCCGGGATGCCAGACCGCGAAACCATGAGCACGCGGGCTCCGCGTTCGGCGAGTTGACCCGCCACGGCGAAGCCCAATCCCGAGCTCGCACCGGTGACCAAGGCGGTGCGCCCGTCGAGCCGAAGGTCGTCGGTCAGCTTTTCCGCGAGCGGCTGAGCGGCGAAGAGGTCCTTGAATCCGGTGAGAGCGGCTTCGACCGGATTCTGAAAGCGTCCGTGCGACATGCTTATCCCTCGAAACCATACGCCTCGTAGGCAGCGCCCAGGGCCGACTTCACGTCGTCTTTGGTGAGTCCATACTGCTCGAGGCTGTAGGTGTGCTTGCTCCGGTAGCTCCGTACCTCTTCTCCCGCCTCCTCGAGTCGGTGCCGAAACTCGGGCGTCGGGGAACGCTCGAGCCAATCGTACACCCGAAGAACGCTATCCACTGGATGCTGGGTGATCTCGTCGAAACGCAGGGTGAAGACCCGCTCGTCGCCGATCTCGTTCTGGGCGACCTGCATGCGACGGTAGCCATCGAGGACGACGTTCATCAGCGCCTGCGTGTTTGGATGCTCGTCGGGGATGGACGGCGAGTGCGCGTACCACGGTTTACGAAACATGCTGATGAACGAGGGGACGGTCTCGAGCGGCGTTCGAACGAGATGGATGAAGCGGGCGTCCGGAAAGCGGGAGAGCAGGGAGCGGATCCGGCCGGGGAGGAACACGCTCTTGCCCAAGAAGATCTTGTCGGCGCCTCGAACGTAGAGCAGGCGCTTCAGACTGCTCTCGTAGTAGTCCATCACGCGCTCTCTCGTTTCGGGCTCCAGATCGTCCAGGGCGTCCACCCGTGACACCTGCTCCACCTCGGGCACGAAGAGGTAGAGCCCGGGCGAGATGAAGCTCAGCATGTACAGGCCCTCGTCTTCCTCCGGTGAGAAGAATCGCGTGTAGTGGACGTCGTCCCAGCCGGAGAGGTAGCGCTGCTCCAGGGCGTTCAATCCGGAGCGGAAGAGGCGCGCGGCGAGGCCGTTCGATGTCTCGAGTGCATCGATGCCGCGGATGGTGGTAGCCGACGGAAACAGGGTGTCGCCCAAGCGCACGTGGATGAAGTCCGAGTCCAGGGCCATCAGACGGTGAAAAAACGTCGTCCCACTCCGGGGCGGAGCAATGATGAAGGTCGGGGTCTTCACCCGCACGTCTCGCCACTCGGGATGGCTTCGATCGTCCCACCACCGGCCGAGTCGAGCGACGTTGAGGACGCCTCCGAGGCCCCCGGCAACGGCAAGCGTCGTGAGGTTGCGTCGCCATCCGTTCCGGGGATCGAGGCCGAGCCGGAGGGTATCGCGCCATAGCTGGCGGTCGATGAACAGCTTTCCTCGGCCACGACGGAGGCGGGAAGGGGCAGCCATGGCTCTCGTAGGCGTGGGATTCTCGATGCCGATCCGAGCGGAGTACCCAACAATCGTGCTTTCATCAATCGTGCTGTTGGCCTAACGAACCCACGTGCCAGATGGTCGCCGGCGCGCTTGGGCGGCGGGCCTGATTGCGGCTCGCGGGCCAATCTTGGTCCTCGCAGCGGTGCTGACCGTCGCGATGGCCTTTCAAATACCGGGTGTGCAGGCCGACTTCACGCCGGCCGATCTGTTCGGGGCGGTGGGTGATCCCGACGACCTGCAGGGCGCGTTCGAGCGCGAGTTCGGCTCGGGCGGATCGCTCCTCATGGTGCTGGTCGTGGGTGATGACGTGCTGAGCACGGAAGCGCTCGATTACCTGCACCGGCTGACGACCGAACTCGGCGACCTCGATGGCGTGCGGTCCACGGCGAGCATCACGACGGCCCCGATCCCCCGTCCGGCGGTGGCGTCATCGGTCGAGGCGATTCCGGGACTCGGCTCCGTTTGGCGCACGGTCCAGCTTCCGCAGCGGTTCCTTCCGATCGTCTCCGGTGAGACGGTGGATTCGGACGAAGCCGATTTGATTCGAAGGGCCATCGAGGATGCTCCATGGGTCGATCGACGCCTGATCAGCGCGGACCGCACCGTCGCCCCCGTACTCGTGTTCCTCGAGCCGAGCCTCGATCGAGCGAGCGACATCGAAGTTTTCGTCGAGGGCGTCGAAGCGCGGATCGGCGGTATCCCCGGTCCCGATGGATACGCCTCGCAGTTGGCCGGCCTACCGTACGTGCGGAGCGTGGTGGTCCAGCAGCTTCGCGCCGACCAGGCCATCTTCCTCCCCACCGCTCTTCTCATCTCCGTACTGATCCTCGCCCTGGTCTTTCGGTCGACTGCGGCTGTCCTGCTTCCCGTGCTCGCGGTCCTGATCACGTTGATCTGGGTGGTCGGCGGGATGGCGCTGGTCGGCGAGTCTTTCAACATCGTGAACAACACCGTGCCCGTGCTCCTCCTCGTCATCGGGTTGAGCGATGGGATTCACTTGGTCAGCCGCTACGGTGAGGCCCGACGCGCCGGCCAGGATCCGATCGAAGCCAGCGAATCGACTCTCCGATACATGGCTCGCGCATGCTTTTTGACCTCGGTCACGACCGCGGCGGGATTTGCTTCGCTCGGACTGGGGGCGACGCCGCTCCTCCGGCGATTCGGCTTGCTGGCCGCGCTAGGCGTTCTGTTCGCCTACCTCGTGACCGTCCTCATCCTGCCCGCGAGTCTGGCCGCGGTCCGGGCCGACGTGGGACGGCACGAGGCGCGTTCATGGGCTCGGCTGGGCGGAGCTCTCGAGCGGTTGGCTCAACCCCTCACCCGACGGGCGGGCTGGGTGCTCCTCGGTACGGTGGTGGTCGCGGCGGTGGCCGTCAGCTCCGCGCGGAACGTCGTGGTCGACAATGCCGTCCTCGATCAGCTCAACCCGCGCGACCCCGTCAGCCGGTCGAGCCGACTGCTCGAATCGAAGCTCCTAGGCTTTCGCCCCCTCGAGCTGTGGCTTCGCGCCGAGACGTCCACCCTCGCTCGCGCCCGCGTCTTGAATCAGGTCGACGAGCTCAACCGGTGGGCCGAGGCTCAGCCGGGGGTGATCGCGGTGACCAGCCCTACGGATGCTCTCAAGGAGATCCGGCGTCTCCGCGATGGCATCCCTCGGGATGCGCCGTTCGTCGCCGGTCGGGTCGGGTCGCTGGTCGGCGTCGTCCAGGGTTCGGGTCAGCGTCTGCTCACGTCCTTCATCTCCGAAGACGGCGACAACCTCCGGGTCACCGTCAGTCTAGAGGACATGGGCGCGATCCGTACCGGTGAGTTCGCCGATGACCTGCTTCGCCGAGCCGAGGCGCGGTTCGCCCCGCTCGGCGTCGAGGTCCGATTGACCGGGGATGCTTGGGTCGCTTCACAAGGGCTGCAGCTCGTCATCGAGGATCTGACCGTCAGCGTGGCTTCGGCGTTCGGTTTGGTTTTCGTCTTTGTCAGCCTGATCCTCGGTAGCATCCGTCTGGGCCTCCTCAGCGTTCCGCCGACGGTCGTCCCCATGATCCTGACCGCAGGGTACATGGGCCTTCGCGGCATCCCGCTGAACGTGAGCTCCGTGATCATTTTTTCGGTGGGCATCGGGCTCGCCGTGGACGGGTCGATCCATCTGCTGGCCCGCTATCAGCACGAACGGGAACTCGGCTTTCCGCAGACGCCGGCGATCCGTCTCATGCTCGGCGGCGCCGGTCGCGCGGTCGCCCTCACCTACGTGGCGCTGGCTTTAGGCTTCGTGGCCATGCTCTTCAGCGCTTTCATCCCCATTCGCCGTTTCGGTGAGCTGATCATCTTGACCGTCATCAGCTGCATGGTGGCGTCCGTGGTGCTGGTTCCCGCGTTGCTCGCCACCTTCGAGCGTCGCCGGCCTCGGACACGCGCCGACTAGAGCTTCTTGCGGACGTATTCGATGCCGTCGATGAGGCGTTGCCGGTCGATGGGGTCGGGCACCGACGGGACGAGCGTTTCGACGTACTCGAGCGTCGTCCGTGCGCGTTCGGGATCGGGGTCGGGGCCCTCGGCGAGGGATTCGGCGAGAAAAATGAGATTGTCGGGCTGGTCGGGAAACAGCTCGACGGCCCGCTCGAGGTGCGCGCGCGCGGCGGCCTTGTCTCCGATCCCCCAAGGACGTCCGGGGGCGCGCATGAGGACGGCCCCGAGGGTGCGATGCGGACCCGCCTCGCTGTACGTTTCGTCCAGCTCCAGCGCTCGGCGGGCCGACTCGACCATCGAGCCGAGCGAGGCCCCACTGAACATGGGGTTGTTCTTCACGATGAGACCGAGGCTCGTGGCGCGAAAGTAGTGGCCTTCTACCCGCTTCGGAAAGAGGACGATCGCAGCTTCGGCAAAGTCCCGTGATTCCCGCGCGACGTCGATCCCCGCGAAATCACGCCGCACGAGCCAGGTTCCGTAGCGCGAAGCGTCGATCAGCCGTCGAAAACGCTCCGACTCATCGATGTTCTCCGAAGCCGCGGCCAACGACATCGTTCGATAGGCTTCATCGATGCTCTCTCGGGTCCGAGGGTGGCTTTCGAACAGCGCTCGCGCGCGGTTGGCCGGGTCGGCCCGGTCGGCCCGGTCCGCTTGGTGGGCGCGGTCGGAGTCGGTCCTGGCCGGGGTCGATACCGGGCCTTCGGGAGGGCTCGCGGGGCGGCTCGAAGCGCAGGCCTGGACGGCGAGCGTCCCCCCCGCCAAAACGACGGCGCGGAAGGTTCGCCCCCTCTTCCTCTTCAAGGGGCCTCCGCGGCAAAGCTGGCCAGAGTCTCCGTCAAACCGAACTCGGGCGCGAAGCCCGTGGTGGCGCGAAACGCACCATCGTCGACGACGACCGGATACTTCACGTGCTCCAGCGCGGCTCGTGGCAAGCGCGGGAATCCGAAGCGCCCCATCAATCGGGCCAGGAGCGGTTCCGGCATGGGCACGGCCTGTCGGCCGGTCTCTCGAATGAGGATCGACAGCGGTATGGGCGTCGGCCCCGCCACGTTGAACACGCCGCGGGCGTCACCAGTGACGGCCAGCGTGATGGCCGCGGCCATGTCCTCTTCGTGCATGAAGTGAAACAGTGGGTCGAAACCCATGACCATGGGAACGCGGGGTCCGCGCAAGAATGAAGCCAGCGTCGCCGCTCGTGTTGGGCCCAGCTGGTACGTCATGCGGAGGATGACCGTTTCCAAATCCGGCAATCGCCAAAGGGCCGTTGTCGCATAGAGGTCTGCGGCGACGAGATCGGCGAGTTCGGGGAATGTCGCGGTCGCCATCGGAGGTGAGTCCTCCTTGTGATAAAGCGGTGAGTCCGGGCCGGCGCCATAGTAGGTATGCCGACCGACGAAGACCGCGCGACGAGCCCCATAGCGCGCACAGCGGTCGAAGACCGCCCGCGTTCCGTGAAGGTTGATACGGTAGCGTTCCTGGCTGCTGCGCTCCAGATGCGTGACCGTGGCCATGTGGACCACGACTTCGGGCCGGTAGACTCGGAAGACCTCTTCCGCGTCGCGCTTTCGGATGTCGTGAGCGTGGACTTCCACGTTTTCCGGCGGGTCGGGCCAGGGGCGTGAATCGATGCCCACGACCCGAGGTCCCAAATGCTGGTGCCGTTCGGTTACGCGACTACCCACGACGCTGTTGATGCCGGCGATCAAAATCCTCACGGCTCGGCTCCGCTCGCCCCGCCCAGTCGCGCTCGCTCGTTTCCTCGGTCGAGCTGCTCTCGGATCCGATGGCGCACTTCGTCGACGTAGCGAAAGATGACGGCATCCTCTTCGTCGCCCGAGCCCTGGAGATGGAGAGGCTCGGCGAACCTCACCTGAAGAGCGACCGGTCGAGGCAGCGCCAAGCCGTAAGGAGTGACGGGGACGTACGGCACGCCCAGCCGCTTGCCGAGGCCGTAGAGGTTGGCGACCGTGGGGATGGCGTCTCCGCCGCCCACGAACGCGAACGGAACGATCGGTGTCTTCGTCTTCAAAGCCAGGCGCATGAACCCCGTGCCAAAGTCGAGGAGGCTGTTGCGCTCCCAGTAGAGCTTGGCGGTACCGCGTGCTCCCTCCGGGAACACGAGCAAGAGGCGATCGTCTTCCAGCAGTCTCTGGGCATTCTCCGGTACGCCGACGACGCTGCCGGTCCGGGCGATCGCGGCGCTGGTGAACGGCATGCTCCCCAGGAATCGGTCGGCCATCGCCTGCACCAGGCGCGGAGGTTCCATGGAGAAGAAGCAAGCCGCGGTGACCATGAGGCCGTCGACCGCCCACCCACCGGAGTGATTGCCGACGAGCATGGCCCGGCCGCGGGCCGGCACGCGGTCGAGGCCGTGAACCGTGACCCGGAAGTACTTCTCGTAGAGGAACTTGAGGATGGAAAAGGTCCGCGCAATGTCCTCCTTGCGAACGCCGTACGGGTCGAGCCCCAGCTCGTTGAAAGGGATTTCGAGACGGTCGACCCGATGGCGTACGTCGTCGGAGGTCAGCCAGCCCACGGACCCTGACCCCTAATCACGCCGGGGGAGGCCCGGCAACGGCCGCTGGGCTCCCGTCGCGCCGCGCCGGTGGGGCGGGCCGGGGTCCAGGGTTTATCGAGATCCGCGGGCCCCAGCGTCGCCCTCAGTCGGGATGGGTGAGAACGAGTGCGCCATTTTGGAACCAGGCGCACGAGTGCGTCATGAAGCCTCCGCAGTGCGCCTCGACGTTGGCCGTGCGGTCGCATCCTCGCACGACCCAATGCTCGGACTCGGACGGATTTCCGGGGTCTCGGAGTTCGAAGCGGCAGTTCCGACAGCGAAGCAGGTTCTCGCACAGCGCGTCCAGGTCGGGTTGTCGCTCGGCCTGTCGGCGGTACATCCGGTCGGTTTCGGAGCGCTCGGTACACGCGCCCCCGCCGCTGGTGAGAAAGGCGGCCATCAATAGCGCCCGCCGGCAGGTCGGGGGCCAGCGAATCATCAACGCCGACGAACCTCGGCGACGCGGATGACGCGGGCGCCGCACGGCCACGGTCCGCAGCGCGCCACCTCGAAAAGGCTGGCGTAGCCGCGGTCTCGCTGGGTCTGGACCGCCGTCCGCGAAGCGGTGGCGATGTCGTAGATCCCCAGCGCCCCGGTCAGGACGCCGCCGATGACGCCGGTCGCGATCCCGACGCTTTCCACGTCGGGGTCGTCCCCCAGGCTGAGCGCCAGGCCGGTCGTCATCAAACCCGTGGTCAGGCTTCGGAGCGCGAAGACCACCCACGCATCGGCCCCCCCGCCGGCGTACCACTTTCCCACCGAAGGTCCGATCGCGGAACCGAGGGCGACCGCGGTGAGGCCCACGGCCCGTCGGTCGGGTTCGGCACCACCGCCGCTCGCGGTGAGCAGGACGAGCCCGGTGCCCAGCGGAAGGAGCGTGCTGCCGAGGGACAGCCAGGTGGCGATCGCGGGGTCCGGACGACCGGCGTGGGCCGGCTCGGGTAGGACGACGACGAGCGCGATGGCGAGCAGAAGATTCCGCACGGGCGGTCAGCGTCGGCTTCGCTGGAGGCTCACGGGAAGAACCATCTTGGGCTCGTCGGCGGATAGCGTGATGGCGTGGGTCTGGTCGGCAAACCCGTCGGCCGTCACCGTGATCAGCACGCGCTCCCCGAAGCGCAGCCCCTTGAGGAGGACTTTGCCCCGTCCCCGGCTCTCCCCGTTCACGAGGACCTCGGCCTGTTCGGGCTGTGGGCGGACGATGATCGAACCGGTTTGGGCGCTGAGCTCCGCCATCAGCTCTCGCCGTTCTCCCGGGCCGAGACTGACGCTCTCTCGGTGGGCGTCGAAGCCCGTCTTGCTCACCTCGATCGACAGGGGGTCGGAACCTCGAACTTCGGCCTGAAGCGGCGTTCGGCCTTCCTGAAGGCGCCCGTTGATCCGCACGCTCGCGCCTGTGGGCTCGGATCGGATGACGAGCGTGCCCGGCTTCGCCTGCCCTTGGAAGACCACGTAGGCGGCGGTTCCGGCGAGCAGCAGAGCGAACAAGCCGAGCACCGCCGCGACGAGATTGAGGCGGCTCGCCGGGGGGGAACCGGGACTCGATGCCGAAGCGGGCGGGACGAAGGGTCCGACGGTCGGTGGCCCCGAACCGTCGACGACGCTCGGTGGCCGCATCACCGCGGGGTCCCGCACCAACTCGCGGATGGGACCGGCGCGCCCCTGAGTCGGTCGGACCTCCGGTCCACGCGGCGTCTCCGGCAAAGAGAAGCCCGCGTTGTCGAGCAGCGTGGGTCGGCCGGGGTCCTCGGTTTCCTCGAAGCTGAGTCCGCGCCCCGACGACAGCATGGTGGAATCGAGACTGCCGCCCTCGGCCGGCAGCTCGGTCGGGTGGGTCGTATCCTCGGGCTCGGCGACGGTGGCCAGGCCGTCGTCGTCGGTGTCGGGGAGATAGTCGACGCGTCCGACGGACGGCTGGAGGCGGGTTTGGTCCGAGCTCGTCGAGTCCAGCTCGTTGGGAACGACCGGGCTCATCCGCAGGACGGTCGGGGCATCGATGTCGGAGTCAGCGTCGGGAGCCGCAGGCTCCGATTCGGGCTGCGAGGGCACGCCGGGCAACTCGAGCTCGTCGGGCGTCGCCGTCGCTCCTGGAGGATTCTTCGCCTTCTTGGGAAAGAGCTCGGCCAAGGTTTGCGCCAACGCCGAATCCCCGCTGGCCATGTCTTTGCGCGCGAAGGTCATATCCATCGCGAACTCGGTGAGCGCGTCGGCCAAGGCTTGCGCGCTGGCGAAGCGCTCTTCGGGCTGCTTGGCCAGGGCCCGCAGGACGATGTCGTCCAGCTTCGGGTTGACGCCCATGTCCTTCTTGGAAGGAGGGTCGACCTCTTTTCCGATGACGGCTTCGATCGTTTCCACCGCCGAGGGACCCGCGAACGGGTTCTCGCCAACCAGGAGCTCGTAGAGGAGCACGCCGGCAGCGAAGACGTCGACCCGGCCGTCCACGGGCTTGTCCTCGAGTCGCTCCGGCGCCATGTAGGCGTACTTGCCTTTCACGATCCCCGCTGCGGTCTGGTGCAGCCGCTCCGCGGCCGTGGCGATGCCGAAGTCGGTGATCTTCACTTCACCTTCGAAGCTCAGGAGCACGTTTTGGGGTGAGATGTCCCGATGGACGATGTTCATCGGCCTTCCATCGGGTCCGACCCGAGTGTGGGCGAAGTGAAGCCCCTTACAAACCTCGGCTACGATGTACAGAGCCATCGGCACCTCGACCCAACGGTTCTGCGCCGCGATCGCCTCGTACAGGTCGTAGACATTGACGCCGTGCACGTACTCCATCGCGATGAAATAGGTGTCGTGTATCGTATCCAGGTCGAAGACCTGGACGATGTTGCGGTGGTGCAGGTGCATCGCGATCCGGGCTTCGTCGATGAACATCTTCACGAAGTCCTG
>CAYYOT010000082.1:0-19554 GCA_964473255.1 uncultured Myxococcales bacterium | reverse complement strand
CCCCCCCCCCCCCCCCCCCCCCCCCCCCCCCCCCCCCCCCCCCCCCCCGCCCGCGCCCCCCCCCCCCCCCCCCCCCCCCCCCCCCCGAGGCCGTAGCTCGACCGCGTCGAAAGGCCGCGCCGGCCCGGCGGATGGCGCCGACTCCCAAACCTGCAAAAGAAGGGGAGACGCCCCCGCCCGAGTCCCCTCCTCCCCCAAAGAGCGACCGACTATCGGTGCCGGAATTCTAAGGAGAGATGCGTATGCATTCGAAGGTATGGAGCGTCGCGGCTGCCGTCGTCGCGGCCGTGGTGGCGACCGGGAGCGCTCGAGGTGAGACGAGCGCCGACCCGGTTTCCGAAGCCCAGCGCCTCGTCGATCGGGCCACCTCGAAGTATGGCGACGGAGACTTCGAAGGGGCACTGACCGCCCTGAAGAAGGCGGAGGTTCTCGCCGCCGAGCATGACCCGCAGGCCTTGCCCAGCATCCGTTTCAACATCGCGCGCTGCTACGAGCAGCTCGAGCGATGGCCGGAGGCGCTCGCGGCGTACGAGTCGTACAATCGTCTTCCCGACGATCCAGCGCGGAAACAGCGGGCGTACGACGCGATGGAGCAGCTTCAAGGCAAGGTCTACGCGAGCGTCACCATCGCCTGCGACCCCGTCGGCTCGAGCGTTCAGATCACCGGGCTGACCGAGGGCACGCCGTCTTGCCCGTACCAAAACGACCAGGTTCCGCCGGGCTCGTACGCGCTCAAGGTCACGCACCCGGGGTACCTCGAGAGCGTCCAGCTGATCGAAGTCGAGGCGGGAGCTCCCCAGACCATTCAAGTCTCGCTCGAACGCGATCCGCAGTCGGTGGTCGCCGGTCAGGTGGCCGCGGCGGCGCCGCAGCGGCGCTTGCGACCGCTTCCCTGGTCGCTGCTGGGCGTCGGCTTGGTCGGGCTCGGGGTGGGGGTCGGTTTCAACGTGTCGGCCGGGAACAACCGTGACCTGGCAGAAGAGGAACCCCCCGGTTCTGCTCAAGACCAGGCGGTGAGCGACTTCGAGCGGGATCGCGCGGTCGCGATCGCAGGATACGCGGTGGGCGGCGCTTCGCTGGTGGCGAGCGTCGTACTCTTCGTTCTGCAGGGCGGCTTCAAGGAGGTCGAGGCGCAGCCGGCGGCGTTTCGCCCGACGGCCAGCGGATTTTCGGTGTCGTTTTGAAAGAGCGTGTCGTCACTCTCCTCAGCTTCGTCATGCCTTTCTGCGGGTTCGTAGGGACCGGCGGATGTCTCGGCGATCCGGAGCTCTCCACCTGCATCGACTTCCCGCTCCCCGGAACGCCGGGGAGCATCGATGATGGCGAGTGTGCCGAGAAGTCGAGCTGCCAGGTGTATTGTGAAGCCATGGTCGAGCGGTGCCAGGGCTACGGCGACGGCTCCGATCGGACGTTCGACAGCGTCGAACGGTGCATCAATGACTGCGCAAACGAACCCGTGGCCGGCCAGTCCGACGGTACCTTCGGCGAGGATACGGGCAACACGCTAGCGTGCCGCCAAACGCAGCTGCTCCAGGGCAGTGGCGACGCTGTCTGTCAGGAGGCCAGCCTCATCAACACGGGTATCTGTCTGGGCGTTCCCTGTGATGCCTATTGCACGGTGATGGTCGAAGCCTGCGTCGATGCGTACCCATCGTTCGACAACTGCATGACCGCGTGTGGCCTCTTGCCTCGCGCGGCGACCGATACCGACGCGAACTCGGTGGAGTGCCGAAACAAGTATGCTCTGCAGGCCCAAGCGGAGTTTTCGGTCGAAGCCTGCAATGCCGCCTCTTTCGCCTCCGACGGAACGTGCGGCGAACCTTGCGAAACCTACTGCCAGCAGGTCCAAAATCACTGTCAGGGCGATTTCCAGGTCTACGCGAGCGAGCAGGCGTGTCTCGACGTGTGCGCATTCATGAACGACGCGGGTAACTTCAATGACTGGACGTTCCCGCCGCCAGCCGACCGGCCTTTCCGAGAGTTCGACTCGGTTCAGTGTCGGTCGTACCACGCCGGCCCGCCGGCTTTGTTGGGGCCCGACCTCCACTGCAATCACACGCGCTTTTACAATGCGGAGCACTGCGCGCTCGAAGATCCTCTTGCCGTCGATTGGCCGTGCATTCCTTTCTGTAACGGCGTGCTCGCCAACTGTCCCGGTGTCTACGATGACTTCGACCAGTGCCGGCAGGACTGCGCTACGTTCCCTGAAGTCACCGATCCCAACCTCGACCCGAAGGTCGGTCCCGCGCTGTGGCCCGTTTCCACGCAGATCTGTCCCACGTGATGACGTGGATACGGGGCAAGAGCGCTCTGGTGACCGGAGCCAACGTTGGGATCGGGCTCGAGACCGCCCGCGGTCTGGCCAGCGCTGGAGCCCACGTGATCATGACGGCTCGGGACCGAGCGCGGGGGGAGGCGGCGGTTGCCGACGTGAAGCGATCGACCGGAAACGAGAAGGTCGAGCTCCTGATGCTCGACCTGGCCTCGCGCAAATCGATCGAGAGCGCCGCCGACGACGTGCTGCGGCGCCCGGACTCTCTGCCGCTCCTGGTCAACAACGCTGGGCTCATGCTGTCCGACCGACGGGAGACCGAAGATGGTTTCGAGGCGACCTTCGGGATCAATCACCTGGGGCCGTTCCTTCTTACGCACCGACTGCTCGATCGAATTCGGGATTCCGCTCCGGCAAGGATCGTCAACCTGTCTTCCGAAGCCCACCGGAGAACCCCCGGCTTGGACTTCGATGATCTCATGCGGACCAAGCGTCGCTACAAAGGGTTGGAAGCGTACGGCGACTCGAAGCTGGCCAATCTCCTGTACACCCGGGAGCTGGCTCGTCATCTCTCCGGCTCCGGGGTGGTGACGCATGCCGTCCACCCCGGAGTCGTGCGGACGGGTTTCGCGCGGGATGGCGACGTTCGCGGGCTGTTTCCCGTCTTGCTGTCGATCCTCCGTCCGGTCCTGTTGACGCCAACCCAGGGGGCCGCCACGAGCCTCCACGTGGCGATGGAGCCCGACCCGGCGACGACGACCGGTGAGTACTGGAGCCGCAGTCGGCGCGCCGAGCCGGCACCGTGGGGCAAAGACGACGCCGCGGCGGCTCGGCTCTGGGATCGGTCCCGGCAGCTCTGGCGGCTCGACGCCTGAGATGCGGGGGCCGTGCAATAGCCCCCGAAAGACTCGTCTTTTCTGGTAGCTTACCGCCCCCGATGAATCACGAAGCCCAGGATCTCGTCTGCGCGATCTCCGAGTCGGTCGTCGGCGACGACCAGATCCTCGATGGTCCCTTCGGGCCTCGGCGCCTCGTGTACGCCGACTACACCGCCTCCGGTCGGCCCGTCGGGTTCATCGAGGATTTCCTGCGGCGCGAGGTGATGCCGTTCTACGCCAACACCCATACCGAGACGTCGGGAACCGGCCGACAGATCACGCGCTTTCGAGAAGATGCGCGGCGGATCGTCCATCGCTGCGTGCGGGGCGGGCCCGACGACGTCGTCATCTTCGCCGGCTCGGGCGCGACGGGAGCCGTCGACCGGCTGATCAACATCTTGGGTATCCGCATTCCCGCCCAGCTCGTCGAGCGATACGGATGGCTGCGAGAGATACCTGAAGCGCACCGTCCGGTCGTGTTCGTCGGGCCCTACGAGCACCACTCCAACGAGATCCCCTGGCGGGAGTCGATCGCCGACGTCGTCGAGATCCCGGAGACGGCCGACGGGCAGGTCGACCTGGACGCCCTCGAAAGACAGCTGGCCGCGCATGCCCACCGAGCCCTGCGCATCGGGTCGTTTTCCGCCGCTTCCAACGTCACCGGGATTCGGACGGACACGCGGTCGGTCTCCGCGATGCTCCACCGACACGGAGCCTTCTCGTTTTGGGACTACGCTGCCGCGGCTCCGTACGTACCCATCGAGATGAACCAGCCGGTGGACGAGGACCCCGATGGGCTCGAGAGCAAGGATGCGGTCTTCATCTCCCCCCACAAGTTCGTCGGTGGCCCAGGCACGCCCGGAATTTTGGTGGTCAAGCGCCACCTCTTGAAGAACCGCGTGCCGTCGATTCCCGGCGGCGGGACCGTCGCCTACGTCAGTCCGGTCGATCACCGCTACCTCGAAGACCCGTCGCACCGCGAGGAGGGAGGCACCCCGGCCATCCTGGAGTCGATCCGCGCCGGTCTCGTCTTCCAGCTCAAAGAAGCCGTCGGGGAAGACGTGATCGCCGAGCGGGAGGAGACCTTCGTCCGTCGTGCGCTCGAGCGCTGGTGCAAGAACTCGAACCTGAAGGTCTTGGGCAGCCCGCACGCGCCGCGCCTGTCCATCATTTCCTTCGTCGTCCGCCACGAGCAACGGCATCTTCACCACGACTTTGTGGTGGCGCTGCTGAACGACTTGTTCGGGATACAGGCTCGGGGCGGATGCTCGTGCGCAGGGCCCTACGGTCATCGGCTCCTGGGTATAGACCTCGAAACCTCGCGGCGATTCGAGCGTGCGGTCGCGGCCGGCTGCGAGGTCCTCAAGCCTGGCTGGGTTCGCGTCAACTTCAACTACTTCATCTCCGAGGGAGTCTTCACCTACATCCTCGACGCGGTCGAATGGGTCGCCGAGCACGGCTGGAAGTTTCTTCCCGAGTACGTGTACGACGTGCCCAGCGGCCGCTGGGAGCACGTTCGAGGCTGTCGGCAGCGTCTGGCCAGCCTCGACGATCTCCGGTACGTCGGCGGACGCCCGAGCTACCCCTCCGCCCGGGCCTCGGCTCCCGAAGCCGCCATCGCCACCTACCTCGAACAAGCCAACCGCTTGGCGGCGTCACGTCCGCTCGAGGCCCCCGCCGCCGCCGAGCACCTCGAGCCGGAGCAGGAAGAGCTCCGCTGGTTCTGCTTGGCGACCGACGGTGAAGACAAGCCCTCGCTTCGCCTCCGCTTCGAGTCGTAGTCGGCGAAGACTCGGCCGGCTACTTCATGCGGTAGCCGGCCATCTCGTTGTTGAAGATCCAGGCCACCATCTCGCCGATTTCGAATCGGTCACGCATATAGGACTGAATCGACGCCGCGGCCGAGCCGGCATCGCGAAGGTCGGCTCGTGCCTGCCGCATGGCCTTCATCCGCTCGCGCCACCGACCGATGTTGGCCGGGCGAAGATCGACCCATCCTCTCTCGGCCCAGGCGTCCAGATCTTTGGCCGTGACGGTGGGGTCCGACGAATGGCCCTGCCGCTCGGGGACGTTGATCCGCGGGCCTCGGAGGAGCGTTCGCCCGTCGGGCAACAAGACGGGGATCCCGATCGACGGCGCGCTTACGGCCACGCCCGAGGGCTCGAGCGCCTGGGCCAGGCGGTCGGACACAGCCTCGTCCGTGGCCGTATCCTCGACCGCGGCCAGAGGGACTCGATAGACGTGCTGGAACAGGGCAGCCTCGAAGAGCAGCTTTGATAGCTCCGGTGGTCCCAGGCGACCGAGGGCGATCGATGGCACCCCGCCGTCGCGAACGGCCCGTGCTTCCTCGTCGGCGAGGTCCCGCAGGGCCACACCGCGGACCAAGCCCGCCTTGTAGGTTGGCCCCAGAACCGAGGCATCCATCGCCGAGATCACGTCGCGACCGGTGTTGGCTCCCCGGATCTCCAGAACGATGGTCCGCGCGATCTCCTCGGGCGTGATGTACTCCATCTGGCCCAGCGCGGTGATGGCGGCGAATTCTCCCTTGGTGAAGACGCCATTCTCGCCGGTATCGACGACGGGAACCTCCAGCGATCCGACGGAGTCGTACTCCCCGTTGTTCTCCGACATGGTCAGCGGCTTACCGTCTTCCAGGGCTGTCTGCTTCGGGGCGAAGAGAGCATCGTTGCCGTGCTTATCCGTCACGCGCCGCACCTTGACGGCACGGTATCCGATCATGGCCGCCGGCTTCACTTCCTTTACGATCGGTGCATCGGGTGTCCTGGCCAATAGAAACAGCAGCCCGGTGTGACCGAATGCGGCTTCGTTCTTCGCCAAGAGCTTCGTCGACGGGCGATCCTCGGAGTGGGTGTACGGGATGTTCAAGCCCATGCCTCCGGTGCCGGTGGTACCCACCTTGAAGTAGACCGAGGTCCGGAACTCCTTGGTGGCTCTCTGAACGAAGCGGACGTGCCGAGTGAGTTGAGGGACGGACTGCGACAGTAGGAAGGCCTCCAGGTCTTCGATGCCGCGGTCGTCGAAACCGTCGGTCCCGATCCAGTTTTGGACCTTGGCCGCTCCGTCGAACACATCCTGGTAGGAGAACCCGGTTGCCGTGTTCACGGCGTCGATCACGACCTCCGGCCGGTGTTCGCGGATCAAGCGGACCAGCTGATTGCTTTCATAGGCAGCTTCGAAGTCGCCGTACACGGCATCGAGCAGCTCCTTCCGTCGCTCGGGGTCGCTCAGGAGGTCCGAGCGGGACAAGTGGGACAAGTGGTGGGGTACGAACAGGTTGCCCGCGGCGGGCACGAACGACACTTCGCGCCCAAACTCCTGCTCGTGGCGCGTACACGCCTCCTTGGCCTCGGTCTCGAACAAGGAGGCGACGACGATACGTCGAGGCGTGAGACTCGTGACCAGCTGGCGAACGACTTGCGTACCGACCAGACCCGCCCCGCCGAGGACCAAGAAGTCTTGGAACATGGGCGGAGTTGAATCCCGATGGAGGGCGTCTGTCGAGATGGAAGGTGCCCGACCGCGCCGAGCCGCCGATCGCTATCCCTTTGGCGGCTGGGCAGGAAGACTTGCGCCGTGGCTAGAGAAGTCTTCGCTGGCGCCCGCGGGCCCAGAGCAGCAGCCCGACGGCGCCTGCGCCAACGCCGAGGAGCGCCAGGGCTCTTCCGGGATTCTCACGAAAGTGGCGCACGCCCGAAAGCCATGGATACACCGGCGCGCGCACCTCCGGTTGGCCCGCCTCGGGCACGACGGCGTCGCGGGTCTTGGGCAGCCGGATGGGGCTTTCGGGCGACGCACGATCCAAGCGCTCCAGGGCGGGATGTCCAGCCTCGATGATCGACGTCGCCTCTTCGTATCCGAGCTCCTCGATCTTCTTGTACTGCGACGTGTCGAGCGGCGGGATCTCCTCCAAGCCCTCGGGCTCGACGAGGACGTCGGCCAAGGAACGGTACTTGGGTGAGCTCGAGCGGAACACGACCTCGAGGCCGCGGGTGTACAGTCCCCAGGTCGTTCGCAGGCGATCCGGATCGCTGAAGCGGTGAGGGTTCACCTCGGAAGCAACGACTACCTTGCACCGACTTCGCAGGGGAGCGGTGGGCAGGTTCATCGACAGGCCTCCGTCGAAGTACAGGCGGTCCCCGAGCGGCACCGCTTCGAACAGCGGCGGCAGCGCGCATGAAGCGGCGATCGCGGGCTCGAGCGGACCGGAAGAGATGTAGGTTGGCTCGCCGCTCTCGACGTCGGTGACCACGACGATGAGAGGAATGGCGAGGTCCTCGAATCGCTCCGGGAGATACTGTGACCAATAGTGACGGAAATAGCGGAGGTCGAAGATGCCGGGACGAGTATAGGTCGTTCGGAAGGGATGAAACGGAGCGAAGCGCTCCGCCATTAGCCGGATCTCGTCCCGGCTCCAACCGGCCGCCCACAGCGCACCCATGAGCGCTCCGGCGCTGCTGCCCGCCAAAACGTCAGGACGGTAGCCCTGGTCCCGAAACGCCCGGAGCACCCCAAGATGGGCGAATCCGCGAGCTGCACCCCCCGCGAGGGCCACTCCCAACGGCACCATGAGGGATGGATTGTACCTCGAAGGCCCCGATTCGTCTCGACAAAGGCGGCCCTCGAACGCGGGGGCCCTGGTAGGCTTTTGCCGATGGAACGGTACGAGCTGTACTACTGGCCGATGCTCCCGGGGCGCGGCGAATTGATTCGCCTGTTGCTGGAGGACCTCGGGCTCGAGTACGTCGATGTCGCGCGGCGCCCCCCTGAAGCCGGCGGTGGATTCGAGTGCATGATTCCGTTCTACGAGGGGCGCGCGTCCGGCGAGGCCGTCTTCGCGCCCCCCGTCTTGAAGATCGGCGAGCGCCAGATCGCCCAGACCGGCGCCATCTGCCATTTCCTCGGTTGCCGGCATGGACGCGCTCCCCGCGATGACCTGGAGCGGGCTCGGGCCCTGCAGCTGAACCTCACGATCATCGACCTCATCACCGAAGTGCACGATACGCATCACCCGCTGAGCAAGTCGCTGTACTACGAGGACCAGCGCGAGGCCGCGAAGGTCAACGCTCGGCACTTCCTCGGTGATCGTGTTCCGAAGTTCTTCTCCTTCTTCGAGCGAGCTTTCAACGACAGTCCCGGCGATTGGTTCTTCGCCGACGGGGCTACGTACGTGGACTTGTCCATGTTTCAGCTGGTGGAAGGTCTGACCTACGCGTTCCCACGGAGTCTTCCTCCGATCATCGAGAATCGAGCACCCTCCCTCCTCGAGCTCCGTGCCCGGGTCGCTGCGCGTCCCCGCGTGGCGGCCTACCTTGCGTCCGACCGCCGCATCGCCTTCAACGAGGACGGCATCTTCCGTCGATATCCCGAGCTCGACGTGGTCGAAGCGTGAGCTTCGGCCGTCAGCATTCGACGTAGCTGACGGCCAGTCCGCCGAGACTCGTTTCTTTGTAGTGGGTGTGCATGTCGAGGCCGGTCTGACGCATCGTTGCGATGGCCTGATCCAGCGTGACGCGATGGTCACCGCTCTCGTGCATCGCTAGCCGGGCGGCGCTGATCGCGGTCGAGGCGCCGAAGCCGTTCCGCTCGATGCAGGGGACCTGGACGAGCCCGCCCACCGGGTCGCAGGTCAGACCCAGGTGGTGCTCGATGGCGATCTCGGCGGCATGCTCGACCTGCGCGCTCGTCCCGCCGAAGATCGCAGCCAGGCCAGCGGCCGCCATCGACGAGGCGACGCCCACTTCTCCTTGGCAGCCGACTTCCGCGCCGGAGATCGACGCGTTCGTCTTGAAGAGAATGCCGACGGCGGTGGCCGTCAGAAAGAAGGTTTCGTTGGCGCCGCGAACGTCGTCATCGTCGCGAATGAATCGGTGATAGTAGCGCAGGACCGAGGGGATGATGCCCGCGGCCCCGTTGGTGGGTGCAGTGACGACCCGGCCGCCGTCCGCGTTTTCCTCGTTCACGGCCATCGCCCAGCAGTGCACCCAGTCCGTGATGCCGGGTGTGGGTCGGCCCTTGTGGGGAGGCCCGCCGGCTTCGAGTCGGCGACCGAGCGCCGAGGCGCGCCGGCGCACGTCGAGACCGCCTGGCAGGACTCCTTCGGCGGCCAGCCCGCGCTCGATGCAGTCGTCCATGACGGACCAGATCCGGTCGACGCCCGCGGACAGCTCTTCGGCCGTTCGCACGGTCAGCTCGTTGGCCCGAACGACGTCCGCGACCGACAGCTGGTGTTCGCGGCAACGGCGCAGGAGCTCGCGGCTCGAAGAAAAGGGGTGGGGGACGGTGGCGCCGATCGACGCGATGGGGTTGGCGGTGAGGTCCTCGATGGTGGCGATGAAGCCGCCGCCCACCGAAAAGTAGGTCTCTCGGTGGAGGAGGGCGCCGCTCCCGTCATACGCCTCGAGTACGAGCTCGTTCGGATGGAGTCCGACCGGGCGGTCCCTGTCGAAGATGAGGTCCGTCGACATGTCGAAGGGCAGCGGACCGGCTCCCAGATCGACGACCTGCTCCACGAACGCCAACTCCAGGGCTCGTTCGGCGAAGGCACGATCGAAGGTCTCGGGTTCGAGACCGCTCAGGCCCCAGATGACCGCTCGGTCCGTGTGATGACCCACGCCGGTGTGGGCCAGCGAACCCACGAGGCGGACCACGATCCGCCGGGTCGCGGCGAGCTGGTCGGCTCGTGTGAGGCTGTCCCGAAAATCGGCGGCGGCGCGAAGCGGCCCCACCGTGTGCGAGCTCGAGGGCCCGACGCCGATCTTGAAGAGATCGAACAGGCTGATGAACGACGACATGCCCGGGGGGGGAATCGCCTCCGGCGCTGCTGGTCTGTCAATCCCGATTCGAAAAGCGCCGATACACTTGATGGGACAGGTTCGGGTCGTCGGGGAAGGGCACGACCGGTCCGGCTTCGAAGACCTTGGGGTCGATCGGCGGGAAGAAGACGCGGCCTGGCCCTTCCACCCTGTCCGGAACCAGGGTGAGGTCGATGCCGTCGGCGAAGGCCATCGCTTCCTCGTAGATGGCCCGGCCACCGATGAACCACCCGGTACCCTCCACCCGGGTCAGAGCTTCCGGCAGCGTGCGTACGCACTCCACACCGTCCAGGTCATGACGCGTGACGACGATGTTCTTCCGCCGCGGGAGCGGGCGACCGATGGATTCGAAGGTCCGGCGGCCCATGATCACCGTGTGCCCGGTGGTGAGTCGCTTGAACCGCTTCAGATCCTCGGGATAGTGCCACGGGATGCGGTTATCGATCCCGATGACCCCCTCGGGATTGACGGCGGCGAGCATCTGCAGGGTCAAACGGCAACCTTGAAGCGAATCGGCGGGTGCGGGTCATAGCCGTGAAGGACGAACTTCGACATGAGCGTCTCGGTGTCGAGCTCGTAGAGTGCGTCGAGATCCTCGAGGCTGCGGATTTCGGGCGCGATCTCGAGTCGAGGCAAGGATCGGGATCTGCGCTCGAGCTGTTCCCGGAGGCCGGGGACATGGTCGTACTCGGCCATGCTGCCGTCCGACTTCTTCGTGTAGATGTGCGCGTCGACGATGGTGTGGGCCATGATACCGGGCTTCATGCCGCTGAAACGGGCGAAGAGCTCCAGCAGCAGGGCGTATCCCGCGATGTTGTACGGGACCCCGAGGGCGACGTCCGCGCTTCGCTGCGTGAGGTGCAGGTTCAGCACGGGCTCGCCGGACTCGGTTCGCTGCACGTTGAGAATCCACATCAGGTGGCAGGGGGGCAGAGCGCTGCTGAGGGCGTTTCCCGGGGCCCAAGCGGAGATGACGAGCCGTCGACTGTTCGGGTTGCGCTCGAGCTCGCCGGCGACCCACTGGACCTGGTCGCGAAAAGTCGGCTGGCCGTCGTCGTCGATCGCCGGGAAGGCCCGCCAAAAGGAACCGTAGGCGGATGGTACGTTTCCCGCCTCATCGGCCCACGGATCCCAGAACTTGCAGCCGTGCCGCCGCAGGAGCTCGATGTTTCGTCGACCGGAAAGAAACCACAGGTTCTCGACGACGATGTTTTTCCACGAGATCTCCTTGGTCGTCAGAAGCGGAAATCCGTCGGCAAGGTCGATCTCGTAGTTGTAGTTGAAGGTCGAGATGGTATCGACGCCGGTCCGGTTCTCCTTGCGGGTACCTCTGGTCAGAACCTCGCGGACGATGTCATGATAGATTTCCACCGAAAGCGGACCATGCTAGCCGGCCTCGAAGCGGTCAAGGGTTGGAGGAGGACTCGAGCGTGCGGAACTACCAAACCATCGTCGTAGGCATCGACTTCTCCGAGGCGTCAGGGCGCGCCCTGACCTTGGCCACGAAGGTCGCCGACCGTTTCAGCGCGCGGCGGCTCCATTTGGTCCATGTCGTTTCGTATCCCGCCTCGGTCCTGCCCTCACTCAGCCTGTCGAACGACGTGACGGCCGGCGCGGTGGCGGAGGCGGAAGCGCGACTGCAGGCCCTACCGCTGCCCGAGGTCTCCGGGCGGGTCACCCGCGAGGTTCGGTCCGGGGCCCCGGCTCAGGAGCTGGCGCAGGCCGCAGATGCGGCGGGGGCGGATCTGATCGTCGTCGCTGGCCGCGGGCATGGCGTCCTGGCCGAGCTGGTTCTCGGCAGTGTTTCCAGTTCGCTCATCCGCGTGGCCCACTGTCCGATCCTCGTCGATTCCGGTGTCGACGAGCGCGAGGATTTTCGAGAGATCGTCGCGGCCATCGACCTTTCCCCGATCTCCAGGCACGTTCTCGAGGGAGCCTTCGGTGTGGCCCAGCGGTTTGGAGCCAAGGTGAAGGTCCTGTCGCTGTTCGAGCATCCGCTCCTCAAGAGCGGTCCCAACAACATTCTCCCGAAGGCCTTGTCGCACGAAGACATCGATCAGCTCGGCGAAGAGCATCGGCGGGAAGTCGACCGACTCTTGGCTCGTGTGCGGACCCAAGGCGTACCCACCGAGGTTGAGGTCATGAGCAAGGCCCCAGCAGCCAACGTCATCGTGGACGTGGCGAAGATGATCGATGCCGACTTGGTCGTCCTCGGGACCAGCGGGCAGGGCGCCTGGCACCGCATGATCCTCGGCTCTACCGCCAACTTCGTCTTGAGTCGCTCCCCGTGCCCAGTCCTCGTCGTTCCGCACGAAGTCACCGAGGACGCCGTGGAGCGGTCGACATCGGCGGTTCCGGCCTAGCCTTCCGAATCGGAATCGACCGTATGGGTCGGATACTCAACCGCCGACTTGGGGGACGGTGAGCACCGGCACCCGAGAATGACGAATGGTCCGCTCAGCGACGCTGCCCATGAGTAAGCGTTCCAGGCCGCGGCGGCCATGGGTCCCCATTACGACGAGGTCGTGTTCGTCTTCGGCGAGGACCTGAAGGATGACATCGGCCGCTTCGCCCATCTCCAGGCGGGTATCGACCCGGACGCCTTCGGGTCGCTCGACGTTCCCCAGGAACTCTTCGAGCGCGGCCCGTGCTTCCCGTTCCATGTAGTCGAGGAACGGGCGGCCAGGCTCATCGGGAAGGCTCACCATCAAGTCGGGAGATACAAAGTGCGGTGTTTGCCACGCATGGAGGACCGTGACCGACGCCTTGAACGACGTCGACCACGACAGGGCGAGGCTGGCGGCCTCGCGCGAGCAATCGGAAAAATCCACGGGCACGAGAATCCTGTTGGGCGAGTTCATCACGTAGACCTCCCTGTTATCTGGCATACCGCGATTGGTGACCGCGGCCAAAGCCCGAAGCCGACGACCCCTGGCCGGGTTGGCCTGGATGGCACTAGCCACGGTTCTCTTCAGCTCCATGGCGATCTGCGTGCGTCTTGCGGGCCGCTCCGTGCCGTGGACCGAGATCGCCGCGTTTCGGGCCGGGGTTGGAGCACTGGTCGCGTTCTCGGCCGCCCGCCTGCTTGGCTCGTCGCTGCGGGTGGTCCGCCCCGGCCCAGTCTGGGGGCGAACGCTGCTCGGAACGGCGGCGAAGGCGTGCACCTTCTTCGCTCTGAGCGCACCCGCCATCGCGCTGGGCGACGTCGCGACCCTGCGGGGGACGGGGCCGCTCTTGATCATCGTCCTGGGGGCGCTTCTCCTCGGGGAGCGTGCCGGACGTCGCATGTGGTTCGCGCTTCCGCTTGCCCTCGTCGGCGTGGTGGTCGTCGTGCAGCCCCAGTTCGCCGTTTCCGGCCATCTCGCTTCGCTCGTGTTGCTGGGAGCGGTCTTCAGCGCCGGAGCGATGGTTCTCATCCGGCACGTGGGTGCGCACGAAACTCCGGAAGCGATCGCTTTTCACTTCTCGGCGGTCGCCGCCGTCATCATGACTGCAGCGTCCATCCCGTACTGGATTTGGCCCCAGGGATGGGGGCTCGTTTGGCTCGTGGCCGCCGGCCTCTTCGGCGGCGTCGCCCAGCTGGCGCTCACCCGCGCTTACACGCTCGAAGTCGCCGGGCGGATCGGAGTCTTCGGTTACTCCGGGATCGTCGTGACTCAAGTCCTGGCCGCCGTCTTCTTGGGGGAGCGGCTGCAGCCGAATCAGGTGCTGGGATCGGCGCTGGTGGTGGGTAGTGGCGTGCTGCTAACGGGAGCCGCGCTGCGCGACCGACGACGACGCGCGGCGCTAGTTTAGCGGCAGGGTGACCGCCGTGCCGTCCGCTCGGATGCCGACCGCGGCGCTCATACCCATGCTGTTGGCGAAGACCACGATGTTCACGTGCATGCCGGGGTCGAACAGGATCGCCGGAAGGGTGATGGCGTTTTCCGGTGTTCCTCCAGGGGCCGTATCGAGCAGGTCGAGACCCAGGGGCACGTCCATCGTCGAGCTGAGCTCGAAGATCTCGGTCGCCGCCGTTCCGGCCGCAACGTCCTCGAAGATCTTCGGCAGCGGCGGGGCGCCGCGAAGGTCGACGACGTCCACGCGTCCCGCCGACTCCAAAGCATGGATGAACTGGAAGCGCGTGTCCTGGATCTGAACGAAGTCGTCGTTCAACACGGTGATGCTCGCTTGGTCGCTGGGCGTTCCGCCGAAGCCCTGGAAGGCCAGGGTGTACGACTCGGCGGAACTGATCGACGCCGTGACCGTCGCCCGAAGCTGGCCGGCCGGACTGACGACCGCGGAAAAGTCGTAGGTACCGGGACTGACCGGGTACCAGTCGCTCGACGTTCCGTTGGCGATGGCGTTCAGCGTGGTCGGAATCCCGTCGACCTGCATGTCGATCGCATTGTCGACGGCGGACACGTTTACGATGCGGACCCGACCAGTGGCCTGCAGCGTCGAGATCTGGGGCCCCGGCTCGGCCGAAGCTTCGACCAGAGCCGAAAGCTCGTTCGTCCGATCATCGAACGCAAACATCAGGTTGTACTGCCGGTCCGGCGCCAGGCCAGCCAGCTCCACGAAATAGTCGATGCTCGGACGGGTGAGCGTCGGATTGTTCGTCGAGAGAACATCGATCCCGATCCGGACCGGTGCGCCTACGTCGAAGGTCTCGTAGCCGGTCACGCCGCCCTCCTGCACGGCGAACATGCCGTTGATCTTGTTGGGATTGTCGATGACCGAGACGTCGTAGACGTCGACGGGCCCCACCCCGCCCAGCGTGTGGACCACGCGGAGGCGGAGGGTGTCCGGCATGATGTTGACGACAGGGTTGGCCAAGATCACGCCCTTTCGCTCGGTGTCCCGGCCGTAGACCGCCACCGTATGACGCGCTCCGCCCGTGACCGGACCGCTGAAGGTCAGGAAGCTGTCCGCGATGTCGTCGCCGGCTGATGCGACGTCGAAGGTGGTCGTTCCGCCTTCGATGGTGACGATCGAGCTGTTCTGGGGATACGGCAGATTCTCGATCTCCGCTGGGGTCAGGCCGTTCACGAACAGGTCGACGGGACCGGCGTCCGGGGACAGATTGAAAGCCACCACGTCGACGTTCGGGCCGATGACCTGAACGTCCTGAGTTTCGTCGTCGATGACGTACAGGACGACCGGCGGATTACGCTGGGGCTGGACGAAGTCCTGTCGAGCGAGAACGAACGTGTAGCTCGACCGGTCGGTCAGCACGGGGATGGAGAAGATGATGTCCTCGGTCCCGTCCTGGTTGGTATCGAGCCCCAGGTCGAATCCGTCGTTCGTCACTTCCCGGAACTGGTTCAGGCCACCCGGAGCCGAGCCGCCGAAGGCCACCCGCTGCGTCACGGTCGCCGGATCCGACGAGAAGTCGAAGAGATCGAACTCGGTCTGGAAGAGCGGGTCCTGGTTGCCGAAGAACGTGGCTCCGTGGAGGAGCCGCCAGGCGATCTCGCCGGCCGGTGGCGCGCTCTCGTTGGGCTCGACGCTGAAGCACTGGGTACCCATGCCGGCGTTCGCGATGCCGGTCGCGATCACGGTCGTGACCTGTTCGGCACGCACCCGGACGCCGTTACACTCGGTGGGGCCAAAGCCTTGAACGTCGAAGGTGACGCGGTAGGTCTCTTCTACGAACTCGGTAGGCGCGGTCAGTTCACCGAAGAGCACGTCGGGCCAGGTGAACAGGGTCGCGCCGGCGGACGTGTTGACGCTCAGGGACTGCGGAGCCGGCTGGGCCTGGTCGTTGGTCAGAAGGGTGAAGGCGCGGATGTCTCCCCGCCGACGAACCTCGGAGGTGTTGCCGTCCTCGTCCTGCAGGATGAGGACGAACTGCTCGTCGGGCACGTTGTTCACCAGATAGATCGTGTACACCTTGCGCTCGGTCCAGCTCTGGGCGGGCACGACGAACTCCAGGGTCTGAGTGAGCGTGGTGACGCGGAAGACGTGGTCCTGAGTGCCCGCCATCCCGGGGTCGGGGTCGATCGGCATCGTCTGGTAGGGGTCGGACACGGCGCCCCGCTGCTGCAGCGTGGCCTCGATACCGGGAACGTCGAGGTCGCGGATGGTGACCTGGCCGGTGTTCGCCAACGCGTGAAAGAAGCGAACCCGCACGTTACCGCCGGGGATGTTCGCGGTCGCCGAAGTCTCGTCTGTCGTCACCGTGATGTCGCAGCTGTCTGGGCACCCGAAGCCGTGCAGCACGGCGGTCTGATTTTCGAGTTTCTCCAGCGTTCCGAAGTCACGGACGCCGTTGATCAGGTTGCCGTTCCCCACGACGAAGCCGATGTCCGGAGCCCCGGCCTCGACCTGGATGTAGCCCGACTGCGAAACCGGGGGGTCTTCGTCGGTGACGGAGTTGGTTCGGAAGAGCTCGATGTTTTGGCGCTCCAGCTCGAAGTCGACATAGAAGTCGGTGGCTGATGCGGCGCCCGAGCCGTAGCCGGTGCCCAGGTGGATCGGCCGAACGAACGAGGGGTCGGGGATCGTGACGCCCTCGATCGTCGTCGTGCCGCCGCCCTGCGGTGAGATCACCGCTCGGTATCGCGGTTCTCCGTCGCGTTCCTGGGAGTCGACCAGAATGTTGAAGGTCACCATGCTGGCGGCGAGGTTGGCCGGGATCGTGATTTCGACTTCCGGATCCTCGCGGGGGTCGTCGTCGGCATCGAACCAGAGAACGATCTGTCCCTCGGCCTGGACCACGTAGTCGGTCGTGTCACCGAAGCCGACCTCGTCGAAGCTGGGGTCGATCTCGGCCGGAGGATCCTCGGCGCCGTTCAGGATTCGGACTTCGGCGAGGTCTGGAGCCAAGTGCGAGATGCGGAACCGGGTCTCGCCGGCGTTGATGGGGCTGGTCGCTTCGTTGGGCATGGCCTCCATCACGAGCTCACCGTCCGGATCGTCGTAGATCAGGATCGTCACCCGCTGGTCTTGCGCCAGGTTGAAGTCTTCAAGCTCGACGACCGATTGGTTCACGTCGTCGCCGCTCTCGACGACGATGAAGGTGTAGGCCCCCTCGGTTCGGGTCCGGACACCGGATGACGCATTCTCTTGGAGGTTCAGGACTTCGGGGAGCTCCTCGTCCTGGACGTAGATGTCCACGGGGCCAGCGCCGTCGGCCAGGTGCACGAAGTTGATCTGGCCTTCACCCGGAGGAACGAACTCCTCGGACACGATGGCCGGCAGGATGGCGCCATTGGCGTCCATCAAGAACAGCTGCTCCTCCGAACCCGAGCTCACGATGAACGCCTTGGACGCGCCGCCGATCACGTTGAAGGTGAAGGTCTTGTCCGGTCCCGAGCTGTCGCCGATGCCGAGGATGACCTGCCCGGCGGGGAGGTCGACGTCGTTGGCCGACGCGTTGCCGAAGCTGATGCCGGACTCGAGCGGCGTGGGGTTACGGTTGTCGCGGGCATCGTAGATCGTGATCGAGCGCGAGCTGAGGTTGGCCGAGTAGTGAAAGAAGCGGAAACGGCCGCCGGCCGCCGGGGCCTCGAGGTCGTCGACGACCGCGCGCGCCTGGTCGGCTGCGGCGCCGTCGATGAACAGGTTCACGAGGTTGTTCGTGGCATCGCTGTCGCCGTCTTCGGTGATGACCAGGCCCGAGGGGCGGAACTGCACGTCGTTCGAGTCGGTGGGATCGCCGCCCGCGAAGACGTACAGGAAGGTGTTCGACCCCGAACGGACGGCCACCGAGTCCGATGCGGCACCGTACCGGAGACGGGTGGCCAAGGGGTTCGCGGCGGCGCCCTCCTCCTGCACGTCGGCGTCACGGTAGACGTCGAGCTCGTTGGACGAAAACCGCGAGGACAGGTGCACAAAACGCGTCTGTCCGAACGTCGGGTCTCCGCCCCCGTTCGATCCGTTGCCGTTTCCACCGTCGCCGCCGGAGTCCCCGCAGGCCGCGAGGTGGAGGCTGAAGGGCAATCCCAGGGCTAGGGCAAGCAGTCTGAGGCGTCGCATCGGCCCCCTCCAATACTCGATTTGGTGCGATTCTGCTCTGGGTATCCGGTCGCGATCGCTCGGATCCTCGACTTCTAACCTAGAATAAACCCGTATGAGGCGCGCGCTCGCTTTTTGTTGGGAAATGCGCCGGACCCGGGTTGATCTCTGCGGCTTTGTAAATGAGAGTCATTTTCAACAAAGCCATGGTCGTCTGCTTGTGCAAGGGAGTTTCCGATCGAACCATTCGTTCCTGCGTAGGGCAGGGCGCCTGCACCGTCAAAGAGGTGCGTATGGCGTGCCGCGCGGGGCGCGGGTGCGGCCAGTGCCGGCTTCAGATCGCCGAGCTGATCGCACAAGAGCTGGACGAAGCTTGTTCCCCTTCCAGGGATTCGCTAAGGGCCGAGGCGAAGAATGAAGGGCGACCAACAGATCATCGACTTGCTCAATGACGTGCTGACGGCGGAGCTGACCGCCGTCAACCAGTACTGGCTGCACGGCCGGATCTGCGAAAACTGGGGCTACCAGCGTCTGTGGAAGAAATATCGACACGAGTCGATCGACGAGATGCAGCACGCCGACAAGCTGATCGCACGCGTGCTCTACTTCGAGGGCATTCCGAACGTTCAGCGCTACGGGAAGGTGAACATCGGCGAGAACGTGAAAGAGATGTTCGAGCTCGACCTTCAGGTCGAGTACGACGCCATCGACCGCTTGAACAAAGGCGTCCAGCTCTGCCGCGAAAAGGGTGACAACGGAAGCCGAACGCTCCTCGAGGAGATCCTGGTCGCCGAAGAGGATCACGTCGACTGGCTGGAAGCCCAGATGGACCAGATCAACCAGATGGGGATGGAGAACTACCTCTCCCAGCAGGTGAAGTCGGAAGACGGCTAGCCATCGGAGACGGCGGCGTTCGGCTTGCGGGCGCTCTCTGCGCCCGGCTCTCAAACTTCCGATTCGCGAAAGACTTCCGAGGTGTAGCAGGCGACGATGTCCTCCTCGTCGTCGGCCAGCAAGAACCACCGTACGCCCTCGCCGTCCTCGAAGCTCCACGGGGCGAGGGTCGCACCCTCGCGAGCCCGCAAGTGCGCCACCGCGTCTTCGATGACCCGCCGGTCTTCGACCGCGAAGCGCGTCCGCCGCAGCCGGTCCTCGAGCCGGTCGGCGATGTCCTCGGCGAGCACGGGTTTCCCGGGGGCGCTGAGCGGCTCGACCTCGTCCGCCTCGAGCAGGTCCACCAGCTGAGAAGCGGCGTCGGGCATGTGCTCCGAGGCCGTGCTCTCGATGAAGCGGCTCAGACTGCTCAGAACGTTCATGTCTTCAGCATCCATCGGTCGGTACTCCCGACGTTCGGCTCGGAGACGGAGGGATTCGAACCCCCGATACGGTTGCCCGTATACTTGATTTCGAATCAAGCGCCTTCAACCGGACTCGGCCACGTCTCCAGGGCATGAGGGCTCTAAAGACCTTGGCGGTTCCCGTCAACTCTTCGGTTTTCGCCGCTCGGGTCGCTTGAATGGAAGTTTCGAAGCGGCTCGGGGGGCAGCGAGCAAGGCGTCTTTCCGAGGTCGATGACCGGCCACCCCGGCCACCCCGGCCACCCCGGCCACCCCGGCCACCCCGGCCACCC
>CAYYOT010000081.1:0-19573 GCA_964473255.1 uncultured Myxococcales bacterium | reverse complement strand
CCTGGTACAAGAGCCCCCCCAGAGCGTAGCGGTCGGCGGCCGAGGCGTGGCAGCGGTCCGTGAAGTACTCGGGGGCGGCGGCCAGCACGTTGCCGGCGAACCAGGGGTCAAGGTCGCTCCCGGGGCCGAGGAAGCAGCGGTCGACGAGGAGAGGCTGGCTCCGCTCACCGACGAGGATCGCGCCCGGCTGAAGGTTTGCGGCCACCAGACCGCGACCCCCGAGATATTCGAGGAGGTCGACGAGGGCGAGCGCGAGATCGCGGACCGCGGTCAGTTGGCGGGCGGCGATCTGTTGCCAGTCGAGAAAGGGCTTGGTGGGGACCGCATCGTACGCCACGTATCCGTCCGCGGCTTCGGCGACCTCGGGCAGACAGCGATGCTTCAGGGTCGCCGCGAGCTCTCGCTCGCGCTCGAATGCGTCGCCCCACGCGGTATCCGCGGGGGGAGAAGGCAAGAGCCGCAGCCAGAAGATCCGAGTATGCCGGCGCGCCTGGTACAGGGCCAGGGGCGAAGCGGTCGGGAGGCGTCGGGTGAGGGTGAAGTCGTCGACGCTCCCCAACGCTGTCGCGCCGGCCACGTGACCGGCGCCGGCGGAGCCGCGAATTCCCGGCGGGGGCGGGGGGGCCTTTCGGTCGTTCTCGAGAGCCGTCGTGACCTCGCGAACGACATCGGACCGTCCGCGGCGGGCGAATATCATGGCCGCGTTCGGGTCGGCGACCGTCGCCAGCTGGTAGCGGGCCTCGTCTGCGTTGCGATCCTCGGGGGTCGGGCGGCTCATGCAGTCCAGAGCTCGGGTCCAGCCCTCGCTCTCACCCTCGGACTCGGTGAGCGTCGCCAGGAGCTGCGCCGCCTGTTCCAGCCCCGCCAGCCAGGGGTCCATCTCGGGGTCGGCCGGCGCTTTGGTCGCCGGCGGATCGAGGAGCGGGTCGAGGCCGGCGTCGGCCAAGAGGAATCTCCCGTCGAAGCTGCACCAAACCCGGTCCGTCACCAGCGGGCCGGGCCGCACGCGCATGCGAGCCAGATGGGTCAGGGCATCGATGATCGCCATGCCCAAGACCGCAGCGATCGCTCGGTCGAGCCTGCGGTCCTTCAGGACTTGGTCCAGCGGCAAACCCAGAGCCGGCTCGTAGGCCAAGAACCAACGGCCCTCGCGTTCGCCGGCATCGTAGACGTTGAGGAGCGCGGGATGCTGCAGATTCGTTGCGACCAGGATGTTCCGGCGCAGGTCACGGGTCCAATCGGGCTGCGTGGCGCGTTCGACGGAGACGATGCGGAGGAGGGCGTGCCGTTGACGTCTCCGAGCCGCGTACCAGCTGCTGTGCCCCGACTCGGCGAGGGGACAGAGCAGCGTGTACTCCCCGAACGACGTCACTCGACGACTTCATCCTCGTCGTCCAGGAACGGGTTCTTGCGGCGGCGAGCGGGCTTGAGGCCGACCCGCGCTCGAGACCGCCAGCGGGACAGGACGATCAAGACGCCGGCGGCGAGCATCCCTCCGACGCCGTAGATCACGATGTTGCGGGCGACCACCGACGTGAGGTTCATGTCCGACTGGAGCTGCCGCAGCTCGACGTTCATGGGAGCCACGGTCTCCGCTAGCTCGACCAGCCGGTCGCGGGTGACCGCGTCTCCGGCGTCGTGGGCCGCGCGGGCAGCCAGCGCGAGCTGCTCACCAAACCAAAGCCGCTCGTCCTCGTCTTCGCGCTGCTCTTGAAGCTTGGAGTAGCGAGAAAAGGCGCCCTCCAGGTCACCCTTGGCCACCTTTTCGTGAACCTCGTCGCGGAGCATCTTCCAGCGGAGCGCGCGGTGCCGGCCGGTCGTACCCATCAGGTCTTCACTCCTGGTGAGGTAGTGTTCGGCCCGTTCGAAGGCATCGTCCGAATACGCATCTTTCGCGCATCCGAGGTAGGCTCGCCCGGCGGTGATCAGCGCTCGATCCCGCTCCTCGAGCGCTTCTCGCCCCCCTTCCTCGACGATGAGGTCGTACTTCACACAGGCCTCCGGCCACTGCCCGCTGGCGACGTACTGCTCGCCGAGTTTGTGCAGTCCCTCCATCCTTCGAGGCTCGCCGGGGCCCGGCAAATTCTCTTCCGAGAGGACGTCGTCATGCACCAGCGATCTGTCGTACGCTCGCTTGTCGGATTCCGTCAGGCCTCGCCCACCGATCCGTCGCGAAGACTCCAGGTCGATGTCGACCGAGGTATCCTGAGCCTGACCCAAACCGGAGACCGCGACGACCAGGGCGAGCGGCAGGGCATGACGAAGGTTTCGCACCCGCGAAAGGCTAGCTTCCGGTTCACCAACCAGCAAGCGCTCCCCCGAGAGGGATTTCAGCGGACCGTCGAGGTCAATGTCCACACGTGCGCGGCCACCGCATCAACCTCGGCCTCGCTGAGGGTCTGGCCAAACCCGGGCATCAGGCCCTGACCCTCCTGCACCAGCCGCCGAAATGCCTCGTCGGTCCAGTCGGCGCGTAGCGTCGAACGCGTCAGGTCGCCCACATCATCGAAGGCGCTCCGAGCGCCGCCACCGTTGCCCCTTGGTCCGTGGCAGCTCATGCAGGCCCGCATGTAGAGCGTCCGACCGTCGATGGAAGCCACGGGCTCGGTTGGTGCGGCGCTGGAACTCGAGTTCGAGGGACACCCGCAAAGCCCGACCCAGAGCACCCACCAGCCATAGTCGCGGACGGTCATCGTTCAGGGAAACAGTCCGCGATATGACATGGCTTCACACACCCGATGGATGCCCAAGGCCAGCGTCGCGGTCCTCATGTCGGTCTGAAACTTCTTCTGGAAGTTCGTGCACTCCTGGAAGGCGTCGTTGAGGATCCGGAAGAGGCGCTGGTTGATCTCTTTCGAGCTCCAGAAGAAGGACTGTAGGCCCTGAACCCATTCGAAGTAGGACACGATGACGCCGCCTGCGTTGGCCAGAATGTCGGGCACGACGAACACGTCGTCCTGGCGCTCGCGCAGCACGCGATTCCCTTCGGAAGTGACGGGACCGTTCGCCCCCTCCGCCAAGATTCGACACTTGAGTTGAGCGGCGATCCGGTCGTCGATCACGCCTCCCAGCGCAGCGGGAATCAGGACGTCGACGTCCAGCGTGAGGAGCTCCTCGTTGGTGATGGGCTCGGCCCGAGGATAACCGTTCACGTTGCCGCGAATGCCGACGTACTTGAGCAGATGTTTGATGTCCAAGCCTTCGGCATTGAAGATCCCCCCGGTAACGTCGGAGACGGCAACGACTCGGCAACCCATCCGTTCGAGCTTTCGAGCGGCGTAGGTGCCGACGTTACCAAAGCCCTGGATCGCAACCTTCTTGCCGGCGAGCGCCAAACCGATGTGTTCGGCGGCAGCGGCGACGCAATAGGCCACGCCGCGTCCCGTGGCTTCTTTGCGACCCTTGGAGCCGCCGATCCCGATCGGCTTGCCCGTCACCACCGACGGGACCGCATAGCCCCTCATCTCCGAGTAGGTGTCCATGATCCAGGCCATGGTTTGGGCGTCCGTACCCATGTCGGGCGCCGGAATGTCCGATTCGGGACCGATCGCATTGAGAATCTCGACGGTGAAGCGGCGCGTGACCCGCTGCTTTTCCGAGCGGGAAAGCGGCTGCGGATCGATGCGCACGCCTCCCTTCGCCCCGCCGAGAGGCAGGCCCGCCACCGCACACTTGAACGTCATCAGCATGGCGAGGGCGGAGACCTCTCCCAAGTTGACGTCTTCATGGTAGCGGATGCCGCCCTTGAACGGGCCGAGCGCGTTGTTGTGCTGGACGCGATAGCCGATGAAGTTTCGCACCGACCCGTCGTCCATTTGGGTGGGAATGGTGACGATGAGTGCTCTTCCCGGAGTCAGAAGGCGATTGCGGAGGTTGGGGTCGATGTCGATGAAGACCGATGTCTTTTCGACGAGCTCGGCGGTGTCACGGTAGAACTTCGACTCCCACTCGAGGCTCGAGCGGTACGAGCCCAAACTGTCGGTCGTCGTGGTCGGGTTGGGTTCGGTGCGATTCACCGAGCGGCCGTCCTTCATGGCGGGCTTCGCGTCAGGAGCAGCTTTCGAGACAAGCGTCCTGCTTGGCTCGGCACTGCGTCTGACAGTCCCCCACCGTGCCGCCTTCGTTGAGGCAGTCGGCTCGGCACGCCTCGAACCAAGACTGGCACTGCACGTCGTTGCACCCGGTATAGGGTTCCCATCGTTCCGGCTGCTGGGACCCTCGACATCCGAGAGTGAGGGCGAAGGCGATGCCGATCAGCAGGCGGGTGGCGAGCACGCGCGGCAAGCTAGCAGGCGCTCTGCGAGCCCGCCAGCGCAATGATCCCCGGTCGCTGCTCGATCTCCCGCGGTTCGTGGGGTTGACTCAAGTGTCCGAACACGCTGGGGATTACACCTCACCAGGGGAGGAATAGACGCCCATGAAGATCAAAACCGCCATCACGTTCGCCCTTGCGATGCCGATCACCGCCTGCTCCGGGATTTCCGACTGCGGCGAGGATGGGGCGGCCTGTGCCGATATGCTGACCAACAACGCTGCGGCATGCGCCGAGGCCTTTCAGCTCAAACATTCCGAGAAGAAGAGGAAGTACTGCGAGCAGGCCATCCGGACCGCGGGTGAAGACCAAGTCGTCGCCGCGATCCCGGGCCTGTCGGGAATTGTAAGGGCTCCCCACACCAGCATCCCCGACGACAATCACGTCGAGGCCGCGGCGAAGGCGCTCGGCAAAATCGGCGATTCGTCGGCCGAGGGAGCCCTTATCGACGCAATTGACTACGAAGCCGGCACCAGCTCCGACCCGCGGGACAAGATGGCCAACCGGGCCAACGAGGAGATCGCGACGGCGCTCGGTAAGCTCGGCGGCGAAAAATCCGTCGACCCGCTCCTCATGCTCATCGACAAGAGTCGAAACAACCACGTCGTCCTGAAGGCGGTTCGAGCCCTGGGCGAGATCGGGTCGGCAAGGTCGGTCAAGCCGATCGAAGAGATCGCACTCACGCACAACAACAAGTTCATGCGTAAGAACGCGGTCATCGCGCTGGGCAACATCGGGGATCCAGCCGCGACCCCCACCCTCGTGAAGATGATGTTCATCGAGTACCAGGGCGTGTCCTTTTACCGAGAGGCATCCTTCGCGCTCTTCCAGCTCGGACCGGCGACGACCGACCTTCTGCTGAAGACGATGGAACTGGAGAACGAAGAGGTGAACGCCATCTTCGAGAAGGCTGGTGGTCTGAAAGAATCTGCGATCATCGCCAAGTGTGGTTTCGTGCTCTCCGACCTTCGCGATGAGCGCGCCGTGGAGCCGCTTATCAAGGCTTTCAAGGAGGCGTCGGAAAAGGGCGATGCGGTGGTTCTCGGCTACACCGCGCCGCCGCTGGGCGCGCTGGCCGACCCGCGGGCCGTCCCGCCGCTGGCCAAGCAGGCCGAGACGCCGGACCAGTCGCTGCGCGACCCCATGCTCCAGGCCCTCGTCATGATCGGCGACCGATCGGCCGTGAAGTCCATGATCCCGTTGATGAGTAACGAAGACTTCTTGAAGAAGTGCATGGACCTCGGCAATAGCAAGGAGGCCTGCATGTCCGACGGTAATGCGGAATCCCGTCGAGGAGCCCAGGAGTCGGCCATCGACCACACCACCAACCTGGCCAGTGGCGAGGACATGGACGCGGTCAAGGCCGTCTACGAGAGCGAGCCCGACGAAAAGGTGAAGGCGTACCTCGCCAAGCGCATGGGGCGTCTCGAGGCGTCTGCCGAGTGCAAGCAAGACGCCGGCTGCTGGAGTAAGAAGCTGTCCGACGAAGATCCGCTCATCCGGGAACGCGCGGCCTGGGAGCTGAAGCGTCTCAAGGACCCCTCGACGATCGATGCGCTGGCCAAGGCGCTGAGCGACAAGGACCGGAAGACGCGCTACGCGGCGATCTACGCCTACTGGGCCTATGGGGATGAGCGTGCCGTCGAACCGATCGAGAAGACCCTCGAGGACGAGGAGTCTTCAGCGGACTTCATCCGGGTCAACGAGGACCTGAAGCGACTCCTCGTTCACTTGAAGCGCGTCTGAGCTGGGGCCCAGCCCTTCCCCCGGCGGTGCTAGGTCGCCTAGTGGTCGTGATGGTCGTGAGGCGTCGTTCCGGGGATGCCGAGGACGGAGGGGCCGGCGATCATGTAGGCGAGGCCGTGGGCCGCCAGGTGCTTCGCCGCGAGATCGCGGCCGGCGATGCGGGCGGCCCATCGAGCCCCGGCACGGGCGGCAACGGAGGGTTCGTCCGCCTCGATGGCGCGTCGAAGTCTGGACTCCCAGCCGTCCTTGGCCTGCACCTCGGCTACGAACTCGATGGTCGGCCGTTCCCCGGGCCGGGTCATCGTCTGGGCCCCCAGTTCGAGCCGGTAGTCGGCGTCCTTCGGGGCGACGAAGGTCAGTTGCGCCCTCCGCTTCAGGTCGGCGAAGGCGGTCCGTAGCTCGGACTTGAGCGTGGCTCGGTCCACGACCTTCCCGCGGATCAAGACCGCGACCCGAATCTTCGGATCTTCGCTGAGTGACCGCTCCGCATCCGGCCGGTGCTTCAGCGTCCGCTCGAGCCACGCGGAGAATCCGGGCTCGGTCACGTCGAGTCGGCTGAACGTCGCCAGGGCCTGGCCATACCGTCCGGGGACATCCAGCTTGCTCTTGGTGAGGAACGTCTGCCGGAGGCTGATGGCCGCCACTCGGAGTTGGAGTCGCAGCTGGTCTTCAGGGCGTCCGCGTTGAGCCTCTTGAAGCAGACGAACCGCGTTGGCCGCCCCACGTCCCGAATCCAACTCGGCCGCCGACGCCCGTTCGACCACGGGGCGGAGGTGGTCGGGGAGCATGGGATCGAGAGGGTTGGGCGCCGTGAGCAGCGCGAGGCTAGCGAGCCAGAGCATGCCGGATGCTTGCACAAACCCGAGGCAGCCACGAAGCATTCCCTACGCCCTTTCTTGCGGCCGTCTCGGCAGGGACCGAGACTGGTGGGGACTTGGCTCGCCGACTCCTGGCTGCGTCGTTCGCCGGATTCCTGACCCTCGCCGCTCCGGCGGAAGGTCGGGCCGAGCCCGAGGTTCGCATTCTTCTGCGGCAGAAGTCGTCCACCATCCGGGTCACTGCGGACTCGGGCCGGATCGTGGCCGACGGGCAGGGGATCGACGCGCGTCCGGCGCGGGTCGCCCTGGATCTGCGCTCCGGCCGGGGACGGATCCGATTCGGTCGGCGGTCGGCCCGGCGTCTGGTCGTCAGCGCGCAGGGCCCGGTGGGCGTCGACGGTCGAAAGTACCTGGGCCGGATCGAGGTCGTCGCCGAGGACGGCGGCCTCACGGTGGTCAATCGACTGCCGGTGGAGACCTATCTCTTGGGGATCGTGGGGAGCGAGATGCCCGCCGAGTGGCCCCTCGAAGCCCTCAAGGCCCAGGCCGTCGCGGCGCGCACCTACGCCCTTCAACGTCGTCTCCGCCGCCGCGCGACGTCGTCACCGTGGGACCTGCGGGATTCGGTTCTCTCTCAGGTCTACCGAGGAGCCGAATCGATCCGGCCGTCGGTCATTCGAGCCGTTCGTGAGACGCGGGGATGGGTACTGGCCTTCCATCACGAGCCGGCCGAGGCGCTGTTTCATTCGACGTGCGGCGGCCACACGGTGACGGCCGCCGAAGTCTTCGGACAGCCGGTCCAGTACCTGGTGCGCCGGCCGTGCGACTGGTGCCGAGAGAGTGGACGCTACCGCTGGGAGCTGAAACTCGACCGCCGAGAGGTCGCGCGGCTCCTGCGGCAAGCAGGGTTGAGTCGCGATTTCGAGCGGCTCGAAAGGAAGGGTTCCGAGGGTTCGCTGTGGATCGAAGACGGCCGAGGTGCGCGGCGCGTCCCGCCGGAGAAGCTGCGGGCTGCCCTTGGCTTCGGCCGCCTGTACTCGACGCGCTTCGATGTTCATCAGCGCGGGAGGCGGGTGGAGCTTCTGGGTGCTGGATTCGGCCATCGCGTTGGAATGTGCCAGTGGGGTGCTCGGGGCCAAGCCGCCGAAGGACGCTCTCACCGAGACATCCTTCGGTACTACTACCCCGGAGCTCTTCTGAAGAGAGCGTACTGAGCCATTGCTCGATTCTCGGTTGTTCATCGGTGATTCGGTTGCCAATCTGTCTTCGCCTTGAGGCGTCCGACATCCGAGCTCGACGACTTCGATTACCTGCTTCCGCCCGAGCAGATCGCAAGGCGGCCAGCGCCGGCGCGCGATGAGAGCCGACTCATGGTCGTGGACCGCGAGCTCGACACGCCGCCCCGCGATCATGGCTTCGGAGATCTGATCGATATGATCGATCCGCGGGACCTTCTGGTCTTCAACGACACCCGCGTGCTTCCCGCCCGGCTGCCCGCCCGCAAGGTGGAGACCGGGGGCCGGGTCGAGGTCCTCCTCGTAGAGCCACGAACGGGGCCGACCCACTGGCTCGCCATGGTCCGATCCTCGAAGGGCGTGCGGCTGGACACGCGTCTTCAGCTCGAGGGTCGCCCCGAGCTGGAGCTCCGCGTGGTGTCGGTCGAGGGCGAAGGATTCGTCGAACTCGAGATGCCGACGGACGGGGCCGAGCTCGCGCGAGAGCTTGGAGAGGTGCCTCTGCCGCCGTACCTCGGCCGCCCGGCCGACGACGCCGATCGCGAGCGTTATCAGACCGTCTACGCCCGGTCGGACCGTGCGGCATCCGTCGCGGCACCGACCGCGGGTCTTCATTTCACGACCGACCTCCTCGAGCGGCTCCGCTCGCGCGGCGTCTCCCAGGCAAAGCTCACTCTCGACGTGGGGCCGGGCACGTTTTTGCCGGTCAAGGCCGCTTCCCTCGCCGAGCATCGGATGCACGTGGAGCAGTTCGAGCTACCGGCATCCACGGTGGAGGCGATCCATGCCTGTCGCGCACGAGGCGGGCGAGTCGTGGCCGTGGGAACCACCACCGTGCGGGTTCTGGAGTCGCAGGACGAGCTCGTCCCGGGTTCCGGCTCGACGGGCCTCTTCATTCGACCGGGCCATACGTTTCGCTGGGTCGACCAGATGATCACGAACTTCCATTTACCGAGGTCGACGCTGCTGGTGCTCGTGTCGGCCTTCGCCGGCCGCACTCGGATGCTGTCGGCGTACCAGCGAGCCGTCGAGCGAGGCTATCGCTTCTATTCGTACGGCGACGCGATGTGGATCCGATGACGCGGACGGTCCAGTGGGAGCAGCTCGCTTGCGACCAAAGTACGGGCGCGCGTCGCGGACGACTCCGAACCCCTCACGGCACCGTGGAGACCCCGGCCTTCATGCCGGTGGGGACGGGGGGCAGCGTCAAGGCCATGCTTCCCGAGGAGGTCTCCGCTACTGGAGCGGAGGTGATCTTGGGCAACACGCTCCATCTCTTCCTCCGTCCAGGACATCGATTGATCGAAGAACTCGGCGGTTTGCACACCTTCATGGGGTGGCCGAATACGATCCTCACCGACAGCGGGGGCTATCAGGTCTTCTCGCTGGCGGCTCGTCGCAAGATCGAGGAGACCGGCGTAGAGTTTCAAAGCCCCTACGACGGAAGCCGCCATCGGCTGACGCCGGAGCTCGCGGTCGAGGTCCAGGAAGCGCTCGGAGCCGATATCGCGATGGCATTCGACGAATGCCCGCCCCCCGACGTGGCGCGGTCCTACCAGATCGAAGCCATGGATCGCACGACCCGGTGGCTCGACCGATGCTTGGCCGCCCGGCGCCGACCGGAGGCCACCTCCCTATTCGGCATCGTGCAAGGTGGCACCCATCCCGACCTGCGCTCGCGGCACGTCGGAGAGCTCGTGCAGCGCGATCTCGATGGCTATGCGATCGGGGGCGTCGCCATCGGCGAGGGGAAAGACGCCATGCTCGCGGTCGTGGACGAGACTGCCCCCCTGCTCCCCCACGATCGTCCGCGCTACCTGATGGGGGTTGGGCATCCCGAGGATATCGTGCTTGCGGTCGCGGCCGGAGTGGACATGTTCGACTGCGTGATCCCGACGCGCGGGGGGCGGTACGGGCGCGCTTTCGTGAACGAGGGAACGATCACAATCAAGCATGCTCGATACCGAGACGACCCGAGGCCGCTGGACTCCGACTGTGCGTGTCCGACGTGTCGTACCTTCTCCCGAGCCTACCTTCGGCACCTGTTCTTGACCCACGAGATCACCGGTCACCGCCTCATGACCATGCACAACCTTTGGTTCTTTCAGGACCTCATGCGGCGTATTCGCTGCGACATCGAGAACGGAGTGTTCTCGGGTCGCAGAGAGTGGGCCCGAGAGCGACTTTCGCCCTCCAGAAACCGGGCCACCAAAGCATGAGCTCATCCGTAACCGTGCGTCCGGCCCCATGTTATGGGATAACCTCCTGGGGGCGCGCCCCATTGTTTCCCATGGAGCGAGCTGGTGGCTAAAGAGGAACTCGAGGCCGAGCCGATGCATGTGAGCCTTGCCATACCCGACCCGCTGCGAGGGTCCGGTCGTCTGTTTCTCTGGGCTCAAGATCCAGGCAGTTTTCAGACCCTGAAGGGCCTGGCGCGGTCCGGCGCCATGCCTCTCGATGCCTATGCCGAAGAGTCGTGTTTGGCGGTCCACGTCGATCAGTCGGCGATCATCTCGTTCCTGACGCTCCTTCGAAAAGAATTGGCGGAGGAGCAGCTGAAGCACACGCGCGCCGTGTTCAAGCCCGGTCAGGGTGAGCCGACGCTCTCCGACTTCCCGCGAGCAGACACACTCAAGAACTTCATCATCTTCGCTCGCGGCAAGTGGCTCGGCGAGATCCTGGCCGACAATCGGCTCCTGGTGCACTACCAGCCCATCGTCTACGCGGCCGACACGTCGATCGTTTACGGTCACGAGGCTCTAGCTCGAGCGCGCACCCGCGAGGGAGAGATCATCGAACCGCTGCGCATGCTGTCGGCGGCACGGGATGCTGGTCTGCAGTCGGTTTTCGACGTCGCCATCCACAAGATCGCGGTGAGTGGCATGGCGGACTCCCGTTCACCCGGGCGCTTGTTCGTCAACCTGAGCCCGCGAACCGCAGCCGACCCCACCTTTCAGCTCGAGCACTTTCGAAGCCTGTGTCGAATCTACCGGATGTCGCCCTCGTCTTTGGTCTTCGAGCTCACCGAAGGTGACACCATCAGTGACGCTAGCGGCATGCTCAGCTTCGTTCGTGAAGCTCAGGCCGACGGTTTCGCGGTTGCCCTCGACGATCTGGGCGCCGGTTTCTCGAATCTCAATCTGATCCATCAGCTCCGACCCGACATCGTTAAGCTCGACATGAATCTCACCCGGGACATTCACGCCGATGAGTTCAAGGCCGTCATTGCTCAGAAGATCATCGAGTTGGCCCATCAGCTCGAGATCAAAGTCGTGGCTGAGGGGGTCGAAGCCGCCGAAGAGCTCGATTGGCTCCGCGAAAACGGCGCGCATCTGGTGCAAGGATTCCTGATCGGTCGGCCGGACGAGCTGCCGCGGGACACGCTCGACATCAAGCCCTGAGGTCGACTCGGAAATCGGCCGATGGGCCTGGTCAATTATCCAGGGGACGAAAGCGACGATAGCTCACTCGGAACGGCGTACCGGGTTGGAGCTTTGCGTCACCGAAGAAGAGGATCGAGTTGGCGGTGGGTTCGAAGTCGAAGCCATCCAGGCGCGAGCGGGCCGTGGTCGAAGTGGCGAGCTGGAGTTCGATGGTGCCGCTGATCGGAACCTGATCGAGGCGGGTCTGGCTGGCAGCACCTGCGGCCGCGACCAAAATCTCGGTGATCGGATCTTCGAGATTGTCGGCGCAGATGGACGCGCTGGTCCCCCCCACGCCTTCCACGACGCGGATGTAGCTTTCTCCTCGCCGGGCGACCCCGCGGCCGACGGCCAAGCACCCACGGGGCCGCGGACCGACGATGGCAAAGGTCAGAACCCCTTCGGCGGCAAAGAAGTCGATGTAGTCCTGGGGGGGCTGAAGATTCGTCGAGTCTTCATCGCTGAAGAAGATCACGACCGGGACGGCCTCCTCGCGAAGGCTCGTTTCGCTCGCGGACGACGTTCGCGCGGCGACGATCGCGCGCCGGGCGTATTCGAGTCCCGCCTCGATGCCGTCGCCATTGACCCCTACCTGAACCCGGTCCTGGAACTCCGCCAAGTCCCGGGTGAAGCCGCCACCACGCAAGGCCTCGCCGTCGGTCGTGATCACGCCGACGCGAAAATCGATGTCGCTTTCCTGCAGAGCGGTGAAAAACGTCGCGGCGGCGTCGGCCAGCGCCTGCTGCTCTTCCTGCATGGAGGCCGAGTTATCGACGACCCAGATGAAGTCTACGAAGAGCGGCTCGGCCAGGAAGTTTTCGCACGTGAGCTGGACGAGGTCTCCGCCGTTACCGACGTGGCTGCCGTTCGCGAGGTCCGCCATGATCGATGCAGCCGATTCGAACTTCGATGCATCGATCACGGTGGCCAGGAAGGTCGCCGTCTCTTCGACTTCGTCGACCAAAGCCAAAGTGGACAGCACCAAGTCGCGGGTGGGGAGTTCCTCTTCGACCCGCGGTAGCCCACTGATGCTGGGCAGCGGTACTCGGGCCAGCTCCGCGATGAGACCGTTCCGGACCTGGGAAGGCAGAACGTCGTTCACCATCTCTATCTGCCGCAGAGTTCGAGCTGCTGGTCGGGTACCGCGCAAGAAGGTCTGCCGCAGCGTTTCGTCGGTACGTTGAGCGACGCCCGTGACCCCGGGCAGGCCGGCGCTGAAGACGGGATCGAGCAGCGCATCGATCAACTGACTACCGACACCGAAGTCGTCCGCGTCGAAAGCATCGTCCAGAGGAAATCCGATGGCGAAGCCGAACAGGCCGAGCTCCGGGGCATCGAGCGCGATGGCGTCGACTCCGCCCAGCTCCTCCACTTCGAGTTCCCGATGGGCGGCCAGGATGAACTCCGAGCCGGGAAAGTCGACGATCCGAATCCGGTCGTCTTCGACCTGACGACACCGGCCGGTGGTCAACGGTCCGAGATCTGGCCGTCCCGCGTCAAACTCCGACCCAGTGTCCACGGCACCGACGTCGGGCGCAGCGACCGCATCCGCTTCGATGGTGGCGTCGAAGGTTGCAGCATCGCGGGCCGGGTCGGTACCGCCCACCTCAATCGAGCTGCAGCCCGCCAGCAGGGCGAGTAGCCACGGCACCCATCGACGGCGGAAGCGCCACGTCGTCCGCAGGCCGACGAGGAAGAGCAGGAAGACCGCCGGCCAAGCCGCCGATGGTCGGCGCTCCGTAGCCGAACAGCCGCAGCCGACCTCGACCGGGGCGGAGCCGAGGCCCGACGCTTCTTCGCCACCGTCGTCGACCCCCGCGTCGGAGGCGTTCGCCGCACCGTCGGGCCGTGCAGCATCGTTCGAAGGTCTGCCGGCATCCACCGTCGCGCCGGCGTCGCTGCGGATGCAAAGATTCTCTTGGGTGATGCGGTCGAGATCGACGGTGCCGTTACAGTCGTTGTCCTTTCCGTCGCAAACTTCGATGCCACCCAGGCGTACCTCGGGGTCCGTATCGTCGCAGTCACCTTCACAATCCTCGAGACCATCCCCATCCGTGTCGTTACAGACTTCGCAGCTCAGATCGCCCCAAGGAAAGCGATCGATGGAGCCGTCGCAGTCGTTGTCGACACCGTCGCAGCTGTCGACTGTCTGCGGACTGATGTTGGCGTTGTCGTCGTTGCAGTCACCGCACAAAAAGCTGAATCCATCCCCGTCTTCGTCGAGACCGCCTTCGTCGATTCGGTCGTTGCAGTTGTTGTCGATTCCGTCGACGATCTCCCGCGCCGCAGGGTTGATGTCGCTTCGCGTGTCGTCGCAGTCACCAAAGCAGGTCGCGAACAGGTCCCCATCCTCGTCGAAGCCCTCGTCTCGCGCTCGGTCGCAATCGTTGTCGATGCCGTCGCACACCTCGGGTGCGCCCGGGTATACCGATGGATTGCCGTCATTGCAGTCTCCGCCACACACGGTGAATCCATCGAGATCGAGATCGTCGTCGGGGTCGACCGCTCCATCGCAGTCGTTGTCGATCCCGTCACCACAAACCTCGGGGAAGAACGGACTGCGAAGACGGTCCGAGTCGTCGCAGTCGCCCTCGCAGATCGTCGCGTTGTCGTTGTCCTGGTCGAAGCCTTCGTCGATCTCGCCGTCGCAGTTGTTGTCGAATCCGTCGCAGAGCTCCAACGCGCCCGGCCGGATGGATGCGAATCGGTCGTCGCAGTCGCCTTCGCAGGTCGTCACACCGTCGGCATCTTCGTCGACGTCTTCGTCGACCAGGCCATCGCAGTCATTGTCGACCAGGTCTCCGCAGACTTCCGGTGCGTCCGGCCGCACCGTACGGTTTTGGTCGTCGCAGTCGCCATCGCAATTGGTGAAGGAGTCGTCATCGAAGTCATGGCAGGCTCCGAACTCGCAAACGTCCAGCGTGCCGAGTCGGTCGATCTCGCCGTCGCAGTCGTTGTCCGCGCAGTCGCAGCGCTCGGCGAAGCCGGTCGCGACGAAGGGATTGTTGTCGTCGCAGTCTCCATCGCAGCTGGTGACGCCATCCGCGTCTAGGTCGAAGTCCTCGTCGACCTCTCCATCACAGTCGTTGTCGAGGCCATCGCAGATCTCACCCGCGGGGAGAACTTCGTCGATGCACTCTCCCGTCGGCATTCCGTCGGAACTGGTCGCCAGTCCCGGACGACACTCTCCAACCGTCGCCGTACCGACTGGGCCCGTGTAGCAAGAGGTCAGATTCCCATCTCGAGTTCCGTCACAGTCGTCGTCCACGTTGTTGCAGATTTCCAGCGCATCGGGATTGACCGCTGCATTCGTATCGTCGCAGTCGCCGCCGCAGGTCGTGAACCCGTCCTCATCCTCATCGAACGTCTCGTCCACTTCCCCGTCGCAGTCGTTGTCGAGTCCGTCGCAGGCATCCGTCGCCTCGGGAACGACTTCGTCCGTGCAGACTTCGGCAAACCCCTGCGCGCCCAGACACTCGTTGAATCCGCCGCGGCATTGACCAACACCCGAGGTGCCTTCGGGGCCGCTGTAGCAGGCTCGGGTCAAGGGCGCGCCGTTGGCGCGCTCATCGGTAGCGTCATCGCAGTCGTTGTTCTTGCCGTCGCAGACCTCCATGGCGCCGGGAAAGATCGCGGCGTCGCTGTCGTTGCAGTCCGCATTGGGGCCGCAGGTCGCGAAGCCGTCGTCATCGGCGTCGAAGTCTTCGTCGGTCGAGCCGTCGCAGTCGTTGTCCTGCAGGTCGCACGATTCGACTTCCGGAAGGACGTCGCCTCGGCACTCACCGAAGGAACCGTTCTCGCAGAGTTGCTCGCCCGTCCGGCATTGCCCCACCCCCGCGGTGCCCGAGGGCCCGTCGTAGCAGTTTCGTCGGCGCAGCGGGTCTCCGCGGTTGTTCCGTTCGTCGACCCGCCCGTCGCAGTCATTGTCCTTGTTGTCGCAAAGCTCGTTACGGCCGGGGAACACCGTGTTGTCGTTGTCGTCGCAATCGGCGTTCGGACCGCAGAACACGAAGCCGTCGCCATCGGCGTCGGTGAAGTCCTCGTCGCGGTCCCCGTCGCAGTCGTCATCGACGTCGTTACAAACCTCGGTGGCGCCGGGAAAGATCGAAGCGTCGTTGTCGTTGCAGTCGCCGCCGCACGTCGTGAAGGCATCCCCATCCCGGTCAAAGTCTTCATCGGCGCTGCCATCGCAGTCGTTGTCGGCGCCGTCGCAGACCTCGCTGTTGCCGGGAAAGTTCGTGGCGTCGTTGTCGTCGCAATCGCCCGCGCAGGTCGTGACCCCGTCATTGTCGACGTCGAAGCCGTCGTCGATGTCTCCATCGCAGTCGTCGTCGAGGGCGTTGCAGGACTCGGTGCCCGGAAGCACGTCTCCGACGCAGGCGTTCGACCATGTGGTTCCATTGCAGGATTGCGTTCCGTCCGAGCAGATTCCGACGTTCCGCGTATTGCTCGGGCCGTCGTAGCAAATCCGCGTCAGGCTCGAGTCGGTCGTGGCGGCGTTGCAGTCATTGTCCTTGCCGTCGCAGTCCTCGGTATTGCCCGGGAAGCGCTCGTCGTCGTTATCGTCGCAGTCACCGTCACAACTCGTGACGCCATCCGAGTCCTGGTCGAAGCCTTCGTCCGTCGAGCCGTCGCAGTCATTGTCTCGGTCATCACAGACCTCGGTGACGGGCGTGACCTGTCCCGAGCAAGTCCCGGACCAGGTCGTGCCATTGCATGCCTCGGTTCCGTCGCGACACAGGCCCCGTCGGCGGGTGCCTCCGGGGCCGGTGTAGCAGGAGCGCGTGAGGTTTGAGTCCTGCGTGTTGGCGCGGCAGTCGTTGTCCTTTCCGTCGCAGACTTCGCTGTTTCCGGGGAAGCGCTCGTCGTCGTTATCGTCACAGTCGCCGTCGCAGGTGGTGACACCGTCGCCGTCGACGTCGAAGCCTTCGTCCGTCGAACCGTCGCAGTCGTTGTCATTGTCGTCACAGATCTCGGTGACGGGTGTGACTTCCCCGATGCAGGAGCTCGACCAGAAGGGCGAGCTGCTCAGAGAACACTCTTGGTAGCCTTCTTGGCAAAGCCCAACTCCCTCGGTATTGGCCGGGCCGGTATAACAGTCGCGTCGAAGGAAGGGGCGATTGCCGGTGCCTTCGTTGACGTCTCCGTCGCAGTCGTTGTCGAACGCGTCGCAGATCTCCGTGTTGCCGAGAAACACGGCGGCATTGCCGTCGTCGCAGTCACCGTCGCATTCGTTTTGACCGTCGTTGTCGTCGTCCGGTGGGTTGTCGTCGATGCCGTCGCAGTCGTTGTCCTTGTTGTCGCACAGCTCCGGAGCGTTGGGATAAATCTCGTCATCGTTGTCGTTGCAGTCGCCGGCTTGCGGCGTGAATCCGTCGCCGTCTTGGTCGACGTCCTGTGCCTGAGCGGTCAGGCTGGTCAGGAGCATTGCGGCGAAGATCGCACTGAAAAAGTATCTCATAGGGACCATCCCGCTCCGAGAAGCACGTCGAAGTAGTTTTCCTCGAAGGTCACCGTACCAGCTGCGCCCGACTGATAGGTATACTCTCCGAAAAGCGACGTCATGAAACCGCTGGCATGTGAGAAACGCAGGTACACTTGAGCATCGGCCCCTACGTCGTAGTCACTACCCAGCGGAACGCGTACCTGTCCGTTACCCCCGAGCCAGAGGTCGATGTTCGAGGAGCGGACGAGAGGTTGGGAGATACCGAGTCCCGGGCGTACCACCGTCGCCTCGGTCGATAGGGTCTCCGCTGCGTCGTCGAAGGTGAAGCGGCGCCACTCGATGCCCAGCCCGACCGATATCTCCGGCGCCTGGCGCCCAAAGAACTGTCGGCCGTAGACGGCGGTTCCGCGGATCCGGTCGGCATCACTTCCGACCTCTTGGCCGTCTACGCTGGCCGACGTGAGCTGTCTCCAGTAGCTGAAGTCGAAGTCGAGTCTCTGGTTCGTCCAGCCAGCGAAGCCGCCCGCGTGCAGCATCACACGCCCGCCCAACGAAAACAGCCCGTCCTGCTCTTGGTCTCGACCAGCCGCTTCGGACTCGAACGAGCGACCCGTGAAGCCGGCCGTGAACTCGAGCGAGACGATCCGAGGACGCCGCTTGGATTCGGGCTCCTGGTCCAGCTCTTCTCGAGCTTCGACCAAGTCTTCATCGACGAACGCTTCCGGCTCGGGTGGAGGCGGTGGGGGCGGCGGGGGAGGCGGTTCGGGCGCCACCGCCTCCCAGATCTGACTCCAAGCATCGACGAGCGCCACGGAAGTAAGCCTCGATATCGGAATCGGCTTCACCTCCGTCGTGAAGATGACCGCTTCGGCCTTCACGACCTCGATGGACAGGACGCGCGGCTGACCCCGCTGATAAGGCGACAGGCGCTGGCGTAGTCTGTACGCGCAATCTTCATCGGCCGTCGCACCCGGCTTCAGCTCGGTCTTCGCGTGCGGTGGTCGAGTCGCCTCCGCGGCCTTGTTGGATGCTTTGAGGAACCGCGTCCTGTACTTCGATGGCCAGCGCTGGGGACGGTTCCAGCAGACTCTTTCTCGAACGGTGTCCGCCTCGAAGACGTCGATCTCCAGACTGATACCAGACTCACCGTCGGGTTCCTGAGCCCGGGCCGGGTGTGGGTTGACGCTGAACGTCCACACGGCCAACAGCAGTCCTGCCAGGCGATGTTGTCGGGAATGCACGGGCTGCTCTCCGGTTATGACGATGGCAGCAATCTCCCACGAATCCGAGTTTTCGGGAGGGCCCCGATGTGGGTTTTGGTGTTCGCTGTGGGATGCTACGCCCATGCTCCTGCGCCCTCGACTGGAACGGGAATGCCGCGCCTTCCCGCGCCCACGGAAGCCAGGTATCGAATCACGTGGGACGGACGGCAAGTAGGTCGGGAGCGCGTTCGGGTCGACATCGTCGAAGACCGCTGGGTCATGGTGGGGACGTCGACGCAAACCGAGCCCTTGGAGCTCCTCTTGACCTATCGGGTGGAGCTCGAGCGAGCGAGCCGCGAGCCGTTGAGCTTTCGCGTCGTCATCCGCCTTGCCGGCGAACGCATGGAGCTTTCCGGTCGCCGCTCGACCGGAGACTTCGAGCTCGACCGCACCGTGCTGGGCCGGAACGACGAAGGGCGAGCGCCCTACGGCGGCGGCACCGTGCTCGAGCTCGGGTCCCCGCTCGCATCGTGGTGGGCCTGGGCGCTGCTCTTTGAACAAGTCGAGCCGCAGACCTCGGCCGACGTGCGCACGCTGTTCGTCCAGCTCCCAGAGTTGGTTCCGCGAGTCGGGCTCCAGACCTTTCGCCGGGCACTAGACTACGCCGATGTGCTCGGTCCGCAGGGACGCCGCACGCGCTATCGATCGAGCGGGTCCGGAGCTCCGCCGACGGTCGAGATTCGTCAGCCGGGTTGGACGTCGGCCTTGCGCTGGGAAAGGGTGACGCGGCCGGAAGAGGCGCGCATCGCGCCGGTTAGACGTTGTAGCGCCTACGGAACGTCGTGCGGAACGCTTCGGTCTGCTTCACCAGAGCGTGCTCGGTCTCAGCCGTGATCTTCCCCGTCTTTGCGACTTCTTCGAGCACCTCGGGCGCGTTGCCCTCGAAGTGCGACAGGAGCTCGGCCTCGAAGTCCTGCATGTCGCCGACGGGAATGTCCAAGATGAAGCATCCTTCCGGGTAGTCCTTGGAGTCTTTGTACTCTTTGTTCTGGGGCTTGGCGGGGAAGGTCGCCGCCCAGATCACGAGGATCTGCCGGGCGACGGGCATCGGGTTGTACTGGCGCTGCTTGAGGAGCTCCATGAGCCGCGCGCCGATGTCCAGTTCGCGCTTCGTGGCTGGGTCGAGGTCCGACCCGAACTGGGCGAAGGCGGCCAGCTCTCGATAGGACGCCAACTTGAGCCGCAGGCTTCCGGCTACGGCCTTCATGCCTTTGACTTGGGCTGCACCACCGACGCGCGACACCGAGATGCCGGCGTTCACCGCCGGGCGCTGTCCAGAGTTGAACAGATCCGACTCGAGAAAGATCTGACCATCGGTGATGGAAATGACGT
>CAYYOT010000080.1:3323-19669 GCA_964473255.1 uncultured Myxococcales bacterium | reverse complement strand
TCGCACGCTGCCGAGCACGGGACCTCCGGGGTCGAGGTCGCGTCAGCTCGAGCTTTCGCTGGCGAGCTGAGAGTTTGCTTGGTTTTCGCTGTCGAGGACGCGCACTTCCGCGCGGGAGGACCGGTGCGCCCGGCGTCGGTTTCGGGGCCTCGAAACGGGGTCTTGCGTTCGGGTTGTCCGCTTCGACTCTCGGCCGTTCTTGGGGCAGATTGTCTTCGTGGAGGCGGGGTGGAGTTCCGTCAGGGAGAGGTTCAGACCTCAAACCCCCTTGGACCTCCTAGCGTCCTGGTTCCCGGGGATGGGGCCGAGCTCTTTCCTCGTCCGGAGGTCCCCGAGGACCCGTTCCGCGCTCGTCGGCGGATGGACCTCGACCAGCTCAACCAGGCCATCCGGGACGTATCCGGGGGTATCGGCTGGACCGAGATTCGCGGCAACACCGAGGTCGATCTGTTCGTCGAGCTGGCGGCTACGCTGGGCCGGCCCGACTACGTCGAGATCACCGACGAAGACTTGAGCCCGTCGGCCATGTTCCAGAAATTCCTCGACGATGCCGCCCGGCATGTTTGTCGGCAGCTGATCGATCGCGAGCGGGGGACCGTCGATCCGGAGGCCCGAGTCTTCTTGACCCAGGTCGATCCCAGCGCCTTGCCCTCCGCCGATCCAGTGGCCACCGAGGCCAACGTCCGCGCGCAGCTCCTGAGGTTTCACGGACGGCGCGTACCTCCCGGCTCGCCGGAGCTGGAGCACTGGCTGTGGCTCTTGGAGTCCGCAGAACACGTCGGCGCTGCGCCGACCGAGATTTGGGAATCGCTCTGCGTGGGTCTCATGACCCACCCGGGATTCTTCACCTACTGAGGAGCCAGCAGTCGTGAACTTCAAACTAAGTCGACGTCATTTGCTACGGTCTTCGGCGCTCTTGGGCGGCGGAGCGGTCCTCGGAGGTCTTCCGGTTCTCGAGCGTTTGGCCCGGGCCAACGGTCCCGAGCGCCCCGACCTCTACTACGTGTTCGCTTACTTCAGCGGTGGTTGGGACGTTCTGTTGTCGCTCGACCCGCGCGACCCCGCGCAGTTCACCTACGACAACATTCCCGACACGTTCATCGAGCCGGCCTACGACCAGCTCCAGAATTCGGACGGGCAGCTGATTCGAGCCGCCAACCACACCTTTGGCCCTTACATCGGAGAGCTCGCCCGCCACTCCGACAAGATGGCGGTCCTCAACGGGATGTCGATGGAGACATTGACCCACGAGGCCGGTCGTCGGCGCTTTCTGACCGGAAAGCCCCCGTCGGGGCTTCAGGCTCGCGGTTCGTCGGCGTCGTCCGTGCTCACGGCTCACCACGGCAACCAGCAGCCGATCCCGAATCTCGCGATTCGCGTCGAGTCGTACAACGTCGACCAGCCGACGTTCGCGACCGCCCTGAAGGCCAACGCGGTTCCCGACCTGCTGCGGGCCCTGCGGCCTTCGCAGCCGGTCATGCCCGATCGGCTGGGTCAGCAGCTCGATCAGCTCATGAGTCAGACCGCGCAGTGCCCGGTGCAGCTGCAGTCGCCGGCTTGGCAGTCTTCCGAAGGGAGTCGCATCAAAGCTCGCGACATGGCGTTCGGCGGTCTGGATTCGCTCTTCGACTTCCAGGCTCGCACGCCGGAAATGGAAGCGATCCGCGCCCAGTACAACATCCCCGGAGGAAGCGCCGGGCTGCAGTCGCCCGAGGCCCAGGCGGCGATGGCCGCTCAAGCGATCAAGGGTGGCGTGAGTCGCTGCGTGAGCATTCAGGCGACGAGTGGACTCGATACGCATTACCAGGAGTGGGCGATCGACCAGGGTCCGCGGCAGATGCGGGGGTTCGATGCGATCGCTCGTTTGGTGGACGATCTGGCGAGTAGTCCGTATCCGGGCGGCGACAGCTGGCTCGACCATACGGTGATCGTCGGATTCAGCGAGTTCAGTCGGACCGCATTGCTCAACCAGCGCGGCGGCCGCGACCACTCGCTGACCAACAGCTGCTTCGTGATCGGCTCGGGTATCAAGGCGGGAACCTACGGGGCGTCGTCCGACGTGGGCATGTCCCCGTTGGCCATCGATCCGGCGACCGGACGTCCGGACCCGGGCGGCGAGACCATCCGGCCCGAGTACGTCATCATGACGTTGCTGGCGAACGCCGGCGTCGAGGGAGACCCCGCCGACCTGCGGGTCCCGCCGTACGCGGCCATCCAGCGCACGCCGGCCGTCTGAGCCCTGCCTGTCCCCAGACTTCGCGAGTGGTATGCCGGGGCATGGCCCTCGAGCTTCCCGCCCTCGATCCTCAGACGTTGTCGCCGCGAACCACGTCCGGCTATCCGGAGCCGGTTCGCGCGCGGGTGACGCCCCGCGAGAAGCGCGCCTTGGCCAAGGCGCGCGCCCTCACCAAGATCGGCGTGAATCTCACGACGCTCCCCCCGGGAGTGGAGTCCTCCATGCGCCACGCCCACAGTCACGAGGACGAGATGATCTTCGTGCTGAAGGGCGAGGTCGTGCTGCGAACCGACGGCGGGGAGCAGACCTTGACCGCGGGAACGTGCGCCGGCTTCGCTGGCGGAGCCAGCGACGCCCATCAGCTGGTGAATCGCAGCCCGGCTCCGGCGACCTATCTTGAGATCAGCAACAAGGACGCCGATGACACCGCGGTCTACCCCGAAGTCGACCTGGTCTACCGAAAGCGCGAGGACGGAAGTGCCCTGTTCACCCGCAAGGACGGGACGCCGTACTGAGTCTCCTTCAGTCCAGCGGTAGGCCGTGGCTTCGGCAGGCGTCGAGCACCCGGCGGCCAAGCGCCAGCAGATGAAAGACATCGTGAGCGACTCGGAGGGCGAGATCTTCTCCAGCAAGCGCGGCGACCTGAAACTCTATCTCGAAAAGGAAAAGGCGGAGTGGGTGTCGCGAGGGCGAAAGCGAACGCTGCTCCGCGTTCCCGTGAACGAGAACTATGTTCTCATCTACAATCGTCTCGGCGTCTACCTCGGCGTAGAGCTGCACACCCCCTGCGACGATCTTTGATGTGAGATCGGTCAAGGACTCGAAGCCGAGTCGGTTTTGGAGCATAGTGGCCGGATGATGAAGCGACTGGGCTGGGCACTCGCCCTCGGACTCGCAATCTCGACGCTGGGCTGCAGCGACGATGTCGAATCCTGCGGGGCGGGCAAGACCTGCGAGTGCAAAGACTCGGACTGCAAGGTCGAGTGCGATGGAAGCGACTGCCAATTCGACTGCAAGAGCGAGGGGATTCGATGCGAGTTCGCTTGTCCCGGCGGGAAGTGCAAGGCCAGCTGCGAAGAATCCAGCTACTGTGAGCTCAGCTGCCCGGGCAACGGATGCACCCTCGACTGCAATGGCGTCGACTGTCGAATGAAGGACTGCTCCAGTGGATGCCAGCTAGACTGCGACGGGGCTTCGATCTGCGAAAACAGCTGCACCGACCCCGCGCAGAGTTGCCAGACCGACCCCACCTGACCGAGTTTTCGACTCAGCTCTTCTTCTTGCCGTCGGGGATGGGCATCGCCTTCGACTTCGGTCGCGGGGGTGACGTTCGGAGATCGACCTCGGTGCTGGCCGCCCGGATCGAGCGCTCCTCGGTGGGCGCTTCGTCGCCGGGTTCGAACGCGCCCTACGAAGGGACGAGCCGCCACTCGCCCGCATGGCCGCCGTTGCGCTGGGCATCAGCCACGCGTTCGATCACGCGGCGGCGGGCCGCGACTTCGGTTACGAGGCGAAGGTGTCGACCGCCGAGGGCCTCGAGCGCGTGTTTGCCGCCGACGACCCGCACGGCTCGACCTGAATGCGAAAGGCCGGTCTTCGGAGCTTCGGGCGCTGGGTCGAGACGATCCGGTTCGCGCTTGGTCGGGACCGCCAGGAGATCGGTCGCTTCATCCGAAGCTCGCACCTCGAATGCTCTTTGGCCGCGCGCCTAAGGCTGCTCGGGCGCCTGGCCTGGGTCACCGACAACGTTCGCGGCTATCACGGGAACGGCGAGATGCTTCGGGTGGGGGCGGCGATCCTCGGCCGGTCCCCTCCGGTCGTGATCGAGGCGGGGTGCGGGTACGGCGCGAGCACCGCCAAGCTGAGCTGGTTCGTGGCCGAGGCCGGCGGCGAGCTGTGGGTCTTCGACAGCTTCCGCGGGATTCCGGACAACGACGAAGTCCATCAAAACCTCGACGGCCGCCGAGTGCTCTTCAAGAAGGGCGCATTTCGGGGGCGTGAGCGCGCGGTGCAGCGGACCGTCGAGACCTACGGACGGGCCGAGGTCTGCCGGTGGGTCAAAGGCGACTTCGCCGACACCCTCCACGAGGCGCCCGTCGCCGACGTCATACTCCTCGACGTCGACCTGGTCCGTTCCACCCGGACCTGCGTCCGCGAGCTGTTCCCGAGGCTCCGACGGGGCGGAGTGATGTTCAGCCAGGACGGTCACCTCAAGGCGACGGTCGACCTCCTCGGGAACGCCGAGTTCTGGCGTGCCGAGGTCGGGACCTCTCAGCCGGTCATCGCCGGCCTCGGATCGGCGAAGCTCCTCGAGTGGACCAAGCGTTGACCCCGTTGGTCGCTCGGGGCGTGGCATCGGCGGCCCCAGCCGCTACGACTGCGGGGTGCGCCGAGTGCTCATCGCCGGATGTCTCGCCCTTCTTCCCCTCTTCGGCTGCCGCGAGCCGCGGGGAACCGAGCCTCCTCCCGAAGGCTGGGCCAACAATGCGCCGACGGTCGTGGAGCGGGCAGTCGAACGGGGCGAGTTCCAGCTGCTCGAGGTGCGGCAAGGTTCGTTGACGACCTGGGTTCGGGTGCCTCGGGTGGGCGCCAAGCCGGGCGACTACGTGCTCCTCGGTCGCGGCACGGCGCGAAACGACGTCGAGATTCGAGAGATCGGGGAGCGGGTACCGATGGTCGTCGACATCGCGCATGCTCGGCCGGTGGACCTCGAGACCGCGCGACGCGCCGTCCTCGCCAGCATCCCCGAAGGCGCCGTGTCCGTGGGCCGAGTCTACGCCGAGCTGCAGGCGCTCGCGGACAAAGACGTCGTGGTCTATGGCACCGTGACCAAAGTCAGCAGCGCGATCGGCTGGTCCTGGGTGCACCTGCGGGACTCGACCGGCGACCGCGCCGCTGCCGACTACGACCTCACCGTGCAGACGAAGGAACCGCCAATCCAAGGTCGCCGCGTCGCCTATCGGGGGATGCTCCGGAAGGACGTCGACCTCGGCTTCGGCTATCACTACGACGCGCTCGTCGAAGCCGCCACGATCGTCGAGTAGAGCAGCTCCGCCTTTAGTGGGCGGACGTCGGTAGCACTGCGGTGTCTTGGTGCTTGGGTTGGTGGCTGTCGCAACGCGATACGTGACTTGAAACCATGGCCGGTCGGGGGATTATCGACGCGCATCAGGTCGTCGGAGATGGGGAGGTGCTATCGACGATCACAGGGCCTGAACGAACAGAACGACGGTCGCACCGAAGCCCAATACCCAAGCGGCGGTGCGCAGGTACGGGATGCCCGCCGCATAGACAATGGCGTAAAGGAGGCGAGCCCCCAAAAAGACCTGGCAGGCCAGGAGGGTATTGGCGGATGTCGCGCCTTGGGCGTTTACGGCCAAGACCGCTGGCGCGAACATGGCGAGGGCCACAATCGAGTTGTCTACGGTGCGCACGAGTCGAGCGGCGATGCCGACAGCCGCCCGGCTTTCGTCACGAGCGGAAGCGGCGTACGGGAGACCGAACTGCAAAGTGGTGGCGGTCGCCTGGACGGCAATGGTTAGACAGACCAGCAGCCCGTACAGGGCGAGAATCGAGACTTCACTTCCGAGCATGCCGTCCCTTGCACCATGGCGCGGGACGAGTCCATGGGTTCGCGACAGGGCGTTCGAGATGAGATCCGTCCAACCGGGTATCGAAGCTCCGTGACAGCGTCATCGCAGGCGACGGTACACCGACGAGGGGGTTGATCGGCGGGGCCTCGAGCCTCCACTACTGGAACGTGGGCCGGGAGGGCATTGGGCTGTTGGTGGGTCTGACGCTGGGGGTCATCGGCTGCAGTGACGCTCCGACGCAGGTGCTGCGAGGAGCGGCCGTCGACGGCGGGACTCGGCTGAACGATGCCGAGTCCCCGACTGCTCGGGACGCGGGTCGGATGGTCCGGCCCGACGTGCGTGCAGTGCCGGATGCAGGTCGCGAGATCGACGCTGGCCATCCGGATGGTTCGGCGTCCATCGACGGCGGGAGCGAAGAGGACGCGAGCGTTGAGAGCCCGGATGGCGGCCTGGGGGCGGACGGAGGGCCGCCGCAAACGACGTGTACGAACACCGCCTCCATCGCCACCGCAGCAACCAACGATTTCTCAGACACGTGTGCGCGGCACGGCTGGGATCCCTATGGCGCCGCGTGTCTCGGGGCCTGCAGTCCCGAAGCAGCCTCCGATGGCGACCCCGAGACCCGGGCCTGCGTGTGCAACTCCGGCCGGTTCGACTTGGCACCGCTCATCACCGAGACGTACGCCGCCACGCAGCCGTACGACGCCGCCACCTGGACCTACAAGTATGCGATCGCCGACAACGGGTGCGTCGACGCTCGGATCGTTGCCGCGTGCTGGACGGGGACCAGCTATCTTCAGATGCACGAAGGCGACGTGCCGGGTCGACACACCATCACCGTCGACGTCCCCGCCGACTGCCTCGGGGGAGACATTCGGGTGCGTGTTCAGCCGCGTCTGGCGAGCTGCCCCGGCGACTGCGCCAACGGCGATCACTACGTGATGTTCTACGAGGGTGGGATCGCGTTCCTCGCCGAGCAAGACGTCGAGCACGGCTCCACGTTCGACGGCTTTGACCTGTGTGTCTGGACCAATGAGCGCACCTGCCTGGGCGCGTGCGCGCCCGAAAACGCCGTGGACGAAGATCCGGGGACGTTCGCCTGCCTGTGCGACTCCGGCACCTTCGATAAGTCGGTGAGCATCGAAGAGCGATTCTCCAGACCAGGACGCTTTCGTCACGCTACGTGGAGGTACCGCTTCGAAATCGCAAACAGGGATTGCGTCGCAGCCGAGATCTCGGCGCAATGCTTCAATGGCTCGGGCTACCTCCCGATCCATACGTCGACCGTCGCGGGGATCCAGACCGTCACCGCGACCATACCCCGCGCGTGTCTGCGACCGACGGTCGAAACGCGGGTCACGCAGCGACTCGCGTCCTGCCCGGGCGGATGCTCCAGGCAGGACCACTTCGTCCACTACCATGAGGGTCGCATCGAGTGGGGATGCCGCCGACCCTTCTGACCTAGGCCGACCGGCTTTCGAGCCGAAAGGAGGATGTCGAGCATGCAACGCCTATGGCTGATGATGCGGTTGTTGAAGCTGCCATCGAAACTGAGCCCACGGGCGAAGAAGCTGGTCATCAAGGGCAGCCGCGACCCGGTGCGGAGTCGGGGTCAAGAAGCAGAGGGTCCAGGGGTGGAGTTCCCCCGTTTTCGAGGACCACGTAGTTATGCTGCCGCTCGACCTTCTTCGCGCCAGCGTTGCTCTATGTCAATTGGGGTTGCGTAGTTGAGTGTTGAAGGCGTTTGTAGCCGTCAAACCTGTATGCTTGGAGGAGGGCTCGGCTTCAGAGCGAAGCTTCAACCGGCCGAGCCCGGCCTTGGCGGGTCGCTCTTAGCCTCCAGGTCCATTTGTGGATCTCCATGGCAGCGAAGACCGTCAGCGCCAACCCCAGCATGGCCACGAACACCAAAGGGCTGACCGGTTCGATGCGCAGGACCTCGTGCCCTAACGGTGTGAACATCGCGCCAACGTGGATCAGCAGGGCGACCGCGGCCCCGGCCAGCAGGATCGGGCTTCGAAGGGGTGAAAGGCGAAGCGCAGACCTGGTCTCGGAACGACAGTTGCCGAGATGGACGTTCTCGAACAGGACCATCAACAGCAGCAGGGCGTTGCGCGCTGCGGCCTCGGTCCAGCCGGCTTCGAGGAACCACCAGAACGCCCCGAAACCGACCGAGCCCATTACGATGGCCGCGACGACCGTTCGCTCGATCATCAGACGATTGAAGATCAGCTCTGACGTTGGTCGGGCCGGACGAGACAGCACGTCGCCCTCGCTCGGCTCGAACGCCAGCGCGACGTCCTGAATACCGTTCGTGACCAGATTCAACCACAACAGCTGCACGGCCAGGAGCGGCAGAGGGAGTCCTGCGGCGAGCGCGAGGCCGACCAGAACGCCCTCGGCCGCCCCAGTCGAGATCAACAAGTAGATCACCTTTCGTACGTTGTCGTAGGCAACCCGCCCTTCTTCGATGCCGGCGACGACCGTGGCGAAGTTGTCGTCGCTGATGACGAGTTCGGCGGCCTCGCGAGCGACGTCGGTTCCCGACTGCCCCATCGCCACTCCAATGTTTGCCGCCCGCAGGGCCGGCGCATCGTTGACGCCGTCGCCGGTGACCGCGACGAAGTGCCCGGCCCGACGGGCCGCGGTAACCAGCTCCAGTTTTTGATGAGGGGCGACTCGAGCGAAGACCCGAGCGGTCTGAATCGTTCGATCGAGCTCCTCGGGAGACATCTTCGAGAGTTCGCTTCCGGTGACCACCTGACTCGGCCGGCTCGCGAGACCGAGGTCGCGGGAGATGGCGAGCGCGGTCACCGGATGGTCGCCGGTAACCATGATGGTGCCGACCCCGGCGGATCGACAAACGTTCACGGCATCGCGGACGCCCGGTCGCAGGGGGTCGATCATGCCGACGAAGCCCAGGAATCTCAGGCGTGAAGGCTGAGGGGGGGCTCGAGCCGGGTCGAGAGGGCTCGAGATCTCGCCTTCGGCGAGCGCCAAGACCCGGAAGCCCCGCTGCCCCATCGATTCAGCGATTCGGTGCAGGTCTTCTATGTCGTCCCGCCCTTCGCACATCGCGAGCACGCGCTCCGGTGCGCCCTTCACGAACACGTCGGCCGCATCGTCCGCACGATGGTAGGTGGCGGCGAACTGTCGCTCGGGCTCGAACGGAAGCTCGTTGATCTGAGGGTGCGACGACAAGCAGGCCTCACGGACCCAGCCGAGCTTGTGCCCGAAGGCCAAGAGCGCCAGGTCGACGGCGTCGCCTCGCCAGATCCATTCGCCGTCCCGGCGATGAAGGTCGCCTTCATTGCAGAGCACGGCTACGCGCGCGAGACGGTCTAGGTCTGGATGCTCTCCGGTCTCGACCGGCTGGCCTTGATGACCGACCCGACCTTCGGGCACGAAACCCTCTCCGGTCACTTCGAAACGCTCACGGTTCGCGAGTCGGATCTCGCGAACCGTGAGTTCGTTGCACGTTAGAGTGCCCGTCTTGTCGCTGGCGATCAGCGTACAGCTCCCGAGGCCCTCGACGGCGGCTAGTCTTCGAACGATCACGCCCCGACGGGCCATTCGTGCAGTTCCAACGGCCAGAGCTACCGTCAGGGCAACCGGCAGTCCTTCCGGAATGGCCGAGACTGCCAACGCGACCGAAAACAGGAACATGTCGTGAAGGCTTCGGTCGTGAAGAGCCATGCCCGCGACGGCGATGATGCAGGCGGCGATCAGAACCGATGCGGCCACGACTTGGGTGAATCGTTCGAGGCGCTCGATCAGAGGGGGCTTGCTGTCCGCGGCTGCGATGACGTCGAGAGCCAGCTGACCCACATGGGTTGCCGAGCCGGTGGCGACCACCAGCCCCCGGGCGCGGCCGCGAACGACGATCGACCCGGCAAAGGCCATGTTGCGTCGGTCGCCGATCGGTGTCGGGCGGTCGCCGGTCCACTGGGGGTCTTTCGAGACGGCGAGAGACTCGCCCGTCAGCAACGATTCGTCGATTTGGAGGCCGCGAGCCGAAACGAGCCGCATGTCGGCGGGCACACGATTGCCGGATTCGAGCCACACGGTGTCGCCCGGAACGACCTGCTCGGCGTCGATCTCGACGACCTCGTCATCTCTCATGACGGCCGCCCGGATCCGCAAGAGTCGCTGGAGGGCCTGGGTGCTCTTCTCGGCGCGCCATTCCTGGTGGCCACCGATCAGAGCGTTCAGGACCAGCACCGCGGCGATGAAGGCGGCGTCCATCGGCTCGCCGATGGCGACCGAAACGACGGCCGCCACCCCGAGGATGTAGATCAGGGGGCTTCGAAACTGACGCAGGATGATCTGCCACCGAGTCGGGCGGGGGGCTTGCGGCAGTTGATTCCTTCCGAACCGTTCGAGCCGCTGCTTCGCCTCGGCAGTCGTCATGGCGTTCGGCTTCGTGTCGAGCGTCGATTGGAGCGAGGCGAGGTCCAGCGCATGCCACGGTAGAGTCGGTTGCGTCGCCTCGGGCATCGGGTCGGGCCTCTTCGTCTAGAGAGTCCTCTCCCGGTCAAGTCCTTGCAAAGTGCTACCTATGCGCGAACCCGTCGGGGCTGGACCCAGTAGTTGAACACTTCGGAGGTCCGGCCGGAGCTCGGGTCTTCGTACACGGAGCGCTATGAAGTCCGGTCGGGTTTGAGGTTTGAACCCCTTTCTACGAGCCCCTCCCCCAGCGCCACGAACTCACGACTTGTCGGCGAGAGCCTCCGAGTCGAAGCGGACAACCCGCATGCGCGACTCCGTTTCGAGGCCATGAGACCGACGCCGAGCGCACCCTTCCATCGGCGCGCACTCGCGCGTCCCGCTGAGCGAAACGAACCAACCCGCAGCTCGCCAGCGGAAGCTCGAGCTCACGCGAGCGCGGAGGTCCTGCTCGGCAGCGTGCGAATCCGGTCCGTCTCCACCCACGAGGGCGGCCTCGGGGGGCGGCACCGCACCGACCGGTCATGACTCGACAAACGGCGGCGAAGCACCGTCGCTAAATCATCGATTGGATTGAGAAAAAGTGGCGGGGCCGACGAGACTCGAACTCGCGACTCTTTGACATGTCATGAGCATGAATGCATGTTTACAACATGCCCATGGTTCAGATCCGTCATCTGCCGGAGGCTGTGCATCGAGAGCTCAAGGCTCGGGCGGCGAGAGAGGGCCTGTCTTTGTCGGACCTCTTGGTCCGAGAACTCACGAAGGTCGCGGAGCGCCCGGCACCGGCTGAGCTCATGGAGAAAATCGCCAGTCGCGAACGCCCAACACGGCCTCTCGATTCGGCGAGAGCCGTGCGCGCCGAGCGCGAGGGGCGTCGGTGATCGTCGCCGACGCTTCTGTCGTCATCGACATTCTGGTGCCTACGGCAAGCACGCCGGCCCACTTGGGGGCCCGCCTCGAGAGCGAGCTCGTCGTCGCTCCCGAGCTTCTCGACGTCGAAGTGGCTCAGGTTCTTCGAAGGTTCGTGCTGAAGGACCAACTCGACGTGCGTCGAGCCGAAGCCGCTCTAGAGGACCTCGCCCTGCTTCCCATCGAGCGCTATCCCCACGCGTCGCTGATTCAGCGTGCCTTCGCCCTTCGCAATAACGTGACCGCCTACGACGGCGTGTACATCGCCCTCGCCGAGCAACTCGACGCTACGCTTTGGACCCGAGACGCGGCTCTTGAAGCAATCCCTGGACTTCGATTGCGGGGCGACGGCGCCTAGGAGGCTGCTGAAGACCAGAAGTGAAAATGGCGGGGCCGACGAGACTCGAACTCGCGACCTCCGGCGTGACAGGCCGGTTCTGCAGGCTGGGCCAGGACCACGTTAGCCCGCGCTCTTAATGATTTCGGTTGGTTGAGATTGCGGGGTGCTGCACCGTTCTGCACCGTTCTGCAGGAAGACCGTGTCAGAAGCGTGTCAAACGCTTGCCTATCGCGACCTCCGGCATGCACCCTGGAGGTCGTGCCCGCGAGCAAGACAGCGAACGGCCGATGGCGCGCCTGGGCGTGGCGTGGAGGGCACCGGATTGACCGGCGGGGCGGGACGAAGCGCGAGGCCCAGCACAAGCTCCAGGAGGCTCTCATCGAGCTCGACCGTACGCCGACCGCAGCCCGGTCGGAGACGGCCAAGGGCATGAGTCTTGGCGACTACGTCGAGTACGTGACGAAAGCGACCGAGGGCGACGTCACGTTCCGGACGATGCATCGGAAGCTCACCGCCTGGCATCGGCACGGCGGCGAGATCGCCGACCTCAAGCTTGGAGACCTTAAGGTCTCTGACGTGCGGGCCTGGCGGGATGCGCTCCCAAGGTCACGCGACGCGGAATTCGCGGAGCTCGCCCTCCGCCAGGCGCTCGAGGAGGCCGTCCAGGACGAGCTGATCGTGAGCAACCCCCTCAAGGCCCTGAAGCGCCGCACCCCGAAGAGGAGGACCGCTGCGGAAGGGCAGGGGGCCCGCAAGGTGAAGGTGTACAGCGCCGAGGAGCTGCAGGCGCTGAAGCGGGCCGGCGAGGGCCAGTGGATCGGCCGGCTCGTGGTGCTGATGAGCGACACCGGCCTGCGACCGGCCGAGGCGCGGGGGCTGCTCTGGGTCGACATCGACGGCGAGACCCTCCAAGTGCAGCGCCAGCTCTACGAGTACGGCAACGACCTACGCCTCATCCCCGAGCTCAAGACCGACAACTCGCTTCGGTCGATCTACATCGACCGGAAAACCATCGAGGCTCTCGGAGCTCCGGGTGCGGACGACGAACTCGTGTTCCCGGACTCCCGCGGCGGCCTTCAGCGCAAGAAGCGCTGCAACGACGCGTTCGCCAAACTGCACGAGGAGGCGGGGGTCGAGCGGGACGGCCGGACGCTCCACTGCCTCCGCCACACGCACGCGAGCCAGCTGCTGACAGAAGGGGTGCCCCTAGGCGACGTTGCTGCGCGGTTGGGCGACACGATCCGGACGGTGCTGCTCTACTACAGCCACTGGGTCCCGGGGGAGGATCGGAGCCGCGACGCGGTGCGGGCGTTGGCCGGGACCGGATGATGAGCCATCGTGCTCGTGGTGGTCTCGAGCTCGGCGTCATTTGAAGCCGCGTCGCCCCTTCGCCCAGGCAATTAGGTCCGAGCCCAAGACCATCCGTTTCCCACCGACCTTGCTCCAGCGGAGGCCGTTCTCGAACTCGACGTACACCTGCCGCTCGGAGCATTCGAGAAGCTCCTGGAGGTCGGCGATCGTGTAGAGGCTGTTCGGCTGGATCTCGTCCACGTCTTCGTCACGGATCGACCAGAGCCGACCCTGCTTTTCCACGACCCTACGCTTCGGCATGGCCTACTACCAGACACGAAGAGTTCCCGGTCAGGATACCGCTTTCGCATTCCAATCGCTGCACCAGCATGGCAACCCCCATGCCCGCGACATCACGCTCCGAAATCGTGCCCAGGGCCTGAAATCGAACCAAAACCCCGTCCTTTCGGGCGCTTACAAGACATGGAGGCGGCGAGCGGTATGCTCCCCACACTCGAAAACGGAACCGCGCGTAGACTGCACTGGCGCCGGACGGAAAAGGCTCCGAATTGGATGTTCGGCAGGGAGAAAAGCATCTTGGTCGATTTCAACCGCTATGTGGGCTCAGAGCAAAGACTCGATACCAGATTCACACCTCAAGCTATTCGAGTCGCTGGACTTGGCGCTTGGCCCGAACTCTCTAAAGCCGGACATAGGCGTATCGCCTTGGCTTGACGCGAGGGACATGCAACCCGATAGCGAACAGCATCAAGAGCCTCCCACCACGTCATCTTCGTCTCGCGCGTCATGTTGGTCACCGGTGTCGGCGCATCTTGAATCTGGGCTACCGATCGATGATTCTCACAATTGTCCTAAGACCGTCTTCGGCATCAGCGAGATCGTCCTCCACACCACGTGGATTCTTGATGCGTCCGTCTCGGTCGAGGACAATGCAGACAATAGTATTGACGGCCGGATGCGTTGAGTACCTCTGCCGGTCGACAAGTAGCTCATCTCCGAGTTTCTTCGCGGTCATGCTTTCTCTTGTGTGCTTCAGCTCGATTGCGACCCCCTGTTTTGGGAGCACGAAATCAACCCGCGCTGCCGATCCGGCATAGCTCGGCACCCATTCTTCCGTCCGGATATCATCAAAGAAAACCCTAAGAAGGGACTGGAATAGATCTTGGAAGTCATACTCGTCTGAGACTTTGAGCGTTGGTCGACCTTGGTGTCTGTGTTCAAGTTGGCGGCGGACATATTCGATTCGACTTGCGAGTTCGCTCAAGAGGGCTATGGCGTCCAGTCTTCTCCCTGCGAAACTGACCTCAGGCCTCGATGTTCGTGTAACAAGAGAGCCGTCTAGGAGAAGACGAAGTAGCTTAGCGATCACCCATGCCTTGTCCTCGGTTGAGAGCTTCAGGCTTCCGAAGTCGCCCTGTTTGAACTTCTCGGCCTCTTCATGGCCAGACAGGAAGTTATCAGCTGTGATTCGATTTAGCGATGCAAGTGCCCGGAGTTTTGGGTGGTTGATATAGTCCTTGCCGAAGCGTGCACCTAGGAGTGTGTCGAGGTCCAACCTCTTCGCTTCTGGTGGATCACCGCCTGGATCCTGGCCAACGAGGAAGCGGTAGCGAGCTCTAAGTCCTTCGAAACCGAAGTTCGAAGAATGCATGTTCCAGTGAACGAATGTGTGGTTCCGATGGGAGCGGAGATGGTCGTAGAAGCGTTCCAGCATTTGCTTTTCTCTTTCTGCTGGATCTTGGTGAGGGCTATCGGTCAGAGAGAATACGTACGAGCTGTGATCGCTGAGCTTGTGGATTGCGATGCATGCCACGGCTACTGGGCGATCCTTGGTGTCATACCAGCTTTCGCATGAGTAGTGTATCGCGCAGAGTCTGTCACGGGCGAGCTTGAGTTCATCTATCTTTTCTTCCGGTGAGTACATAAAAATCCCAATCCGTACGAGGTTCCAATATGGGAAGAGTATCGGATCGCCTTCTTGGCCTCAAGCTCTCTTCCAGGTCTATGGACCGCTCGTCGTGCTATGCGGCTGGGAATCTCAACGTGGCGGATGGTAGTCCCGCTCGCCGAGGTGCAACATTCAGTCCCGAGGTGACGAGAAGCTCAAGGGCGGCGATGTGGTTTCTGCGGAGCGGTTTACCAAGGCTCTGGCGACCTACCCGCACCAGCACATGCTAGACGGCGGCCTCGTGGACCATGATGAAACAGCGCTGCCCTTTCGCAAGGTTGCTCCGCGCTGGTCGTCCGAGCTTCGGGTCCCGCGCACCGGGCCTCTAGTCTAGACCTGCTCCTCGTGAGGATTGGCGACGACTCCCCGCACGACGCTGGGCCGCAGCGCCGAAGGGGCCTCACCCCGCGCCGCTAGTGGTTGGACCGTGAAGGCTGCGACGCCACCTATCAACGAATCGGGACCTCGGCAGCAGCCGCGCCACCAAGTCATGGGTCGCGTACTGCACCCCTTCGTCCGCCACAGGCGCATCCCCCGGCCTTCTGACGAGAACGACGGAGTCGCGGACTCGAGATCCTGAACCAGCGTTCGGAGTCTGATGAGGAGGGCCGAGGCGCAAAGGTCGGATTATCGTGCTCCCCCAGATCTTAGGCCCGCGCACAAGACACGGGAGGCATGGTAAACAGGTGGTTCTTTCGTCAAGGCCTTCTGAAACGGTCTTGGCAGGTCGGCGCCGGAGTGTAGCCAGTCGGCACGAATGGCGGAGAATCGAACGCAGTCCATCTTCGGCAGCTGAAATCAGCCCTGTTGATTTCGGAGGCTAGGGCGGTCTCGGCTTCCCTGCAAGTTCGCCCTCATTGGCGGTTGAGGGGGTACCGAATCCTGGTAGGCGCGCGACTTAGCGGGGCCCGTGGGCCGGTTCTGAGTATTGGCCGCGAGCCTCCGGCTGGTCGGGCCCGCCGAGTTACACCAACCTCTCGTAAGCGAGCGCTCTGGGTGTCGCATTGGTCCTGAGGGGTCTCGCAGCGACCGTCGGACCAGTTGAGGGAGCCGACGCGACTGAAATGCACGGCCTGATGAAGGGACAAGACAGGTGGAGGGCAAGAACGCCCTTCGCCGTCAGACCCAACGTTGGGGAAGGAGAATCCGAATTGAAGAACAGGAAGCTGGATATCACGCTCGAGCTCGCGTGGCAGGGCATTCGATGGGTCGCCGAGGCCGCGCTCAGAAGGTGGGCTGACGAGCAGTTCCATCGTCATGGCCCTGAGCACTCGATTGACACCCTCGAGCTGGCCGCGGTCGACGTGGGCAGCAACGACCAGTCCGGATGAGTAAAGCACCGCGTGCTGGGGCCGACGTCGTGCGTCGGCCCCGGTGCGCGCGGCATACGATGGCCCGTTTTCCTTAGCTCCTGGGAACGCCGAGACAGCCCGTATGACGCAGAGCCGCCAACACGGTGTTGGTCGAGAAATCATCCATGGCCCGCCGGGGGGGGGGGGGGGGGGCGCGGGGGGGGCGCGGCGGGGGGGGAGGGGAGGGCAGGCAGGCTGGCATCGACGG
>CAYYOT010000080.1:0-3313 GCA_964473255.1 uncultured Myxococcales bacterium | reverse complement strand
CCCCCAACACGGTGTTTGGCGAGAAAACATCCACTGCACGCCGCCCCCCCCCCCCTCCACGGCAGTGGGGCCCCCCACCCGAAGCCATGACCATACTTGAGGAGCCGATTGCCGCTCCACGGGTCGAACCTCACTGGCGCGACCCGCGGGTGAGACCGGTGCTTCTGCTCGGTCTTGGACGGGCGTCGGGTACGAAGCGTCCGCCCAGTCGCATGCCCTGCGAACGTCGAGCGGGCTCGGGCCCCGGACTGTCGAAATCATCGCTTCAGCTGGCTCAGGTATCGAACGTCCAGGCAGACCCGGCAACGAAGGCTGGTCTCGTCGACGTACAGCCGGCCCCGTCTCCTCCTGCAGCCTGGGCAGAGGAACCACGGCCGGAGCCCTCCGCCGTGCTGGGGCGTCGCCGCCAGGTGGACTCGCTCTCGGCAGCCTTCGAGCTCGAAGCGTAGAGGCTTGCCGGATTCGAGGTGAGCGACTCGGAGTTCTCGCGGGAGGTCTCCGATTGCGACGGCGGCGAAGTCTTCCACCGCGCGGGTCTGGCCCCATTCGCTCAATGCAGCTCCGAGCCCGGCACGATCGTTATCGCGGCCTTTCGGGGGCGGAGACGCTCCAAGGCCGTCAGCGTCGACTGAAGACGCTTCTTCGCTCGGTCCGCCATACCGTCGAGCTTCTCTGCCCGTCGAAGATTCGGGTCCGAAAGACAGGACGACAGGAGCGACCGGGAGACTATTCCGAGATAGCGCGAATCGAGGAGCGCTCCACACGCCTCGTCTACGAGGACGGTGACCGCCGCCCGCGTCCCGTACTCCTCAACCAGCCGATTCCGAAGGTCGACGATCTCGCTGGCGAACTTGCTCCTGAGCTCGACGGGCACCTCCAACAGCATGCTCATCAAACTCATGGACAGGACCGAGAGGTCCGGCTCGTCTGCACTGGTATCCGGTGGGTAGTCCACCTGCTCGGCTGTCATGTTCGTATTGTCCCACGCGAAGGGGAGGTCACGAAGACGCCAGTTCCCGATAGGCGAGCGATGCTCAACGGCCGGACCTCGCCTCGCGCTTGCTCTCGCCGGAGGGCGGGGGGCCAGATGAACACGAATATTGGGCGACAGCTCACGGGCGGAGCGAAGGTGTGCGCACGGCACGGAGGTCTATTCACAGAGCTCGGCGAGGGACGGCGAGATTGTCTTCGCCGTCGAGGCGCTGCTCGTTGTCGCTCCGCTCGTCGGACATCGTTAGTAAGACGATGTCTGAGGAGAGAGAGGGAAATGGTACTTGGTTTACTCTACATATCCGAAGGTAAACCAGAACCAACTACTCTCTCTCTCTTGCTCTACTCACTCCTTCGAAGTGAGCAGAGCCATCGCCGCAGGCCACTGCTTCTCGATCGTCGACCAAGACAGTTCGAAACCGAACTGTCTATAGACTCGACCGATCGCCTCGCTCTTCTTGATCTTCGGCTCCTCCTCGACCACAGAAACGAGCGCAGCGACAGCGTCCTTGCCGCTGGGCTTCGCTGTCGGCTCCGCCATGCTCTCGCCGCATGCGATGAAGCGGAGAACACGCTTGCGGAGTGTCGATTCCGATCGGTACCGGATCGGCGGAGCCCAGCTATTGATCGCCTGTCGAAGCTCTCGTACCACCCGGCGGTGGTGGATCTGGGGCGTTCTCGCGAGCTCGTCGTCATCGCATTTGCGGATGATCTGGTATCCGTTGCTCCGCAGAACACCCTCGAGCTCTCGGTCGTCGAGGTGCATCAGGCGGCCCTCAAGCGCCTCGTGGACAACGAACCATGGATCACCCAGGGTGAGGTGCTCCTCGGGCGTGCGCTCCAGGTAGTCGGCGACGGCCGTGGCGACGAGCTTCCTCCGGAGGAGACTGTCGATAGGTTTCCTCGGTGTCTGCTGGTTGTCGCCGCCATCGAACCCCTCGACCTGGGTCGGAGGCGCGGCCGAGTCCAAAGGTGCGGGTTTTGTTTCGAGCGTCCGCCCCAGCTTCTTATTCAAGCGGTTCGGGCGCGGTTCGTCGCGTGAACCCGCAGTGGTACGATGCTTCCTATCGGGGGGACGTCTTCGCTTCCCTAGTTTCATGAGTTGCTCTCCCGTTGCGGGTTGGAGGGACGGCCATCCCTCCAACCCGCGATCCTGTTGGGCACGGCGAACCTACGCCAGAGTCGACCCGAGTTCGTTCACGATGGCGTCAACGCGATCCACGAGGTCGGCGCGCCCGTGGACCTCGAAGTCCAATGCGATTCGGTGCAGCTGTTCGAGCAGGACCGTTTCGCTACGCCCGGTGACAGTGCCAGGCGCCCGCCCGCGCCGTCTCAGACCGAGATCGGCCTCGGCCTGCTGCACGACGCGAAGCCCGACCTTCGTCGAGACTCCGCGGACCCGAGGCACCAGCGTACGCTGAAGCTGCCGGGGCAGGTCGGCGAGTCGGGCTGCCACCCGCGGCCGGACCGCTCGTGCTGGCGCCGTTTCGCGGACCGCCTTGAGGAGCGCAGGGGCAGCTCGGGTCGCGATCCTGTGTGTCTCACGAGCCGACCGGTCGCTGAGCCCCTCCGATCTTGCGATCTCGAGGAGCTCCTCGAGGTCGCGGGGGTTGCTGGCCAGCTTGGATAGTCTTTCGAACGAGTTCATCTCGATTCTCCTTTTCGGATTGGTGAGCGTGATTGCCTCCTTGAGGATCAAGGGCCCAGGTAGCCGTGGGAATCGCTGATTTGACACTAACAGCCACGCGTCACTGCAAGTGCTTGAAATCAGGTGGCCCGGGCGGGAGAGAACTTGGGCGACCGCGAATAGAGCCACTCGAACTGTTCCTGGAAATGACGATGCGATGACGACTGCGCTTGATGGGACCCGCTCGTCGATCACGAGCTTCGATTCAGGTGATCACATCGCAGGCGGGACCCATCTGGTTCGTCGACCGCAGGCAAGTCTCGGCCGAGCCAGTTTCGTACCCGACGCGAGATCGCGCGCCGCGCTGGCCTGCGGCTCGCAGATAGCTTCGCGGGTGCTCTCGAGCTCGGGCGGTCTACCGCCCCCGCGCGCCGGACGAGAGCGTCGTCTTTCGGTTGCTCCAGCGGCACTGGACGGCGTTCGAGGAGAGCTTGGCGTCGCCGGACGGCGATGACCTTCGACTCCCCGATTTCGTACGGAAGGAGTTCGACCGGTTTCGGACGTGTGGCCGTCCGGAATTCGGATTCGTTCGGCTTCGCTGCGAGGCGTGTCAAACCGAGCACGCGCTTTCGTTCGCGTGCAAGAGCCGAGTCGTCTGCTCGAGCTGCGCCGCCCGGAGGATGCACGACCGCGCCG
>CAYYOT010000079.1:0-19825 GCA_964473255.1 uncultured Myxococcales bacterium | reverse complement strand
CTTCACGTCGAGCTTGAACTTGAGCGGCGTTTGAAAGCGATCCGCGGACATGTACACCTCCAGGTTCACCTGCGGCGGGTTCTTCTTGCGCAGCGTGGGGTGGGGTTTGCGGAGGAACTTCAACGTGACGCGGTAGGCAGGCTTTCGGCCGGCCGGCGTCGATACTCGGGTAACCTCGTGCACGCTCGCCGTCATCCGCCAGAGGCGCCGTGCGCTGAATACGTCCTGACAGGCCACGAGACCCGGCTGGAGCTTCATGGTTCGCGCCCAGTACATGAGAGTGAGAATGTCGGTGAGATCATGGGTCGCCGAGTAGCTGCGTTCGCGTTCTTCGCCTTTGACTTTGAACTCGGCATGAACGTGTCGGCCGCCGGGCGAAAAGCGGACCTTCTCCCATCGAGGGTCGTCGCCGTAGAGGAGTTCCGTCTGCACGCCGGTCGGGTTTAGGGTTTCGGGGTCGACCATCGACATGTAGCGCCCCGTCATCGGCTCGAAGGACGCAACGAAGGTGGTCGTCCGGGCGCGCCCGAACAGCGGCAGCATGGTCTTGCCATCCATCCGACGTGGAGCCCCAACTTTGGTCTCCATCCGGCCCACCAACGCTCCGGCCAAGGTGAGTCGGTATGCGAGCTCCTCCCCGACCTGGAACGGAAGCGGTCCCGTGCGACGCAGGTCGGCGACGCCATCGCATTGCGTGGCGGCGGCAGCGGCGGACGTCGCGACGGTCGAGACCGCGAGGGCCATCATCAAGACCGACGCTCGTCGACCGCCGGCAGCGGTGGTACGGAGCACCGTGGCGGACGTCGTTCTGAGTCGCCGGAGACTCGTCTTGGAAGGTCTCCGCCGTTGCTCCGGTCCGCCTAGTCGGGTTTCTTTCACCCAGCTACGACGCGTGTACGACCGAAGTCGTTCCATGGTCATTCGCGTGATGTCCGACACAGAGGCGCTCCAGGTGGGCGTGTTCATCGGCGCTCGCGGAGAGGTTCTCGTGCCAGGGCGCTCCACCTCGATGCCCACGGTCGAACTCGAGGATGCCGAGGGTCAAATCGTCTCCGCCCGTCTCGTGGGTCGTCTACCTGGGTGGCCCCTGCTCCTCGGAACCGTCGGTGAGACCCGCATGGCTCCCCGACCTCGAACGGCCTTTCCTGCACCCGAAGAGAGGGTCGTCCGCGTGGGCTGGGGACAGACCGGGCCTGAGCCCGCGCTCGGCACCGTGAACGCCGTGCCCGACGACCGAGGACGAGCTCGGGTCGATGTTCCGGGACAGATGGGAGCTCCGGTGTTCGACGGCCAAGGGCGTCTCGTGGGCGTAACGCTGGATACGCGCCGACGGCGGTCTCGGCTGGCCCCGATGTCGCTCCTCGTTCCGCTTCTTCGGACGATGGTGGGCGGTTGAAGGCGCCCGCCGAAGACTCGCCGCTCCGCCGCGAGATCGTGGTCGCGAGCGCCGCGGTTCTCGTCGGGCTCGGTACCATCAAGCACGTCTCGGCGTTGGTCCCCGCGGCCGCTGGCGCCCTGGCCAGCGTCGCGATCGCGGCTCAGCTCTACGCGCCACTCTTACGAGCACCCCGCGAGGAACCGGTGCTCGAAGCGCTGGGCGTTCGCTTCCGACGCTGGCGAATCGACATGGTGCAGGTCGTCCTGGCCGTGCTCGTCGTGACGCCGATCTACGGGTGGGCGTACGGCCAGTGGTTTTCGTGGGCTGGCCCATTCCGCCTGCGTTTCCCGACGGGCTTCGCGTGGGAGTTCGTCACCCAGACGCTGGTCATCGCGCTCGCGGAGGAAGCGTTCTTCCGCGGATACCTCCAGCGATTGTGGGTTCGGCTGGACCCGGGAGGCTGGGTCGTGGCCGGGATCCCGTGGCGCCCCATCGCGGCAACCTCGATGGTGTTCGGACTCGCGCACGTCGTCGGCGAGTACGTGCCGGCCCGCATGGGCCCGGCGCTGCCGTCGTTGCTCTTCGGTGCGATGGCATTCCGAGCGCGAAGCATCGCGGGGGCGACGGTCTTCCACGCTTACTGCAACGCGCTCGCCGATATCGTGCGCGCTTCCTATCGACCCTGACGTTCGGCGACCGGGCGTCGACCGAACATCTGGACCAGGCAGACGCGGTCGCGGTCGTGGACGTGCACCGCGGTTCCTGCGCTGTCGAGGGTTGAATCGAGCATGACCCGACGATGACTCGGGCTCCAGAGGAGGTTTCGGAACGCTCGACGCGAAGATGTCGACACGGCAACGTTCTCCGAAACGAACCCGCGGTAGCCGGTCGCCGCAGCCCGGTCTTCGGGGAGCGAATCGTCCGGCGACCGGTGGCTCGCTCGACCCTCCCCGCAGGTCTGCCGTGCGTGAAGGTGCGCGGCCGCCACGAGGTCGGGATCGATGACCAGCGAGGGTTGGCCCGTCTCTTTGCGCAGCCGGGCCAGCCAGGCAGCAGGCTCTCCCGGCCACGTCATGAAACGCACGGGCCCCTCGTCGAAGAACCACCAGCCGACGACCGGGTTGGATTTCTTCTCGGGATCGACGGCCTCGACCACCCATCGGCCGGAACCCGGGGGGCGGTCGAGCGTGAATCCGATCGAGCGTCCCCGAGGATCGACGTCCCGGAGCGCGATCGGGTGTGCGCATCGCGTCGGCGCCGCACACGGCCCGAGGCTCATGACCTGCAGTCGGCTCGCCCGTCTCAGAAAGCGACCGGAAAAGACGACCCTGCGCCCGGCGGTTTCGATGCTCCAATCTACCGTTCGATGCGCGACCAGCACGACGAGGGCCCAGGCGCTTCCGGACCGGGCCCAGGCACCACCGATCCGCACGGTCTCGGGTTCGGCCTGCAGCTCCGCCGCGAAGCCGCGCAGCACCTTCCGGAGGAGCGAGCGGCTGGCGTCATCGTCAGGTCGTCCGGGGCGGACCCCGGTGAGGACCGCCGGAAGGATAATGGGATCTCCTAGGCCTCGGCCGCGAACACTGTGTTCAACGGCCGCGGGCGTCGGGGGCCGAGACAGGGCTTTCCGGGCCAGCGGGCGCGAGACGGCGGAAAGCTCCGGATCGAGGGCCCAAGCAAGGTCTTCACTGAGCGCCGCCTGCCGGAGAAGGGCTTGGGCCGAGGGTAAGGGCGCATCGACGGATCCGATCGAAGCGAACACAATCAATGCCGGTCCGACGGGAGGCACGAGCGCATGAAACCTTTGTCCACGATGTGCGTCCACTCTTCGGGAGCTCGGAGTGGGGTGATCATTCCTCGACGATCTGGCGCACGGCCGGGACGAATTGACCCGGAGACGACGGGGCCTATGGTTGCTGCGGGGTGCGGGGCCTTGGTCCAAGGAACGGCATGTGGCTTGCTTCCGAATCTGGAAGGCGGCGGCAGCCAGCACCCGGGGAAGCATGATGTTTGGCTTTAGGAAGAAGAACACGGACCCACGCAGTGAATTCGAGGCATTGACCCTCGAGCACATGGACTCGCTCTACGGCGCAGCGCTTCGGCTCACGCGGAGCGCTCGCGACGCCGAGGACCTCGTCCAGGACACGTATCTGAAGGCGTTCCGGTTCTTCGACAGCTTCGAAAAGGGCACCAACATCAAAGCCTGGCTGTTCAAGATCCAAACGAACACGTTCATCAATCGCTACCGCCGAAAGGTGAAGGAGCGGGAAGTGGCCGAAGCGCCACCCGAAGACATCCTGCTCGACCGCTTCGTTTCGACTGAGCACTTCACCGCCGTACGTAACCCCGAGGGCGATTTCTTTTCGCGCCTGCTGTCCGACGAGGTTCTCGCCGCGCTCGAGCAAGTACCGGTCGATTTCAGGATGGTGGTCATCCTGGCCGACGTCCAGGGCTTCTCCTATAAAGAGATCGCGGAAATCGTCGACTGCCCGGTGGGAACGGTCATGAGCCGCCTGTTCCGGGGGCGTCGACTTCTGCAGAAGGCGCTCTACGATTACGCCGTCGCGGAAGGCGTCATCACGCCCGAGCGTGACCAGGACGGTCAGCCGATCAGTCTCGAGGCGTATCGAGACCGCAAAAAACACGCCCGCGCCGCGGGCGACTGATTCTTTCAGAATCGCGGCAAAACTTGCCTTTCCTCTAACGCTGTCGCCTAGTTCCTGCGCGTGCCCGGACTAACTTGCCGTCGTCGTTGGTTCGCACGGACAGCCCATGACTGAGCGTGACGTCGAGCATCTCGTCGAACTGAGCATCGACGGGGAGCTGGATCCTTCGGAGGAGGCGCGCCTCGCAGCCGCCCTCGAGCGATCGGAGGTCGACCGGCAGCGGGCCGAAGCCGCCCGATACGTTCATCGCTCCCTGAAGGAAAAGCTGAAAGCGGCCTCCGACGATGCGGCAACGCCGCCCAGCTTGAAGGCCCGCGTCACGTATCAGCTGCGACGCGAAGCGGTCGCAATCGAAGAGTCGCTGTTTCCGTGGGGGCGAGCGGTGGCCGCCACTTTGGCGGTGGCGCTGTTGGTGATCGTCGCCTTCGTGAAGTCGGTCGAGTGCCTGGACCCCGAGGAATACGTCGCCGTGCACGCCAGCAACCACAAGCCGGACGTGGAAGCGACTTTGGGGTTGGAGCGGGTTCGACAGCACATCCAGCAGCACATCGGCGTCCTGATGAAGGTCGCACAGCCCGACGAAAACGATCTCCGCCTCCTGGGCGTGCGGACCGTCAATCTGGGACGGCGCAAGTCGGCCTACCTGATGTACGACCGTCGAGGCGTGCGCATCTCGGTGTTCGCCTCGCCCGGAACCAACCGCAATCTCTCTCCGCCGGAGTTCCGACCGGCGCAGCGTGCCGGCCGTGAGCTCTATCTCGGCGAGCACCGAGGCTATCGCATCGTGTCCTTTTCGAAGGGTGACCTCGAGTACTCGATCGTCGGCGATGCCGAGACCGAGGATCTCGTCGAGCTCGCTTCGGCATTCTGACGTCAAATTGACAGGATCTAGGCCCAGACGTAGGTTCGGCGCCGTTTCATGGCCGATCACCTGTTGATCATCGAGGCAGACGAAGCGCTGGCGAGCGACATGGGTGAGGCCGCTCGGCAGCGCGGGTTCGACGCCCAGATCACGCCGGACGGTAAGCAGGGCTTCGAGTTCGCTCGGGACGACCGACCGATCGCGATCGTGCTGTGCGCCGAGCTTCCAGCGGTGTCGGGCTACTCGATCTGCGCCAAGCTGAAGAAAGACCCATCCCTCAGCGACGTCCCCCTGATCTTTACGAGTGCCGAAGCGTCTCAGTCGACCTTCGAGCACCACAAGAAGCTGAAGGTCCGAGCGGACGAATATTTGAGCAAGCCCTTCGCCATTGATGAATTCATCGAGGCTCTCGGTCGCCACGTGGCGTTCGACTCCTCGGTGGACGTTGCGGTCGAGGAAGACGTGCCGGCGGAGGAGGACATCCCCATCGCCGACGACTTCGCAGTCGAGTCGCAGCCCCCGATGACCCTTCCCGATGAGGAAGCATTCTCGGGGGCGGATCCTTTCGACGTCGGAGGAGCGGAAGATTCATTCGATCAAGCGCTGGCCTCCATCGCGAGCTCCCCTCCGAGCGTCGACCTTTCCCGCTCGGCCGGCCTGCCGACCGATGTGAGCGACGAGGACGAGCTGACATCGGTGGTCAATACGTCCGGAGCACCCGACGAGTCGGTCGCGCTGCGCGAGCAGGTCGCCTCGCTCCGGCGCCAGCTGGCCCTGGAGACGGCACGGGCCGAAGATGCCGACCGGCGCGCCGCGGAAGCCGAGAGCCGCGTCCAGACGCCGTCGACGGGCGGCTCCCGGGAGGTCCTCGCAATCAAGAAGGAGCTCAACGACAAGAGCCGCGAGATCGTCGAGCTGCGCGGCCAGCTGCATGAAAAGGATCGCGAGCTACTCAGCTGGCGCGACCGAGAGATGGAGCTGGAAGGGCGGATCGTACAGAGCGAGGAAGAGCTGGCCCAGAGCACCGTTCGCGTGCGCGAGCTCGATGCCCGGCTGACCGGACTCGAGTCGGAACGCGATACGCTGACCGCGCAGCTGGATGCTTCGGCCTCGCGGGTCGCGAAAGCCGAGGCCGACCTAGAGGGAGCGAACGAGCTTCGGGCCGAGGCCGATAACGAGGTTCGGCGTTTGCGGACCGATCTGGACGCGGCGCGACGGGAGCGGGACGAGCTCCGGCGGCGGGCCGACGAGCTCGACGGACAGCTGTCCCGTCAGTTGGCGGAGCTCGACGAGCTGAGGGGCCAGCTCGCAGGAATGGAGGCTCGACTCCACAAGGAGACCAGCCGTCGCGAGGCCGCCGAAACTTCCGGGCGGCGGGCTCGCGAAGCGCTCGAACAAGCGCTCAGCGTTCTACGCGACCCGGCCTGACCTAACGCTGCTTGGCCTTCACTAGCTTGCTCGCCATGTTGCGAACGCCGGCCGGGACGTTGCGTGACTTGGACAAGCTTCTCAGGTCCTTTCCGTGCAGCGACGGAATCAGCTTCATGGCGAAGGGCAACTTCGTCTTTGGGTTGTTCACGAGCGCAAGCTTGACGGGATATAGCCGCGTCCAATTGTTCTTTCGGTCACGGACGATGTGGTTCAGAACGTCGGCATGAACCGTCTTCGAGCCCGCCGCCGCCACGATCTCCTGCTCCGTGATGGCCGGACTGGTGACGGCCGCCAGCGCCACCGTTCGATTGGGCTCGCGCATGGCAAGGGTGCGGATCGACTTGTTCCCGAGGGTCGCTGCCGCCACCTTCTTGGCCACGCTGAATGACCGCCATCTCATCTCGATGGTAGCGTTCTCGTCGCCTCCCTGGTCGTCCTCCTCTTCCTCTTCGGTGATCAGTCGACGCTCGGCCTGTTCGTCCTTCGACAGGAAGCGCTCGTCGAGCAGCTCTTTCGGCAAATCGATGTGCGAGGCGGCCTCGACGCGTTCTTCGCCATTCAGGCGCAAGAGCGCTTCCTCGAAGGCGCGGACGCCGTCGAGGATCACACCGCTGCGCACGAGGAAGTCGACGGCTCGATCCACGTCGGACTTGAGGGCGGCTTCGTTCTCGGTCAGAGCGCGAACGATGTCCGGCTCCTCCAGGAGACGAGCCTGATTGGGGATGATCAGGTCGGATACGATCCGCTCGGAGCAACTACGGGCGACGGTGACCACCGCGAAGGAGGGCAAGGACCGATTGCCCAAGAGCTTTTCGACGTACGCTTCGTTCGCTGCGTGGAGGGCGGCAAGGTGAGCGAGCAGCTCCGGCGAGAGCTTGTCGTCGCCCAACGCAACATTGGCCAACCGCGGGTCCAGCTGGGCCAGGCTCTTCTGGGCAAAGCCGCGAATCTTGTCATCGGCGTCCCAGAGGAGCCGAAACTGCGCCGTCAGGAGATCGCGCGGTGGGATGGGCGCCATCCCCCGCGCAGCCATGAGTCGAAGAGGCGCGGGCGCGCTGGCGTCCGTGTGCTTGACGACGGCTTCGGAGAGCTGGTCGGGCGGAAGGGGACACTCGTCCGGCAGGTCGGGTCGTTGCTCGTTGGCGTTCTCGGTCATGGGTCGTCGTCCATCTTACGCGAGTTCGGGCTGCCGAGAGTCCGACTCGCAGGATCCTGATTGCGCTCGTACAGGAGACGCAACCCCTCGAGGGTCAGGTACTCGTCGACCTCGTCGATGGTCTCCGCGTCGGCAGCGATCACCGGAGCCAGGCCCCCGGTGGCGAGAACCTTTGCCGCTGGCTCCGCCATCTCGGCCTTTATCCGACGGACTAGCCCGTCGACGAGGCCCACATAGCCGAAGAATGCACCGGACTGGATGCTCTCGACCGTGGTTCGCCCCACCACGACCTCGGGACGAGCCACGTCGACTTTGGGAAGCTTGGCCGTGTGGGCGAACAGCGCCGCCATCGAGAGACCCACACCGGGAGCGATGGCTCCGCCGACGTACTCGCCGCGGGCGGAGACACAGTCGAAGGTCGTCGCGGTCCCGAAGTCGACGATGATGCACGCCCCCCTGAAGCGCTCGAAGGCGGCAACCGCGTTCACGATCCGGTCGGCGCCGACGTCACCGGCCGGGCTATACCGGACGGGAACCCCGGTGCGCATGCCCGGCCCGACCACGAGCGGCCTCCCGCCCAGCATCTGGGTCAATGTGGCGGCCACGGTTTCGGTGAGGACGGGGACGACCGAGGCGACGATCGAGCTTCCGATCGCCTCCGGTGTGTAGCCTCGGGTCTGCAGAAGCCCGCGGAACCACATCTCGTGCTCGTCGACCGTTCGCGCGTGGACGGTCTGCAGTCGCCAAGAGGCCTTGCGGGCGGCGCCCACGTACAAGCCGAGGGTCAGGTTCGTATTTCCGATATCGACGGCGAGGAGCATGGGCCGCGGCTGCGCCCCGGGGTCTTACCGCTTCGGGTCGGGGTTGACCAGATGGGCAGCCTTGCCGGTTGCGGTCCTGGCTCTCGAGGGGTAGGGCTGCTGCCGGTGAGCGGGTACTGGACAATCCTCGTGGTGATGATGGCCGCGTTCGCCGTGGCCGGTACCATGTTCCTGCTGACTTCGGTCCTCGGACCGCGCTCCCGGAACTGGCGAAAGGACGAGCCGTTCGAGTGCGGCAACATCGCGGCGAAACCATTCAAGCAGCGGGTATCGGTCCGCTTCTACATGGTCGCCCTGCTGTTCATCCTGTTCGACATGGAAACGGTCTTCCTCTTCCCCTGGGCGGTGTCCTTCCGAGAGCTGGGCCTTACGGGCTTCCTCAGCATGGTCACATTCGTCAGCATTTTGGCGCTGGGACTGGTGTATGTGTGGAAGAAGGGAGCGCTGGACTGGGACTGAATCGTCCGGTTCGGCTCGACGCGGTCCGCCTAGGGCCGCTATTCTGAGGTCAAATGACGACGGAAAGCTTGCTGGGCAACGAGGCAACGACGACCACGGTCGAAGCGGCCGAGGGGTACTTTCGGAAGTTCCTCAACACCAACTCGGTCGTGCAGAACACCGTGAACTGGAGCCGGAAGTGGTCGTTCTTCCAGTATCCCTTCGTCACCGCATGCTGCGGAATGGAGTACATGGCGGCGGCGGGCCCCCGCTATGACTACTCGCGTTTCGGCGCCGAGCTTCCGCGCTTTTCGCCGCGCCAAGCCGACCTCTTGATGGTGGTCGGAACGATCACCCACAAGCAGGCTCCCATTCTCCGGACCATCTACGAGCAGATGGCCGAGCCCAAGTGGGTCATCAGCTTCGGCGTGTGTGCATCGAGCGGTGGATTCTACCGTAACTACGCGACCGTTCAGGGCATCGACACGATCATTCCGGTCGACGTTTACATTCCCGGATGTCCCCCGCGTCCCGAAGCGGTGCTGGACGCGATCATGATGCTGCAGAAGAAGGTCCAGGCTGAACGGCGTCCTCTTCTGCCCGTAGTGGAGTCGAATCCTTGAGCAAAGTTGCGGTCGACCGCTTGGTCGAGCAGTACCCATCCGAGATCGTCTCGACGCACGCCGACCATGGCGATGAGACCGCCGTGGTTCACCCCGGTCGGCTCGTCGAGCTCATGACGTTCTTACGCGACGATGACGTGACGCGCTTCGAGATGTTGATGGACCTCACCGGAGTCGACTATCTCGGCGTTCGCGAACCGCGTTTCGAGGTCGTGTACCACTTGTATTCCTTGTCCAAGAATCACCGGCTTCGCTTGAAGGTCGCCTTGGAAGACGAGGAGGAGCATCCGGAACTCCCATCGGTCATGGAGGTTTGGCGGTCGGCGTACTGGATGGAGCGCGAAGCCTGGGACCTGTATGGGATCCGGTTCGTTGGACACCCGGACCTTCGCCGTGTCCTGATGTACGAACAGTTCCAGGGCCATCCGCTGCGCAAGGACTACGACATGGAGCAACGCCAGCCCCTCATCCCCCCCCGGGAAGGCAAGCAGCACCTCTAGACGGGTCCGCAGCGCGACCGCCCTAGCGCAGGTCTCGCTTGCTTCGGACGACCTCCCTTGCCAGGGTGCCGCGACGCGGCGGCGGCCACGAAATCATGACCTCGAATCCCGATTTTCCGCTGGAGCGCATCCGGAACTTCTCCATCATCGCGCACATCGACCACGGCAAGTCGACGCTTGCCGACCGCATCTTGGAGCGGACCGGTGCGCTTTCGGCGAGGGAGACCAGCGAGCAATGGCTCGACAAAATGGACCTGGAGCGCGAGCGCGGGATCACCATCAAGGCGCAGGCCGTCCGACTGATGTACACCGCGCGCAACGGCCAGACGTATCAGTTCAACCTGATCGATACGCCCGGGCACGTCGACTTCTCTTACGAAGTGTCGAGGTCGCTCGCGGCTTGCGAGGGAGCCCTGTTGGTCGTCGATGCTGCCCAGGGCGTCGAAGCTCAGACCCTGGCCAACGTGTACCTGGCCGTCGACCAAGACCTCGAGATCGTTCCCGTCATCAACAAGATCGATCTGCCCTCGGCGCGTCCGGACGAGGTCAAGGAAGAGATCGAGGAGGTCATCGGTCTGGACTCTGACCAGGCGGTGCTCACGTCGGCCAAGACCGGATTCGGCATCGAGGACGTGCTCGAAGCGGTCGTCCACCAGATGGTTCCTCCGGTTGGCGATCGCGAAGCCCCGCTTCGCGCCCTGCTCATCGATAGTTGGTTCGACCCCTATCGAGGTGTGATCTGCTTGGTCCGCATCGTCGACGGCCGGCTCAAGAAGCGCGAGCGGATCGTCTTCGCTCAAAACCCCGAAAAGAGCTTCGAGGTCCAGGAGCTGGGAGTTTTCGGGCCGCATCCGACGGCTCAGAATCAGCTGGTGGCCGGGGAGGTGGGCTTCTTCGCCGCGTCCATCAAGGAGGTTCGCGACGCCAAAGTCGGCGACACGGTCCTCCATGAGTCGGGCGTCGATGCCGCGGCCGTGCCCGGGTTTCGCGACGTGAAGCCCATGGTCTTCGCCGGCTTCTTTCCCATCCTGTCGTCCGGCTACGAGGCCCTCCGTGATGCCCTGGAGAAGCTCCGACTGAACGACGCGGCGTTCTCTTTCGAGCCCGAGACTTCGCAGGCCCTCGGGTTCGGTTTTCGCTGCGGCTTTCTCGGACTCCTGCACATGAACATCGTTCAGGAACGGCTGGAGCGGGAGTTCGGGGCCGAGCTCATCACGACATCGCCCACGACCATCTATCAGGTTCACCTGAAGGCGGGGGACATGGTGCGCGTGGACAATCCGTCGTCTCTGCCTCCGGCGGACAAGATCGACTCCTACGAGGAGCCGATCGTTTCCATGAAGATGCATACGCCGTCCGAGTACGTTGGGCCGCTCATGAAGCTGTGCGAAGACCGGCGTGGAACGCAGACCGGTCTGGAATACGTTGGCACGAGTCGCGTCGTGCTCGCCTACGACCTACCGTTTGCCGAAGTGGTCTACGACTTCTTCGACCGGATGAAGACGGTCACCAAGGGCTATGCTTCGATGGACTACGAGTTTTCGGGGTACCGGCAAGCTCCGCTCGTTCGCCTCGACGTCCTTCTCAATGGAGAGAAGGTCGATGCTCTCTCCATCATCGTTCACCGTGACCGAGCCTACGACCGAGGCAAGTCCCTGGTCGGAAAGCTCCGGAAGATCATTCCCCGGCAGCAGTTCGACGTCGCCATTCAGGCCGCCATCGGGACCAAGATCATTTCCCGAGAGACCGTCAAGGCCTACCGAAAAGACGTCACCGCCAAGTGTTATGGCGGCGACATCAGCCGCAAGCGGAAGCTCCTCGAGCGTCAAAAAGAGGGGAAGAAGCGGATGAAACAGGTGGGGGCCGTCGAAGTTCCGCAAGAGGCGTTTCTTTCCGTGCTCAAGGTGGACGAGGAATGAGCGGCACGACGACGAGCACGGTGCCCGTCGCCCGCAAGACCCGCCGGAGGGCCAAACAGCTGGTTCGTGACGTCAAGGGCCTGCTCAAAAAGTACCGGTCACGACTGAAGGACGCCGATGCGGCCAAGGTCGAGCAAGCGGTCGCCGATGTTCACCAGGCTCTGAACGGAGACTATGCTCGCGCCGAGGCCGCGGTCGAGGCGCTGGAGCGCCAGGTCGATCGGACGCTGGGATTCGCCCGGAAGAGCGCAACGCGCGAGTACGTCGAGTCGCTGGTCGTCGCCGTTCTGATCGCGTTGTTTCTGCGGGCCTTCGTGATCGAAGCCTTCAAGATCCCGTCCGGCTCGATGTTGCCCACGCTGGAAATCGGCGACCACATCTTCGTCAACAAGTTCCTGTACGGGCTACGCGTTCCCTTTTCGAACCGATGGTTCGCGCAATGGTCGGACCCGCAGCGTGGGGATGTGGTCGTATTCAAGTACCCGGACAATCCGAGCATCGACTACATCAAGCGCGTCGTGGCCATTCCCGGCGACCGGGTTCACGTCGAGGACGAGACCGTATTCGTGAACGGCAAGGCGCTGGCGCGCTCCGACGCCGGGGCGATCACGGACCTCGACGGACTCGATGGTCCGGTGGAGGGATACGTGGAAAGCCCCCTCGGCTCCGACCTCGAGTACACCATCGGCTACGCGAAGTATAAGTCGGGCTACGACCTTCCGAACAACCGCCGGCTTCCGGGGCTGGACTGCGGTAGCGAGTCCTGTCGCGTGAACGAGGGCTATTTCTTCGTCATGGGCGACAACCGTAACAACAGCGAAGATAGCCGCGTCTGGGGGGGCGTCCCGCGCGACAACGTAAAGGGCAAAGCGATGTTCGTCTGGATCTCGGTTCGAGGCTGGTGGGATGTTCGCTGGCATCGGGTCGGTCGGGGTGTTTACTAGCGTGTACGGTCGTGCCGGATCGCGGTCAGAATGCAGGAATTCCCTTTGACAGGCTGACCGGCCTGCCGCATGAGGAGGAGCGCTGGGAGGGCCTGGATTGACCGACCGAAAGGAAGTTCGTCTCGCCGGTTCCGGAAGCCACGGCATGATCGAGGCCGGGCTGATCCTGCAGGTCGCGGCCGCGATCTATGATGATCTGAACGCACACCACGTGCAGAGTTATGGCCCGGAAGCGCGAGGCGATGCCGCCCGGTCGGAGGTGATCATCTCCGACGGAGACATCGATTACCCGAAAGCGACCCAAGTCGACGCCATGCTGGCGACGACCCAGCAGGCTCTCGAGCAATACAGTGCCGACCTCCGACCGAACGCTCTGGTCATCATCGATCATGATGTCCACGCCCCCGACCTCGGGAGTCGTCGAATCGTACGTTTGCCCCTGGCCGACGCAGCCGAGCAACGCTTGGGAAAGCCCAGCCTGATCTACGTGGTCGCTCTAGGGGCGCTGATCGAGCTTTCCGAGATCGTGACCAAGCCCGCGCTCGAGGCCGCCGTGAAGGACCACGTGGCGCGAGGCGGAGAAGAACTCTTCATGAAAGCACTGGAGGCCGGCTACGAGCTCGGCGCCGAGGCCAAATAGGAAAAAGATATGACGACTGAACTGACACTTAGCATCGTCAAGCCCGATGCCGTCGCCAAGGGCGTGATCGGCGGATGCCTGACCAAGCTGGAGGAGGCGGGTCTGCGGATCATCGCCACCAAAATGATCCGACTGAACGAGGCCCAGGCTCGGGAGTTCTACGCGGTTCACAAGGAACGCCCCTTCTACGACGACCTGGTTCGCTTCATGACGAGCGGACCGGTCGTGGTTTCGGTTTTGGAGGGCGACAACGCCATCGCCAAGAATCGAGAGGTCATGGGCGCTACCGACCCGGCGAAAGCCGGCGAGGGCACCATACGTAAGCTCTACGGCTCCAACATCGAAAACAATGCCGTCCATGGGTCCGACGCGCCGGAAACGGCTCGGCAAGAGGTGGCTTTCTTCTTCGGGACCACCGAGCTGGTAGGCCGCCAGGGCTGAACGCGCCACGAGCATCATGTCCGGCGGAGGAACCATGCCTACCGAGCCGCCGTCCGGCTCGCGCCCGGTGGACCTCCGCGGCCTGACGCGACCGCAAGCAGAGGCGCTGTTCGAGGCCTGGGGCGAGCCGTCCTACCGCGTGCCGCAGCTGTTCCGCTGGCTGCACCAGCGAGGCGTTCGCTCCGTAGACGAAATGAGCGACCTGTCCAAGGCACTTCGGGACCGGTTGCGCGCGGAGACGGAGCTCAGCTCGCTCGCAGTCGAAAAGGTCGAGGTCGCCCGAGACGGCACGCGGAAATATGCGTTTCGCACCGGTCGGGGCGACATCATCGAGTCGGTCTTCATTCCCGACGCCTCGGCGCCGGGCCGTCACACCCTGTGCATCTCCTCGCAGGTTGGCTGCGCAATCGACTGCAAGTTTTGCCTAACGGCTTCGCTCGGGCTCATCCGAAATCTCGGCGCCGGAGAAATCAACGAACAGCTCACCCGAGTAAAGGCCGACCTTCACGAGGCGTTCGGAGATGACGCCCCCGCCATCGGTAACGTCGTCATGATGGGCATGGGCGAGCCTCTGGCCAACTTCCGCAATCTCGTCGAATCGCTGCGGCTGATGACCTCGGAAATCGGTCACGGCATGTCGCCGCGGCGGATCACGGTTTCTACCTCGGGCCTTGCGCCACGGATCCCGCAGCTCGGAGAGCAGGTACCCGTACAGCTCGCCGTCTCGTTGAACGCGACCACGGACGACGTCCGCGATCGCATCATGCCCATCAACAAGACGTATCCGATCGCGGAGCTCCTCGCCGCCTGTCGTGCGTTCCCGCTTCCGCCTCGTCGGCGGATAACCTTCGAGTACGTACTACTGGCGGACATCAACGATACCGACGCCGATGCGCGCCGGTTGGCCCGACTGCTCTCGAGCTTCCGCTGCAAGCTGAATCTGATCCCGTTCAACGAGCATCCGTACGTTCCCTTTCGGCGCCCATCGCCCGAGCGGGTGGCCCGATTCCAAGAACTCGTGATGGCCAAAGGCCTCGCCGCCTACGTTCGCACCCCTCGAGGCGACGACATCAGTGCGGCGTGCGGACAGCTGGGCGTCGAAGTGGATGCACCAAAGCGGAAGCTCGAGGGGCAGGGCACCAACCTACGGATCGTGGCTCGAAACGGATGACGATCCAACTGCGGGCTGGTACGTCCTCCCGCGTGGATACACGACCGGCCATAGGCGTCATCGGAGGCACGGGGCTCTACGAAATCGACGGTCTTCGGAACATCGAACGCGTCGAGCTCGAAACGCCGTTCGGTGCCCCCTCGGACACGCTGATCACCGGCGAACTCTCGGGAGAGCGGATGGTGTTCTTGCCCCGGCACGGCGTTGGCCATCGCCTCCTGCCCCACGAGATCAACTTCCGGGCGAACATCTGGGCGATGAAGAAGATGGGCGTTGCCCGGATCATCTCCGTTTCGGCGGTCGGCTCCATGAAGGAAACGATCGCGCCCGGTCACCTGGTCTTCGTCGACCAGTTCATCGACCGGACGCGTCAGCGGGCCTCGACATTCTTCGGTAGCGGCGTCGTGGTTCACGTTCCGATGGCCGACCCCGTTTCGCCGTCCCTTCGCCAGGCGCTGCTGACGGCGGCCCAGGGCGTTGCCGAGACCCACGATGGAGGCACCTACCTCTGCATCGAGGGGCCGCAGTTTTCGACCCGAGCGGAGTCGCTCCTCTATCGGCAGTGGGGTGTCGACGTCATCGGGATGACGAACATGCCCGAGGCTCGGCTGGCCCGCGAAGCCGAGATCGCCTACGCGACCATCGCGCTGGCGACGGACTACGACTGCTGGCACGACGAACAGGAGAGCGTCTCGGTCGAGTCCGTGCTCGAGATCCTCCAGGCGAACGTCGAGCACGCCAAGAAGGTCATCCAGGGTTACGTGGCTGGGCCCCGAGAAGCACTCTGCGAAATGAGTACGACCGCCACGCGAACGTCGCTGATCACGTCGCCGGAACGCATCCCGCAAGAGACGAGAGAGGCGCTGGAGCCCATCTTGGGCCCGGTCCTGGCGAGCCGGGGCGCGAGCTGATGGGCTCGACACCTTTTGACCCCTGGCCCCATCCGTTGATACCCTGACGACATGCCGGTCGATGCCTGGGCCCTGACCGACGTTGGCCGCGTTCGGGACCATAACGAAGATGGCTGGCTCATCGATGAGCGGCTGGGTCTGTTCGCGGTCGCCGACGGGATGGGTGGTCATGCCGCAGGCGAGGTCGCGTCCGCTCATGCTCTGAGGGTCGTGCGGGAGCACATGGCCGCTGGTCTCGAGGTCCTGGAGGCTTTCGCCGCCGACCCGACCCCTGACCATCAAACCAGCGTCGTGCGCGAGCTGGAGGCGGCCGTTCATCGCGCCTCGCAAGAAATCTTCGAGATGGCCCTCCGCGATGAGCATCAGCACGGGATGGGTACGACCCTTTCGGTCCTGCTGATCGTCGAAGGTAAAGCGTTCATGGCCCACGTCGGCGACTCCCGGGTGTACCTCGAGCGAGGCAACACCGTTCACCAGATGTCCGAGGACCACTCGTACCTCTGGGAGCAGCTGAAGCGAGGCCTGATCACGGCCGAAGAAGCAAAGGCTTCACCGTTTTCGAACGTCATCACCCGCGCCGTCGGAATCACGGAAACCGTCCAGGTCGATACCCTAGTAATGGACATCCTACCGGGCGACACCTGGCTCATCTGCTCCGATGGTCTGCACGGTTACATCGATGACGATGAGGAGCTTCGGCAGATCCTGAAAAAGGACGACGGAGAGGCTGCAACCCGAGAGCTGATCGATCTCGCCAATGCCCGGGGAGGTCGCGACAACGTCACCGCGGTGGTGCTGAAGGTCCCGGGGGATCTGGCCGATCCCGTCGCGCTGGAGGTCATCGAAAAGCTCGAGGCGCTCCACGAAATCCCGCTCTTTCGGCACTTGAACTACAAGGAACTGGTCAAGGTCTTGAACCAGACTCGGCTCCTGACCTTCGATGCCGACGAGATCATCATCCGGGAGAGTGAGCCCGGCGACGAGTTCTACATCATCTTGACCGGTGAAGTGGAAGTCACCAAGGGGGAGCAGATCATCACGCGTCTCGGAGATAAGGTGCATTTCGGTGAGATGGCCCTGGTCGACCGGAGTCCTCGTTCGGCTACGGTCTTGGCCACCCAGCCGACTCGGGCGCTCACGTTGGCACGTCGAGCGTTCTTCAACCTGGTCAAGACCGAGCCCGTGTTGAGTTCGAAGCTCCTGTGGAGCTTCGTTCAAGTGTTGAGCCATAGGCTTCGCGCGACCAATGAGGCGCTGGCCGCCACCAGGAATGACACTCTGCCGCTGATCGCGGTCGACCTTCACCCGACCGGTGAGCTCGGCATCGCACCGACCAGCGTCGATCCCCCGCTGGAAGGCGAAGAGTAGAGCCGGCAGGCGGAGACGCGCGATGGGCGAGTTCGATGACTCACCAGAATTCGAGACCCGGATCGCGCCGGCTTCCCGCATCGGAGACAAAGGGCACGAGTCGGCGTCTTGTCTGGTGACCATCTACGGTCGCGACCTGGGGCGGCAGTATGAGCTCGACGCCGTGGAAACGCTGATCGGTCGCGGCTTGGAATGCCGCATATTTCTCGATCTGGACAACGTGTCTCGTCGCCACGCCCGCATCGTGGCCGGCGATGATGGATTTTTCATCGAAGACCTTCGGTCCACCAACGGTACCTATGTCAATGACGGCGAAGTCGACCGACGCCGTTTGAGGAACGGGGACTTGGTCAAGATCGGCAGCGCGATTCTCAAGTTCCTGGAAGGGGGGAACGTGGAGGCGCTGTTTCACGAAGAGATCTATCGGATGACCATCATCGATGGTCTGACCCAGATTCACAACAAGCGGTACTTCCTCGAGTTCCTCGATCGTGAGATGGCGAGATGCTCGCGCTACGATCGACCGCTGTCGCTCATCCTTTTCGATATCGACCACTTCAAGCGGATCAACGACGTCCACGGTCATTTGGCCGGCGACTTCGTTCTCAAGCGACTGGCGGAGCAGGTCCGTCGGCACGTCCGCAAAGAAGAGGTCTTCGCCCGCTACGGAGGAGAGGAGTTCGCCGTCCTGCTCCCCGAGACGACGGCGGATCGTGCGGCGATCTTCGCCGAGAAGATCCGCGCCCTGATCCAGGCCACGGTGTTTCAGTACGAGGATCGTTCCATCGAAGTGACGATCTCCGGCGGCCTCGGTGAGCGGGGAATAGAGACCAATGCGATGTCGTTCTTACGCACGGTCGATGAACGGCTCTACGCCGCGAAGCGCGGCGGCCGCAATCGAGTCTGCGAGGAAGACGCCTGAGACGAGAACGGAATAACCCGTGATTTTGCGGGGTTATCGACATTTCCACCCGGTGACCGGTCGACCGGATGGCTTTACTTGCCCGACGCAATGTGTTAGCGTCCGTAGGCTCCAGCGAAAGGTATCTACGTGGACTCGCGTAGGGCCCTCGCGAAGCTCGACCGAATGCAGAGCTCTTCGACGGCAGGCTTTCTCGGGGAACGGAATAGACCGAATCGAGGAGCGAATACCGCATCCTCAACCAAGGAGGTCCGTGGAGGCGTGATGGACAATCTTTCTTTTCAGATCGGCGATAAGGCCGTTTACCCCGCGCATGGCGTGGCTGAGGTGACGGGCATCGAGCGTCACGAAGTCGGTGGGGACCAACAGACCTTTTACATCCTGCGCATCCTCGACAATGGAGTGAAGGTCATGATCCCGACGGGCGCGAACGGCCTGCGAGAGATCATGAGTCCGGAGCAAGTCGACGAGGTCTTCAGCGTTCTCCGTGAGAAGGAGATTTCGGTCGAAAGCACGACTTGGAATCGCCGATATCGAGAGTACAAGGACAAGATCGACTCCGGGGACCCCAAGCAGATCGCCCAGGTATTGCGGGACCTGTGCCTGCTCAAGAACGATAAGGACCTCTCGTTCGGCGAACGGAAGATGCTCGATACCGCCAAGTCGCTGCTCGTCAAGGAGCTGTCCATCGCGCGCGACATGGGTGAAGAGGAAGTCGAGGCGGAGTTCACCCAAATTTTCCAGCCCAGCTGATCTGAGGAATCCGGGGCCGCCGACCCCCATAGGGCAACTACGGGTATAAGGCCTCCGTCAGCCATCCATTTTCGCTTCGGCGGTAGGCCAGCCGGTCGTGCAGGCGCGACGGGCGGCCCTGCCAAAACTCGAAATAATGCGCGTCGAGGCCGTACCCGCCCCAGTTGAGCGGCCGCTCCACATCTTTGCCGGAGAATCGCTCTTCGACTCTTCGGACCCTCTCTTCGAGCTCGAGCGGGGGGCGAACCTCACTCTGTTTTGACGCCCAAGCACCGAGCTGGCTGCCCCGTGGCCGAGTTCTGAAGTAGGCGTCGGACACCTCGGCGGAGACGCGATACGCTGTCCCCTCGACCCGCACCTGACGCTCGAGTTGAGCCCAGTGAAAGGCCAAAGAGCACCGGGGATTGGCGTCGAGCTCGCGGCCCTTGGGACTGTCGTAGTTCGTATAAAACGTCAGATCCCCGTCTTCGACGCCCTTGTACAGAACGAATCGAACCCGCGGCTGGGCGCCCGCCCCCACCGTCGCCAGGGCGACGGCGTGCGACAGCGGTACGTCGGCCGTTCGAGCGTCGGAATACCACGCCAGAAACAGCTCCAGTGGGGCGTCGGGAGCGGAATCCAAAATGGAGTCAGGCATGGCGGCAGGGTAGCACTCCACGGTCGCGGGACCAGCGTGTTCGGCCTTCGACGCGCGCTTCTGCGTGCCGGATCCGGCGCGCGGAGATAGGCTTATTGGCATGGGCTTCCGGCTATCCACCGAGCTCCGGCCCATGGGCGACCAGCCGCGAGCCATCGATGAGCTGACCGAGGGACTTCGGCGGGGAGAGCGGCATCAGCTGCTGCTCGGGGCCACCGGGACGGGCAAGACGTTCACGATGGCG
>CAYYOT010000078.1:0-20127 GCA_964473255.1 uncultured Myxococcales bacterium | reverse complement strand
ATTGGATTTAACCCTTATTGCTCTCCTAGGCCCTGCGGTCTGGGTCGTCGCCGGACTCTTTGCCTGGGGTGACCCCGGACCTCGGCCGCGCCGGGCCTCGGCGGCGGCCTCCTTGGCCAGCGGCGTGGGGCTGCTCGCCGCGGCCGGGCTCGGGACGATGGTCATCCGAGAGGGGACCACGTCGACGCCGCTTTGGGGATGGTACGGTCTTGGCGTCTCCTTCCGGCTCGACCCGCTCAGCGTTCTCGTCTTCTCGATGGTCGCTCTGCTCGCGGTCGTGATCATTCGTTTCAGTCGAACGTACCTCGACGGTGACGAGCGTCAGGGCGTGTTCATGGGGCGGCTCTGCTGGACGATCGCTGCGGTCGAGGTGCTCGTCTTGTCGGGCAACACGGCGCTCTTCTTTTTGGCCTGGGTGGCAACGAGCCTCAGCCTGCATAAGCTGCTCCTCTTCTATCCGCATCGCCCGGCCGCCGTTGCGGCCGCGCGGAAGAAGTTCATCGCCGCTCGGATCGGCGATGTGAGCCTGCTGGGAGCCGGGATCCTCTTGTACGAGCGATTCGGAACCGGTGACCTGGGCGAACTCTTTCGGCTTGCCTCCAGCTCGCAGCCCGACCTTCGAATCGAAGCCGCGACCTTCCTGATCGCCGTGGCCGCTCTGTTCAAGTCGGCCCAATTTCCGACCCACGGCTGGCTGGTCGAGGTGATGGAGACGCCGACGCCCGTCTCGGCTCTCCTGCACGCCGGCATCCTCAACGCCGGACCCTTCCTCGTGATGCGATACGCCTACGTCATGGATCTCGGCACCTGGTCCGCCACGCTCCTCGTCGCGGTCGGCGGGTTCACGGCGCTATTCGCTTCCGTCGTCTTGCTGACGCAGCCGACGATCAAAGTCGCCCTCGGCTACTCCAGCGCGGCCCACATGGGCTTCATGCTCATGGTCTGCGGCCTGGGCGTGTACCCGGCCGCCGTGCTCCATTTGGTGGCCCACTCGTTCTACAAGGCACACGCCTTCCTCTCTTCGGGCAGCGTCGTGGATGTTGCGCGGACCAAGGGCGTTCCTTTACCGCCTCGCCTGCACAGCCCGGTCCGCGTCGGGGCCAGCCTGGCCTTGGCAGCCGCGGTGTATCTCGGCCTGGCCATGGCGCTCGGCTTCAGTCCAGCGCACAACCCCGCCCTCTTGGCGGTCGGTGCCATTCTGGTCATGAGCCTGGCCCACTTGCTGGCACCGGCCATCGACTCGGCCGGCACGCGCTCCGCGATGCTCCGCACGGCTGGCCTGGCGGCCGCCGTAACCGTCGCCTTCTTCGCCCTCGAAGAAGGCGCCCGGCTCCTGCTGTCGAGCTCGCTGCCCAGCGCGCACCAGCCCGGACCGCTGGTCATCACGCTCGCGACCGCGGTCATCGCATCGTTTTTCGCCGCCATCATGCTGCAGCTCGCGCCTCTCGGCCGCGGTTCCCGGCTGCGGCAGGCGGCCTATGTCCACCTTCGCAACGGGCTGTACGCCAACGCGGCTTTGGATCGCTTGGTCGGCGCCCTGCGCGTCTGACGCACTCGATCCCGACGTTCGCCAACGACCGGAAAGGTAGAATCGATGAACTCCACGAAGACTGAAGAACCAGTGACCTCGAATCTGACCGACGCGCTCCGCACGACCTGCAGCAAGGTGGCCCCCGTATGGCCCCTCGAGAGCTTCGTCGCCGTCAATCCGTTCCTGGGGCTCATCGCCCAGGACTTCGGGTCGGTCGCCGACCGCCTGCGGCGCGTCGCCGGTGCGCGGATGACGATGCCTACGGCGTTCTATCTCGAAGCCCTCGATCGCGCACAGCTGACCGCCGAGGATATCGCCGCCGTCCTGCGACACACGGGTTTGTCGATCCCCGCGAAGGACTTCATCGCCGCGAGCCGTGAAGCCGCGACTCGGGAAGCCCCCCCCGAGTCGTCGGTCTTGACGGTCGCTGACGTGGCACGCGCCCAAACGCGCGTCGACTGGACGAAGTTCGTGACCGACCGGGTTTCGGCCTGGGCGGCGGCCTACTTCGACGGTGGACAGGCTGAATGGCAGCCCGCGCGCAACGAGGCGAGCATCTACGCCGCCTGGCGAGCCGAGGCCGAGATCGATCGCACGCCCGAAGTCATGGGCCTCGCTCGATTCCGCGCCATCGTGTCCGCGCTTCCGAAGGACCCGCTGAGCGCCGCTGCCCGCGCGTTGGACCAGCTCGAGATTCCTCCCGATGCACTCGACCTGTACCTCCACCGACTTCTGTTGCGGGTTTCAGGATGGTCGGCCTACGCGGCTCGGATCGTCTGGGACCGACGATTGTATGACGAAGCCGAGGACGACACGTTGGTTCAGTTCCTCTGCATCCTCCTCACCTGGGAGGTGGCATTGCTCGAGGCGCTGTCCGACCGCGGCCTGGCCTCGGCGTGGACCGAAGCGAAGATGGACACGGGTCAGTCCGAGAGCCCCGACCCTGACCTCGAACGGCAGCTGATCCTGCAGTCGGCGTACGACCGGGCCGCCCAGCGGCGACTGACGGAGACGATCAACGACCGACCGGCAGAGCGAGCCGTTCCAACCTCATCTTCGCGGCCCCGAGCCCAAGCGGTCTTCTGTATCGACGTCCGGTCCGAGGTGTATCGACGGCACCTCGAGGCGGCCGATGCCCAGATCGAGACCCTCGGTTTTGCCGGCTTCTTCGCCTTCCCCATCGACTTCGTGCCGCTAGGTCACGATCGGGGAGGCGCCCAGTGCCCGGTCCTGTTGACCCCCACCGCCGAGATTCTGGAGGGGCTGCCCGACGCGACGGCTGAAGCCAAGGCCATCGAGCGGCGGAGCATCGGCCAGGAAGTGAAGCGAGCGTGGCGAGCATTCAAGATGGGCGCGGTGTCCTGCTTCAGCTTCGTGGGCCCGGTGGGTCTGGCCTACTTGCCCAAACTACTGACCGATGGCTTCGGCTGGACGCGACCTGTTCCCCTTCCCGCCACGGCCGGACTCGACGCCCGAGCGGCTCAGGCCCGAGACGTACACCTCGAGCCCGGGCAGCATGGCGGACGACCGACCGGTCTGTCGCGGGAAGCTCGGGTCGACCTCGCGGCCGGCGCCCTTACGGCGATGTCCCTCACGCGAGACTTCGCGCGGCTCGTGCTGATCACCGGCCACGGGTCGACGACGGTCAACAATCCCCATGCCACCGGGCTCGACTGCGGCGCTTGCGGTGGGCGCACCGGAGAGGCCAATGCCCGGGTCGCCGCGGCGACGCTCAACGACCCCGAGGTCCGGGCCGGGCTCCGGGAGCGGGGCCTCGAGATTCCCGAGGACACCTGGTTCTTGGCCTGCCAGCACGACACGACGACCGATGAGATCACGATCTTCAATCGCGACGCGGTTCCGCCGAGCCACGCGCCGGACCTCGAGCGACTCGCGCCCGCTCTCGCCCAGGCCTCTCGGGGAGCGCGGGCGGAGCGAGCGAGCCGCCTCCAGCTCGGTGGCCGGGCCGACGTCGATACCGCCCTCCTCGGCCGCAGTCGCGACTGGGCTCAGGTACGGCCCGAGTGGGGCCTGGCCGGATGCTCGGCGTTCATCGTGGCTCCGCGCGGTCGAACCGATTCTCTCAACCTCGGCGGTCGGTCGTTCCTTCACTCGTACGACTGGAAGCGCGACGATGGCTTCGGTGTGCTGGAGCTCATCATGACCGCTCCGATGGTGGTCGCGAGCTGGATCAGCCTGCAGTACTACGCATCGACGGTCGATAACGAGCTCTTCGGTAGCGGCAACAAGACGCTGCACAACGTCGTCGGCACGGTCGGCGTCTTCGAAGGTAACGCCGGCGACCTGCGAGTGGGGCTTCCGTGGCAGTCCATCCATGATGGTGAAGTGCTCCAGCACGAGCCTCTTCGTCTGAGCGTCGTCATCGAGGCTCCGATCGACGCGATGAATCGGATCATCGAAAAGCACGAGACGGTGAGGCAGCTGCTCGACAACGAATGGCTGCACCTGTTCGCGCTGGATGAAGCTGGGAAGGTCGGACACGCGTACGCAGGCAACCTCCAGTGGCGAAAGCTGGGTCCGGAGAGTGCCTCGCCCGTCACTCAAGTCGAAGAACGCCCGACGATCGCCGCCGCGACGTGAGGCGGGCCGGCGAACCCCGGCCGGGCGGGTGAGAAGACGCGAAAAGCGCGCGTCCGACCTCCGGCGCCCGGCGAGGCTCGAGTTCTGCCGGTGCGGCAAACCGGATCGCCGTCGAGACACGTGCGGTTCGGCTGGATCAACGGGCTCCGTCAGGGGAGCCTCGGCCCATGGTTGTCGTCACGAACCGGATTCCCATCGCGCGTGGGCACGAAATCGACTTCGAGGATCGATTTCGTCGGCGCGCCTACCTCGTGGACCGTTCACCAGGCTTCGTCCGCAACGAGGTGCACCGACCAAGGCCCATGAAATTCGACCGCGAGTCGAGCCGCTGGGTCGAGGACGCGGACGCGCAAGGATATTACGAAGTGAAGACCTGGTGGCGATCCTTCGAGGACTTCCGAGCCTGGACCGAGAGCGAGGCCTTCAAAGAGGCGCATCGCGACCGTCCGCCGGCCGACATGTTCGCCGGGCCGAACGTTCTCGAGATCCACGAAGTGTTCACGAGCTCCGACCTCGACGTGGACTCCTCGGACTGACGCGAATGGACGAGCACAGATTCAAGCTGCTGGTCGAGCTGCATCGAGGTCTGGCGCGGCAGGGGCCGGGAAGCACCGAGAGCACACGGCGAGCGCTCGACCTCGTGCCTGACCTGCCAAGCGAGCCGCGGATCATCGACCTCGGCTGCGGTTCGGGAGCACAGACACTCGACCTCTTCGACGCCATCGAGGGCGCGACCCTCGTCGCGGTCGACCGCTCTGAGTTCTTGCTCGACGAGCTTCGGGATCGCGCGGCGGCAGCCGGAGTTCACGACCGGCTGACGACGGTCCAGGCCGACATGGCAGACCTCCCGGGCAGCGTCCCCCGCGCCTACTTTCATCTCGTGTGGTCGGAGGCCGCCGCCTATGCCATGGGCTTCGAAGCGGCGCTCCGAGCATGGCGGCATCTACTCGTACCCGGTGGATTCATCGGGCTGTCCGAGCTGGCCTGGCTGGACCGACCGGCGGACGCGGATGACGAGGCTCGCGCTTTTTGGGCCGAGGCGTACCCGGCCATGCAGAGCGATGCCGACAATCAGGCGGTCTTCGAGTCCTGCGGCTACGAGCTGTCGGGCCGGTTCGAGCTGCCCACCGCCGACTGGTGGGCGCCGTACTACGAACCTCTGCTCGCCCGCATCCCTGCTTTCGAAGCCGCCCATGCCGTCGACGAGACGGCGCTGGCCTTGGCTCGCGCTACGCGTCGGGAAATCGAGCTCGTCCGCAACCACCCCGATGGATACGGATACGTGTTTTACGTAGGCCGGATGCGCTGAACGCACGACCATGCAAGGAGGCAGGGCAAAGCCGACTCGGCTTTGGTTGGCACCGGCGCTCGTGTGCCTGGTTCTGTTGGCTGCGGGCCTGATCCTGCACGGATATCTCATCGCAGGAGCGGGAGGCGTCGCGACCTACTACGTCGACCTTCCCCAACTCTACGTTCCCGCCGAAGCGGTCAAGGTCGTCGATGCGCGGCGTCGCTCGGACACGATGGAAATGCGTGTCGTGGGGGCCGATTCGTTCGGCGGTCGGATCAAGAGCCTGGTCGTCGAGGTCCCGCTGCGCGAGGGCCGACATGACTACGTTGCTCACCTCGATGGCCTGGTCGCGACCTCCACGATCGGCTTCCGTCTCAACGTCGATGGGCCGTCGACCCTTCTACTCGACAGCAGTGTTCCCGTGGTGAGCCATGATGGTCAGTATCCGCTGAGCTTCTGGACGCGGGGCATGTTGGAGCGGGAGGGGAACGAAGACGTCGTGCGGGCCAAAGGCGAGCTCGACGAAGTGTTTTCCGGTCTGGATGGTCCATCCGAGCTCCAGCGCGTTCGGGCCCTTGCCGACTTCGTCTACGCCGAGATCGGCTCCGCCTGGGGCGCTCCTGACGACCGCATCGCAAGGGCGCCCGGTCTCGCCGCGCTCGAACTGGTTCGGAGCAACCAGGCGGAGCTGGACTGCGGTCCATCCTCGAAAATCTATGCCGCCTACGCCACCCTCGCCGGCATTCCCACGCGTCTAGTCGCCTTGATGGGCGACGTCGGTGACGTGTCGTTGTCGCGACATACCGTTGCCGAGTCTTGGCTTTCCGACCGCCAGCAGTGGGTGATGGTCGACCTCGTCTCCGGTGTGCGCTTCTTCACCTCGTCTCGCGGCGACCCGCTCGACCTTCAGGACGTCACCACACTGTGGTCCCTGGGCAACCGACACGGCCTCAACCCCTCGATGGTCGAAGGCTTCAAAGGAACCGATCCGTTCTTCGTTCTGCGAGACTACTTTTCCGAAGACGTGCGATTCTTCTACTTGCGCCCGATCCACTACCTCGGCTCCCGGTGGGAGAAAGTGTGGGCATCCCTCGTGCAGCCAAAGCTTGCGTACGCGCTCGACTCCACCGCTCTCCGCGGGCGGACTCGCCTCTGGACGCTGGCTGGTCTTCTCCTCGGGATGGCAGCTCTGTCGCTGATGACGGCATTCCTGGTTGGCACGGCACGACGCGCTCGAGCCTGAGTGCGTTCGTGAGGGGCATACGGCTCACGCGGAAACCCAGGCTTTGCAATCGGTCTTGGCAAAGGGGGCAAGCCGGGGCTTGACTACGGGGATCCTCTCGTTGCCGCCTGGGTGCGGAGCGCTTATCAGTGGCGCCGATGAGGACCCGAACGCCCTTGCTTCACTCTCGATCCGCGGTCCTCGTGATGGGCGCCGTATTGCTCGCGAGCTGCGCCGTGGGTGAGGTCAAGAGCTCGAACATCGGCCGCCAGGCGGACGCTCAGAGGCCGGAGGCCGATGCAAAGCCCGACGACGCGCCAGACTGCTGCCAGGACGCGAGCCCTCCTCCCGATCGCCCCGACGCGGTCGCGTCGGCCGATGCCAGCGGCACCGATGTCGGCCCCGACGCGACGGCAGCGCTTCCCGACGTCGGCGGCTTCGACGCGTTAGCCCCCGATGCGGAGCCGTGCGTCGGTTGTCCGCAGTGCTCGGACGGCATCGACAACGACGGCAATGGCCTCGTCGATTGGGGCTTCGATCTCGGCTGCACGACGAAGACCGACATGACCGAGAACGCCGTCGACGAAGATCCCAGCACGCCCGGCGTGCAAGAGAATGGATGGACGGTCTTCGAGCCGGTCGCCGCTTCACGCGTCATCTTCGTCGATAGTCAGGGGGGGCGGGACAGCAATCCCGGAACGAGCCCTACCCGACCCAAGAGGACCCTCAACGCGGCGGCTGCGCTCATCCGCGACGGACAACCCGACTTTCTCTTCCTCAAGAAGGGCGGGACGTATTCCGGCGCGTTTCCCGAAGTCTCGGGCCCGAACGGAACGAACCCCATCGTTTTTGCCGCCTACGGCGCCTCCGGCGCGGCTCCCAAGGTCCCCGCGATCCAATTCTTCAATGGAGAGCGGAATCGCTTTGCGGTGCTCGGCCTGGATTTCGGTCGTGGAACATTCACGGCTTGGGGCGCTGAAGACATTTGGGCCGAAGGCTGCCGTTTTGCCGACAACGAGTTCCACAGCTTCCACTTCGAACGGTCCAAGCGCGTCCGCGTGGCATGGAACGTCCTCGACCGTCCCGACAACAGTGGGATCTTCGCCGGCTCCACCGACGTTTTGCGGATCGAGAACAACGTCATTCTCCACACTCCGGATAGCAAGAACCACGGCGCGTACATAACGCGAGGCACGCAGCAGTACGACGTCATCACCAAGTACAACATGGTTTGGTTGGCGAGTCGGGAGCGTGGAAACGGTGTCATGCAGCGTCCCGGCGGACTGGCCCGGGGTAACGTTTGCGTCAGCTTCGGCTGGACTTGCGTCACGATGGGCGCCTGCAACGATGTCGGTGAGAAAGGCGAGGCCGGAAAGCCCCCGTGCGAGGCACTCATTCCCCAAGGGATCATAGAGGAGACGGTCGCCATTCACGGAACCGGAGGAATCAACCGAGCCATCGAAATGAACGTCCGCCAGCTCGACGACATGCAGGCGCGCTATAACGTAGCTTCCGATGGCGTGTCCGTCTCCGCTCCTTCCGAGGCGACCACGGAAGGCAATGTCGGCATCGAAGGGCCAGTCGACCCGACTCGACCCGACCTCAACATGATGGAGCTCTATCACGTGGACGAAACGGGAGGCTCGGGGAACGAGGAGCAGTTTTTCGAGGAGGCCATGGACGCTACGCAGTTCCGTGACATCGACGAAAGATACACCGCCCAGGCGGTGGTCCGCTTTGCGCGGGCGAAGGCCGGGAACTAGGTTCGACCAGCGAGAACCTCAGCTCGGAGGACGATACGCCGTCGCCGGATCGAAGACGGTCGCGCGGCTCGTCCGGCGGCGCCCTGCTTCCACGACGCCTCGACTGACGCCGTACAAGGTCCCCGCCAAAAACCAATGCAAGCTTAGACGAGGATCATTTGGAAGCATCTCGACCGCAGCCACGGCGATCATGAGAGCCACGGCTGCAACCATAAGTGCGTTTCGCTCGGAGCCAAATTTCCGACGGGCCCGAAACGCCATCCAAACCGGCCACAACAGGAGCGTGAGCTTGATGAGGAGACCGAGTACGCCTCGAGACCCGATCTCGATGATCCATCGGCCATCGACCGTACTCAAGTCCTCCCCGGTCCACTCGTCGAACAAGTGGTAGCGCCCGTATCCACCCCATCCGAACCAGATCTATCCTGCGTCGAGCGACTTCTCGAGGATGTGCTCTTCATGACTGAAACGGAAGTTTAGAGACGCTGCGCGCTCGACGCTTATGCTCTCGGCCCACGTCAAGAGCGTGTCTGTGGGAAAGGCTTGCGTCGTCCGAGTGTAGGGATAAGTGACGACGATCAGAGCAAGGCACACGGCAATTAGGAGCTGAGTTCGCGATTTGAAGATGAGCATGACCGGGACGACGAACGTCGCGTAGGCGATCGCTCCGGTGCTCTTACATAGAACGAGTACGAGCATCATGTATGGGAGGACCCAATTGAGCTTGAGAAACTTGAGTCCGAGCGGCATCCGGATGCGAAACGCGACGGTCGTTGCCAACGTGGCGTTGAGCATGAAGAACGCGGCCACGAGACCGTGATAGAAGAACACCTGCGGGCGGTAGCCTCCCCAGCGACGAGTCTGCCCAAAGTCGCCGTGGGCGGCGTATCCGTAGACGATCTCGTGTAGCCGGGGGCTCATTCGGACCTCGTACAGGCACAGCAGGGAGAGCAGCAGTCCAACCTTCACCAAGATCCTGAGGACGGATTCGAGGTCGGATACGTTTCGTGAAGCGATCGCTCCGACGTAGAACGGAAGAAACACGTAGCCGAGGGTCACGATACTGAGCGAGTATGCGTCTCTGGCGCGCAGACCGGGCATGAACACCTGTTTGAGGACGCCCACCGAGTAGGACTCCGGATTCGTGAGGAAGGTCCCTATGGCGCAGAGGACGTTGAGGGCAAAGAGACCGAACACGAACTTTCGAGAGAGCTGCGCCTGGCGGCGGGGAACCTTCAGCAGCAGCGCGACCAAGAGGGCTGCCGAAGGCAGGACTTGTTTGTCGAGCAAGGGTAAGAGCGGCAGGTCGTAGCCTGCGCCTACCGGCAGAACCAGCGCCGCCCCGAGCATACCGATCACCGCCGCTTTCGCCGGAGGAAATCGCCCTGCGATGTAGAAGACGAAGGGTACGTAGGCGAGGACGGCGAGGCCGGGTATGAGACCCCGATTCACGGATATCCGCTCCTACCGACCCCGGTCACGTTCATCGTCAACCCGGTTGTGTAGCGCTGGCAGTCGTTCAAGGGAAGGGCCGTCGGTCTTGCTCGTCACAGAAGCGCCCGGAAGCGACGCCGCGCGTCCCGTACCGGGAAGTGACCGCACGAAAGGGGCCGTCAGTCCGCGGATGCTTGGCGTCGTCGCGCCACGATGAAGGGACTTGCAGAGTGCTTGCCGAAGTGGGTGACGTCCTCGACTGCGAAGCCCGCTGCTTCGATGGCGGCGACAAGGTTCGAGCGCGTGAGCGAAAGGACCGGAGGTGCTTTTCCGAACCAGGTCATCACGCGAACGACCGCCGGCATCACCCAAGAGATATCGGGCAGGCATACGGTCTTCGAAATGAAGAGGCCGGATGGCTTCAGATGATCCGAGATCCGACCCAGAGCCGACGGGAGATCGTCGACGAGATGCAGTAGACTGAATGCGCACACGACATCGAAAGGAGCCCCGGGCACGTCGTCGTCGACGCTCGACTGCCGAAACTCCACGTTCTTCGGCGCCCCCGGACCGAGCTTCGATTCGGCGATCTCGACCATCGCGGCCGAGACATCGGTGGCGGTGACGTGGGCGACGAAGGGGGCGATCCGAAGAGCGGTGCCGCCCGTGCCGCAGCCGACTTCGAGGACTCGGTCAGTCGGGCCCACCAGCGACCGAAGGCGGGCGAGTTTTTCTTCGTAGGCCGCCGGGTCGGCGATGGGCTGGGCGGCGTACTTGGCGGCGATTCGGTCCCAGAAGTCGGTGGACGGCATCAGGTGGTGCATTTTACCTCGAAACCGGGAAGACACGCGCGCGGGAATGCGGGCAGGTGGGCCATAGCGTCGAAAGCGATTGCGGCGACGGGGGCTTAGGCCTATCGAGCGTCACGAGCGCAAGTTGAACGACATCCAATCTATACTCCGCCCGCAACCGAAACCGCTGTCGAGCGACCGCTTTTTCGAGACACACGTCGCATTCGAAGCGTCCAGCACGCAGCAGGACCAGCTACGCGACCGTCTTGCCGAGCGGCGACTCCCGGCCCAAGCTTCGATTCTCTCCATCGGCTGCGGCTGCGGGATCTTGGATGCCCCCCTTGCGCGGCGAATCGCCGCTGGCCGACGGCTCCGCTACGTGGGCCTGGACCCGAATCCCCTGCACTGTCGAGATTTTGCCGACCGCTTCGCCGACGTCGCGCCCACGGTCGACCGCGAGGTCATCACGAGCCCCTTCGAAGGCTTCACGACCAGTGAGCGGTTCGACGTGGTCCTGTTCGTCCACTCGCATTACTACTTGGAGGACGTCCCCAGAGCTCTCGCCCGAGCGACGGCTGTGCTCCGGCCCTCTGGAGCGCTCGTGGTCGCCGCCGCACCCCGGGGCCATTTGAATCGGCTCGCCGAGCTCTTCTGGCCCGATCGCCCGGCGGACAACGTGTGGTTTTCGGAGGCTCTCTGCCGTCACTTCGAGGCCTGCGGCATCGACCGACCGCCCCAGCGGATCGAAGCAAGGCTGGACGTAACGGCGTGTTTTACCGGTTCAGACCATGGCGCCAAGATCCGGGACTTCGTCGTGCACGCGGATACTCGGCGATTGCCGGAACGGGTTCGAGCCCACATCGACGGTGCGCTCTGGGCGATGGGGCGTGAGGAGCCGGACGGTCGATGGACCGTGCCTCACCCGGTCGATCTCTTCGACATTCCTGCCTCGGCCGCACCCAACCTACGCAAGGGCATCACGGCCAACGAGTTCCGGCCGTTAGGCGGCTCGAAAGAAGACCATGGCGACTCTTTGGGGGAAACGGTACCCACCCTCAGCTGAGCGATTCGACCGTAGAAGCTCTCCGAGCAGCGGGTCCGACTCCATCGCCTCGAGGGACACGGTCTCGTCGAAGAGGCATCGCTGTAGAAAGCCTTGCGCAGCGTCCCGAGCGCCCGATTCCAACGAGCCCACGTACTCGATGTCGCGAACCTCGATGTCGACCCCGGTCCGCTGGATCGATTCGATGACCTGCTCGGCCGTGCTGAAGGGGGTACCGACACCCCGCTGCATGCCAGTCAGATAGGCCCGATGGAAGGACAGATAGAAGCTGTCGGCTCGGGCATGGGCAATGAAGCCACGCCCGGAGGGTGAAACGGCTCGTACGAAGCGCGCCATCGCGTCGTCGAGCTCCACCGGCGGGATCGCATACAGCGCGTGCGTAGCCCAAGCCCTCGTCCACGGGCCCGCATCGGACGGAAGGTCCTGTAGCCGGCACTCGAAGGCCCGGCCAGGTCGAAACGGTGGCTCCAGATTTCTCGCCGCCTCCTCGATGGAAAAACGGCTCGGGTCGAGCAGGTCGAGCGTACGGGGTGACGCACCCAGCGCCGCATGGCGAGCGAGCGCGACGGGGAACTTCCCACTGCCGCACGCCACGTCGAGGATCGAGTCTGCGTCTCGGAGCCAGCTTTCCCAATCGTGGGCCAGCGCCAGCTCCCGGTAGTCTTGGGTAGCGACCCGATAGAACGCGTCCATCTCGGCTCGACCGGTCTCGCTCCAGTGCGCCATGGAACGCTCGAAAGTATCGGCGGTCATTCTTCACCTCCGCAGGACCATACGACGGGATTGAGCTCGCTCGCGATGATGTCTCCCGGACCGATCCCGGGCATGAACTTCTGGAAGTCGCCGGAGATGAGCGTCGGTCGGTCGACGAGGCGAGCCCCGTCTTCGAAGTACGTCGTCGCCAACGCCATCCGGTCGCCGTCGGTCTGGTTCGGTGCGGCCGAGTGAAGGCTGTGGGCGTGATGAAAGGTCACCGTCCCCAAGTCGTACTCGACGGTCTCGACGGGAACCCCGGCCTCGCTCAGAATCCTCATGACGGTCGCATCGTATGCCGTTCCGAACTTATCGAAGTCGAGGTCTCGAACCCGCTCGTAGACATCCATGCCGCGGGCGAAGGAGAGGGGACCCATGGCGAGCGGGGTCGGCTGAAGCGGCAACCAAGCAGTGACGACTTGCGACGAAGCGATCGGATAGTGGTGGGCGTCGTAGTGCCACGGGGTTCGACCGCACCCCGGCGACTTGATCAGCGCATTGTCGTGATAGAGCCGGACGGCTTGAACGTCGAGGAGCTGTCCGGCGATCGATGCCAAGCGGCGACTCAGCACGAAGGCTCGGCACCAGGCATCGTAGGTCCACATCATTTCCAGACTCGGAAAGCCCATCGCCGGAAGCGATGCCCCGTCGAAGAGGGCGCGAAAGGCTTGGCGAAGTCCCATCAGGGCGGGGACCGAGACGGCGCTGTGGATCGCAACGTAGCCGTCGAGGCGGAAGGCTTCCTTCGCCGTTTCGGACACCGTGAACTCCTGCTCGAGCTCGGCTTCGGCGAGCGCCAGCGGCAACTCGACGTCCGGGGGTAGCCGGGGCGCCGGGCGCAAAGCCCGTACGGGCGCCTCATTGACCGCCAGCGACATGTACCAGTCCCACCACTGCTCGTTTCCTTGAGACCATTGGCCCTCCACCCCGCGCTGGCGCGCGTTGGTCTCGCTCAAGAATCGATTCTGCCCCATGGAGTGGGGGTCGCCGCCTTTCGTCGACGTGGCAACGAAAGCCCGCCTTTGCGCTCAAACGAGCGCAGATGCGCATCAGTCGGCCCGAGGACGCCGCACCGCGAGCGCGCCGAAGGCCGCGGTCGCCGGCAGGACGATGCTGGCCAGCAGTGCCGGGTCGTAGGCCCCGAACGCGGAACGCGACCAGGCAAGAAGCGACGGCCCCAGCGAGCTTGCAACGACGAGACACATCATCTCTGCGCCGATGATGGCACCGAGGTGTCGCCGTCCGAAGAGCCGCGGATAGGCGATCGTCGATAGCGGTCCGAACAAGCCGCTGGAGGCACCGAACCCGAGGACGAAGGCCAGCGACCGCTCCGCGAGGTCGGCCGCTCCCCAGATCCCGGCTGCCTGGGCTGCCATCATGACAACCATCAGACTTCGAACGGCCACCCGGTCGCCGACCGCCCCACCGACGAGCCCGACGGCCGTGGATACGACCGCCAACGGCAAAAAGACGGCGACGGCCTGGGACGGGTCGAGGCCCGAGGCACTTCCCAGGTCGACGATGTGAAAGGTCACGCCGGTGAGGATCAGGGCCTGCGTCGACAAGGTATAGCTCACGGACCAGAACGAAAACGTGCGAAGAGCCTCCGGTCGCGTGAAGGCCCTTTCCGCGGGCGGCGAGCCCGATTCATCAGAGACTTCACCTTCGAGCTCCAGCCCACACGACTCGGGATCATCGCGAAAAAAGAAGAAAGCTACGCTTCCCATGCCCACGGCGATGAGGGCGGCCATCTGAAGCCAAGCGCCCCGCCAAGTGGCCGTCGCGATCCAGTCATGAAGGAACTGCGGTGCGTAGCCGAAGCCGAAGCCGACGAAGACTCCGCTGATCCCGGCGGCAAGGCCTCGTCGACCAGAGAACCACCGGCCGAGCATCGTCCGACTGACCATGGTCAACGTGCCCTGGCCCGAGAGCCGAAGCGCGAAGAAGCCAAGGGTGAGTAGACCACCGGTCGCCCACGGCGAGGCTCCGACAGAGTACGAAATCACATCGACGCCGCTCAGGAAGACGAGGGTGAGGCTCAAGAGTGCGGTGGCCGAAAGCGCCATCGCCCTCACCCCGAAACGATCGACGAGCGTCCCCACGACCGGCAGGCTGAGACCCGAGAGTAGCGTTCCGACGAGATAGGCATTGCTCACGGCGAGGCGGCTCAAACCGGTCGCATCGAGGAGTGCGTCGGTGAACACGCTGACTCCCATGGTCTGGCCGGGGATGCTCATCAGCGTTCCTATCGTTGCGACCACCAGGATCACCCAGCCGTAGTAGAAGGGCACTCGCCGGGGCGCGAAGGGGACGTCGGCCCAACCCCGTACCGGCCCCTGCGCGCGCTGAGTCACGAATCGCTGCGGCAAGCCGACTGCCGCAGAGCTTCGGCGACTCGCTCGACTCGCCCTTCGACCCCGGGGAGGCTTGGCCGGTGCGCCAGGAAGAGGGTCGTGGGAGGGATGCCCGACACGCCTAGGCCCACCAAGCCGTGAGCCTCGGCCACGACCGCCGGAAGGACCGCGACGTGGCTCCCCGCCCTCACCGCGTCGATCGCCATCTGCATGACCGTCACCTCCAGCACGACCCGTCGGCGCCGGTGAACCGGCCAGGCGTCGGGACGCCGGCCCTGGACCGCCAGTGGGGCCACGAAGGGCAGGTCCTGAAGGTCGATGTTCTGAAGACCGGAAGCCCGGGCACAGTACACGTCGTGCCGCAGCGGCATGAGCGGCTCGATGTGCAGGTCGGTTGCAGGTTCCGGATCGTCGAGGACGGCCAGATCGATGGCACCCGTCCGAAGGCCACGGTTGACGGCCTCGGGACCGGGGTGCGCTCGCAGGATCGGCGTGACTTCGGGCAGGGAACGCATCGCCGGAAAGACGACGAGCGGAGCGAACGGCCCGGGCACCGTGAGCCGGACCGAGCCTCGTTCCTGAGAGGCCGCGAGCTCCTCGAGCCCTTCGTCGACGCGACGCATCGCATCGCGGACGGCGCGGAGAAGAATATGGCCGGCCGGGCCCAGGCGCAGCTGCCGCCCTTTGCGCTCGAACAACGTGCGACCGAGCTCTTCCTCCAGCATCCGGACGGTCCGGGAAAGAGCGGAGGGCGTGACGTGGAAGGCCTGAGAAGCCGTCGGCAGGTGCTCGGTCTCGGCGACCGCTCGGAAAGCAGGGAGCCACGCCCAAAATGCGTCGAGCCGCTGCGCCCGCTCCATTCATTGAGCATAGTCGAATAATGTCTTCAAATCATATTGATTAAATACATGAAACACAAAGGCGGGGATGCGCCGTAGAGCGCGCATGCACAATAAAATCGCGATTGCCCTCATACCCTTGAGCCTCGCCGCCTGCGGGGACGATGATTCTACGAGCCAGAACGGCGGCAGCGACCCGACGACGTTTACGGTGCGTGTGGAAAACCAGGGTTCGACCCCGAGCGTGGCCAGCTCGGGTGCTTTCGCCATGCCGGTCGGCGCCGACCAGCCCGGCCCGATCGGGCCCGGCGGCGCGTACGAGTTCGAGTTCCTGGGAGCGCCGGGGCAGCGGCTCTCGTTCGCCACCATGTTCATTCCCTCCAACGATCTCTTTTACGCCCCGGACGGAGACGGCATCGCGCTGTTCACCGAAGACGGGATGCCGGTGACCGGCGACGTGACCGACCAGGTCGACCTTTGGGACGCCGGAACCGAGGCCGACCAAGAGCCCGGAGTCGGTGCAGATCAGGCCATGCGTCAGGCGGGTCCCGACACGGGTGCCGACGATCCGGACGACACGGTCCGCCTGGCGGACGACGGCTTCGGAAACCTCCCCGCGGTCGGAGCGGTGTTGCAGGTGAGTCTGTCGGCTTCGGATGAGGGCGGATACTACGTCTTTACGGCCCGCATCGAGAACGTCTCGACGCCAACGACCCTGCAGACCAGCGACGGGGGCGACCTCGCGATGCAGGCGGTTCCCGTATCTCCCGGTGTCTACGCGGTGCACGGGGCGAGCGACCCGCTGTTTACCGTCGGTGCACCCGACCGCGGGTTGGGATTGGAGGCGATCGCGGAAGACGGGACACCGACGAGCCTGGCCGCCGCTCTCGAAGCCGACAGCGGCATCACGCTCCTCGCTTCGCCCGGGATCTATGCCGTGACCGACGAAGGGACCGACCTTTTCACGTTGGGACAGCCGGACCGCGGGCAGGGCCTGGAAGCCATCGCCGAGGACGGCATGCCCATGGCCTTGGCCGGGGCGGTCGGAGAGCTCGTGGCCGCGGCCGGGATTCTGAACACGCCGGTCGGCGCGTCTGCGCCCGGCCCGATCGGACCGGGCTCGGCCTACGAGTTCACGGTCGTGGCAGAGCCCGGCCAGCGGCTCCACGTCGTCACCATGCTCGTTCCCTCGAACGACTGGTTGATCACCTTTCCTTCGGCCGGCATTCCGCTTTTCGACGCCAGCGGCCAGGCCGTGAGTGGTGACCAGAGCGGGAGCCTCGTGATCGCGGACCTCGGGACCGAGGCCGACATGCCCATCGGCTTCGGCCTGGACCAGGTTCAGTTTCAGTCCGGCCCCGACACCGGCGCCGACGACCCCGACCCCACCGTGCGCTTGGTGTCCGACTTCACGGCGGCAAGCGACCTCATCTCCGTCAGCGTGACGCCCCAGTAACCCGGGGCGAGCGAGCGCTCCGGAGACCATGGATTCCGACGGCGTCGCCGGCGCTCGTTGGCGCCAACGGCCGATGATGTTGGGGTAGGTCGGGCGGAGCGGCGCGTCAGCGCTTGGGTTTGGTGAGGGTCGGGTAGGCCTGCACGTAGATGTAGTCGGTGGCCTTGGCCGGGATGTGGCATCCCAGACAGTCGGTGCGGAAGTTGGTGGCCACGTTCACCGACGGGCGATCCGGTTTGTAGAGCGCCCAGCCCCAACCTTCGCCCCATAGAGGACCGGACCCGGAGCCGTCGCTGTCCTTCACCATCACGAACCACTGCTTGATGGTCGGGGTGGCCCGATGGACGCCCGCGCCGGTGGTGTAGTTACCGGCCTCGCTGGATCGGAGTTCTTTGACGAGCTTGCTCCCGTCGGGCCACTTGCCGGACTTTCGATATCCCTCCACCGCTGCTCGGTCGGCATAGACGTCGTGAAAGCCGGATGCGGCTCCTTCGGGAACGAACCAGGAGCCGAGGTGAACCATCGACGTCCGAAAGTCTTTGGGCAGGCTCAGGTCGTGGTCGCCGTCCTTTTTGTCGGCTCGTGCCCCGAACGCTGCGACCAAGAGGCCAGCGACGACGACGGATGATCCCAGGATCCCGGCGAATCGACGATCAAAGCCCATCGCTCACGCCTCCGACCGCCGTCTTTCCCTTCTTCTTCCCCGCACGAAGGACGGGATAGTACTGCGTGAACACGAAGTCGTCGGCGGCGCTCGCCTGATGACACGTATTGCAGGCCTCGGTGGGGAAAGCCTTCGCTGCCTTCTTCAGTGACTTGTGATCTTCGGTCGTGAAGGAGAAGTACGCCCAGTTACCCGGCTCCTTGGCGAATCGTTTGGCGTCCTTGATCTCGGCTTCGAGGCCCACATACTCCCCCTGAAAGTAGCCGTTTCCGCTGACCGCGGCTTTGGAGCCGACGGATACGAGCTCCTTTATCAGGATGGTCCCGTCGGGAAATTCTCCCGTTGCCTTCCAGGCCTTCCAGGCTCGGGGGGCGATGTATACGTTGTGAAACTCGGGAAACGGCGCCTTTCCATCATTCAGGTCGTTCGGGGTCACGGGAGTTCCCACGAAGATCCACTCTCGATAACCGGTCGGCCGGATCAGCTCGCCCGCACGATTGAATTGGTAGTCCTTCGTGCCGGAGGCGGACTCGGCGGGCGTCGACCTCGACGCAGCGACGACGCCAACCGCGGCCAGCCCCAAGGTGATGCTAACGATGCTCTTGTACTTCATGATGTTTCTGCTCACAGGCGGGGACAGAGTGGCGACCGGACTGCCGTCCGTCATTGCTCTAGAGTTCGAAAGACTATCGCCATCGTTCAGGACATCCGGGACTTCGCTTGTCAGCGGACCTCGTCCGGGAGACTAATGACCGCGTGGACGACCTTTTGAGCGATGTCATTGGCGCGCTCAAGCTCCGGGCCAGCAGCTACTACCGCGCCGAGCTGAACGGTGCATTCGCGCTGCGCGTACCCCACAGGCCTCGACTCGTCCGATTTCATCTGGCGCTTCGAGGCGAGCTCCAAGTGGCGACGGCCTCATCGTCGGAACGGGTCACCGTTCGGGCGGGCGAGGTCTTCTTGGTGACGATGGGCGCTCCTCATACCTTGATGGATCGGCCCGGGAGAACGCCGGTCGACCTCGAAGAGGCCAAGCGAGAGGTTGGCTTCCGCCCGGGAGACCGGCTGCGCTGGGGCGAGGGGCCGCACCGAGCGACGCTCGTGTGCGGTGAGTTCTACGGCGTCACCGAGCTCTTTCACCCGGTATTCGGCTCGCTTCCCACCCTCGTCCATGCGCCGTTGGAGGATGACGACGAGTTGGCCAGCCTGGCCGAGATCCTCGACCTGGTGGACCGGGAGACGCGGAACGCCCGGCTGGGATGGCTGGCTGTAGCCGACCGGCTCTCCGAGATCGTGATGATTCGAGTGCTGCGCTCGTGGCTTCATCGTCATCCCACCGCTCTGGAGCCGCTCGGCGTCCTTCGAAACCCGAGTTTGAAGAAGGCGCTAAAGGCCATCCACAGCCGGCCGGAGGCGCACTGGACCGTGCAGTCCCTGGCCGAAGCGGCAGGCATGTCTCGCACGAGCTTCGCGACCGAGTTCTCCGAACGGATGGGCACTTCGCCCATGCAGTACCTGACCAGCTGGCGGATGGAGGTCGCTCGTTCGCTGCTTCACTCGGGGGACCTCACCTTGACCGACGTCGCCGAGCAGGTGGGCTATGCCTCCCAAGCCTCCTTCACCAAAGCCTTCCGCGAAGTCGTCGGGATGCCGCCCGGAGCTTATCGCACCGCCGTCGCCCGACTCGCCAGCGCCGGATAGATTCTCGGTCTTGGTTCTGATGGCGCTCCTTCGCCATACGTCCTTCTAAGCCTTGGCGCGGCAACGAGGAGGCGATGCCCGCGGACACTGTCGCTTTCACCGGCCGGTAAGGAGGCGGACGGTGCGCCGTGCTGCGTCTGAAGCGCAAGTGGCGAGCCCAGCGGCTCGCACTTCTTCATGACTTCACGTCTACGCCTCGCCAGAACGCGAAATGATCCTTGATCTCCGCGGCCGCGGTCTTGGGAGTCGGATAGGTCCAGGCCGCATCGCGATTGGTCTCTCCGTCGACGACGATCGAGAAGTAGCTGGCGTCTCCTTTCCACGGACAGTGCGTGCTCGTAGCACTCGGCTCGAGAAGCGATCGGTCGACCGAATCGGGCGGGAAATAATGATTGCCTTCGACGACGACCGTATCGGCGCTCTCGGCGATGATCTTGTTCTTCCAGATGGCTTTCATGACGCTCGATGGTGGCACACTCCGAGCACCTTCGTCTGGCGAAACGCGATCCGTTTGCTCGACGGTGACAGGTCCCTGGCCGGCGCTGGGTCCGTGCGGGGAGTGCAGGTGGCGAGCCACGATGTCGGTCAGGCCTGCCTCTCAGAGTGGGCGGGCGCGCTGCGGTGCCGTCCGTGGACGTGGAGGATGGGGGTGCGTCCGAAGGTC
>CAYYOT010000077.1:0-20139 GCA_964473255.1 uncultured Myxococcales bacterium | reverse complement strand
CCGATCTGCGCGCTGCAGGCGTCGATGGAAGGCTACCAGGTCACGACGATGGAAGAGGCGGCCCCGCAGGGCGACATCTTCGTTACGGCGACCGGCTGCCGAGACGTCATCACCGCCGAGCACATGAAGACCATGAGGAACGAAGCGATCCTGTCCAACATCGGGCACTTCGATTCGGAGATTCAGGTCAACTGGCTCAACAACAACAAGGAGATCACGCGGACCGAGATCAAGCCTCAGGTCGACCACTATGAGTTCCCGGACGGCCGCCGGCTGATCCTCTTGGCTCAGGGCCGACTCATGAACCTGGGCTGCGCCACCGGTCACCCGTCGTTCGTCATGAGCGCGTCGTTTACCAACCAGGTGCTCGCGCAGATCGAGCTCTGGAACAACGTCGACCGCTACAAGAACGAGGTCTACGTTCTGCCGAAGAAGCTCGACGAGAAGGTGGCTGCGCTCCACCTCGATCGTCTCGGCGTGAAGCTCACCAAGCTGAACCAGGTGCAGGCCGACTACCTCGGCGTGCCGGTGGACGGCCCCTTCAAGCCCGACCACTACCGCTACTGAGCGACCCGAGCCCGGCGCGGCCATCCGCGTCGGGCCCCTCAATCTTCTCCGCTCTCGGACAACAGCGAAAGCTGACCGGCGTCGACCAGGGACAGGCGTCCGCTTTGCTCGAACCACTGCCGGATTTCTTCCAGATCGAAGGCGCTTTCTTCCACGTCTGTCGCGGGCGTCGGGTCGGGCAGGTCCAGGTGCGTGATCTGGCCGTCCGCATCGACGCGCGCGACGAAGCGTCCCTTGAGGCTCCAGTGGTACACCAAGGGCTCAGGGAGGCCCAGTATTCGCGCGGCCTGCTTCACTGGGACCCACATGCGCGCACTGTGCGGTGCGGCCCCCGTCGAGGCAAGTCGACTCGAGCTAGAGAACCTGCGCCGCACGGCGCCGAATTCGGCGATCTTTCGCCTTCACGATGCGGGCTTCGATCGGTTCGGACATGGACTTCGAAAGTGCGTGAACCGATCGTGAGTACTCTTCCCAGTCGAAACCGGAAATGTCGGAGATGAAGGGGACGCCCAATCCGATGCCGGCTCCGGCTCCGACGATCCAGCCCGTGGCTCGGTCGGTGCGCGCCGCGGCCCGCGCCTGGAAGAGCCCAAAGGACGCCACCAGGATGCCCGCGTCAGCACCGCGATAGCGGAGCGGCTCGAGCAACGTGGACCGAGGACCGTACAGGCAAGCGGCAAAACCTCCGGCGCCGGTCCCGAGAGCCAGTGCGGCGGACCGACCGCTGACTTCACTGAAGCGAAGCTGAGCCCGAATGGGGCCGTCGGGCCGGACATACGTCAGCGAGAATCCGCTCACGTGAGACAGCCCCGCGCCCGCCCGGCGCAAGAGACCGACGGCGACCGCGTTGCACTTGTTGTCGAGCTGATGATCGAGTGTATCGAGCGCTTCGCCGAAGCTCTCGGCCAGCCCGCCTGCGTCTTCGGGCTGAACGTACATGCGATGAAACAGGTGGGCCCATCGCTGAGCGGAGACCTGCGCGTTGGCCGCGGCGTTCTCCGCGGCCGCTTTCGCTCCGTCGACCCAACGCCCGCTCTTGACGTCTTCGGCGGCACGCTGGACGCGTTTCCACCACGACTGGTCCGCCACGCTCGCACCATGCCGGGTTGGGCCCGGGTGCGCCACTCGGAACACTCGGTCGCGGGCGCCGGCCGGATGTCTCGGCACCGCAGGACCATCGCTTCGGTTTCAAATCGGCGGATTCTCTGTTCTGTGGGAGCCAGGATGCCACGGCGCACGCTAGTCGGTCGGGGTCGTCGGACGTCGATGCTCTTCTTCTTGGCGGGCTGTGCCTCGGCCCCCGAGCCTCGAGCCGACAACGCTGCCGTTGCTTCACCGTCCTTCGAGCTGGACCCGAGCCTTTTGGTCGGGCCCATGCTGCCGACGACGCTGGCGAAGCAGCTCTCGGCCGACCCTCATTCGTACTTCCGAGCCTTGGCCAAGCCCTTCGCCCGTCGAGTGTGTGCATCATTCGAAGACGTACGGTGGGACGTGCCGAACACCATGGTTCATGGCGACGCCCACCTCGAACAGTACGTCGTGACGGCATCCTCCTATGGGATCGAAGATTTCGATCATTCGGGCTACGGCCCCGCGGTCATCGACCTCGTTCGTTTCGGAGCCTCTTTGCATCTGGCCTGCCAAGACCGAACCTGGCCGTGCGACGCGAACGCCTTGGTCGATGGCTTCATCCGGGCCTATCGCCAGGGCATCGAAGCCCCTCAGGGCCCCTTGGTCGCCCCGACCGTCGTGCAGAGGCTGCGCATGCGTCACCCGGCCGACCCCCGCCAAGGGTTCCTGACGTGGGCGGAGTCGCTCATGGAGCCGCTTCCTGAGGGCGAGCAATCGGATGTGCGCGAGGCGTGGCGAGGTTTCGAGGAACAGATGCTCCAGATTCACCCGACCCGCCAGGCGAGCTACTTCGACATCGTGTCGGTCGGACTTCTCCGGCTCGGGATCGGAAGCGCCGTCGAGCCGAAGTATCTCCTTCGTGTGACCGGCCCCAGCGAGTCTCCCGCCGACGACGTGATACTCGAAGCGAAGAAGTACATGCCGCTGGAGGGCATCGACTGCGTGACCAATCCTCAGGCCGGAGGAATGCTTCACGTCCTGATCGCCTGGGTCCAAATCGGCCGCCGAGTCCCCGACGACATCGGCTGGGTCCCGCAATCGAACGACGGGGACCGACCCACGCACTTCTGGGTTCAGTCGTGGGACCCGGGCTACGTCGAGCTCGATATCGACGACTTTCGGGACCAGCACGAGCTCGAAGAGGTCGCGACCGACGTCGGTCATCAGCTGGGCTCGTCCGTCATGCGGGCGACGCCCGAGCTTCTTAAGCGGCAGTACCAGTACGCTCATCTGCGAGGATTGGAGCTGGTCGAAGACCGCGTGCGAGGCCTATCGGCGGTGCTGGCCGATGAGGTGCTCGAGGCCTGGAAGCGCTACCGGGTCGCCCTGGCGGAGCTCCCAGCCGGACCCTAGAGGCCCCGAGCCGTACAGCCGAACAAACCGCCGAGCCCGAAGCCGCAGGCCCGCGGCGAGCTCGCGTCGTCTATCGGACCGGGAACAGGTTTTCCGCGAGGTAGAATTGACTGGGGCCGTCGGTGGTCTCGACGTAGACGAGGAGGTCGCGGCCCCAGCGGAACAGCTCCCCGTGGAGGTTGAGCGTTGGCAGGCGGAAGAGCGAGCATTCCGCGGCCCCCGGATAGCGCCGGACGTTGCCGCGATGATGAAGCACCAGGAGACCGTCTTCCGTACTGAGGATGGACTCGACGCGGGCCCAAGCTGACTCGGGCTCGTAGCCGGGTACGACCGACATGACGTGGTTCGAATCCTCCTGCCACAGGACACCGTCGTTCGTGCCGGCGAAGTGGCGATCGGAGCCGGGGTCGTACGCGATGGCGCTGATGTTCATCATCGAGAAACCCGGGCCCTCGAAGGGCGCGGCGGTGGTCGTCGCGTTGTCCACGAACTTGATCGAGCCGCGGACCAGGGACCGAAAGCCGTAGACGACTTCGGTCAAGCGCGGACTGATGGGGCGGAGCGAAGTGACGCCCACCCGAAATCGGAAGATGGCGACATCCAGGGCGGTGTCGCCCGCGACCGTTACCTTGGGCTGCCACCCGTCCGAAGTGTGCTCGAAGATGCGTCCATCGGCGTAGAGGGCGAGCAGGCGACCGTCAGGACCGACCTTGAGACTCGACACCGGCACGGTGTCGGCCCGGACCGATGAACCATCGGCTGCTCGAACCTCGGTCGGTGTGGCGTACCACAGCGTCCCGTCGGGAGTCCGCGCCGCCGAGCGAACCTCGGCGCTCGTCCAGGATGGCGGCCCGATCTGCCCCGACTTCTGCAGGACGACGCTGGTCCGCGTCTGTTCTCCACCTTCCTCCAGCTCGAGGAGACGGAGGAACAGCCGGCCCTCGTCGAGCACGGCGAGGTCTTCGACGACACCCGGGAACTCGAGTAGCGTCCGCGGTCGGTCCGAGCACTCGGCCCCCGGGACGAACCGGGGCTGAAGACGGGCGATGTCTCCGGGGACCGGAACCGCCGACCACCCGCCCTGGTCGCCGTGGAGCCAGACCCGGTCGCCGACCAGGAACCCACTGCCCGCGTCGGTCAACTCGACGACGACCTGAGGTTGGCCGTCGCGGAAGCGCCAGCGTTTTCGCAGGGCCTCCACGGTCTCCGGGCGATACGAAACCACGATCCGGCGACCGTCGTCGGCCTCCAGCCGCGGCGCATCCGCGGCATCGAGTGCGAACAGGGCGACGTCCACCGAGGATCCTTCGCCGCGGAACACGAGTATGCTGTGCGCCTCGTCGTCGAGGAGAGGGAGATCGATACCGACATCGGAGCCGCAGGCCACGAGCAGCATGACCAAGGCCATCGGCATCCGAGCAGTGAGCATGACGGCCGTTGTACGCCTGGGTTCACGGCCCGCACAATGACCGGGGAACCGATGAGCGGACCGCGCGTTCCTCCCCGGCTTCATCGGTCACCCACGATGGACGCAACCTAGGTCGACGCCGAAATCGCTTCTCCGCGGCCCTCGGGCAGATCCGACGGCACGCCGTCGCCGCCGAATCGCTCCCCGTGTTGGCTGAGGTCGAGCCCCAGCTCCTCGGACTGGCCGTCGACCCGCAGGGGTATGAGGAGCTCGGTGAGCTTGAACAAGAGCATCGAGCCACCGAAGGCGAAGACCGTGACGCCGATCAACGCGACGATGTGCATGAAGAAGGTGTGGGTCTGGCCGGTGATCAGCCCGCCTTCGGTCGCGAACACCGCGGTCAAAAGCATGCCGACGATGCCGCCCACGCCGTGGCAAGGAAAGACATCGAGGGTGTCGTCGAGCGACGACTGCGTCCGAAAGTGAACGGCGAGGTTACTGACGACCGCGGCGACGAAACCGATGGCGATACTGGGCCCAACTTCCACGAATCCGGCGGCCGGAGTTATCGCCACCAGGCCCACGACCGCGCCGATGCAGGCCCCCATGGCCGAGAGCTTCCGCCCCTGTAGGGCATCGAAGAGCATCCACGTCATCATGGCGGTGGCCGATGCCGTGTTCGTGGTCAGAAAGGCCGAAGCGGCCACGCCATCCGCGGCGAGCGCCGAGCCCGCGTTGAAGCCAAACCAGCCGAACCAGAGCATGCCCGTGCCGAGGAGGACATACGGGATGTTGGCCGGCTCGTGCCCCGCCTCCACGCCCTGGCGGGGGCCGAGCACGATGGCCCCGGCCAGAGCCGCATAGCCCGCGCTCATGTGAACGACGGTCCCGCCGGCGAAGTCGAGAACACCGAGGTTTCGCAACAGGCCATCCGGGTGCCAGGTCATGTGGGCCAACGGTGCGTAGATGAGGATGGAGAAGAGCACCATGAATAGGAGGTAGCCCGAAAAACGCACCCGCTCGGCGAACGCGCCCGTGATGAGGGCCGGCGTGATGATGGCGAACTTCAGCTGAAAGAGCGCGAACAGAGCCAACGGGATCGTCGGCGCCAGGTACGGGTCGGTGGCGGTCCCGACGTGGCGGAAGAAGAAGAAGGTCCGCGGATTACCGATGATGCCGCCCAGCGACTCGCCGAAAGCCAAGCTGAAGCCGACCACGACCCAGACCAGACTGATCGCGCCCATCGCCACGAAACTCTGCAGCATCGTGGAGATCACGTTCTTGGGGCGGACCATGCCGCCGTAGAAGAACGACAGCCCCGGCGTCATCAAGAGCACGAGACCGGTCGCGGTCAGCATCCACGCCGTATCGCCGGCAACCAGCGGATCGCCCTCCACGAGGGCTTCGGAGGGTCCGACGAAAGCTCCGATCAGAGCGAGCAGTCCGAGGATGACGAAGGGTACGAGAACTCGGGTACGCACAAACGACGTAGCTGACACGAAGCGTCAATACGGATCCATACCTATGATTAACCCCGATCGGTCGCCCGACAACGCCGGACGCCGCGGGTTTCGCAGCGGCTTCGCACCTCCATTGAGTGGATGAGAGACTCCGTGTCGGGATCGCTTTCGCCGTAACGCGCCTCGCGCTATGCGGGCGCCGATGGTGCCGGAGCGGGTGATCTCAGTCATTTTGGGCGGGGGCCGGGGGACCCGCCTGCATCCCCTCACCCGCGACCGAGCAAAACCCGCCGTGCCGATCGCCGGCATGTATCGCCTGGTCGACATCCCGATCAGCAACTCGCTGAATTCGGGGTTGAACCAGATCTACGTGGTCACCCAGTTCAACTCGGCATCGCTCCACCGGCACATTCGCGAGTCCTACCGATTCGACCCGTTCGGTGGAGGCTTCGTGGAGATCCTGGCCGCCGAGCAGACGGCCCATCGCGCCGATTGGTATCAAGGGACGGCGGATGCGGTTCGTCAGAACATCATGCATCTCAACGTCCAGCCCAAAGACCTGGTCTTGATCCTGTCGGGCGACCAGCTCTACCGGATGGACTATCGAGAGCTGCTGGAGCAGCACCGCTCCACCCAGGCCAAAGTCACGATCGCCGCCACGCCCGTGGCCGCCGACGAGGCGCACGCCTTCGGTCTCATGCGGGTGCGGGATGATCTGTCCATCTCGGAGTTCGTGGAGAAGCCCAAGAACCAGCAGGTCATCGAGAGTCTGTTCGTTCCGCGCGAGGTTCGAAAGCGCATCGATGACGATTCGGACCGCGGCTACTGCCTGGCTTCGATGGGTATCTACGTGTTCGACGGTGACGCCCTGCTCGGAGCCCTCGACAACGACCTCACGGATTTTGGCGGCGAGGTCATTCCCAGCCTGCTGGGCGTCGGTCGGGGGATCTATGCCTACGCCTTCAACGGCTACTGGGAAGACATCGGCACGGTGCGCGCGTTCTTCGAAGCCAACCTCGGCCTCACCGATCCGGTCCCCCCCTTCAACTTCTTCGACCCCGTGAATCCGATCTACACTCGGTCGCGGTACCTTCCCGCGGCCAAGGTAAATCAGTGCGAGGTGCATCAAGCGATCGTGTCGCCGGGAAGCATCATCTCCGATGCATCCATTCGCCGCACCGTGATCGGCATTCGCTCCAACGTGCGGGAAGGAACCCGGCTATCGCGGACTGTGATGATGGGCGCCCAGTGGTTCGAGACCGACGAAGACCGCAAAGAGAACCGCCGTCTCGGCCGACCGGACCTCGGCATCGGGCGCAACTGCGAGATCGAAGACGCGATCATCGACGTCAACGTGCGCATCGGCGACCGGGTTCGCCTTTCGCCGCGCGGTCGCGAGGAGGGCTTCACCGAAGGGCCGATCACCGTGCGCGACGGCGTTCTCGTCGTGACCAAGAACGGCGTGATCCCCGACGGCACCGTGGTTTGAGCGCTCTCGACGGCGCTCACCCCGGTCCCCGACGAATGCGCGAAACATGATCGCGGGCGTGCTTTTCGTGGCGTTCACCGCCAGCGCGGTGGACACCAGCTCGACCGCGGCGTCCGCGCTCGACGGGCGAGCTCCCGTGACGCTCGACTATCACAATGCATCCTTCGAAGCCGGCCTCTTCTTCGCCGAAGGCGTGGGAAGCACGACGTTCCTGCCGTCGGCGCGCGTCGTCCTCGGCCCCTTCGCTGTCGAGTTCGGCGTCCCCTTCACCTTCGCCGACTTCAACCTCGACCTCGAGATCGTGGGCACGCCCGTCGAGGTCCAGGGCTCCTCCTTTCGACTGGGGAACATCTGGTTGGCGGGCTTCTTTCGTCAGCCGCTCGGACGCCCCAACATCGTCGGCGAGGTCGGCCTGGGGCTGGTGCTGCCGACCGCCGCCCTGCGGGTGGAAAACCTCGAAGACCTTCCCAAGCCGGCCACTCTGGGCTTCGCCCTCACCAGTTCGGGCTACCTGGATGCGTTCAAATTCGAGCCGGAGTCGCTCGGGTTCTACGTACCACTCCGGATCGAGTCCGTTTCCCGCCACGGACTGCTCCTGGAAGGTGAACTCCAGCTCCAGTTCCTGTTTCCGCAGCTGGAGGATTCCTCCACTTTGGTCATGATGCAGCCCAAAGTGCGGGCCGGGTATCGAGGTCGTCAGCTCGAGCTCACGCTTCAGATCGCGAGCGTCGTCTTCCTCACCGAGGCCACCGGCCGCTTCTTCTTCAACCTCTTCACCCTCGAGGGACAGGGTGATCGCGCGCAGGTCAGCCTGGAGCCCAAGGTCCGCTGGTACTTCCAGCCTCTTGGCACGGGCTTCACCACCTTCATTCAGGCCCGACTACTCATGAACCTGGACGAGCCGCTCGGCTTCTCGTTCGCTCCCGAGCGTTTTTGGGGGTTCTTCATCGGGACCGGCGCCTACTTCCGCTGAACTTGCGACCGTGGATCGACGACAAAACGGAGACTTGAAGCGACGTCCCGTCCCGGGCACAGTCCGGCCACTCATGCGAAACACTCGCTTCCCGAAATACACCCTTTGGTTCGCAGCGGCCTTGGCCGTGGGCGTCAGCTGCGGAGACGACGGAGACGGAGATAGCTTCAACTTCACCGGGGACCCGGCGCAGATCCAGGCAGCCTGCGAGGAGATCTGCCAGAAGACGGTGGACTGCTTTCCCGGGTTGATCACCGTGGGGCAGTGCGAGACCGAATGCACCGGAACTGCGGACGAAATTCCTGACGACGTGAGCCAGGCGTGCATCGACGCGGCCAACCGCGCCTTCAACTGCCAGCTCAACTCCAGCTGCGAAGAGCTTCTGGGCGCCTGTCTGGACCTCCTCGACGACGTGGATGACGCCTGCGGTACGGACTCGAACGGAGGCGGAGGTGAAGGCGTCTGCTCCTTCGATTGTTCGCAGTGCGCGGATAGCACGGTCCGGCTCGGATGCGACGCAGGCTCCGACGCGTGTGGTTCGATCCCCGAGGGGCAGACCCGCGACAGCTGCTGCGAGGGTCTTGCGGCTACGTTTACGGCTCAGTGTTCATGACCCGTTCGGGTGGGGGGCGCCAATCGCGGCCCCCCCTCCCGGAACGGCGTCACACCGAGACGTGGAATAGGCGCTTCATTCGCCGACCCACGGGATGAGCGAAGTCCACGACGGCGAAGAGACTGCAGCCGGCTAGGCTGACGAGCGCACAGATGTCAACGACGTCCACCGGGACCTCCTTTCCTGACCGGGCACCGAGGCTCCGAGGCCCTGACCCGCTCATGCCATATTAATGACGCGTAAAAGACACAGAAGCAAACCTGACGCGCCGCTTCGGGCCGACGTGAGGCGAAACAGGTCGGCTCGGTGGGCGCAGCGGCCCGGGCCGCTGCCGACGGAGCTCAGTGAGCGGGGCTCACCGAAGGGGCTTACTGCGCGCTGCTGGCCCGAAAGGGCGCGAACAGCTCACCCGGAGATGTGGAAGAGCTTCTTCATGTGCCGACCGAGCGGTCGGTCTGCGTCCATGAGGGCGTAGAGCACGAGGCTCGCGAAGGTGATGAGGGCGCTGATTTCGACGATGGTCATGGAGCCTCCTTTCCTCGACTCGGCCCTCATTCTGACACATAAACGTCACACTTTCAACGGGATACGTTAGCCCCCGCAAGCGTTCTGCTCGCGGACCGCACAGCACGCATCGAGCTCGGCGCCGGTCAGCGGGGTTCGATCTTCGTCGTCCAGGCAGCTCGCGGCCGACGCCTCGCACGCCCACCTCGTGATGCTGCTGCACGAAGTGCAGGGGCACACGATATCCGTGCCCACGCAGACCGCTTCGGCGGAGATGCAGCAGTTTTCCAGGGGTATGCCCTCGAGACCCCCACAGCTGCCGGAGATCAGGCCGCAGCGACTCGACGACGTTGCGTCGCCGCACGCGGAGCAGTCACAGCTCGCTCCGGTGTCGCCGGCACAGACGGCGAGTGCGCCCTCGAATCCGGTCGTGCAGGTTTCGAGGGCACCGGTCTGACAGCCGCTGGCCTGGACGCAGCTCAGGATGGGCTCGAGCGCCGAAGCGCAAGCCTCCGCGTCGTCGGTGGCGTCCGCATCTTCGCAGGTGCACCCCGCGGGTGCACCGCACGCGTCGTACTCCGCGCAGATCGAAGCGCACAGGGCCGACGGGTCGGAGGAGGTTCCGTCATCGTCGTCGCCGCACCCGGCGCCGAACGTCGACATGACGGCGACGAGCAACCATTCGAGATCGCGTCTGAGCATCCAGCGCAGGTAGCACGGGACCATGTAGTGGCCAACAACGCTGGTGGACGCCCAATAACCGCTTGTCCCAACCCCGCGTTCCCGTGCTAGCTCCCGTCCGATGAAATTCCGGCCCCTGGGCTTGCTCGTCTGCACGCTGGCGTGCGGCTCCGAGTCCGCAGGAGATCCCGAGCCCGACCCGGTCTGCGGAAACGGTCGCGTCGAGGCCGGTGAGGCCTGCGACGGCACCAACTTCGACGGCGCGACCTGCGCTTTTGTCCTGGGCACGTCCGACGCCGCCGGGGCGCTGGTCTGCGACCAGTGCTCGGTCGACTCGACCGCTTGCATCGCAGGAGACTGCGGCGCCAACGAGACTTTCATCGGAGCCGGCTGCGTGCCGAACGTCGCTCCAGAAGCCTACAGCTTCGCCGATTCGCTGTCCGTGGCCACCGCCTTCGACCCCACCGACGAAACCTGCTGCTTCGACCAGGACGGCGACGGGACGCTAGACAACTCCATCGGGGGACTGCTGGGGGTGTTTCAATCCCTGGGTACCGCGGACGTTGCGGCCGAGCTCGCGCTCCAGGTCGAGACCGGCGACCTGATCCTCATGTTCGAGCATCGAGAGCTCCCCGGTTCGCTGCCTGGTTCCGGCCCGGCACGGCTCTCGATGTTCCGCGGAACCAACGACGTCGACGGGGACGGCCAAGCCGACCAGTCGCTCGCCGACCGCGTCGCGGGACGCGGGGTCGTGCAGGTTCGGCGCGAAGCGTTCGGACCCGCAGGGGCAGTGAGCCAGTGCAACGTCGGGCAGCTCGACGGCGACGTCCTGAGCATGCGGAGCTGCGACATCACCATCCCCATCGACATTCCGGGCGTGATCACCATCGACGCCGACATTCACGAAGCCTCTCTATCGGCGACGCTCACGTCGACGGCCACCGGCATCGTGAGCGCCGACGTTCAGGTTGGGGGATGGGTCCCGTTTACGACGATCGTGCGCGCTTTGAACGACGCGATCTCCGAGTGCACGTGCGCCGGGCTTTCGACGGAAGACCGACTCCTGGTCATCCGGGAGACGCTCTTCGGCCCCGAGCTGCTCTGTCGGGAAGACGAGGTGGTTTTCGACCCCGCTCCGTGCGCCGAGGACGAAGACGCAGGCTTTCTCTGCCAAACGCTGGCGACGTTCTGCGCCGGTACTTCGGTGCTTCAGGAGTTCGCGGACATCGACTCGGACGGCAACGGCGTCGAGGACGCCATGTCCCTGGGCCTGCGGCTGAGCTGGACCGGGGTTCGACTCGCCGACCCCGCTCTGGCTCCATAGATGAGGATGTTCCGAACCACGGCTCGCTTGGCCCTCCTCGTGCTGGGCGCGGGCTGCGCAAGCGAGGCGGAAGGCGATGGTCGTCGTCCGTTCCGTGAAGACCGGGCCCCCTGCACCAACCGCACGGAGACCCGGATGCCGCTGTTCGGAGACCTGCACGTCCACACGAGCTACTCCTTCGATGCCTACATCTACGACGTGCGCGTCGACCCGGCCGAGGCGTACGCGTTTGCCCAGGGCGAGTCCGTCGCTCTTCCGCCCCTCGACTCTTCCGGGCGCGGCACCACGGAGCTACGGCTGGAGCGGCCGCTGGACTTCGCGTCGGTCACCGACCACGCGGAGTTTCTCGGCGAGGTCGCGACCTGCACGCGCCCCGGGACTCCCGGCTACGATCTACAGCGATGCCAAGCCTACCGAAGGGGAGACCAGAACGACTTTACGGAATGGGGCGCCCAGCTCACCCGTCAAGATCCGCGACGGCTGCGCTTTTGCGAAGAGATGGGCGTGGACTGCGGCAGCGAGGCCACCGACGCCTGGCAGCGCATCCAGGACGAAGCCGAGCGAGCCTACGACCGGACGGAGGCATGTTCCTTTACCAGTCTGGTCGGCTACGAATGGACCGGAGCGAAGTCAGGCCGCAACGACCACCGAAACGTGGTGTTCCGCTCGAGCCGGGTTCCCGAGGTGCCGACGTCCTACTTCGAGGCGTCCACCCCGCAGGAGCTCTGGAACGCTTTGGAAGCGACCTGCCTCGACGCGGGGACCGGATGCGACGTGCTCGCCATTCCCCACAACTCGAACCTCGCCAACGGTGGGCTGTTCGCTCCCATCTATCCCGGCGCCCAGACCCTCGGCGAGGAAGCCGACCAGGCGCGGCAGCGGCGCGACCTCGAACCCCTGGTCGAGATCTTTCAGCACAAAGGAAACTCGGAGTGTAACAACGGACTCTCCGGGGTCTTTGGTGCCCCGGACGAGCTGTGTTTGGAAGAGCAGCTGCGACCACCGCCCTTCGACGACTGCGGGGACGATCTCGGCGTACTCGGCATCCAGGGCGTGGGCTGCATTTCGCGCAACGACTACGTACGGACCGCTCTCCTGACCGGTCTCAAGGAAAAGACTCGGCTCGGCGTGAACCCTTTCAAGACCGGCATCATCGCCTCGACCGACACCCACAACGGGATCGCCGGAGCGACCGCCGAGGATGCCTATGTCGGGCACGCGGGGAACTTGGAGGACACGGTGGACCGGCGACTCGCGCCCGTGGCGCTCGTTCCCTACGGCATCGACGGCAATCCCGGAGGATTGGCCGGCGTGTGGGCCGAAGAAAACACCCGCGATGCGATCTTCGATGCGCTGAAGCGCCGCGAGACCTGGGGAACCAGCGGTACGCGCATCGTGCCCCGTTTCTTCGGAGGGTTCGAGCTTCAAGACGAGCTCTGTGCCGACGCCGAGCTCGCGGCGCGCGGCTATCAGACGGGCGTCCCCATGGGAGGAACGCTTTCGGCCCGCTCGTCCGGCCGTCCGAAGTTCGTCGTCGCGGCCGAGCGAGACCCCGCGAGTTCGGCGAACAATCTCGAGCGACTGGAGATCGTGAAGGGCTACATCGACGACGCGGGCGAGGCCCGCTACGAGGTCTTCGTGGTCGCAGAGAGCGCAGCAGGTCGCGTGGACCTTCAGACTTGCCGTGCCCCCGACGGCGGCGCCGGATCGCTCTGCGGAATCTTCGAGGACGAAACCTACGACCCAGGTCAGGAGGCGTACTACTACGCACGCATCGTCGAGGTGGAGAGCTGCCGCTGGAGCTGGCGTCAGTGTCTCGAGCTCGACGAGGCGGATCGGCCGGAAGACTGCGCGACGGCGCGGCGGACGGTTCACGAGCTGGCCTGGACGTCACCGATCTGGTTGTCTCCTTGAGCGGATGGCTCGAACGCCTCCTGCGGGACCGAACGACGCACTTCCTCCTTCTCGGCGGTCTCCTCTTTGCCCTCTACGCGGCGCGGGCCGAGCCCGACGACCGCACGATCGTCATCGACGGCGAACTGGTGAGCCGACTGGAGGCCGACCATCGCCGGCGCACCGGCGCCGAGGTCGTAGACCGAAAGGCACTCGTCGACGCGTACGTATCGAGCGAGATCTTCTTTCGCGAAGCCCGTCGGCTCGGACTGACCGAGGGAGACGAGGTCGTTCGCCGACGGGCGATCCAACTCTTCGAGCTCCTGGTCGACGACCTGGCCGCGGCCGAACCACCCTCCGATGAGGAGCTTCGGGAGCACTATCGCGCGACGCTCGACCGGTATCGGCGGCCGCCCAGGGTCTCGGGGCGGCACGTTTTCTTCCGGAGCCTGCCCGACGACAGCGAAGCGATCACGGCGCGCCTGGCGGCGGGAGAGACCGTCGCTGGCGAGGCTTTCTTGCGCGGCCCGACCTTCCGCCAGCGCGACGCATCCGAGCTTGCCGCGTGGTTCGGCGACCCCGCCGCGAACACGGTGATGAAGGCACCCGTCGGGACGTGGCGAGGACCGGTCCGCTCGCCGCTCGGCGTCCACTGGTTCTTCGTCGAACGCCACCACCCACCGGAGGTCCTCGCGTTCGAGACGGTCGAAGCCTCGGTTCGAGACAGCCTCGAGACGGCGCGTCGGCGTGAGGCGCGCGAGCGCCTGGTCGCCCGCCTGCGCGACCGCTATTCGATCCAAGGCGGCCCGTGATCGCGCGGGTCACGCTGGTGCTCGGTGTCCTGCTGAGCGCGGGGGCTCCGAGTCTCTCCGAGGCCCATCCTCTGGACCCGGTTCGCGTCCTCGTCCGCGCGGGTGCCGAGAACGCGGAGGCCCGGGTAGCGATTCCCCGCGGCTCCCCCTGCGAGGGACGCTGCCGGCTGGCAATTTCTACCGACTGCACGCTCGAGCGCACGTGGCGAGCAGACGACGGCACCCATGAGCGACAGGGCATCACGTGGCGGTGTTCGCCGCGCGCAACCGACGTCGCTTCGCTTCGACTGGTGGGCCTCGCTGAAGCGGGGGCGATCGCCGTGGTTCACGAGGCCCCGTTCGGCGACGGCGAGGTGAGCATCGTGCGCGGACGCGACGTTCTGATCGAGACGGCGGAGAGGGAGACCCGGTCGGTCCTCACCGCCTATCTCGCCGCCGGCGTAACCCACGTGCTGGCCGGCTGGGATCACCTTGCCTTCATCATCTGCTTGACCCTCCTGATCTCCGATGGGCGTCGGTTGCTCGCCGCGGTAACGGCCTTCACCGTCGGCCACAGCATCAGCCTGGCCGCCGCCACCTTCGGGTGGCTCGAGCTAGCCGCCCCTCCGATCGAAGCCACGATAGCCGCTAGCATCCTAGTTCTCGCGTCCGAACTTTCGTCGCCGAAGACACCGAGCCTCGTCCGACGGGCGCCGGCGGTCGTGGCCGCGATCATCGGCTTGATCCACGGGTTGGGATTCGCCGAGGCACTCCGGGACTTGGGCTGGCCGGAGCGATCCCTGCCCATGGCACTTCTCGGTTTCAACCTCGGGGTGGAGCTCGGCCAGCTCACGGTGGTCGCCGGGGTACTATCGCTGGCCGCGCTCGCCGGCGCCCTGCATCTGCGCAGCGCGATGACCGTCCTGATCAGCTACGGCGCGGGAACGGCCGGCGCCTATTGGCTCATCGAACGTATCATTCAGCTCTGAGCACCGGCCGCTCAGAGGAAGCTTTCCATGTAGCTGGGATCCTCGATCGCCGCTGCGTCCTCCGTCATCTGCAGAGGCAAGAAGGTATCCATCATGACGGCGAGTTCGGTGGTCTCCTTGCTGCCGATCGACGCCTCGTAGGCCCCGGGATGGGGCCCGTGCGGAATGCCGGCCGGATGAAAGGAGATGCTGCCGGGCCCTACCCCTCTTCGCGACGTGAAATTCCCCTTCACGTAGAACAGGATCTCGTCACAGTCGACCGATGCGTGCGGGTACGGACAGGGGATCGCTTCCGGATGGAAGTCCACCGTGCGCGGTACGAAGCTGCAGATCAGCGCTCCCCGCGTGGCGAAGTTGCCGTGCCAGTCCGGCGGGAGGTGCACCTGCCCCGCCCGGGGCTGGAAGTTCAGGATGGGGAAGACGTATGGGTAGCAGGAGCCGTCCCACCCGACGACGTCGAGCGGCGACTCGTCGTAGGAGAAAGTGTGAAAGCCTCCATTCTTCTTCACCAAGATCTCGCGGATGCCCTCATCCATCGGACCCTTGAACTCCGGTCGTCGGAAGTCTCGATGGCAAAACGGAGCATCCATCCGCAGCTGTCCGGTCTCCGTTCGCCACTGCTTGGGCAGGCCCACGCCGGCGGTGCACTCCACGTTCAGCCAACGCTGCGCCCCCGCATCGGGGATGAACCGATGCAGGATGCCCTTGGGAACGACGACGTAATCACCAGGCTCGAACCGTAGGTCACCGAGGATGGAGCGCAGTACCCCACCGCCCTCGAAGACGTAGAACAGGTCGTCCGCGTCGCCGTTCATGAAGTACACCGGGTCGGCTTCGGTGGGATTGACCATGTTCAAGACCACGTCCGCGTTGAATACGAGCGGTACCCGAACATCGACCGACGCGCCGGGGCGCGTCTTCATGTCGCCGGTGACAAAGTGACGCTTTCGGAGCTCCGCGTTCGGCGCGGCCACGGGCAGCCGATAGCCGTGCGTAGTGGCGCGGGGGGCGTGGGTCTGCGGACGATGCACGTGGTAGGCAATGGTGTACGGGCCGTCGAAGCCTTGCCGCGTGATGCATTCTTCGTGGCGAAGCTCGCCTTCGGGACCGCGAAACACGATGTGATGTTTGACGGGGACCTCGCCCGCCACCATTCGTTCGAGCATGCTCGTCTCCTCAGCCGTGGGCGTCCGGCTGGCTTTCGGGGTCGGCGGCGACGAACGCCGGATGCTCGGCAACGGCGGCAGCGACCCGATGGATATGGGAATACGAATCGAGAGGAACCGAGTAGCGACGGGCGGGAAAGAGCTGGGGGATCAAGCAGACGTCGGCAACGGTAATCGCGTCACCCACGGCGTGCGCTCCGCCGCTCTCCGCGATGATCTGCTCGATCGCAGAGAAGCCTCGCGGAAGAAACGACTGACACCACAGTGTGCGATCACCGCCGAGCTTCTCGACTTCGGCCAGCACCCGAGAGTTGTGCAGCGGCTGCATGCCGCTGTTGCAGATCTCTGCGATCTGGAGGGCACGGGCCCGCGCTAGCCGGTCGCGAGGGAGCAGCGGCGGCTCGGGGAAGCGAGCGTCGAGATAATCGATGATGGCCAGTGACTGGGTCAGTCGTGTCAGCCGGCCCTCGTGCTCGAGCTCCAGCGTCGGGACCTGCGCGAGCGGATTGAGCTCCAGGTACTCCGGCTGGTTTTGCTCGCCGCCATCGCGAACCAGATGGACGGGGACGTTGTCGAAAGTCAGCCCCTTCAGGTGAAGCGCGATCCGGACTCGCCAGCTCGAGCTGCTCCTCCAGTAGCCGTACAGCTTCATCCAGCCACCACCCGCTGGCGTATGGGGCCGAAGATGCTGCGACCGTCGTCGTCGAGCATGTCGATCTCGATGGTGTCTCCGAGCGACATGAAGGGCGTCGTTGGCTCTCCGTTTTCGATGATCTCGATCATCCGCCGCTCGGCCAGGCACGAGATACCGCGTTCCCGGTCGGAGTTGGAGACGGTTCCCGAGCCGAGGATGGTCCCCGCGGTCAGCGACCTCGTCTGGGTGATGTGCTCGACCAGTCGATAAAAGGAGAAGTGCATGTCGGGACCAGCTTCCGGATCGCCGGCCAGCTGTCCGTTGTAGACGGAGCGAAGCCGACGGTGCAGGCGTCCACCGCGCCAGGCGCCACCGAGCTCGTCGGGAGTGACGACGAACGGCGAAAAGGCCGTGGCCGGCTTGGACACGAAGAAGCCAAATCCCTTGGCCAGCTCGGAGGGAATCAAACCTCGAAGCGACACGTCATTGCAGGTTCCCAAAAGCCGCACGTACCGGGCGGCATCGGCTTCCTTGGTCCCGAGTGGGACGTCGTCCAGGTAGCAGACCACCTCCGCCTCGAAATCCAGTCCCCAGGCCGGGTCCCCGAGCGGAATATCCTCCGTCGGCGCCAGGAAGTGGCCGGAACCACCTTGGTAGATCAGCGGCTCGGTCTCGAGGGTCGGGGGAGGCTCGGCGTTTCGAGCCTTTCTCACCAAGATCACGTGGTTCAGAAACGCCGAACCATCGATCCATTCGTACGCGCGCGGAAGCGGCGACGCGAAAGCCTCGAGTTCGACCGGGTGGCCGGCGATGCGTCCCTCTTCCAGGTCGTCGAACCGCCGTCGCAGCTCGGGGGCCAGCTCCTCCCACCGGTCGAGCGCGGCCTGCAGGTGAGGCGCGATGTCGTCGGCCGCGGTGAAAGTCGAGTTGTCGCGACGAACGACCACCAGACGGCCATCGCGGGTGTCGGCACGCAGGCTACCCAGCTTCATTTGGCCCCGGCCGCTAGCACGGTTGGCCGGACCCTCTCAAGCGCTCATCTTTCGCCCGACCCTTCGGTGTCCCGGGGATCGAGAGCCAACAGCTCTCGCGAAAGCTCCTCGAGCCACGCCTCGACGGCGGGGGTTTCGAGGACCGCCTTGACCAACGGCCAAGTGGCGGCCGCCCAGGCCTCCGTCGGCCACGCTACGTGGCCCGCCGGTTGCTCGAGCACGTCGCGCATCGGTCGGTCGCCGAGTTGCTCGTACAGCCGATCGAGAGCGCGACGCAGCTCATCGTCCACGACCTCCGACGTGGCCCAGAATTCGGCGAGCGCCACCGCAAGCCGGTCGACGTCGTCGAGGACGCCGTCGCTCATCGGGCGACACAGTTCCTCCCCCTTCGACGAGAGTACGAAGCGGAGAAAGCTCTCACGCGAGTCCCGGGCCACTTGGTCCTCCATGTGGTCGACGGCGAAGTCGGCTGCCCGATCGAGGGCCCGTCGCGTACTGGTTTGGACGAACCTGCGAATCTCGGGCTCGAGACGAGCCTCGATCTCTTCGACGAGACGCGACGCGACGCCACCGAGCCGGGAGAGTCGGCTGGAGAAGCCCGGGAGCAAAGAGATGATGGTCTTGGGCACGATGGTCGAAAACTCACTCAAGCTTCGGGACAACGTGTCGGTGAAGAGCTCATGGACGGCCGGCTGGCGGAACAGGTGGCGAACGAACCGCTCGTCGACCATCCCGGGGGCGCGCGCGATCCGAACGAGTGCCGCCTCGGACTCGCGATCAAAAAAACGCTCTACGGGATCCTCATCTTCGCGCCCCGCCGCGACCGAAGCTCGGATGGCCGCGGCCACCGAGCGCCCCACCGCCCTGCTTCGGTCCGCCTGACGCAGCTCGACGATGAGGGCCTCCACGCGGTCGCGAGGCATGAGTCGACGCACCGGTTGGTCCGAGAGTTGCTCGACGGCGGCCGAGAAGACCCGCTGCCAGTCGGCCTCACCCTGAGGGCCAGTCAGCCGCCGATGAAGCCATGATCTGCTAGCTTTGCCGTCCAACTGTGCCTCTTCGATTCAATGGTGCTATGCAGCCTCGTGCGACGAGTCGCGTTCTTCGCCGTCCTATCGCTCGAGCTTACCGCCATGTGTGCCCAAGCAAAACGGCCGACCTCACCTTCGCAGCTATCTTTGGAAGAAATCGCTGAGACCGACGGCTATTCGTTGGGTCGTCCCTTCGCGGTGCAGCCGCTTTCGGACGGCGACACCGTGCTGTTTCTGCGAACCTCCGCCGACGACGACTCATCGGACCTGTGGTCGCTGCGTTTGTCGACCGGGGAAGAAGCGCGCCTACTGTCCGCCAACGAGCTGCTCGGAGGTAGCACCGAGTCGGTGTCCGCGGAAGAGCGCGCTCGCCGGGAGCGCCAGCGGATCCGCACCTCGGGCTTCACGTCCTTCAGTCTTTCGCGAGACGAGCAGCGCATCGTCCTCAAGCTGTCCGGCGACCTGTATCTCTTCGACCGGCCGGCGGGCATCTGGGGGCGGATCGATCTGCCGCGCGGTGTGCTGCTGGCCCCCCGGCTCCGGCCCGACGGTCAAGCCCTGGCCTTCGTGCTCGACCACAATCTCCACATGGCGGAGCTCGCGCCGTGGACGGAAAGCGGTGCCGTCATCGCCACCAAGGTCGTACCTCTGACCAATGACGGCACGAAAGACCGGCCGCGGGGTGTGGCCGAGTTCGTTGCTCAGGAGGAAATGGGGCGCATGGAGGGCTACTGGTGGTCCCCGGACGGAACGTGGATCGCCTTTCAGCTGAGCGACGCAACCGCCGTCGAGCGCATGACCTTGGCCGACCCCGCGCATCCCGAACGCGCCGCTCACGTCTTCACCTACCCGCGTCCGGGCAAGAACAACGTCGACGTCCGGCTGGCCGTCATCGAGGCTCGAGCTGGTGCGCAGCCCACCGAGATCGCCTGGGACCGCGACCGATATCCATATCTGGCGCGGGTGATCTGGCGTGACCGGACGAGGGTCTCGCTGCTGGTGCAGAGCCGCGATCAGGAGCGGCAAACTTTCTACTCGGCGGGAACCGACGGAACCCTCCAGGAGCTGTGGACCGAGACCGACGATACGTGGCTCAACCTGGCCTCGGGCGCTCCGCGATGGATCGCGGAAGGTCAGTCC
>CAYYOT010000076.1:0-20589 GCA_964473255.1 uncultured Myxococcales bacterium | reverse complement strand
GCTCGCCGTGGGCGACGCCTTGAACCTCGAGCGGTCCGGCACTCCGTGTACGCGCCTGGGGGGCCATCTCGTACAAGTCCACGTCGATGCGGTCGGGACCGTCCGTTCGGTCGAGGCCCGAGACAATGCCTTCGATATCTGGTTCGATGCCCCGAACGAGGTCCTGCGCCTCGTGATCCCGCGCGGCTCGGTGACGGTCGACGGCGTGTCGCTCACCGTCGTCGATCGGGATATTAAGGGTTTTTCTGCGTGTATCATTCCCCATACGTGGGATGTCACCGTCCTTCGGGAGCGGCCGGTCGGCGCGAAGGTGAACCTCGAAGCGGACCTGTTGGCCCGTTACATCGAAGGCCTGCTCGACCAGCGTCGGGAGGCGTAACGCTCGACCGTTGCCGCTTGCCGTGGCCGCTCGACGAGGATAGTGCCGGCTCGTGTCGTTCGAGAACGTCCAGGGCGCCCTCGAGGACATCGCCCGGGGCCGAATGGTCATCCTCGTCGATGACGAAGATCGGGAAAACGAGGGTGACCTCTGTATGGCCGCCGAGCGAGTCACGCCCGAGGCGATCAACTTCATGGCGACGCACGGTCGTGGTCTCGTGTGTCTCACGCTGACCGAGGCGAAGATCCGCAGCCTCGAGCTGCCCATGATGGTCGAGAACAACACGTCGGCTCTGGGGACGGGCTTTACCGTGTCCATCGAGGCTCGCAGCGGCATCTCCACCGGAATCAGCGCCGCGGACCGCGCGCACACCATCGCCACTGCGGTCAGCGATCGGGCCCAGCCCGGTGACCTGGCCCGGCCGGGTCACGTGTTCCCGCTCCGGGCGCGAAACGGCGGTGTGCTCGTCCGTACGGGACAGACCGAAGGGTCGGTCGACCTCGCGTCGCTGGCTGGACTCAAGCCAGCCGGCGTCATCTGCGAAATCATGAACGCGGACGGCACGATGGCGCGCCGGCCGGACCTCGAGGTCTTCGCCGAACAACACGGGCTGCGCATCGTCTCCATCGCGGAGCTCATCGAGTTTCGCTTGGCCCACGACAGCCTGATCGATCGGGTGGCTCAGGTGGACTTGACCACGCCGGGGTGGGGACCGGTTCAGGTATCGGTGTTCCGCAGCAAGGTCGACGGGCAGGAGCACGTCGCGGTGGTCAAAGGCGACGTGTCGTCCGAGCCACCGATCTTGATCCGCGTGCAGTCGATCGAGCTTCCGGCCGACCTGCTCGGGCTCACGCTGAGCGGCGGAGGCGCCGAGATGCGAGCCGCGATGCAGGCGATCACGAGCGAGGGACGAGGGGTGTACATCTACCTGTGTCGTCAGGGTCCGAGTTCGGGGATGTCGCACCGCTTGGAGCAGGCGGCCACCGAAACTGGGAGCCGGGTGGACCGCGTGGGCGTCCCGCTCGACCTCCGCGAGTTCGGGACGGGCGCCCAGATCCTCAAGGCCCTCGGCGTGACCCGCTTTCGCCTGCTATCGAACCGCGAGTATCGCATCGTCGGGCTCGAGGCCTACGGACTGGATCTCGTCGGTCGAGTTCCGCTACCTCTCGGCCCGGCGGGGAGGACGACATGAGTGGCGACCGAATCGACGGGACGGGCCTGCGCTTTGGGCTCGCCGTATCCAACTTCAATGCCTTGATCACGGACCACTTATTGTCCGGCGCTCGCGGGTATCTCGAGCTTCACGGAGTCTCCGAGATCGAGGTGGTCCGCGTGCCGGGAAGCTGGGAGCTGCCGCTCGCGCTCCGTTGGTGGGCGCAGTCGGGGCGCTTTGCAGGTCTGGTCGCATTGGGCTGCGTCATCCGGGGAGGCACACCTCATTTCGACTACGTCGCCGGGGAGACGGCCAAGGGGCTTCAAGCCGTCCAGTCCGAGTTTGCCATCCCCGTCGGCTTCGGAGTCTTGACGACCGATACGCTGGAGCAGGCACTCGAGCGGGCAGGTTCCAAGATGGGAAACAAGGGTAGTGAAGCGGCGGCCGCCGCGCTCGAAATGGCGCTCCTCAAAAAGCGTCTGCCATGAAGCTCAGCGTTCGCAGTCGAGCGCGCGAATGCGCGCTCATGGTGCTGTACTCGATGGACGTTGCGGGGCACGAAGCGGGCGTGGCCCTCGAGCGTTTTTGGGGGTCCATGGCCGACGGGATACCGCTCGACCCACCGCCCGCATACGCCGACCCGACCCTCCAGAAGGCAGCATTTCAAGTCACTCGAGTCCCCGAGGAGATGACGGCCTACGCCGAGGTGCTGGCGCTCGGCGTGGCCGAAAACCTTCGCTCGATCGATGACGCGATCCAGGGAGTGTCCCGCCATTGGCGGATCGATCGGATGTCCCTCGTGGACCGCAACCTGCTGCGGCTCGGAGCGTTCGAGCTGCTCTATCGCAGCGATGACGTTCCTCGTAACGTCGTCATCAACGAGGCGGTCGAACTCGCGAAGCGCTTCGGTGCCGCGGAGGCTCGGGCATTCGTCAACGGCATCCTCGACCGTCTCGGGCGGCGCACATGACGCACGTGTGCATTCGCCCGGGCGACCTCCGCGGGCTGGACGCGCTGGCTACGGATGCCGTCGTTTTGCCGATGTATCGCGGTCTCCATCAGCCGCGGGGGGTGGCCGGCACGGTCGACTGGCGTCTTTGCGGCCAGATCTCGGGACTTCTGATCCGCGGCGACTTTACGGGGGAGGAGTCGGATGCGGTCTTGATGCCCACCGGCGGTCGGGTGGGCGCCGACCGCCTGTTCCTCTTCGGGCTGGGAAGCCCGGGCCCGGGCGCATCCATCCGAGCCGCGGGGACGTGTGAGGGATTGATCGGGCGTCTGCTGCAGGCGGGATCGGGCAGACACGCAGTCGGGTTTCCGGCGGCGCCGGAGGGCGATGCTGGCGCCGAGCTGAACTTGGCATTGGCCTGGATTCAAGGCGTCGGACGGCACGCCGGCTCGCTGCATACCGTGGTCTTGTTGGACCTCGACCAGAGGCTGGGTCGCTCGTCGAATACGCTCCGGCAGCGCGCGGAGGCACTGGGGCTCAGTTGGCAGGCGTGAGCATCGAGGAGGCGCTGGAACGCCTGTGCTCGTCGGTACCCTGGGCCGTGGGGGCCGTGGTCTGCGACGATGAAGGAGAGACCGTCATCAGTCGCCTCGGGCGAGCGAAGCCCCCGGAGGAAGCAGAGTCGCAGGCTCGTGATCACGTACCGAAGTCGATGGCGTTGAGCATGCCGGTGGGCGACTTCTTGGTGCGGCTCGCGGGAGCCGAACTGTGCGCCGTATTGCGGCGGGTCGAACACGTGACGCGCACCAAAGGGACCGGCTCCGCGAATCTGCTCCACCTCCGATACCGCAACGTCGACGTCGCCATCGCGACCCTGCCCGAGGACTACTACGTGGTTGCGATCTTGCGGCGTCCTTGCACGGTCGGATGGGTGCTCCATCGTTTGCGTGAAACCGCCGGCATCGTCGCTTCCGCCATACTCGAGTAGCAAATGAGGCACCGCCTGTGTTACTTCGGAAATTCGCGGGGCTGAGATGACCGACCTGCAAATCGACTTCGTTGTCTACCTCGGAGACCCAGATGACGGCGCGGAGGCTCTACCCAGCCGCGTCGCGCTGGCCCGAAAAGATGAAATCAAGGACAAGCTCGACTGGCCGGAAGTGTATGGCGCCATCGTCGTCTCGAAGGGCGATTCCGAGCTGCTCAACCATCGTCCGGATCCGGTTCTTCCGCTGGTGACGGCGCTCGTGAAATCGGTGCCGTATGTCATCGATGGCGAGCTCGAGACGGCGCTGCTCACGGAGAGTGAGCACGGCTTTGCTCTCGAGCCGGGCGACCAGAACGTGACGATATCGTTCTTCGCCGGAGACGCCTTCGAGCCCGACGAGTTCTTGCTGGAACCCACCCTGGTCCCCCTCCAGCACTACGGTCAGCAAGTCCTGGACATGGGTCGTCGTCTTCGCGAGCTGATGATGGCGTCCGACTCCGAGATCTTCGATCGAGACGACTACTCTCACGGATTGCTCGAGTTTCTCGAAGAGGGTGAAAAGCGATTCAAGACGTTCCAGCTGCAGGTCGAGCGCGGCTTGCGAGCCTAGCGGGACCAACGCATCCGTGACGGCGCGTGCCCTCGACCCGGTCGCCAAGGAAGTGGCGGTCCTCGTGCGGGCTGGCTACCCCCTCATCTACGTCGTCACCCAAGAGGAGAACCGCGCTCTCGAACTGGTCGAGGCCGGGGCGCGCGCGGGCAAGCGGGGATTCGCCATCTGGAGTGCGACTCGAGGCTTTCGTTTTACGAATGGCGAGACCGAAGAGGTAACCGACCCGCAGTCTGCGTTGACCCGGCTGATCGACGAGACCGAGCCCGGCATCTTCACGTTTCTCGACTTTCACGCGTATCTCGACCGGCCCGGGGTCATTCGGCGAGTACGAGACCTGCTGCCGGACCTCGTTGCGCGCCGACAGTCGCTGGTGATCGTGGCTCCGGTGCTCGCATTGCCGCCGGAGCTCGAGCGCGATGCGGCGATCATCGACCTGGCGCTCCCGGGAGCAACCGAACTCCGGAGGGTCCTCGATCGCGTCGCGGACACCGAGAGGTTGGAGCTCGACCCCGACGTCGCGGACCGTGCAGTTCGGTCGGCGCTCGGCCTCACCTTGGACGAGGCGGGGCGGGTCTTTCGCAAAGTAATGGTGCTGCAACGCGGCCTTGGCGAGAACGACCTCGTCAAGATCATCGATGAGAAGAAGCGGGCGCTTCGCAGCAGCGATGCGCTGGAGTTTCACGAGCTCGGCGAGAGCCTGTCCGACGTCGGCGGTCTGGGAGAGCTCAAGCGCTGGCTGGCGGCTCGAACCAAGGCCTTCGGACCGGCGGCGCGAGAGTTTGGGCTGCCCGCCCCCAAGGGCCTCCTCCTGCTCGGCGTACAGGGTTGCGGCAAGTCACTCTCGGCGAAGGCGGTGGCCGAGCTCTGGAAGTTCCCGCTCTTGCGCCTGGACCTTTCGGCCGTGTTTTCGGGGGTCCGGACCTCCCCGGAAGCAACGATCCGTCAGGCGACGAAGATCGCGGAGAGCCTCGCTCCCGTCGTGCTGTGGGTCGACGAGATCGAGAAGGGCTTCACCGCCGTGGAGGGAGATGACCGTGGTGCCCGCGTCTTCGGCTCGTTTTTGACCTGGCTATCGGAGAAACAAGCCGAGGTCTTCGTCGTGGCGACGGCGAACAACGTGGCGGGTCTGCCGCCCGAGCTCCTCCGCCGCGGTCGGTTCGACGAGGTCTTCTTTGTCGACTTGCCGAGTACTCGGGAGCGCCTGGAGATCTTGAAGATCCATCTGCAGAAGCGGGGACGCTCCGTCGATTCCGTGAACAACGTCGAGGAGGTGGCGGATGCGAGCGAACACTTCTCGGGTGCCGAGCTCGAGCAGGTCGTGGTGGCAGCGCTGTATCGAGCGTTCGCTGCGGGCCGTGAGCTGACCGACGAAGACCTGGAGATCGCGGTGCAGCAGACCGTACCCCTCTACGCGACCTACGAGGAACGGATCAAAGAGCTTCGAGACTGGGCGAAGCGCCGGGCGCGACCGGCGACGCAGGATTCGACCGTCCTCGACCTGTTCGAGGACGGGTAGCTCGATCAGTTCGTCGCGGTCGTGGACGTGATGGTCAGCATCTGCTGAGCGGTGGTCCCGGCGGAATCCTGCAGCTCGACCGTGAAGTCGAAGTCGCCGGCGTCGTTGGTCACGCCCAGGAGGACGGTGGACGGCGTTCCCGTCGAAGACAGGACGATCCCCGGCGGGAGAGTTCCGTCCGCGATGCGCCAGGCGTACTCGAGTCCGGTGCCACCGGCACCGACGATGTCGGCCATGATTCCTTCCCCAGGTCGAGCGTCGGCCAGGGTAGGCGTCTCGATGAGCAGCGGGAGGAGGGCCGGACCGACGACGAAGTTGAGGGCGGTGTCCGCTGTCGCTCCAACGTCATCCGTGACTTCAACGACGGAGTCGAACGTACCCTGGCGGAGCGGTGTTCCCGAGACCGTGGCGAGGGCCGAGCCGTCGTCGACCAGCGACAGGCCGGCGGGAAGGTCGCCGGACGTGATGGCCCACGTATACGGAGGCACGCCGCCCACGGCGGTGACTTCGGTCGTGTAGAACTCGCCCGCGGTCGCCGTCGGTGGTGTGACGTCCGGAACTTCGAGCAGACCGGCGACGATGAAGAGTTCGTAGGTCACCTCGGCCGAGTCATCGAGCGAGTCACTCGCCTCCAGGGCAAAGGTGAACGTGCCGGACTGGCGGGGGGTTCCGGAGATGGTCACCCGATCGGAATCAGTGTCGGAGAGTGCGAGGTCGGGCGGCAGGGCGCCGCTGCTGACGCGCCAGCTGTAGGGTGGGACACCGCCGACGACACGCACCGTCTCGCTGTAGGCAACGTCGACGGCTCCGTCGGGAATGGTGGTCTGGGAAATGAACACCGGGTCGGGATCGCTCACGGTCAGAGTGAACACGCGAGAAGCGGCCACGCCCCCGGAGTCGGCCACTGCGATCTCCACGACGGTCTGGCCGGCTTCCTCCTGGGTTGGAGTCCCCATGATGGTGCCGGATGGGGTCCCGTCGACGATGGTGAGCCCTTCCGGGAGCGTTTCGCCAAACCAGACGTAGTCGGTTTCGGTGCCGCCCATCGCCGTGACCGTTGCTTCGTAGGGCACGCCGCGAACGGCCCCCGGAAGGCTCGTCGTCACGATCTGCAGGGGCGGCGGACCGTTCGAGATCTCCAGCCTCAAGACCGCGGTCGCCGTGCTGGTATCGGCATCGGTCACCTGGATGAGAACGTCCCGGTCGACCGCCTCGGTGGGGATCCCGCGAATGGCGGTCGATGGCGTACCGTTTTCACCGATCGACAGTCCTGCCGCGAGGTTCGAAGCGGTCCAGGTGTACGGCCCGCGGCCTCCGCGGGCTGCGATGAACCCGTCGTAGTTCAGGCCGACGCGGCCGTTCGGAAGACCGGTCGTCGAGATCTCGAGGGGGATGATCCCGCCGTTGATCGTCAGGCGATAGAAGCGCGCGATGCGGTCGCCGCCGCCTTCGACCGTGAGCTCGAACACGAAGCTTCCGGCGACCAACGGCTGCCCGGAGAGTGTGTTTCGGGAGCCTGATTCTTCGGCGAATTCGAGTCCCGGGGGAAGGGCCCCTGCGGTGATCGACCACTCGGGTGTCGACTCGAAGTCGGAGGCGTTGAACGTCTGCGTGTATGCGACTCCGACGAATCCGTTCGGGAGGCTGCCGGGGGTGAGGCTTGGGTCGTCATCCGAGCAACCGGTCGAGCCGACGAAGGACGCGAGCCCGAGTGCACCGAGGACCAGGGGAAGAAGACGATGAAGATTCATGGTTTTGGACGGACCCGGTCCCCCTCAGCACGAGCGCACCCGATTCCTCAAGGGTTTCGTGAGCCGGTCTTGCCCGGTCCGGTCTGCAGATATACCGGGGCGACATGACGGACCGGCACGACATTCCGAGTCATGGAGGCTCGCTCGGCCCGATTCCTCCCGACCCCCGCAGGCGTCTCCTCGAGCTGCTGACGACCCTGGCTTTCCAGGAGCGGGAGGTCACGCTGGCGTCCGGTCGGAAGTCGAACTTCTACATCGACTGTAAGGAGGTTACCCTCGACGCCGAGGGCAGCGCGCTGGTGGGCGCAGCGCTCTTCGACCAGGTGTGCCGCTACGAACGAGCTTCCAGCGCGACCGTAGCGGCGCTCGGGGGGCTCACCCTGGGGGCCGACCCGATCGCCACCGCCGTCTCGGTGGTCTCCTACCTGCGCGGAAGACCGCTCCCCGCTTTCATCGTGCGCAAGGAAGCCAAGGGGCACGGCACTGGGCGCTACCTGGAGGGGGCTTCCCGACTGCCGCCAAACGCGGAATTGGTGGTCGTCGAAGACGTGGTGACGACCGGAGGCTCCGCCATCCAGGCCATCCGACGCGTGAGAGATCAGGGTTTTCTAGTAAGCCGCGTATTCGCTCTCGTGGACCGAACCGAAGGCGGCCGAGAAGCTCTCGAAGGCGAGGACGTGGTGCTCGACGCCCTGTTCACGAAGGCGGACTTCCTCGCCGGAACCTGACGGGTCAGACGAGGTCGTCGCGCCGCAGGATGGTGTCTTGGGGATGGCCGGTCGAGAGCTCGGGGTAGTCGAGCGTGTAGTGGAGGCCCCGGCTCTCCTTTCGCTGGAGGGCGCAATCGACGATCAGCTCCGCCACGGTGCAGATGTTCCGTAGCTCGACCAGGTCGCGAGAGATGGTGGCGTTCCAATAGAACTCACGAATCTCGTCGCGAATGTTCTCGATGCGGCGTCGAGCGCGCAGCAGTCGACGGTCGGTGCGAACGATACCGACGAAGTTCCACATGAAGCGTCGGATCTCGTCCCAGCAGTGGGTGATGACCACCAATTCGTCGGAAGGGACCGCGTGACCGCGTCGCCAGTCGCTGACGTCGTCCTGATCGACGCCCGGTTCTTCGATGTAGTGAGCGCTCGCGCGGGCGGCGCGGTAGCCGAAGACCGAGCCTTCCAGGAGACTGTTCGAAGCGAGGCGATTGGCGCCGTGCATGCCGGTGCAGGCGACCTCCCCCGCGACGAAGAGGCCAGGTACGCTGGTTTGTCCGTCGGCATCGCAGCGGACGCCGCCGCACACGTAGTGGGCCGCCGGTACCACCGGGATCGGCTCCTTTCGCATGTCGATGCCGAAGCGGAGGCAGGTCTCGAAGATCGTGGGAAAGCGCTTCTCGAGAAAGCCGGCGTCCAGGTGGGTCATGTCCAAAAAGACGCAGTCCTGACCGGTACGCTTCAACTCGGAGTCGATGGCGCGGGCGACGATGTCGCGCGGCGCAAGCTCCGCCTGAGGATGATAGGCGTCCATGAAGCCCGAGCCGTCCGCGCGGCGCAGGCGTCCGCCTTCACCCCGGAGCGCCTCCGAGATCAGAAATGATTTCGCCATAGGGTGGAACAAACACGTCGGGTGGAACTGGATGAACTCCATGTTGGCGACTTCCGCGCCCACCCGCCACGCCATCGCGACACCGTCGCCGGTCGCGATGTCTGGGTTCGAGGTATAGAGGTACACCTTCGAGGCACCCCCGGTGGCCAGCATGACGACCTTGGCCATCACGGTATGAACCTCGCCGGTCGCTTCTTCGAGGACGTAAGCACCCCAGCAGCGGTTGGGCGTTCGGCCCTTCCGGTGCGCTGGCCCGACGCGGGTGGACTCGATCTTCCGTTGGCTGAGAAGGTCCACCGCCGTGTGGTTTTCGAATATCCGGACGTTCGGCTGCTTCGAGAGGGCATCGAGCAGGCCGCGCATGACTTCCGCTCCGGTCACGTCGCCAGCGTGAGCGACCCGGCGATGGCTGTGGCCACCTTCACGACCGAGGTCGTATCCGCTCGGGTTCTCGGCCGCGTCGAAGTGAACGCCGTAGGCGATGAGGCGGTCGATCGCGGCGGGCGCCTCGCGCACCACCATTTCCACCACCTCGCGCCGACACAAGCCGGCCCCGGCTTGCAGGGTGTCCTCCACATGGGCGTCGAAGGAATCTTCCGGGCTGAGCACGGCCGCGATTCCGCCCTGAGCGTAGCGCGTGTTGGCCTCGTCGGCGCTGCGCTTGGTGACGATGATGACGTCGTGCCCTTGGCGGCTCACCTCGAGTGCGTAGGCCAGCGCACTGATTCCGCTGCCCACGACCAGCGCGTCACAGGTCATCCGCATGGTGGCCCTGGAGCCTGCCCGCAGCAGGCGACATTGTCGAGCCGAAGGGGCCAGCTGTCGCCCTCGCGTTGTCGTTTGTCGCTGGACGAGGAAGGCAGGTTGCGACAACGATACTCTCGCGCGAGGCACGGTGCCCGCGCTCATCAAGCCCCGCCGCGCGCGACGAGCCGCGGCGAGTGGAGGAAACATGCATTACGCATCCTGCGGGAGCGGTTGGCGTCGCTCCCATCACCGCAACAAGTTTGGAGATGAATTGGACCATCGAGGCATGCTCTTCGGCGTCCGTCGTCCGCTGCGCTTCATGGCGCACCGGCTCGACCTCGACGAGGACCAGATCCGGAAACTGGCGTCGATTCTCAACACGTTGAAAACCGAGCGGGCCCAGGCCGCGGTCGACGACCAACGGACGTTGGGACTGTTCGCCGAGGCGCTCGAGAGCGAGGCCTTCGACGAAGCCAAGGCTGACGCCGGGCTCGCTCTGCGGCTCGAGTCGGCCCAGCGGCTCCGGGACGCGGTCAAAGGCGCGCTAGCTGAAAGCCATGCCATGCTCCGACCGGAGCAGCGCCAGCGGCTGGCATACCTTCTCCGGTCGGGTTCGTTGACCATCTGATCGGGTCGCTTCGGGCCAGGCGGGACCGGGCGTTCCGCCGGGCTGGCTGCGTTAGGGCCGGGGCCGTCCACAGCGGCGGCCTCGGCCCGCAGCGCCACAATCGCTCGCCGAGCTGGGTAAAGACCTGCCTTTGGTCGAGGCCTCTGCTACCATCATGCCGCCGATGATTCGACCGCTGGTGGTCGGCGCCCTCGGTGCGCTGTGCGTCGTGTTTTCCGGGTCGGCTCGAGCCGACGTGTACAGCTACGTCGATGCGGAGGGCGTGCTCCACCTGACGAATGTTCCCGATGATGCACGCTACGAGCCCTTCGCCGGACCCGCCGAGGACATGGAGGGTTTCGGGGGCCAGCGGCCGATCGTCATGCATGTTCAACGGCCGGCGGCGACGCGCGTTCTGTATCCGGTCGATGTCCCCCGCTACGATGCAATCCTCCGCGAAGCTTCGGCCCACTATCGGCTCCCCTTCGCGTTCCTGAAGGCGGTGGTGAAGGTCGAATCGAACTTCAACCCTCGGGCGGTGTCGTCCGCCGACGCCAAGGGCCTCATGCAGCTCATCGACTCGACAGCCGAAGCGATGTCGGTGGACGACCCTTTCGACCCTCGACAGAGCATCTTCGGCGGCGCGCGCTACCTTCGCGTCTTGGCCAATCGCTTCGATGGCGACCTCGTCCTCACGGCCGCGGCGTACAACTCGGGGCCGGAACGTGTCCGGCGACTGGGGCGCGTTCCCAAGATCACCGAAACCCAGCGGTACGTACGTCGCGTGCTGCAGATGTATCGGTACTACAGCGGGCAGGGCGGGATTTGAGTCGGGTCCCCCGATCGGCTCCCACGCCGGCCGAATACTCACGAATGCTGGCCTCTGTCGGGCGAGAGCTTCGAGAGGGGCGCCCAGAGGCTGCGCGCCGCGTGTTGGAGGCGAGCCTCGTCCGGCTTCCCGACGAGCCGCGGGCTCTCAATCTGTTGGGTCTTTCGTATTTCAAGCTTGGCCTCCTCGATGCCGCGAAAGGCGTGTACGAACGCCTGGCCGATCGGTTTCCCGACGAGCTGCCGCTGCAGATCAACCTGGGGCTGGTCCTATTGCGGCAAGGCGACCTCGCCGCCGCGGAAGCCGTGTTTCGGCAGGCTCTCGAGGTCGATCCCGAGCATCGGCGGGCCCACAACTATCTGGGGATGGTGCTCTACCGTCGGGGGGCACTGCAGGAAGCTCGACGTCATTTCTTGGCCGGAGGCGCCGAGAATCTCGCCGACAAAGTCGATCACCGGGGGACCGACGCGCCGACGCACGTTCCCGACTTGATCAGCCAGGTCTCCGGGTTCGCCGAGCAGGCGATGAGTCGCGACGCCCAGCCGTTTCAGTCGGTCGACCCGGACGAAGAGCAGCGATTCTTTCGCGACGAAGCAGCGTGGGAAGTACGCGTCGAGCATCATCAACCGCCGCCCATTCCCGAGCCTGCGGAGGAGACCGGACTGCCCGCATCCGCCGAGCTTATGATTCCGGGCAGCCTGGCGACGGCCGGAACGCCCAAGAGTGATGCGGGACCGACGACCGAACCCAAGGCGTTTTCCTCGGCTCCCGAGCTCGTCTTCAACCTCGACAGCTCGCCCCGTTCCCACCTCACCCCCGATGAAGTGGAGGCCCTCGAAGGGGGCCTGGGGCGTCCCGGCTTCGTGGCCGGACCCGGATCTCGGGCCAAGCTGACGCTGGAAGGGCAGGGTGCGATCCGCGACGACGCTCTGGTCCTCGGTCTCGGACGGAAAGACTTCGTGACCGATCGTTTCGGGCAGGGATGGTGGGCGGTCGAGGGCCCGGTCGTCCTTCTGCTTTCGGTCGTCGGCGTGGCGGTCGCGCTCCGGGGGGTTCGCGATGCCGTCTTCGCACCGGGGGCGCTCGTCGGCTTCGAAGGCGAGTGGAACTTCACGGAGGGCGTCGACGGACAGCCGGATGTCCTGGTCGGACGAGGTACTGCCCTCCTGCGTTCCGCCGGCTCTCCGCTGATCGTTCCGCTCACCGCCGGGCAAGCGGTCGTGGTCGCTCCGGCCGCGCTCTTGGCCTGGTCGAAGCGTCTCGAGGTTGCCGGGCAAGATGAGGCCTACCGGGCTTCGCGGGTGGAGTGTCGCGGACCCGGCTGGATCGTCGTTGGTGACCGCGGCGCCGGAGGCTGAGGCCGTGTTGAATTTGCCCAACACGCTAACGCTGATCCGCATCGTTGCCACGCCTCTCATCATGATTCTGATGGTCAATCCCGGCACGTCGAGGTGGGCGGCGGTTCTCTTCGTGGTTACCGCCCTGACCGATCTCGTCGACGGGATGATCGCGCGACGGTGGGGGATGATCACCTTGCTCGGGAAGTTCCTAGATCCCTTGGCGGATAAGATCCTCGTCTTGGGTACGCTGTTGTTTCTCGTCCAGCTGGACCGTGTCTCACCCTGGATCGCCTTTGTGATCGTGGGTCGCGAGCTGGTGGTGGGAACGCTTCGCACGGTGGCCATCGGAGAAGGGGTGGCGATCGCGGCTCGCGATCTGGGGAAGGGCAAGACTGCGTTTCAGATGGCCGGGATCACCGCGCTCATCCTGAACGAGACCGTGAGTCTCGGGGGTTGGTCGATCGACCTGCTGCTGGTCGGGCGATTCCTGCTGTGGGTCGGTGCGCTCCTCGCGCTCGTTTCGGCGGTCGATTACGTCCTGGCGTTCCTGCGCGCCCGTCCGCCTCGCGGGGCGTCCCCGGCCGCGGCATCCGGCGAAGGCGCGCCGGCCGACCCCCCGGGAAACGGTTGACAGCCCTCAGGCCCTGCGCCAGAGTCCGCGGCCTTGCGGGAGTAACTCAGTGGTAGAGTGCAACCTTGCCAAGGTTGAAGTCGCGAGTTCAAATCTCGTCTCCCGCTTTCCTCCTCCGTCCCAGCCTGGTCGCCCCAAAGAAACATTCGGGAGGGCCACAATGCGGCCCTTGGTCTCCTAATCGAACGTTATGCCCCGAGCGGCATCGACGACCCGGCCACAGTCCACGTACGTGCCGGATAGATCGACGTCGATCCATCCGTAGCCTTGGCCTCGGGGTGAGGCCAGGTCGATGATGGGACTGTTCGGGGCCCGACCGACCCGTACTTCGTCGCCCGAAGAAGGGAGCCGGAGGATTTCAGGACCCAGGCGTTGAGGGGCTCCCAGCACCGGGATGCGGTCGTTGAAGAGCTGTTCGACCCATTCGAGAGCGCCCGTGACCAGGTCGAGCTTCAGCAGATACCATCCGCCGACATCTTCGAAAGAGATGGGGGTGGGAGTGCCGACCTCGAAGGTCGTCTCCACGGTCGCCTGCCCCAAGATGTAGGCGACGCCCGCGGGCTCATCGAGGAGGATCTCGAGGCTCTGCGTTTCCGTGCTCTGCTTGATGCGATAGGTCCAGGCCACGGTACCGCTGCTGTCCCACCGAACGACAAGCGTGTCCGGCCGCTCTGCGTTGACCTCCGTGGAAACGCCTCCGCTCGACTGCACCTCGAGCGGTTGGTCGAGCGGCCCTTGCGCATCGAAGCCCGCGACCACGGAACCATCGGCCCCCAGGGCGACGGCTTTCGGTCGAGGGGCCTGAAAGGTGTTGGCCTTGAGAAGGGTGCGCACCCAGCGCACCGAACCCGTTGGCGCATAGGTGACCACGATCCCAGCCGGCCATGCTCGAGTGATCGAGCTTCCGTTACCCAAGCGAATGTCTCGATCAACGCTGTTTCCTCGCTGGCGTCCTGCGATTACGAACTCTCCGGCCTGATTGGATGTTCCGTTTCCGGCAACAAAGGATTCGACATCGTACTCGTCGCCCTCGATGAATCGGGCCGAGCCGGTCACATAGGATCCAGTGTTGCGATCGAAGGTGGCAGTGACGACGAGCTCGAAGTCGGGGTGGAGGGTCGAGCTCTCATTCGCATCACCTGGACCGAAGACGACTGAACCCGGCGCCAATGGGTTTCCGTCGCTGATGTTCAGAGTCACCCGAACTTGGGCAGCTGAGAGTGCGATGGACTCGACGTTGCTCCCACGGTTGCCCGTGGGATCGTTGGGTCCGAAGCGGCTGGCCCAGAGCACGGAGCCATCCTGGTCGTACTTGACGAGGATGTGGTTGAAGTTGCCTCGTTCGCCGACGAGGGCGCGGTTCGCGGCGCCGCCTTGGCTGAAGGTCTCGGACAGAGTCCCCGACGCGGAGTACAGGCGCACCTCCGTGGGGCCGCCTTGTGCGGTATAGACCGCATAGACTGCGTCCTCCGCCGGGTCGTGAACGACGACTCGGAACCCCGGCATGGCTCCCGCATCTGCAGCGAAGGCGCTAGCCAACCAAGTCACGCCCGAGGTCGACAAACGCGCGACATAGCTTCGCTCGCCGGCTTCGCCCGGATCGAGCACCGCGGAGCTGACCTCCGAGGCGCCTCCCGGCGCAAAGGTCACGGTCGGGCCGAACGCACGGCCCCACACCGTGGCGTCGACCAGACCCGAAGCACACCGGTCCGGGCCGCTTCCAGAGTCAGTCCCGCCGGCGTCTTCCGTGCCAGAGTCTTCGAGACCCGCGTCTTCGCTCGGCCCTGAGTCCGCTTCACCCGCTTCGGATCCCGAGTCGCCGAGGTCGCTCGCATCTCTCCTTTGCGTCGAATCTGCATCACGACCGACGCCGCCGCCATTCGAAGACTCGTCATCGGAACAGGCGATGAGTGCCATGGCGAGCCATCCAAGAAGGAGTGAGCGACGCATGACGGCTTCTACTCTCTTGGCGAGCGACTGTCGAACGACGGTCCGAGGCGCAGGCTGACGCTCCTCGAGGCCGACGTCGTAGAATGCAATGAGCCCTAGGCCGACTCGAATCGGTACCCCACTCCGCGTACCGCGATCAGAGCCCCGGCCTGGGACCCAAGCTTCTTTCGAAGCGTGCGCACCACGGCCTGGACCACGTTGCTGGTGGATGCCGAGGCACCGTGGCCCCAAACCTCCTCCAAAATTCGTGCCGTCGGGACGACGCTATTACGCGACCGGAGAAGCAGGTCCAACACGCCGTACTCCAGCTGCGTCAGGTCTACGCGTCCTTCCGGTAGGCACACTTGCCGGGTATCGCGGTCGAGCAGGCTGTCGTGGGCCTCGCCCAACTCCTCGTCCAGAAGTCGGCTCAACCAGCCTTCGACCGACCCCCTGCCCATGTCGAGGATCCCGGCCCTCACCGGCAAGATCACGTCAGCCACATCGGGCGGCAGCGGCCCAAACCCGAGATGGTGCATGACGCCCATGCCCGGGAGTTCGTAGCCGCCAGCGTACACATATCGAAGGCCCGGGCGCATCTCCATGTAGAAGCGTTTCACGTCAAGCCAGCATGCGGCCTGCGTGGCCCCCAACGCTTCGCCTCGCTCCCGATCCAGCATCATGCGAACGAAGAGGGCCGCGTTTGCTCCGCCCTCCCGACGTCGAGCGTCCCGCATCCAAGCTCGCAGCACCCGATCCTCGTCGAGCAGAGCCGTAGACACGTCGCGACCCCTCAACACGCAGTAGAATGCCCGATCTCGATCTGTCCCGTCGTGCACCACGTGGACGGCCGACGGGACGATGCGAAGCCAGGCTCTCAGGGGTGCACGATCCGCATCGGGTGCCTGCGCCGAGATGATCTTCTCGATTGGACCGGGCTCCTGCATTGCGCCGAAGTAGGTACCCGAGACCGAGGTCGGGAAGAACGCCTGCCGGATCCCAGGATTGTCGAGCAGGTACATCAGGTCGGCGGTCACACGCCACAGCCCTTCGCGCGATACCGTCCGCAGCTCGTCGCGAAGCGCTGAGAAAGCGGCCCGACGCTCCTTTTGATAGCGTGTCGGCTGAATCGCCTTCGTTGCGGCCGCCACTGCGGTGCGCACCGCATCATGAATCCGCAGACCGTCCGGTTTCATGCCGACGAACGCCATGCTCTGCAGCCGGTCGATCTGCTCGTCCACGTTGGGGCGTTCCAGAATCCGGCTCAGCACGGGCGCGGTGATTCGTCGAACCAGACAAGCCGACTCCAGAAGCGTGCGATCCGCCGGGTCGGGCAGGGCCTCGAGGAAGCGATGCGCTAGCTGGGGCAGCAGGTCGAGCGGGGACTCGGCGTGCAAGGTCGGAAATGAGTTCGGCGACAGAGGTGCGGCCAACCTTAGGGCCAGGGGGTGACCACCGACGGTCTCATACAGCGATTCGGCGACGGCAGAATCCGCGCCGGCCTGTGCGGCCAGACGCGCGGCATCGTCCCGAGGGAGGGGACCGACCTCGATGCGCTCTACGAGGCCCTCCCAGCCTGCGCTGGACCAGGCATGGCTGGGCGGACTCGTAGCGGCCACGACCAGCTTGGCGTCGGCGGACAGACTCGGGATCCAGTCGGTTCGCAGCCAGACTTCGATCAGGCGGAGTGCATCGAAGTGATCGATGACGAGCACCTCCCAGGCCCCACTCGCTCGACGAGGATCTCCTGGCCCGGGCGTCAACGCGGAGATGAAGCCTTCCCGGGTGGGCTCGACGTCTCGTGCATCGATGATGCGAACGGGGCGCTTTGCCTGGACGCCCTGGTCGACCCAACGGTGAAGCAGCATGGACTTTCCGATGCCCGGAATGCCCCAGACGAAAGTTACCCGAGGGGCCTGGGAGCCCCAGAGACGATCGAGCTGCTGTAGCTCCCGCTCGCGCCCCACGAACGAAGTGGCCCGGGAGTGGGCAAGGGCATCAGCGATTGTGACCATGATCGATTCTCAGTGCCTTCTCAGCGAAGTCTCAGTTTCGTCGCCCGGGACTTCGCTAGCCTCCCATACATGACGAACGCAAACTCGCCGCAGTCACGGAACCTACTTCTCGTCCAGTACAAGCTGGACATGCCGGTCGAGGCCTTCCTCGACCATGGATCCAAGGTCGCTCCAACCCTGAGAGGTCAACCCGGGCTTTGGAGGAAACTGTGGGCCGTCGACCCCGAAAACGATGCGGCCCTGGGCCTATACGTGTTCGAGGACGAGGCCGCGCTCCAGCGGTTCGTCGATGGGCCCATCCTGGCTGCTCTGAAGCAGCTGCCGATTCGCGACCTTCAAATCACCCAGCTCATGGGCCTGGGGGAACTCAGCCGCCACACGCGGGGGGGCCTCTTCTTGCAGCCCGAACCGCAGCCGCGCACCCGGAGCGTGTCGTGAGGGCGCTAGATCACCTTCGCCAAGACTACGCCGGCGCCCGGGCTCGGTCCCGCCGGGTAGCCTGGAATCTGGACGACATGCTCGGCGTGGACGAGACCTTCGACTTCGAACGCCCGTTCATGCCGGAGGCGCTGGTTGGGGCCAGCGGACTGACTTTCCTAGACGCGGACGCCGCCTTGGCGCTCAATCACGTGCGCGCTCGTGGATACCTCAGTGCATTCGGGCTGGTCGAGGAAGCCATCGTCCCGTTCGTGCTCGAGCACCTGGAAGCGGTGGCGCCGTCCGCATCGCCGGAGCAGATCGGGGCGCTGAGCAACTTCGCCAACGAAGAGCTCAAACACATCACCCTGTTCCGTCGCTTCGTCGAAACCTACGACCGCGCCAACGCGCCCGGGCCTTCGGGAAATCCGGACGTGGCGAGCCACCGGTCCCACGTTCTGTCCCATCCCTCGCTGTCGGTAGGGCTGTACGTGCTGCACATTGAATGGATGACGCAGGCCCACTTCGTCGCCATGGTTCGGGACGACGCCACGCTGGAACCTGGCTTTCGGCGTCTCTTGCACGGGCATTGGCTCGAACAGAGCCAACACGCCCGGATGGACGCCTGGCTCGTCGCCGCCCTGGCCGATGCCTGCACGGACGCGGAGCGCCGCGAAGGGATCGAAGGCTATCTTGAGTTGGTGTCGGGCCTGGCGGGTGCCCAGCGCCGTCAAGCCGAACGGGATCTGATCGCCCTGACCGACTGGGGATTGAAGCTGAAGCCCGCAGAGTGGGAGGCCTTCATCCCGCAGCAGGAAAAGGTCTTGCTGCGCGCCTACGTGAACTCGGGCCTGACCCACCCACGAGTTCGCGAAGTCATCGAGTGGGTTCATCCTCCAGCGGGGGCGACGCTCGACCGCCTTGCATCCCGCTGGAGCTGAAACAGAAAAGGAGAAACGAGAATGCGGACTGCAACGCCAACACTACGACACATCAACGGCCTGGACATCGACCGACTCGAGCAGATCGCCGAGGCCCTCACGCACGACCCTCGGGGAGCGGCCGCCCGCTTTTCGACTCGGACCGAGTGGACTGGGGGCACGTCAGCCCGATCGTCGGTAGAGTCCTGGCGCCTGGGTGGATCGGAAAAGCCACGTCGATTCGAGTTCGATGCGGACGAACCGGTAGAGCTTCTCGGCCACGGCGCGGCACCGAATCCTCAGGAGCTGCTGCTCGGCGCCGTAGCATCGTGCATGGCCGTGACCTACGCGGTAGCCGCCGCGACCATGGGCATCGAGATCCAAAGCCTGAGCATCGACATGGACGGGACGTTGGACCTTCGGGGCCCGATGGGTCTGTCCCAGGAGGTGCCTCGGGGCTTTCCAGATGTGGAATGCACCGTCTGCCTGCAGGCGGACGGAACCCGAGGCCAGCTACAGCAGCTGCACGAACGGGTCCTGGAGCTGTCCGCCAACGTGGAGCACCTGACCCGGGCGATTCCGCTGCGGACTACGCTGAGGGCCGACTCTCTGCCGCATCGACCCGATGCGTCTGAATGAACGGGCCCCTCGCCAACTGCGCGACATCCAAGACCTTCGCGCCATCCGGGTGCTCGCGGATTGCGGGGGGGGCTTCAGCCCGTTCGAGGAAGGCGCGAGCGGCGCTGAGCTCCGCGGGTGGGTGACCAACGGTCCGAGCAAGCTTCCGGGCTCGTGGGAGCGGCTGGACGGCCCGACGGCACCAGCGGAGTCGATCTCGCCCGGGTCGGCCTCGACTGGATGGAAAGTCCATCTGCGCTACTCGACCCGCTGACGGAAGACGCTAGTCATCGCCCAGCGTCTTCTCGAGAAAGCTGCGAGTGAAGCCTGGAGGGTAGTCGTTGAGCTCGGCAAAGACCCGGTAGCCGTGGCCCTCGTAGAAGGGCCGGGCCTGAAACCCGAACGTGTTGAGGTGCGCTCTTCGGCATCCGCGCTGGTAGGCTTCCTTCTCGATTCGACGAAGCAAGCTCGTTCCCAGACCCTGCGATCGTTCGGCAGGGTCGACCCACAAGAGGTTGATCTGGAGCCAGTTCCAGTTACAGAGGCCGGAGACTCCGCCCCGGAGATGACCGTCTTCGCGGCGGGCGAAGACGGCCAAGGGTCGAAAACCACGCTGCTCGATGAATTTTAGCGAGTGCTCGGTCAGGCCCGCGCCGAGTGCGCCGAGATCTGCGTCACTCGGACTCGTGTCGACGATCAGCGAGTCCGCATCCATCGATCATAGTCTACTGACTCGGAGCCGTACCTGCGAGCGCTCCGCGAGGAGGACGCCGCGACCGGCAGAGTCTCGAATCTTCGCTTGAGCGTGCGCAAGTGACCTCCGGACGGCCGAGGTGGTCCGAGTCGATCGACCTAGCACCCCGGTTCCGACCGAGACTCGGACTTCCCGTCCGAACACGAAAGGATGAGCAGCCAGCTGAGGATGTAGGGACCTCGAGGAACATGCGCCATGCCTGGCTACGGCCGGCGCTCGCCGCCGAGTCCCTTACAGAGCGTGGCCTGGTGCTTCCGGAGGGCGTCGGGATTACGCGCCGCGGCGCTGCAGGTACTCGGTCCGGTAGGCAGCGAACGTGGGGAAGCGCTCCACCAGCACCTCAACGTCGATGGCGCGAGGTAGGTCGGCCCGCGCGGTGCGGCCGACATCGGTCAATCGCACCCGGTCGCCTTCTCGCTGCACCAGGCCGGCGATGGCCAAGGCCTCGGTGGCCTTGCGGGTCCGGCCTTCGATGACTCGCGTTCCGTCCCAGGGAAAGCGTTCGCTCGTCTGCTCTTCGGTCAGGTCGAGCTCCGCGGCGACCGTCCTGGCCAGCTCGTCGTAGGTGGAGGGCGACTTCGCCGACAGGGCGTCGATGACGGGGCGGATGAAGGCTTCATAGCTCGGAACCATGGCCGGGCCTTATGCCGACAGGTCGCTTCCTACCAAAGGAAACCCCTTTTTCAAGCCCAGGGAGCGCGGCCGCGACCCATCGCATAGAGGGTTTATTGCAATAGCGCGTGGGCGTGAATTCTCGCGGTAGCCGCAGAATTGTCCATTTTTTGCCCAATAACTGTCCAAAGAGTGGGGTCTCGTTGTCTACCTCAACCGGGC
>CAYYOT010000075.1:0-20903 GCA_964473255.1 uncultured Myxococcales bacterium | reverse complement strand
GGGGCGCCGAAGCTCTTCTCGATGACGACGTTGCGACCCTTCGGCCCGAGCGTCACCTTGACCGCATTGGCCAGCGCGTTGACGCCGCGCAGGATCTCCTGGCGAGCGTCCATGTCGAAATGGATTTCTTTGGCAGACATGTCTGTCGTTCCTCCTATTGGAATGAAAAAAGAGACGACCTATTCGAGGACGCCCAGAATCTCGTCTTCGCGAAGAATGACGTGCTCTTCGCCTTCGATCTTGATTTCGGTGCCGCTGTATTTGCCGAACAGCACCTTCTCGCCGACCTTGATTTCGAGCGGTCGGACCTTGCCGTCATCGCCGACCTTGCCGTTTCCGACGGCGATGACTTCGCCCTCGATCGGCTTTTCCTTGGCGGAATCCGGGATGATGATCCCACCCTTCGAGCGCTCTTCGGCCTCGACTCGCTTCAACAGCACCCGGTCGTGCAGCGGACGAAAACTTGCCATGATTTCATGAACCTCCGATTGCTGGACCCCCCAAGGGCCCGTAATCACTTTATTTATTCTCGGGCCCTAGCCACCCATGGGGTGTGGCTGCCAGCCCGCGCGGCGGACCATTAACAACCACGGGGGCACCGTCAAGGAGCTTTGAGGAAAATCGGCGCGGCGCACAAACCCTAAAGACTCCGACCGATTCCGCCGGGTCGCGCGAAGCGCTTCCATTCTTCGGGAATCGGACGCCCCATCAGCTCTTCGGCCTGCGCCTCGGTCAGGAGCGCAAAGCCGAACGTGGAGGTAAAGCAGAGCCGCTCACCCTGCTCCACCGTCACCTCGACTTTGAGCAGCCGACGATTCTCCGACACGACCCGGCCCGTTCCAACGATCGGCTCACTCACGCGAATCGGGCTCCGGAAGCGCCCGGAAAAGGTCGTGGTAAAGCCGAACCGCCCGGTCCGAAGGATGACCGCCCAGGCCGCGACCTCGTCGGCGAACGTACTCACCAGGCCGCCATGCATCACGCCCAGCGGACCTTGCTCGGCATCGGTGGGTACGTACGAAGTTCGCACCGCGTCCCCCAGCCGCCGGAAACGCAGCCGCATGCCGTGCGGATGCCCGGGCGAGCAGCCGAAGCACCGATTCAGAGGGCCGAACAGGTGACCGTCGAGGACGTCTTCGTCAGGGAAGACGTCCGGAGAAGGCGAGCCCGACACGGCGAGTCGACTAGCGCCTGCGACCCGGTAGATGCAACCACGCTCGTCGGATTCGGCGGTCGGCGCACCCGTCATTCTGGGTGGACCGAGGGCCCGGGGAGGAGTTCAGGGAATGATCACGTCGAGGAATGACGCCGTTGCCGACCGGCCGAGCAGCGGAAACTTCTTCTCTTCGGTATCCAGCAACAGAGACTTGTTCTGCTCCACGTAGTCCTGCACGCGTTTGACGTTGGCGCTCTGCTGACTCAGTAGAACGACGACCCGATAGGAACCTTGCTCGAGCGTCGGTTGCCGCTCCTCGAACACGCTGCCTTCCGACTCGACCGCGGGGTCGGCTCCCGCGGGCAACTCGATCATGCTGGGAGGAATCGGTCCGTCCCACGCGGGAAGATGCCAAAGAATCTCGCCGGTCTCGCTGATACTCAGCACGGCAAAGAAGCGACTGTGGTCGAGGTCGTCGTTCACGCCGCGAATTTGTAGGCGCGCATCCGCGGGCAGCCGCTCCCCGGGCTCGACCTCCATCCGACGTCCTTCCGAGGTGACGGCATACAAACCTACCGTAGCCAGGTTGTCGCCCACGGTCCGATAGATGGGCTCGCTCGGAGAGACCTCGACATCGCCGACGATGCTTCGGAACTTCGCCACCCAGTCCGACGACCCGGAGTCCGTCCCCGGAGCATGCAGCTGAATCACGCCGACGGCCATGATTGCGGCGAAACAGAGCGCGGCCGACAAGGCCACGACCGACGGTCGAGCGACCAGGTCGATGAACCCTGCCCACAGTGCTTCCCACGGCGAACTGACGACCGGAACATTCTTCGCCTCTTGGATCGCCGACAACTGGACCTGACACAGCGGACACGGCAGGTGCCCCTCCACCGTCGTCTTCAGTTCGGCTGGCAAGCGGCCTTCAGCATACGCCTCGAGCGTAGAGGGGGAGAAGCAGTCGGATAGGCCGGGCTCGATCGTCCACATCGCCATCAGTCCCTGCTCCTTCGTCCGACGTTCGTACTCGGCCCGAAACTGCCGACGACGAAGCCGGGACCGTTCGACCTCGTTCAAGAAGCGAGTGCGTTCGATCTTGTCCAAATCGCCGGCGAAATAGCGCTCCTGCCGATCCACGAAACCTGTTCTGTTGAATCCGAAGACATTCATGACAACCTCGTGCGGGATCCGGTTAGAGCCGGGACCTGGCATCCTCCTGGAGGACCCTCAAGAGAGCGGCGCTTGCCACTTCTTGCTCCCCCGGTTCATCGAAGCGCTCGCGGAAGATGTCGAGCACGGTCCTCTCCATGTTGCTGTAACTCCCCGGCCCCAAACGCCCGAGCTTCTTCGCCACCTGTCGAAAGGGTACGGTTCCCTTCCCGTGCGCGGCCCAGCCGCGGGCCAGCAAGAGCTCCCGTTCCTCCGGGCTGAGAGCTTGGTAGAACTCTCGGACGCGCGCTTCGACCTCCTCCGCTCCCAGGGGCTCCGGCTCGACGACTGGCTCCACCCGGGTGTCGGCGCGGCCGGAACTGAATCCGAGCCTCGCGAGCAAGGCGGAAACGATCTCGCTCTTGGTGAGCGGCTGGTCTGCAGCTTCCAAGACCCGGCGTACCAGGCCCTGCCCTCGTGCTCCGTTGACCTCGAATTGCAGCGCACCCAGTCGATCCGGCCGGCGCTTCGTCCATGCTTCGTCTCCCCACTCGCTCAAGGCCCACAGGTTTTCGCGGTCCGGACGGCGCAGTTCCCGGAACGTCGTGCCCTCCCCCCGGCGAAGACACTTGCGGACGCTCGTGATGAACTTGAATCGCTCGTTGATCTCCGACCCCCCCGCCCACCGGAGGTACACGAACAATGCGGAACCCCGCCAATAGTAGAGGTACCCCACGCAGTTCTGAAGACGGTCGATGACGTCGGTGAAGGCTGTCTTTCCATTGAAACGAGGGCGCTCGACCTTGTCGAAGAACACGAAGGCCTCATTGCCGGCACCTTCCACCGAGTCCGAGTCCTTTTCTCCTCCCGGAAGGAGGAGAGCGGGCAGCTTTCGGGCACGCGCCTTGAAGTGTAGGAGGTGCTCGCCGAGGAGCCGCTGCCAATCCGAGGCGGAGAGGCGGCCCGCTCGCCGCAGACGAAGGAGCTTCTCCATGAATCGGGCGGTCCCGCGCGGAGGAAACTGGGGCGCCGTCCCCTGCACGAGGCTTCGGTCTTCCCTGGATTCGTTCTTGGCAGTCACCATGACTCCGGTCTCCTCCTCGTCCCCTTCACCTATTCGAACCGCGACCCCTCCTTGCCCGTGGATAAAAAAAGCGGTCAAATACAGGTATACCCGCGGGCTCAGAGCCCGAGGACCTCGAGGAAAGGCTCGACAAAGAGAGGGGCGGTGGCCCCCATCGCCACGTAGAGCCAGCCTCGACGGAGCAGTGGGCGCTCGCGAAGCACACGATCTACCCACACTATTGGTGCCTGGAGGGTGAAGAATCCGATCATCAAAAGTGATCCGCGTGCTCCGAGCGCGGGGGCGACCAGGGCGGCATGAAAGGCGGCGCTCACCGTGAACGCCAGCAGGATCCCCATCCGGGCCCGCCCACGGCGCGCCGCCGGGTCGAAGCAGTGGCGTCTCATCCACCCGCCGACCGTGCGGTTCCATCGGCGACCCCAAAACTCGGTGACGCTGGCCGCGGTCAGCGGCCAGTCGAACAAGACCGGCACCCGCAAGCCGACCGCGGCGTAGGCCAAACGGACGCTTGCTGCGATCGACTGCACCATCCCCGAAACCACTAGGATTCCCCCTGCCCAGCGCAACGCCAGCCCCGCCACGCCCGGCGCGGAAGCGGCTCCGCGCACCACGAGCAGGCCGAGGGCAAGAACGGCGACCTGGATGAGGATTCGGACGCCGATGTTCAGGTCGAACCGGGGCCGCATGGCGACGACCTTCCGGGCATCGAAGATCGACAGAACTTGCCAGACCCGAAACCTCGCCGACCGGTCGACGGGGTCGACGGACATCTCGACGAGCTTGAAGACGGGAATGAGAGAGAAAACCGCGAGGAAAGCCCGCCAGAACCGGAGATCGAAAGGGAGAAGCCAGGGTACCGCAACGACGGCGACGGCGCACAGCCAAGCGACCGCCGACAGTGGACCGGACCGGCGCCAAAGCAGGCCCGAAGCAGCGATCAGCGCCACTTCCAGGAGAGCGGCGGCCCACAGCGGCATTGGACGAAATTCCTAGCAGGCGGATGCGGTGAAGGCGACGGCCGACAACCTAGGCCTCGTCGTGGGCTTCGGCTTGACGTGGCCACTGCGACACGCTTGTCGTCGCGGCGTGTTCCTGCCGATCGGCGACACGCCGAATCCACCGGGATTCAAGGCCTACGTGAACTGGAGTCTGATCGCAGCCAACGTTGCGATCTTCGCGCTGGTCAGCTGGCCCTTGATGAACCAAGCGGCTGGGGCCGGGAGCCCGGGATACGGCGACTACCTCCACGTCCTGGGTCAGCCCCCGCGAAGCCTGTACGACCTGTTCGTCTTTCAAAACGGCTACAAGCCCGGAGCCCCACAGCTATCCGACCTCTTCTCTTCCATGTTCCTCCACGGAGGATTCGCCCATCTCGCCGGCAATATGCTCTTCCTATGGATCTACGGGGACAACGTCGAACACTACCTCGGGCGCGTTCGCTACCTGCTCTCGTACATCGGCTCGGGAATCGCTGCGACCTTGGTCTTTTCGATGTTCTCCGGCGGTTCACTGATTCCATTGGTGGGAGCGTCGGGCGCGATTTCCGGCGTGCTCGGTTTTTACTTCCTGCTGTTTCCACGAAACCAGGTGAAGGTCTTCATCTTCCTCTTTCCCTTCATCTTGAACGTGTTCTTGATTCCGGCGCGCGTCGTCCTCGGTATCTACCTCATCCTCGACAACCTGTTTCCCTTTCTGCTCGGCGTGGGCGGCTCGGTGGCCCACGGCGCGCACATCGGTGGCTTCATCGCAGGATTGGGTCTCGCCTGGGTGAAAGAACGGCGCGGCTCGCGATGGACCTCGAAGACCGACCGAGCAGGCCGCGCCGCTCCGGTGTCCGGAGTGAACTTTCGGCCCGTCGGTAACCCGACAGGCCTGCTCCGCGACGCGCTCGAAGCCGGCCGAAAGAACGACGCAGTCGACATCGCGATGCAGGTGGGCCCGCGGGGCCTCAAAAACCTTCCGGTGGGCGAGACCGTGCAGCTCGCCGGGTATCTAAACGACAAAGGGAACAGAGCGGCCGCGAATCACCTCCTCCGACAGGCCATCCCGTTGCACCAAACCGACCGTCACTCCCTGGCCACCCTCTATCTGGCTTTGGGCCTCCTCCGCTTGAACGGTAAGCAACCGACCTCCGCCTACCAGTACCTACTGCAGGTTCTGGACCTGGCTCCCGGCAGCAGTCTGGCGCAGCGTGCCCAACAGGCGCTCGACACGATTCCGGTCTACCGTCAGTCCTGATGGCGACCGGCCCGGTGTGCTCCGGGCACGCGATGACGAAATCGGGGCGGTGCGTGCGACACCAACGATCGATAGGATGAGCCCCGTGCGAGCTTGCATTGTTATCTTCGTCCTGGCCGGTACTCTCGGCTGTGAAGACCAGCGATCGCCGGAAGCCATCGTGCGGGCGCAGATCGAGGCCGGTATCCAGGGTGCGCGCGCCAAAGACTTGGGCGACGTCTTCGCCAACGTGGACCCGAGTTTTCAGGGCCCGCGCGGTATCGATCTCCGTGAATCGAAACGCATGGTCGCCGCGCAGCTGTTTCGTCCGGGATGGTTCGGCGTCTTCGCCCACAACATCGAAGTTCGACGGACCGATGAGGATACGGTCGAATCAGTGGTCGACCTCTTCGTCGCCCGTGGCGAACCCGTCGAGAGCATCGAAGACCTGGTGCCCTCGAGGAGTGACAGCGTTCACCTCGAGCTCACCTCGCGTGGGTCGGGCTCGTCGTGGCGTTTCATCGAAGCTCGGGCCCACCGCGGCTCGGGCTCTGGGCTGCCGCGATAGCCTCTTTCGCGGCGACACCTTTGGTTGAAGCCGGTCAGGCCTCGTGGGAAGGTCGACTCGTGAACAGCCTCCGCGACAAATACGAGCTGGGAGAGAAGCTCGGACAGGGCGGGATGGGGGCCGTCTATGCGGCGCGCAACAAATTAACGGGTCGCCGCGTCGCCATCAAACTCGTACCCGAGAAGTCGGGAACCGACGAGGACATGGCAGTTCGTTTCCTGCGCGAGGCACGCGCGGCGAGCGCAATCGAGCACCCGAACGTGGTTCAGGTCTTCGACGCCGGTCAGTCCGACGGCCACCTGTTCATGGTCATGGAGCTGATGGACGGAGAGCCTCTTTCCAAGCTCATCCATCGTGAGGCGCCCCTCGAGCCGCAGAGGATCATCGACATCCTGGGTCCGATCCTCGACGCCCTCGCCTTCGCGCATGGTCATGGGATCATCCACCGCGACATCAAGCCGGCCAACATCTTCTTGGCCCGGATGCCTCACTCGAACGAAGCCGTGCCCAAGCTCTTGGACTTCGGGATCGCCAAATACAGTGAAGACGTCGAATCCCTCGGCCTCACCCAGTCGGGTACGATCATGGGAACGCCGTACTACATGTCGCCCGAACAGCTTCAAGCCCGAGAAGCGGTCGACCATCGTGCCGACCTGTATTCGGTGGGTGTGATCCTGTACGAAGCCCTCAGCGGTCAGAAGCCCTTCTATGCCGAGAGCTACGCCTCGCTGATCGTGGCCATCCTGCAAACGGAGCCGGTGGAGATCCAGGATCTATCGCCAGACTTGAGCCCGGCCCTCGTCGGTGTCGTTTCTCGGGCCCTACAGAAGGACCGAGAGCGGCGCTTCAAGACCTCCGAAGAAATGAGGGAGGCGCTCGAGCTCGTTTCCTCCGAGCTCTCCACAGTCAACTCCAAGGAACTCGCCACCATGGCCGGCTCTTCCGCCCCTTCCGAGTCCGCATCCGCGCGTCCATGGGTTCCACGCGTCGCGCTTGCAGCCGGGCTGCTCCTCGCGGCGGGCGCCGTCGTGCTGGGAATGCGGGCCTTGCCTGAGCGAGCTGCGACCGTCGTCACGCCAGTCACGACGCCGTCGCCTGCCTCTCCGGAGGCCGAGTCCGGCCCTCGGGACGACTCTTCGGGCGCCGGCCTCGGGGCGACTCCGAAAGAGACGGAGTCCGGCCAACCGCCGAAACCTCGTACCGAGGAGCCGGCCCCCACGCGTGCGCGAGCTCCATCACGCCGTTCGCGGCGCCCCTCGAAGAGCGCGCCGAGTGCACTCCCGAAAACGACCGACGACGGAGTCGGACGGAAGGAAACACCCAAGCTCGCGCCGGCAGGCACCACGCCGTCCGTGCAGAAGCGCACTCCCGTCCCCATCGATACCGGCGGCGCCCGGCCGTCCGCCGTGCCCGAGCCCACGGAAGAAAGGGAAGCGCCGTCACGTCCGCCGAGTCGACGTCGCTCACGGTCGGGTGGACTGTCGGAAGACGACTTCTGATCCGACGCCGGTTCGCGCCAGCTCGGATCCATGATTGAACGGAAGGGATGTCTGTCCTTTCCCCAGCCAGAGGTTGTTTTTGGCTGATGGTGCTGAGCAGTCTCGCCGTCGCCCGTCCCCTGTACGCCCAAGGAGACGCCGAAGAAGAATACCGGTCGTTGGTGGAGGACGCGGTTTCCGAGTTCTCGGCCGGCGAGTACGACGAGGCTCTCACGCTCTTTCGCCAAGCCTATGACATCCGGCCCACGGCTCGGGTGTTGAGGGGCATCGGCAAAGCGTACTTCGAGCTGAGTCGCTACACCGAGTGCATCGAAGCGTTGACCGAATCGCTGGCCAGCGACGTGGACCCCCTGCCTCAACGGCTGCAGGCCGACGTAGAGCAGCTCATTGCCCGCGCGGAGCGATACGTCGGGACCCTGCGCATCGAAGTCCGGCCCTACGAGGCCGAACCGCGAATCATCATCGAAGGTCGACGGATCGAGAGTCCTCGTCGCCCCATTCCTCTCAACATCGGTACGCACGAGGTATCGATCGATGCCGACGGATACGAATCGGAGCGTCGAGTGGTCGAGGTCGTGGGACGCCAGCAGGCATCGCTGGTCGTCTCCTTGGTACCCGTCGTGGCCGAGGCAGCCGCTCCCGCCCCGGTGCCCGCCCCGCCCCCCGTCGCCAGCGGGACGGTGGTCGCACCGACGCCCCGGACCCGAAACCGCACCCTGCTGGTGAGCGGAGCCACCGTGAGCAGCATAGGCGTCGCCGGACTGGTGGGCTCGCTGGTCTATTTCTTCGACCGGGACTCGGCTCTCGGTGACTGCGAAGATGCGGCGGAACAAGGGGTTGCTTGCGGGAACGTCGACAGTATCGCGAGCCAGCGTGACGGAGCTCTGGTCGGCATCGCCATCGGCAGCGGTCTCGCGGTCACGGGTGCCGTACTGCTGGCGATCTACGCCGCCGGCACCCCAGAGAAGTCTTCGATGGCATCACTTCCCCTGGTCAGCTGCGGTCCTTGGGAGAAAGGAGCTTCCTGCCGTGCGACCGTCCGTTTCTAGCCCGCTCGTGCTCGCGGTGGTCGGCCTCTTGAACGCCTGCGACTCGCCGGTCTTCCTCGAATCGACGGACCGAGCCTGCGCCTACGGGATGGACGATATCGACGACGGACTCATCGATTGCCAGGACCCCCAGTGCAGCGCGACGAGCGTTTGCAGCGGCAGTTCTTTGGAGCCGTGCGACCCCGACGCATCGGCCCCGCTGTGTGCCGACGGTTTCATCTGCCTGACCGACCTGCTCGTCTGCACCCCAGCCTGCCAGACGTACCGAGACTGCCCTCAGAATTCGATCTGCTTCGATGCATCGGAGCCTTTCTTCTGCAGCGTGCCCTGTCACCCGATCGTCCGGACGTGCGGGGAAGAAGAGCGGTGCGTAGCGAACCACACCTTTGGCACGAGGTTCGACGACGGAGGCGCCACGTTCGGGTGCTATGTCGACGGGCCACTGGTGCAGCGAGGGCGGGCCCAGCTCGGCGACATCTGCGTCGACGGATTCACCGACGACGGCAGCGAGGTCTGTAGCGCGGGTTTGGCCTGCGTCCCGGACGCCCTGGGCAACGCCCGATGCCGTGAAGTGTGCCTGGTCACGGTCGAAGGCGTTGTGCTCAACGAGTGCACCAACGGCGGACAATGCGAGCCTGCCTACCCCTTGGACAATCGACCAAACCTTGATGATGGCGTGAGTGCGATCGGAGTTTGCCTGTGAATCGACTTTGCTTGCTGGGAGCCACCGTGGCGGTCGCCGCCTGCTCCGAAGTTCCCGAGGTTCAGGGCGACGTCGAAGGCGGGAATGGGTCGGGGGGCTATTCCGGCCCCTGCCGAGTGGTCGACGACTTCATCGAGCGAGGAACGCTCAGCAACTACGTACTGCAGGCCAATGTAGGTACCCCGGTGGTGAACTTCGGCCTCTACATCAGCCCCATCCAGGGGCAAGTCACGAACAACGCCAGCATCGACGTATACGTGGCCGCCGACCCGCTGCTCTCGATCGAGGGCGAGATCGCGGACCTCGGCACCGGGGCCAACGGCAACTTCGCCACCTGCAGCCACTGCATGCTGATCTATCTCGACTGTAACGAAGATGGCCTCGAGTGCTTCGATGGCCCCTATTTCCCGCGCTCCGGACGAGCCGTCGCCACGCGCCTGGCGTTGAACCCCGGCGAGCCGTTCATCTTCGAGATGGAGGGGGTCGAGCTGGAGCCCGTCGACCTGGACGAAACCACTCTCCTCTCGGTCTATGCCGGACAGGACGATGCGGATTGCCTGTACATGGACCGCTTCTTGATCTCCTGGAACACCGAGCTGATCGACAACTGCACCACCTTCGACTTCTTCGAGTGCCCGATCGAAGCGACCGCCTTCCTGCGAGGCATTTTCTAGCGCCATCCGCCCGCTGGCTGCTTTTGACGTCGACGTCTGGCAGGCTCTGGCCGCCATGCTGCGAACCCGCTTCGACTTCATCAACGACGAAGGCCAGACCCTATCCGGTCGCCTCGAAGAACCGCTCGACGCCGTTCGGGGAACGGTCCTGTTCGCCCACTGCTTCACCTGCTCCAAGGATCTCGCGGCCGCTACCCGGATCAGCCGCGGCCTGGTCGACCGCGGATTCAGCGTCCTACGGTTCGACTTCACCGGCCTGGGAAACTCGGAGGGCGACTTCGCAAACACCAACTTCAGCTCGAATGTCGATGACCTTCGGGCCGCGGCCCGGGCGTTGGCCGAAGCGGGCAAGGCCCCTCAGCTTCTCGTGGGCCACAGTCTGGGCGGAGCCGCCGTTCTGTCCGCCGCTCCGGACATCGAGTCGGTGAAGGCCGTCGTTGCGATCGCCGCTCCGAGCACTCCCGACCACCTGACGCATCTTCTTGGCGGGAGCCTGGATGAAATCCGAAGCCAAGGTGAAGCCGAAGTCGAGCTCGCGGGGCGTCGCTTTCGGATCAAGAAGCAGTTGCTGGACGACCTCGACGACCAGCGCCTCACCGAGCGTGTGCGGCGTATGAAACGGGCGCTACTCCTTCTCCATTCGCCTCACGACGAGCTGGTTTCCATCGAGCATGCTCGAGAGCTCTTCGATAGCGCGAAGCATCCGAAGAGTTTCGTGAGCCTTGACGACGCCGACCACCTCCTCACCCGCCCCGCCGACTCCCAGTACGCGGCCGACGTGATCTCTTCCTGGGCCGGTCGGTACCTGAACGAGCCACCGTCCCGGCCCGAACCCAAGTCGGAGTACGTCAGCGTCCAGTCCCTGCCCGGATTCGCTCAACGCATCGAGGTCCGCGGACATGTGGTCCGCGCCGACGAGCCCCGGAGCGTCGGAGGAACCGACACCGGGGCCACCCCCAGTGAGCTGCTCCTCGCCTCGCTCGGAGCCTGCACCTCGATGACGATGAAAATGTACGCTCAGCGAAAGGCGTGGCCGCTCGACCACGTCGAGGTCGAGCTTCGCCACGAACGTATCCACAAGCGCGACGCGGATCAGGCCGACGGTGCCAAGAGCAGGCTGTCTCAACGGATCACGAAGCGGATCCGAATCGAGGGCGACCTCGACGACACTCAGCGAGCACGGCTGCTCGAGATCGCCGATCGCTGCCCGGTTCACCGGACCATGAAGGGCGACCCGGAGATCGTCACCGAGCTGATCTAGCCACCAAGGTCGACTCGCACGTCGACGTGTCCCCGATCATGGATCCTGTCGGGCTCGTCAAACCATGGTAGTGGCGAACCGATGCTCGTCTGTCCGAGCTGCGGAGCAACTTACCTCCGACGGCAAGACCACTGCGGCCTGGACGGTCACCGCCTCGAGGAGCGGGACGTCTCGCCCTTGGTCGGTCAGACACTCGATAAATACAGAGTCATCGAGACCATCGGTTCCGGAGGCATGGCGACGGTTTATCGCGGGACCCACGTCCACCTCGAGCAATCCTATGCGCTCAAAGTACTCAATGGCGAGATGGCGTCCGACTCGACGCTTTCGCGACGATTTCTTCGCGAAGCCAAGGTCATGTCCCGACTCGCCCATCCCAACATCGTCTCGGTGGTGGACTTTGGAATCACGGAGCCCGGGCTCTTGTATATGGTCTTGGAGTTCATTCGCGGTCCCACGCTATCGACCGAGCTCCGCGCGAGAGGTGCGATGGAGCCGACCCGAATCGCCCGGCTCGTAACCCAGATTGCGTCCGCCTTGGACCACGCTCATGGAAAAGGATTCATCCATCGCGACCTGAAGCCGCAGAACATCATGTTGATCGCGGGCGAGCACGACGACGAACTCGTGAAGATCCTGGACTTTGGACTGGTCGGTCTCGTGGAGCCGGACGCCTCGATGTCCACGCAGCTCACGGCTCAAGGCATGTTCTTCGGGACGCCCGCCTACATGTCTCCGGAGCAGGTTTCTGGAGGAGCGGTCGGACCCCCCTCCGACCTCTACTCGCTGGGGGTCATCATGTACGCGATGCTCACCGGCAAGCTGCCTTTCGGGGGGGATGCCCGAGAGCTCGCGCACAAGCACGTCACGGCTCGGCCTCTCAAGCCGGTCGATGTTCATCCCGGCTTGAGAGACCTGACGCTGCGCCTGCTGGAGAAGGAGCCGAAGGACAGGCCGAGCAGCGGAAAGAAGGTGGTCGAAGCGATCCGCCAGACCGGGCTTCTCGACCCCCAGGTTTCGGCGCCCGGATACTCGGCCGGGGAGCTCGACGGCGACGGCTTCGACTCGGAGCCCGCGCTGGTCCTGGGGGATCCATCGGAGTTCACCGACTTCGGCCCGACGACCCCGTCGCGGAAGGGTGGGCGACCGCGCTGGCTGTGGCTGCTCTTTGCCCTGGTGGGGGGTCTGGCTGCCGTCGGAGCCTGGAAGACGGGGCTCGTTCCTCGGCCCGCGCCCTCGGCGGCTCCGACCGTCGACGCCGGTACGTGGCCCGATGCCACCGACCCCGTGCCCGATGCCCGGCCGCCGCCGAAGAAGAGAGCAGCCCCCACGAATGAAGCCGAACCCGACCCCGAGCCCGACCACGAGCCCGGAGCCGAGGCGGGGAGGTCTGCGCCCCGCCCGAAGCAGAAGCGTCGTCCTCCAACTCGGGCCACGCCTCGACCCGCTCCGAAGCCCGCCCCCGCCGTGATCCCGCAGGAGCCCGATGCGTCTCCCGAGGTCGAGGAGCTGGAGGCCGCGGAAGGCGAGCCCGACCCTGAGCTCGAGCGCCGGCTGGAGGAATCGCTCCGACGACTCGAAGAATCGACCGGAACCTCGACCGGCAGCGATTGATCAGTGTCGAAGCGCGGCCCGTGCCGCACGGTGGCCGCCCAAGGCCGTGGCCAGCGTACTCTGCCCGGGAAAGACCGAGTCTCCGATCAACCAAGCCCGGTGCGCGATCGTGCGCGGGAAGAGATCGAGATAGTGCCCGACCCCGGCCCGACGCGGAACCCCACCCACGTAACCGCGCTGCCGGCCGGTAAACCGTTCGAACGTTCGGGGGGAGGCCGTCATGTCCAGCGTGCGTCGTTCCCACCACTCCGGCAACAGGTCTTGCAGAGTCGTCCTCATCCGCTCGTGCACTTCGGCGATGTGAGGGCACGCACCGCCGTCGTGTCGGTCGATGGGCACATGCGTAGACACGGTCACCGTTCGCTCTCCACCGGGAGCCCGGTCGCCGTCGTCCTCCCCGCTGATGGAACAGAAGACGTGATTGCCTTCGACGAGAGGCTTTCTCGAGTCCGCAACCAGCTCGAAGTGGCGCGCTCCCGGACCGGCACCCGGCGGCGCCGGAGCTGCGAAATAGACCATCGCCGCTCCCCAGCTTCGAGATACGCGACTCGATAGCCAGCCCAGGCGGCCCCCGAGAGGCCGTCCCAGCAACTGTGCGGCATCGTCGGGAAGCAGATTCAGCAAGAGACGTTCGGCAAAGATCTCGCCGTCCCGCGTCTGAACGAACCAACCCCCGTCCTTCCGGCGCACGTGACGGACGCGCCGGGCAAGCCGAACCTCTTGACCCAACGCACGGATCGCTTCCACTAGGGCCCAGGCGAGCCGGCCGATCCCGCCTCGAACGTGACCCGTTCCCCGAAAGTAGTAGTCCATGGTCCCCAAAGCAAAAGGCGTTTCTGCAACCGAAGCTTCACACTGAATCGTTATCTGACAGAGGGCGTCGAGGTACGTCCAGGCGGGGCTTTCTCGCTCGAGGCCCCAAGCCTGCAGCAGCGGTCCCAGTGGACGGCCGACATACGGAAGGAGGCCCGCGTACTTGGGCGCCTTCTTGGCATGCTCCAGCACACTGGAGGAACTCAGGGGCGGGAGACGCTCCGGGTCGCCAAGGAGGTCCCACAAGACGTCGGCCACCCGCTCCTGGACGTCAGCCAGGCGGCGCACGGCGGACGCCGAGGTCCGCGGGAGCTGCAGGATACGCTTCAGCCACTCGTCCCGGTCGGGCGGAATCGCGAGCCGCCAATCTGGCGTGCGCATCTCTACGACGGGGTCGAGAAAGTCGATCTCCACTGCGAGACCGTGGCGAGCCATCCAATCGTGAAACAGCTGGCCCGGCCCGAACCCCGAGAAGAGCGTTGCGCCGGCCTCGAATCGGTGGCCGGACCGGCGGAAGGTCGAGGCGCAGCCACCGGGGTAGTTCAAGGCTTCGAAGAGCACCGTTCGAGCGCCCGCCTCGGAGGCGGACAAAGCCGCTCCGAGTCCTCCGAAACCCGCACCAACGACGGCAACGTCGTAACGCTCCACGTCAGACCCTTCGCTGGGCCGGCCGAGAGGGATGCGGAGATCGAGTTCGTACGGGCCGCGCCGACAGATCAAACTGTTGACCGACCTGCCGATGCCGCGCATACGGTCGGACGCTTGTCACGCCGCAGAGCCATTTTGGTGACGGGGGCCGGGGGAGAAATCGGGACCGGCCTGATCGAACGACTCGCCGACCGAGGCGACTACGACGTCCTCGCTCTCGATATCCGCGAGATCGACGATGCGCTCGGTCGGAAGTGTCGCGAGCGTATCGTCGGCGACATCCTGGACAAACGATTGCTCGAACGGCTGGTCAGTGAGTTCGAGATCCACGCCATCTTCCACTTGGCAGCGCTGCTCTCCACGCGGGCCGAATTCACGCCGGAGACCGCGCATGAGGTGAACGTTCAGGGCACGCTCAACCTCATGAAGCTGGGGGTGGAGCAATCCCGCTGGCATGGCCGGCCGGTCCGCTTCCTCTTTCCGAGTTCGATCGCGGTCTACGGTCTGCCCGACCTCGCCACCAAGGACGCTACGCGCCGCGTGCCGGAGCTCGACTTCAATCTCCCGACGACCATGTACGGGTGCAACAAGCTCTATTGCGAGCATCTGGGCCGCTATTACACGCGACACTACCGTCAACTGGCGGCCGAGCCAGACCGCGTGGGTGTCGACTTCCGGGCGTTGCGCTTCCCCGGACTGATCAGTGCCTTCACCGTCCCGCACGGAGGCACTTCGGACTTCGCGCCAGAAATGCTGCATGCCGCGGCTCGAGGCGAGCCCTACGCGTGTTTTGTACGCGAGGACACCCGAATCCCCTTCATGGTCATGCCCGATGCCATCGACAGTCTCTTGAAACTGCTGGATGCCGAGGCGGGTGAGCTCTCGCAGCCGGTCTACAACGTCATGAGTTTCAGCCCAACTGCGCTCGAATTCGCAGACCTGGTGCGACATGCATTTCCCGACGCCGACATCTCGTTCTCGCCGGATCCCAAGCGGCAGGGCATCGTCGATACCTGGCCGGCGGACGTCGACGACCAGGCGGCACGAGCGGACTGGGGCTTCTCGCCCAAATTCGAGCTCGAACGAGCCTTCCGTGAGTACCTCGTTCCCAACATTCGGCGCCTCTACCGCGCGTGATGCCGCAACCCCTTCGCGAGCTCGTGAAACCGAGCTTTCCCAATCGGTGTTTTTGAGCGACGCTACGCCCATGCTGCAGGCGCAAGATCTGATGACGCCGCGACCCACGACGGTGAGCCTCGACGCACCGCTGGTGAGCGTCCTCGATCTGATCGTCAGCCAAAGGATCCACCAAGTGCCGGTGTGCGATGAAGACGGTCAGCTCGTGGGAATGATCAGTGACCGCGAGTTGTCCTCGGCACTGCCGGATCGCACCCAGTCGCGCGACGATTTCGAAGCGGCTCTGCGTGAAGGCATGGCGAGGGACATCATGACCCACGAGCCGGTTACGGTTCTGCCCGACTGCCCGCTTCCCATGGCCATTGCCCTCATGCTCAGCTGTCGAGTGCTGGCCCTGCCGGTCGTCGAGCATGGCTTCGTCGTCGGCATCCTCACCCAGACCGACATCCTCCGCCGATACGCTCAGGACTTGTCGGCCCAAGCGGTCGGCGAACTCGGTCCTCCGCCCCCTCCCGTCGACAAGCGTCCGCGCCGCATTCATGCGCTGTGTCCCGACCATGGCGCGCGGTCTCTGGTCACCTCGCCGCTGGCCGAGGCTGGCTTCGAAGTACAGAGTTTCGATACCCTGCCCGACCTATTGAGCGTTTGGCACCTGGTCCTTCCCGACCTCTTGATCGTCGATCGTTCCTACGAATCGAATCCCAATCTCTCCCTCGTTCTGCGCTCCGAGGTCCCCGCGCTTTGGCTGGAGAACACACTCGATGGAGTGAGTCTGCACGGCGAAGGCATGGGCGTCCTCGAGTTGCCCACGGCCAATATCGTCATCACCCAGCTGGTCAAGCACCTGATCGAGCGGCCTCGAACCGGGGAGAACGACGCTCGCCGGCCTCGGGTTCTCGTCGCCGAAGACGACCACGTCGTGCGTCGGATCCTCTGCCACCACCTGAGCCGAAGCGGCTACGAACTGGTCGAGGCGGAGGACGGAGCCGAGGCCGAGCAACGACTGAAGTCTGATGACTTCGACATCATCCTTTTGGACGTCAACATGCCCGGCATCAGCGGTTTGAAGCTCCTCCGGGAGCTGAAGGACCATCCCCACCCACCCAAACGAGTCATCATTTCGGCCAACCAGCAAGATGAGAACGTGATGGAAGCGTTCGCCTTGGGGGCCGACGACTTCGTCAAGAAGCCCTTCAATCCCGACATGTTGATCCGCCGCCTGGACCGAATGCTCCAGCGCGTTTGATCCGCTTCCGTTGACTCGGGACGCGGCGTCTGGCCTGAGACTCTCCGTGTCCTACGATTTCTATCGACTGCTTCACGTGATCGCGATGGCGACCATGGCGGTCTCCCTGGGAGGACTGATCATGGGCCCCTCGGGCGGTCTGCGCCGACTGCTGGTCGCGCTGCACGGAACCGCGATGCTGGTGTTGCTGGTTGCAGGCTTTGGACTTGCGGCCAAGATCGGCATCGGAGCCAACTTCCCCGGCTGGATGTACGCGAAGCTCGTCCTGTGGCTAGGGCTGGGACTCCTCGTGGTTCCCGTCCGGCGCATGCCCGACCTGAAGCCCATGTGGGTCGGTACCGCGGTCGTGCTGATCGCCGTCGCCTCGTGGCTGGCTCTCTACAAGCCGTTCTAACGATCAGTTCTGGGGTGGCGGGAGCGACTCGAGGTACGCTGCGATCGCTTCCGCATCTCCACGAGTGAGTCGGAAGCTCGGCATGGGCGGCAGCGGATAGCGACCGTTGGGACTCCGCCCGGTGGTCAGGAGTTCGACCAGCCCCGATGCGCCGTAGCCCACCAAGCCGGCGAGCGGCGGCGCTCGGAAGGCCCAAACCTGCCGAAAGGGCGCTTCCGTCGGAATCAGGGCTCCCCAGAAGTACTTCCCCTCCACCAGATTACCGCGAGCATCGCGCGGGCTGTGGCATTGGACGCACTGAGCTACGTGGTGCGCGAGGTACTCGCCTCGTTCGAGGCGATTCATGGCTGAACTCGGTTTGGATGGAGGTTGTATCGAAGCCTGCCGGACCGTCCGGGCCTGACCGTAGGCCAGCATTCCGCCGCCCACGAGCAGCACCGCAGACATCAGCAACGTTGGGGTTCGTGGATTCACGGGTTCATCCTTCCATGATCATCGACATCGGATCCTCGATGGCCTCTACGATGGCATCGAGAAACCGCGCGCCATCTGCTCCATCCAGCATACGATGATCGATGGATAAGGAAAGCGGCATCTGCAGCCGCTGCTCAGCGTCCTTCTTCGCGCGCCCCACCCCGAGGATCGCAACTTCGGGCGGATTGATGATCGGCGTGAAGAAGCCGATGCCCAATCCGCCGAGATTGGACACCGAGAAAGTCGCTCCCTGCATCTCCGCCCGGCTCAGCTTGCCGTCACGAGCCTTGGCCGCCAAATCCTGCAGGGCGCTCGCGATGTCGTATACACCTCGGCGCTCGACTTCACGAAGGACCGGAACCACCAGGCCCCGATCCGTGTCGGCCGCCACCCCAATGTGGATGTCGTCGTGATGGACGACCTCGTGGCTGGTCATGTCGACACTGGCGTTCGCCGCGGGAAAGCGCTTGAGCACCGAAGCACAGATCTTTACGAGCAGGGCCGTCACCGTGAGCTTCGCGCCGCGGTCTTGGGCTCGGGCCTTGAATCGCTGACGAACGGCCTCCAGTTCGGTGGCGTCCGCCTCCCGATACAGAGTGACGTGAGGAATCGTCTGCCAGGCGACGGTCATGCGATCGGCGATCGTTCGCCGAATGGCCGGCATCTTCTCTCGCCGGTCGCCGGTCGAAGGTTCGACGGCCTTCGCGACCGCCTCCGATCCCCTCGTAGCCGCAGCGGGAGTGGCCGCCGATGGTCTGGACCCTTCGGCGATGAAAGCTTCGACATCCTCCTTGCTGATTCGACCGGCCGGACCACTCCCCGGTACCTGGTGCAGGTCGACCCCTCGCTCTCGAGCGAAGCCGCGAACCGAAGGCGACGCGAACAGTGGCCCATCGGCAGATGAAGGCTCCGGCGCGGACGCCACGGATTCGGGCTGGGCTGACCGCTCGGGCGGAGGCGGTTCGCTAGCGGAGGGCTCCGGAGTCGCTTCGTTTGCTCGCGCGTCGCTCACCGACCCCGGGTCCAAGATCAGCACCGTTTGACCGGCCGTTACGGTATCGCCGGGCGAAACCGCTATCTCGAGGACCGTACCACTGGCGTCGGCGGGAATTTCGACCGACGCCTTGTCGGACTCGACTTCGATGATCGACTGGCCGCTCTGAATCGCGTCGCCCACCGCGACCAGCAGACTGACGACGTCCCCTTCTTCGGCCCCTTCCCCGAGGTTGGGCAGCTTCATCTCGTGGCGCCCGCCAGACGCGGTCGGAGCCGACGTGGACGAGCCTTCCGGGTGCGCAGCGGACTCGGCCGGAGCCGACCCCGCGGCAGCGGCCGTGGGCGAGGGCTGAGCCTCCGCGCCTTCGGTCTCTTGCCCGCTCGCCGCGTCGGCGTCGATGCGCAAAATGGGCTGGCCGACGGAGACCGTGTCGCCCACCGACACGAGAACGGATACGACCTTGCCCGCCGCGCCCGACGGGACCTCCAGCGACGCCTTGTCGGATTCCAGCTCGATCACGGGCTGGGAGGCATCGATCACGTCGCCCACCGCGACCATGACGCGAACGACATCTCCTGATTCCGTCCCTTCACCGAGCTCGGGGAGTTTGATTTCCGTGGCCATGGTCCAGTCCTCGTCCTTGCTTCCTCAGGTGTGCATCGGGTTGCGCTTGTCGCTGTCGATCTCGAGCTGCTGACGGGCCCGACGGAGCACCTCGCCATCGATCTCGTTCCGCCGGAACAAGGCGGACAGCGCACCCCAAACGACGTGCCGTGAATCTACCTCGAAGAAGTCGCGTAGCGCCTCTCGCGTTTCACTGCGTCCGAATCCGTCGGTCCCCAGTGCGACCAAGGGCGCATCGATCCACTTGGCCAAACCGTCGGGGAGAGCTTTCATGTAGTCGCTGGCCGCGACGACAACCCCCGCATCCGGCCCCAGACACTGGGTGACGTACGGCGACCGCGGCGCCTCTTCGGGGTGGAACATGTTGAAGCGCTCCACATCGAGCGCTTCCTTCCGAAGCTCAGTGTAGCTGGTCACCGACCACACATGCGCCTGGACATCGTAGTCACGCTCGAGGATTTCTTGCGCCTCGAGCACCGAGTTGATGATCGAACCGCTCCCCAGCAACTGGACGTTGCCTCGAGATGCCTCCCCCGACGACGCGCGCAGCTTGTACATGCCTTTCAGGACACCAGCTTCGGCATCGGCCGGCAGCGGAAGCTGCTCGTAGGGCTCGTTTCCGACCGTCAGGTAGTAGAATACGTCCTCATCTTCTTCGAGCATGCGACGCAGACCTTCACGGATGATCAGCGCAAGCTCGCCGGCAAAACTCGGGTCGTAAGCCCTCAGCGTCGGTATCACCGATGCCAATACGTGACTGTGCCCATCTTCGTGCTGAAGACCTTCCCCGTTTAGCGTCGTTCGACCCGCGGTGCCGCCGATCAGGAACCCGCGCGACCGCTGGTCGGCCGCGGCCCAGGCCAGATCGCCGACCCGCTGAAATCCGAACATGGAGTAGAAGACGTAGAAAGGGATCATCGTCTTCCCCGTCGATGCGTACGACGTAGCCGCGGCAATGAAGGAGCTCATGGCGCCGGCCTCGGTGATGCCCTCCTGGAGGAGCTGGCCGTCCGTCGCCTCGCGGTAGTACATGAGGCCGGAAGAATCGACCGGTTCATATTGCTGCCCCAAGGGATTGTAGATGCCGATCTGACGAAACAGGCCCTCCATCCCGAAGGTGCGTGCTTCGTCGGGGATGATGGGGACGATACGAGGGCCGAGCTCTTTGTCGCGAAGAAGTTTGCTCATCACGCGACCGAACGCACCGGTCGTCGATACCTGTCGCTTGGACCCGGCCACGAACTCCGCGGCTAGGTCGTCGCCGGGAACCGGCAGCTTCTCTGACCGCGGCGTTCGCTTGGGGAGCGAGCCTCCCAGCCGGGCGCGATGCTCTTCGATGTATTCCAGCTCGGGGCTGCCCTTCAGAAACTTGATGAAGGGGATGCCGTTGTCGAGCTGGGCATCGGTGACCGGGATGTCGAAGCGATCGCGGAAGTGTCGCACCTGCTCGAGGTCGAGCTTTTTTTGCTGATGGGCGATGTTGAGGCCTTCGCCGGCCGGCCCCATGCCGTAGCCCTTCACGGTGTGGGCTAGCACGACCGTGGGTCGTTCCTTCTCGTCGGCCGCCCGGCGAAATGCGGAATGGATTTTCAC
>CAYYOT010000074.1:0-20939 GCA_964473255.1 uncultured Myxococcales bacterium | reverse complement strand
CATCGATGAGCTCGGTGGGAGCCATCGATGCATCGCCCACGACGATCAAGAAGGAGCTGGCCGGCCAACTGGCCAGAAGGTCGGCGGTCGCGATGGCGTCGGCATCGGGTCGGGCCGCATCGAGCTGCTCGTACACGCAATTGTGGAAGGCGAAAGCCTCGAAACTTTTCCAGTGCTGAAGTCCGTGGGCCGCGGAGAAGAGACGGTCGACGAGGTCCGCGTAGGGGTCCATGCTCCCCCCGACGTCCATCAAGAGGAGCACTCGCGCTTCGTTCTTGCGGGGCGGAGCGAACTCGAGCGACAGCTCGCCGGCGTTTCGGCACGTCTCGTCGATGGTGCCGTCGATGTCGAGCTCGAGCTCTTCGTGGCGCTTGGTCAGCTTTCGCAGGCGCTTCAGGGCCACCGCGATGCTCCGGTCGTCGAGGATCCGGTCGTTTCGGTAGCTCCGAAAGTGACGGGCCCCGGCGATCTGCACGGCCGAACGACCGCCGCCGGGCCCGCCGATCCGGAGACCGGAAGGGTGCGCGCCTCCGTGCCCGAAAGGCGAAGTTCCTCCGGTTCCGATCCAGCGAGGACCGCCGTCGTGGCGCTCCGTCTGCTCCTCGAGACGGTCTTCGAATCGGCGACGGAGTTCTTCGAGCGGAAGCTCCTCCAGGCCGGCGAGCTGCTCGGAGGTCCAGCTGGGCTCCGCGGCATGACGCAACCATTCGAGGACCTCGGCCAGCTCGGCGGCCGGCATCTCTCCCTCGCCGGACACCGCCAGAAAGACCTCGTCGAAGGTATCGAAGTGGGCTTCGTTCTTCACGAGGAGCGCCCGGCTCACCCGGTAGAAATCGGTCAAAGACGGAGCGACGGCGCCTCGATGGAGAGCTTCCATGAGCCCGAGCCAGTCCGCGGGTACGACGCGCAACCCCGCTTCGCGCAGGCCATAGAATAGTGCAGCGAAGGGAAGGAGCGCCTGCGTCATCGCCGCCGACGCCCCTCGGACGCGAGACGGCGGATCGTCGTCTCGACATCCTGCTCCCGCTTCAGAAGCACCCCCAAGAAGGGGACTTCCCGGTCCAGTGACTCGGGGGTCACGCCGTGGGCCAAGAGGGCCCCCATCCAGTCGATCAGTTCACTGGTGGACGGCCGCTTCCGCACCCCGTCGACTTCACGCAGCCGATAGAAGGCGTCGAGAGCGGAATTCAAGAGCTTGGCCGGAAGGTCGGGATAGTGCGTCTGCACGATCTCGGCCATGAGGTCACGACCAGGGAACTCGATGTAGTGGAAGATGGCTCGACGCAGGAATGCGTCGGGCAGCTCCTTCTCCGAGTTCGACGTGATGATCACCGCCGGGCGATGCCTGGCCACGACCTCCTCCGCGGTTTCCGAAATCACGAAGCGCATCGCGTCCAGCTCGTGCAGAAGGTCGTTCGGAAACTCGAGGTCGGCCTTGTCGACTTCGTCGATCAGAAGCACGACCTGCTGGTCGGCCGAAAAGGCCCGACCGAGCGGTCCCAGGCGGATGTACTGTCGGATGTCGGACACGTCGTGGTCGTGGAATCGACTGTCGTAGAGCCGCTGAACGGTGTCGTAGACGTACAGTCCGTCTTTCGCCTTGGTCGTGCTCTTGACGTGCCACGTGATCAACTCCAGCCCCAAGCCGGATGCGACCGACTCGGCGAGCAACGTCTTTCCCGTCCCCGGCTCTCCTTTGACGAGAAGCGGACGTTCCAGGAGCAGCGCGACGTTGACGATGCGGCTCAACTCCTCGGACGAGATATAGTCCTCTGTTCCAGTCCACTCCGTCCTGGGCATGCAGGCTGCCTAACACGGCGCATCAACCAGGCCCACTACAACTACCCATGGACTCTGAGGCGCGCTGCCAGTAGCGCCGAACGCGAGCGCCCATCGTGAACGCCATCGTCGTCGGATTCATCGTTTACCTGGTCATCGTCCTGGTAGCCGGGGCCATCACCTACCGTCTGACCCAGACGCAAGAAGACTTTCTCTTGGCCGGTCGACGCCTGAACGTTTGGGTTGCCACCTTTTCCGAGCGCGCGAGCGGCGAGTCGGCGTGGCTCCTCTTGGGCCTTCCCGCAGCCGCGGCGACGGTGGGACTCGTCGAGACCTGGACCGCGCTCGGATGCGTCTGCGGTATCGCATTGGCATGGTGGACGGTGGCCGAAGGTCTCCGACGGGAAACGGAGCGGCTGGGTGCCCTGACGCTTCCCGAATACTTCGCTCGGCGCTTCGGGGACCAGGCCAACGCGATCCGCATCGTGGCTACGCTGATCATCATCTTCTTCTACGCGTTCTATCTCGCAGCCCAGTTCAGCGGCGCCGGCACGGTGCTCAAACAGACCTTCGACATCGAACCGCTTTGGGGTGTCGTGATCGGGGCCACGATCATCGTGGCCTACACGATGCTCGGTGGATTCGTCGCCGTGGCGTGGACCGACCTCCTGCAGGCCTTCATCATGATCGGCACCTTGGTCATCCTCCCGGTAGTCGGACTGTATGAACTGAGTCACCGGCCGGAGGCCACCCTGTTCGAGCCCTCGAGCACCGTGTGGTCCTGGTCCGGCGGCGCCACCGGAGGCGCGGCGGTCGCCGCCGTCGTCAGCGGTCTGAGCTGGGGCTTCGGCTACACCGGTCAGCCCCACACGATTACGCGCTTCATGTCGATCGGTCGGCCGGAATCGATCCGCACCGCCCGTCGAGTTGCGATGGCGTGGGCCATTCCGGCTTTCACTGGAGCAATGGTGATCGGGCTCGTCGGAGCACGTCTGTACGACGTTCCGAACATCCCCGACCCGGCGTCGCCCGACCCCGAGCAGCTGATGCCGCTGATGGCGATCGATCTGTTGCCCGGGTGGCTCGCGGGTATCTTCATCTCCGGGGCCATCGCCGCGATGATGAGTACCGCGGACAGCCAGCTGCTCGTCGGTACCTCGGCCGTGGCCGAAGATCTGCTTCACCGTGGACTGGGTCTGAAGCTCGACGCTCGACGCCTGGTGGCGCTCAGCCGCATGGTCACTCTGCTGCTGGGTTTCGGAGGCTTCGTGCTCGCCCTGACCAGCGGAAAACTCATCTTCCAGCTCGTCAGCTACGCCTGGAGTGGGCTCGGTTCATCCTTCGGCCCGGCGGTTCTCTTCACACTCCACTGGAAGAGGACGACGGGCGCCGGCGTCCTCGCGGGGATGATCACCGGCGCAGCCGTCACCGTGGGATGGTCATCGCTCCCCGCGCTCAACGCCGTGCTGCACGCTCGCCTCGTGTCTTTCGTGCTCGCGGCACTGGCCATCTTCATCATTAGCTCGCGTTGGCCGACTCCAGCATCGGAGGAGGCTCCGCCGCCAGTTTGAGATCGTCGAGGGTAAGACGCGCAACAGGTTGGACGGAGAGCCGCGGTGGCAGCTCGGGATAGGAGAGTACCGCAAGTTCGGGGATGGACGGCTGAAGCAGCCGCCATAGCGGCCGACGAACGTCGGCGCTCGTGAGGAGCACCGCTCGAGCCCCGGCTTCGTTCAGAGGCTTCATGGACTCGGCGACGCACGTGACGACCCGACTACCGACCTCAACCGCTCGCGGATCCGATCCGTCGAAGAGCGAGCGCAGCCGTTCCTCGAGATCCTCCCCCACGAGCACGGCCCCCAGAACGTCCATCCCGTTCGAACACTGATGGACGATCTGTGCCGACAACGCGACCCGTACGCGGTCAGCCCGGCCGTCGATGCCCAGGTCTTGGTGTCGTAGCGACGAGACCGTATCCAAGATCGTCTTGAGGTCGCGAATGGGGACGCGTTCAGTCACGAGCCGCTTGAGGACCTCGGCGAGTTCGGCGGTCGTGATCGCTTCCGGCACGACATCGTCGACGAGCGTCGGGTACAGCTGTCGCAAGCCTTCGAGCATCTGGTTGGTCTCATGAAGACCGACGAACGCATCCAGGTGATCACGAATGACTCGAGCCAAGTGGAGAGCCACGATGCCACCCAGGGTCCAGCACGTACAGCCAGCGTCCACCAGAGCGTCGTGGTCGGCGGCATGGACCGAACTCACCGTGGCTCCATGGACGGGGTGGTCGATGGGCTCGGCGGCGATGCCCAATCGCTGCAGGCGCAGGGGCGGTTCGGCGACCAGCATCCGCTCTGGGTTCAGCACTGCGCGACGTGCCGGGACCTCCCGCAGGCGAACCACCATTTGCCCGGGAGCCAGCCCGGGGGCACGTGGACGAATCGCGATCCCCGGCACCCGCACTCCCGTCTCGCGGAAGATGGCATTCCGGAGCTGGGGCAGCAGGTCACCGACCAGCTCCGATGTTGCCGGGCGAGCCGAGTCGATTTCGAGCGCTTCCGCGAGCGCCGCTTCGATCTCGAGCGCCAGTTCCGCCACCGCCGGCGCGAGGTGATCCACCTCGGCACGCTGAACCCGCGCGGTCTCCACCCGCTGTTCCAAGGCCTCTCGGGTCTGGCGGGCCGGCGCCGGTCGGCCGTGCAGAAAGGCACCGGCTCCGAGAGCGGCCGCCAACACGATGAACGGAGCCGCGGGAACGCCGGGAACCACCGCCAGCCCGAAACAGAAGGCAGCGGTGATCGCCAGCGCCTTCGGCTGCCCCAGGAGCTCTCGACCGAGGGCCGGTCCGAGGTCGCCTCGCGGGCCATCGGTCGCCACCCGGGTCGCCAAGACTCCGGCCGCCAGTGTGATGACCAGAGCCGGTAGCTGGGACACGAGTCCATCACCCACCGTCAGCACGGCGTACCGCTCCACCGCTTCTTCGAATGTGGCACCGTGCCGGAGCACACCGAGCGTCATGCCCGCCCCGAGATTGAGCCCGGTGATCACCAATCCGGCGACCGCATCACCCTTCACGAACTTCATGGCGCCGTCCATGGCCCCATGAAACTGGGATTCGCGCTGTAGATCCCGCCGTCGAGCCTCGGCTTCGGCTTCGGTCAGCGCGCCCGATCGCACCGAGGCATCGATCGTCATCTGGCGTCCGGGCAGTGCGTCGAGCGTGAAGCGCGCCCCGACCTCGGCCACCCGCCCCGCCCCCTTGCCGATGACGAGCAGCTGGACGAGCGTGACGACCAAGAATACGACCAGCCCGATGATCACGTCTCCGCCGACCACGAATCGACCGAAGGCTTCCACCACCTGACCGCCACTCTGGCGGCTCAAGATCATCCGGGTGGTCGAAACATTGAGAGCCAATCGATAGAGCGTCGTGACGAGCAGGAGACTGGGAAACGTCGACAGCGCCAAAGGGCGCTCGGCGAGCAAGACGACGACGAGGATGAGTGTCGCGAACGCGAGGTTCATGGCCACCAGCACGTCGAGAACGACCGGAGGGAGCGGCACGATCAGCAGGGCGAGGATCGCCCCCACGAGCACGGCGAATATCGCGTCCGGGTGGCGCCCGAGCGACGATGCCCAGCGGTCGAGAGTCATCGCTGCGGTCGTGTGATCAGGCGAGACAACGCCTCGGCCCGACGGAGGAGAGCTCGGTCGCTCGATCGACGAGCGAGGTCCGTCGCCTGCTGCAAGAGCTGGGTCGCTCGATGACGGTCACCGATGACGGCGTACATCTCGGCCAGGTTCAAGGGCGCGCGCGGATCACGAGGCGAGAGTTCGCTCGCCCGTCCGTAGGCAGCGGCGGCTCCCGCGGCATCCGACATGCGGTCCCGAGCCAGCCCGAGCGCGAGCCACGCGTACGGTTCCTGCGCAGCCACGCGAACCAGGCCTTCCAGCAGGACATGGGCCGCCGGCGCCGTCCCCAGCCGCAGGTATCGGCGAGCGAGTCGCGCGACCGCCATCGCCTCGTCGTGCGTCAACCGGGGGAGCGGCTCGCGCGCGGCTCCGAGCTCGCGGCCGCCTGTCGCTGGCGGACATGGCTGGCCAGGGTCACCAACGCTCGAAGGAGTCGGGCCATGCGCTCCACTTCGACGGGAGGCCGCCACTCCGTCTGTCGGGAGACGGCGCTGGCCGCTCGATTCAAGGCGCTCCATTCGTCGACCTTTCCGGGCCGGGACACCTCCGGCGCAAACGGTACCCGAAGCTCGTCTTCGGATCCGACCACGGAGAACCGACGCCAGAGGTCGGCGGGCAGGTCCAGGTGCTCCGGTCGAACCACCCGAGGCGCACGGCCGGGGTCGATGGCTGCCCGATCGGCGTTGAGTCGGAGGCGGTCGAGCAGAGCGGCGTCGGCCGTCGGGAAGAATGATGGACCATCACTCACGGCTCTTTGACCTCGGGCGGTCCGAGTCGATCCCGGAGCACCGATGGGTCCTCGAGAGCTGCGTCGATGAGGTGCTGGCTCAGCGTGGTGAGCTCGGACAGCCAGTCCGTCGCGCCGCTCATCATGCCCAGGCGGACGAAGTGCATGGCGTTGTCTCGCTGGAAGCGACTCACGGCCGCCGCGGCGTCGTGCTTGAGTCGAGCGTCGGTGTCGTAGATGTCGAGGTCCAGACTCTGCGCAACCTCTCGGAGCCTCACCATCATCTCGTCGGTCGTGGCGGCGATCTGGAGAGCCATTCGGTCATCGTCGGAAAAGGCCGCTGCCTTCTCCGTCGAAAACGGAAGCATCTGCAGGATGTTGCCGAAGGAGAAGTCCTTGTCGCCGGCCCGCAGATGAAGCCAGAACATCTGCGCGGCCACGGACGGACGACCGGCCCCGAGCGCGCGGTCGTTGTCCGCCTCCACGGCTTCCGCGTTCGCTTCCTCGGAACCCACGTGAACCTCCAGTCGTCGTGCGTGGGTCGCAGTCGCGTGAAGGACCTCCATCTGCTCTACCGTGGCGTCGGCCAAGAAAGCCCGCTGAAGAACCTCGTTCGCCTCTGCGAGCCCCTGCATGATCGCCTGGGCTGCGGCCTGGTTGGCGGTCTTTGGTCGGCCAAGAGTGCCCAGCTCCTCGCCCGGTGGGACGGAAGGGTCTTTCAGGAGCAGCTCTTCCTCGCGCGCGAGAACCACGAGGTCACTCATCGGTATCGAGACCCACCATCCGGTTCGCTGCCCGACTTCGAACCAGGTTTCGCTTCCCGGCTCATGATGATTTCCGATCACGGGAGCCCGACCCGCCGGATCGCCGTCCGACCATCGGTCGAACAGCTCGGCGAGAGACGGATACGACCACGCGGGGCCGTCGAGAGCATCTCGCACGGCGTCGAGGAGTCCGCCCTCCAGCTGCTCGAAGAGAGCCTGCGGCGTCGTGGCCCGCGGACCCGGCAGGACGGCGCCATCCTCGACGAAGGGATTGACGAGGGGGTCGTAGATTCGAGCGGCGGCGTCGTGCGGCCCGGCCTTCGGCGGCCCGACGGAGAGCTCGTCGGCTGCTCCCGCCGAGAGGCCCTGATTGATGATCATGCCGATGGTCGTCATGGCGCTTGTCAACCAATGTTGCGGATGATCTGCTCCGCAATGTCGCCTTCCTTGTTCAGGATCTGACTCATGGCCGAGATGATCTGATTGACGGTCTGAAGCTCTTCCTGCAGCTCCAAGATCGCGGCCTGGCTCAGGTCGTCGCCGTTCGCCAATCGGTCGAGAGCCGCCTGCTTGCGACTCTCGGCGTAGCGCACGGTCGCCATGACCAAATCGCGCACGGCCGAGGGCTCGGAGGCCGCGGCCGCTCCGTCGAGATCGCTGCCGGCGATCTTGCGCGTCTGCCGAATCAACATGTCGATGGCCTGGCCCAAGGACAGCCCTCCAGCCTCCGCTTCTTCGCCAACGAGGCTGGGCAAGGCTGATTTGGTCGCTCCGGTGGCGGCCTCGCGCCGCGCTGCGTAGGACGGACTCTCCGAATCGACGAAGCGCGCGAGCTCGATGAAGTCGTTCAGCGTCGAAGGCGCGAGAGCCTCCAGTGTCTGAGCGCCACCGTTCCTCCAGTCCAGGTGGACTCCCAGTGTGGCCACCGCGGCGGCCGCGAGGTCGACCGCCCAGGCCACCGGCGGCAGCGTTTCGAAGAGCGCGGCCAGGCGCCGAAACAGCGCGTCAACGGTCTCGGCGCCGAGCGCATGGAGGGCCTCCGATGCGAGCTGCTGGATGCTGTGCAGTGCCTGCAAGAGCTGGCTTCGATCGTCGGCCTTCGAGAGGTCGAGCGTGGACGCAATCTCGAGGGATTGGACGGCCTGACGTGCGGTAAGTGGAGTGAGCTTGACGATCGGGATCGAGACGACGCCGTTGAACAGATTCGGTTCTGCCGACTGGATCGAGTCGGCGTCGAAGGCCTCGGACGGCCGGAAAGGCCGGAGCTCGATGGGCTCGGGCTTGAGCGGCTGAATGGGAGCGGTCGTTGTCATGGTCGCCGACGAACACTGCAGCCAGCGTGCCACCATCTTCTCGCGGCCCGGGCCTTCGGCGGGTCCTGCTCAGCCCCGACGGAGCCCGATCCTTCCGTTCGATCGCGGTCGACCGCGTGCGACCGGACGGACCCGTACGACGGCCGGCCGACCCGGACCCCAGCTCCGCCCCTGGATGAGCCGGAGCCGGTCGTCCGAGTCGTCGGACGCCTGGCGCGCATCTTGAATTCGGCGCACCGAATGATCGTCGACGTCTTTCGTCAGCTCACGCACGCGCTCCTCGACCTCACGGTCCCGGTCGAGGACGCGCGGGCTCACGCGAAGTCGGCGGTGGATGGCTCCTTCGCGGCCGCAGCCACGGTCCTTGGCGATGTCGCGAGTGCGGCCCGGGCTAGCTTGGACGTAGCCAAGCACGTGGGGACTCGAGCGGCCGACACAGCCGTCGGTCCGCGCCTGGGTGGTGCCCTCGACTTCGTCCAGGACGTTACGCTCGGCGTCCTCACTGGAGACGTGGAAGCGGTCCTCACCGAAGCGGCCGCGGTCGGCGGTGCCGGACTCGCGGGCGGTGGCATCGCTCACGGGGCGACCCGAGGCGACTTCCACATCGTGGAGGGCCTTACCATGGCTCATCGGATCGCGGGCCGTCCGACGGGGAATCCGGGACGTGCCGCCCAGCTGCTCCGGCGCTCGGGCGCGGCCGCGGTCGGAGGTGGAGCATCAGGCGGCGTCGCGGCGGCCCAGGGCGAGCCCGCATCCGAGGCGGTTCAGCAGGGCGCGCGCTGGGGCTTGAAGCTCGAAACCGCCGGCGCGAGCCTGGGCACGGCAGTCGGCAGCAGTGGCCCCGAGCGCTCGGGCGCGACCAACCCGGACAACCCGACCAACCCGACCAACCCGACCAACCCGGACAACCCGGACAACCCGATGGACACGACGCCCCAGCGACGCGCCCCTCCGTGGGCCCTGGTCGGTGCCTCGGTGGACCTCGCCGTCTCATCGGTCGCCGCGGGTCAGGCGAGAGGCTCGTCCGCGGAGCGGCTCCGCATCGGAGCCGATGCCGGCCGCGTGGCCGGGACGGCGGCATCGCGAGGCCTCGACCTCGTGACCCAAGCGCCCGATGAGGCAGCGACGGCCGAGGCCCTCGTCTCCGGCCTCGAGGTCCAGGGCACCCTTCGCCTCGCCGCCGCTCAAGAAGAAGCGGAGCAGGCCGCTCGCGTAGCCCGAGCCCGACCGGACCTGGGTCTACGCCTTTGGGCCCGCATCGCCGCCCATGGGGCCGACGCCGCACGAGCGGAGCTCGACGCCGTCAGCCGGCTGGAGAGCGCCATGACCTCGGACCTGAGTCCCGAGCAGGAGATGGTCCTGCGTCAGCGATTGGCTTGGCTCGAGTCACTGGCCGTCAGTCGGTAGATGTCGATCGGGTTCGGTCCGCGGGGCGCCGCGTCCACAGTGCGCTGGAACCGCTGGACCGAGAAGTTGGGCAGCGCCTCGAGAAACGGCGGGACGGGGTCGCGGCCGGGGTCACTCAGCCAGACCGAAAAGCCCGGATGAGCCCAGCGACCGAGGAGCTCGATCAGCCAGGGCGCATTGCGACCTTCGTACAAGACATCGGCGGCGAGGACGCCATCCGGTCGAAGCGCAAGCGGCGGATTGCGCCAGTCGAGAGGCACGGTCCGAAGTTCGAGACCATTGAGCTCCGCGCTCGACCGCGTGTACGCCAAGGCGTCTTCGACCCAATCGGTGGCCACGACGTCGGCGCCTCGCCGGCGAGCGGCGAGCGACACCAGCCCCAGTCCACACCCGAGTTCGACCCAACACCCTCGTGAGACGTCGACGAGGCCATCGTCGATGGCAGCAGCCAACGCCACGGCCGAAGGCCATAGGTCGGCCCAGTACAAGCCTTTGTCATCGGGGTCGGGTGGACCGTCGACCAGGTCGTCCAGGAGAGCCTCGAGACGAAGAGGACGCCGAAGGCGGATCTCTCCACCGGGCAGGACGACGGCCGACACTTCGGAGGGTTCAGGGAGGTCCGCGGAGTCGGTCACCGGACTTTCGGGCCGATCATGGCCTCGGGTCGAACCAACCGATCGAAGTCCTCCGCGGAGAGGTAGCCCAAGGATACGATCGCCTCCTTCAGACTCGTTCCGTCTTTGTAGGCCTTCTTGGCCGCGGTCGCCGCCTTGTCGTAGCCGATGTGCGGATTCAGAGCGGTAACCAGCATGAGCGAGCGGTGAAGAAGATCGTCGATGCGAGCCGCGTTCGGCTCGATGCCCGCCGCGCAGTGAATCCGGAACGACCTCAGGGCATCGCCTAAAAGGCGCACCGATTCGAGTACCGTATGGGCGATGACGGGCTTGTAGACGTTCAGCTCGAAGTTCCCCTGTGAACCGGCGACCCCCACCGTCACGTCGTTGCCGATGACCCGACAGCACACCATGGTCAGAGCTTCGGCTTGAGTGGGATTGACCTTGCCCGGCATGATCGACGAGCCGGGCTCGTTCTCCGGAATCTTGAGCTCACCGAGGCCGCAGCGGGGACCGCTGGCCAGCCATCGCACGTCGTTCGCGATCTTCATGACGGCGGCGGCGCACTGCTTGAGCGCACCGGATAGACCCACCATGGCATCGTGGGCGGCCAAGGCCGCGAACTTGTTCGCCGCACTGACGAACGGGAGCCCGGTGCGAGCGGCCAGAGCAGCGGCCATTCGATCGTCGTAGCCTTCAGTCGTGTTGAGTCCCGTGCCCACCGCCGTTCCTCCGATCGCAAGCTCGTAGACGGGGACCATCGAGGCCTCGACCGCCGCCCGGGCGTGGCCCAGCTGCGCGGCCCAACCCGAGATCTCCTGTCCGAGCGAAAGCGGCGTTGCATCCTGAAGATGAGTGCGACCGATCTTGATGAGATCGCCATACGTCTGAGTCTTTTCCTGGAAAACCTCCTGCAGACGCTTCATCTCGGGCAGGAGCTGCTCGGTCACGGCCAAGGCCGTCGCAACGTGCATTGCGGTAGGAAAGCTGTCGTTGGTCGACTGGGAGCGGTTCACGTGGTCATTGGGATGGACGCCGTCCTTGCTGCCCAAGGCCCGACCTTCGAACTCGTTGGCCCGATTCGCGATCACCTCGTTGAAGTTCATGTTCGTCTGGGTGCCGCTTCCCGTTTGCCAGACGACGAGGGGAAAGTTGTCGTCGAGCTCGCCATCGATCACTTCCTGTGCGGCCCGCTGAATCAGCCCACCGACGTCCTCGGAGATCCCACCCTGCTCGGTGTTCACCTCGGCCGCGGCCTGCTTGACGAGCCCGTAGGCGCGGATGAACACGCGCGGGAATCGCTGGTCGCCGATCTCGAAGTTCTGAAGCGACCGCTGGGTCTGAGCCCCCCAATAGCGGTCGGCCGGCACTTCGATCGGTCCAAAGCTGTCGGTTTCGGTGCGGGTCTTTCCGGGCATCAAGTGCCCGCTATCACGACCGACCTCGCCGATCACTGATCACGGCATCTCGAAAAACCGGGCATGCTCACTGGGCCTATCCCGACCAGCCCTGACAGTTCTGTCCGATGAGGCCCCTCGACCGTCGAGTCAGGGACTCGAATTCCGGTCGGCACGGAGGTTGAAAGCCAGGAGTCATCATGATGCGGTTGCGCCCTCTCCTGAGCTCGGCCGAGCTTCTCACGGCCGTCGCATTCGGGCTTCCTCTGCTGCTTCTGCTGACGGCGGTGATCGCCTTCTGAACGCCGGCACCGTTTTGCGGTGTTCTGACGGAGCCCCCTCGTCTATGCGGCGGCGATGGCCGAGCACGACCTGACGGCGGAAGCCGCCCGGCGCCGGACGTTCGCGATCATCTCCCATCCCGATTCGGGGAAGACGACGCTGACCGAGAAGCTCCTTCTCTACGCCCACGCGATCCACCTCGCGGGCTCGGTGAAAGCCAAGAAGTCCAGCCGTCATGCCCTCTCCGACTGGATGGCCATGGAAAAGGAGCGCGGTATCTCCGTGAGCTCCTCCGTCCTCCAGTTCGAGCATCTGGGGCGCATGCTCAACCTTCTGGATACGCCGGGGCACGCGGACTTCTCGGAAGACACGTATCGGACGCTGGCGGCGGTCGATTCTGCCGTGATGCTGATGGACCACGCCAAAGGCGTCGAGCCGCGGACGCGCAAGCTCTTCGAAGTCTGCCGTCTGCGCAAGATCCCCGTGATCACCTTCATGAACAAGCTGGACCGTGACGGCCTCGACCCGTTGGCGCTGGTCGACGACGTGAGCACGTCCTTGGATCTCGCGGTCTCTCCCATCACCTGGCCGGTCGGCATGGGGCGACACTTCAAGGGTGTCGTGAACATCGAAACGCGAGAGTTCCTCATGTACGAGGCGCACGCGCACGGGACGAAACTCATCGAGGCTCGGCGCATGCCCTGGTCGGAGGCCGAAGACTTCGTCGGCACGGCGACGTACGAGTCTGTCGAAGAAGATCTGGAGCTGCTCGCCGAGGCCGGCGAGCCGTACGATCACGAGCGCTTTTTGTCCGGCGAGCTGAGCCCCGTGTTCTGGGGGTCGGCGATGACCAACTTCGGGGTGGATACGCTTCTCGAGTTCCTGGTCGATCGCGCATCGAGACCCTTGCCCCGGAACACGGAGACCGGAGAAGCGGTCACGCCGGAGGAGGACCGATTCTCCGGATTCGTATTCAAGATTCAGGCGAACATGAACCCGAAGCATCGGGACCGCATTGCCTTCATGCGCGTGGTCAGCGGACGATTCGAGCGGGGCAGCGACGTTACGATCGGGCGGTCCGGGGAAGCCGTTCGCATGGCGCGACCGCACACGTTCATGGGCCAGGACCGCGAACTGGTCGACGAGGCATTTCCCGGTGACATCATCGGTCTGTACGACAGTGGAAAGCTACGGGTTGGAGACACTGTCGCCAGCGGCGGGCGGCTGAAGTTCTCCGGGATCCCGCGCTTTGCGCCCGAGCACTTCGGTCGGCTTCGCCTCAAAGACCCGCTGAAGCGCAAGCAGCTCGACACCGGCCTCGAGCAGCTGGGACATGAAGGTGTCATCCAGGTGTTCCATCGCTCGTTGAACGACCATCAACACCCGTATCTCGGGGCCGTCGGACTCCTTCAGTTCGAAGTCCTCCGTGAGCGCCTCAAGAACGAGTACAACGTCAACGCGGTCTTCGAGGGCTTGAACTTCCGATTCGCGCGGTGGATCGGCGGCGAGCCCGCGGGACTCGACTGGCTCAAGGGGTCGAGCAGCTACATCGTCGTCTACGACCGTAACGAGCAGCCGGTGCTGTTGACCGAGACGGAATGGGCCATCAACTATGCGCTCGAGAACGCCCCCGGACTCGAGCTTTTCGACATCGAGCCGATGTGAGAACGGTCCATGTCCGGGGACGAATTCTGGGCGCTGGACCCGACGATCGACTTTCTCAATCACGGGTCCTTCGGAGCCTGTCCACGTCCGGTCCTCGACATCCAGCAGCGACTCCGAGAAGAAATGGAGCAAGATCCCGTCCGCTTCTTTCGCGAACGATATCCTGAGTTCCTGGACGTATCGCGTCGTCGACTCGCCGCGTTCTTGAACGCGAACCCCGAAGACCTCGTGTTCGTCGCCAACGCGACGGAGGGCGTCTCGACGGTCTTGCGGTCGCTGCCGCTCGGGCCCGGCGATGAGGTCTTGGCAACGGATCACGAATACGGTGCCTGCCTGAAGGCGCTCGATCATCTGGCCGCTCGACGTGGCTTTCGACCGGTTCGGGTTCGGATTCCGCTCCCGGTCGTCGACCCCGAAGAGGTAACGACTCGGATCGTGGAGGCGACGACCGAGCGCACGAAGCTGGCCTTGGTCAGCCACGTCACCAGCCCCACCGCGCTGGTCTTTCCCATCGACGCCATCGTAAGGCGTCTAGAGGCCCGCGGGATCGACGTTCTCGTCGATGGAGCGCACGCGGCCGGTCAGTGCTCGGTCGACCTTTCCGCACTGCAGCCCGCCTACTACACCGGGAACGCCCACAAGTGGCTATGCGCACCGAAGGGTGCAGCCTACCTCGTCGTACGGCGAGACCGACAAGCGGAGATCGAGCCTCTCGTGCTATCCCACTACATCGAAGCCGACCGCGACCGGTTTCGCCTGTCGTTCGACTGGACGGGTACCCGTGACCCCACGGCGGTCTTCGCGATTCCCGCGGCCCTCGACGTCCTGGAAGAGCGCTTCGGAGAGGGTCTGGGCGAGCTGATGGCCGCCAACCGGAGCCTCGCCCTGGCCGCTCGCCGAGTCCTGATGGACCATCTCGAAACGGACGCGCCGGCCCCGGAATCGATGGTGGGCAGCATGGCCGCCGTCCGCTTGCCGGATGACGACCGAACCGCGAACCGAACGGGCGAGCCGCCGACCCCCGGCGCGTTCGCGTCCCCGACTCCGACGCCGCTGGAGCGCGCCCTGGCGCGAGAACGGCTGCAAGTTCCGATCTCCATCTGGCCGGGTCCGCCCGCCCGCTGGCTTCGGGTCTCGGCCCAGGCCTACAACCATCTCGAGCAGTACCATCGCTTGGCACACGTCGTTCGTACCGAGCTCGGGGAGTCGACCGACGTCTGAGAACGCGAAGGTTGCCGACCGTTCCGTCCTCCGGTTAGGCCAGCCTCCGTGTCTGTTTCCGGGTCTCAAGCCCTCTACCTGCGAGCGCTGGACGCGGTGGAGCGCGTCGGCAATCGGCTCCCGCACCCCTTCTGGTTGTTCTTGAACTTGATCGTCATGCTCATGGTTCTCTCCGAGGTGGCGGTTCGTCTGGGCTGGAGCGCGACGGACGGAGACACGACGTACGTGGCCAAGTCGCTCCTCACCGGCGACGCCCTCCGCTGGTTCGTCCTGCACATGGTCGAGAACTTCGGTCATTTCGAGCCTTTGAGTCTCGTGCTGGTCATGCTGATGGGCGTTTCCATTGCGGAAGGTGCAGGGCTCATCCCCGCCGTCATGCGCGGCGTTGCCGGGGCCGTACCGAAGCGCATGATCGTTCCCGCCCTCTTCGCTCTGGCGGCCTGCGGGAACATCGGATCCGACGCGGGCGTCGTCGTCATGCCGCCCCTGGCCGCCGTCGTTTTTCGTCAGCTCGGCCGTAGCCCCATTGCCGGACTCCTCGTCGGATATGTCGGCGCAACGGCCGGGTTCACGGCCAACGTCTTTCCCGCCGGGACCGACGTCTTGGCCATGTCGTTGACCAACGCCGCCACCGGGGGCGAGCCCGAGGTGTCGGTCCTCGCGAACTGGTACTTCATGGTCGCGAGTGTCGTCTTCCTGGCAACGCTCGGCACCTTCGTGACCGACCGCCTCGTCGAGCCCCGCTTCGGCTCTTTTGCTTCGGGGGGGACGGCCGAAATCCCTCGTATCCAGGACAACGAGCGGCGCGGAATCATCTGGGCTACGGTTGCGATCGGGGGCCTGTCCGCAGTTTGGCTCGCCACCCTGCTCCCGCCGAACGGCATGCTGCGCGCCGACGACCCGGCCATGTTTTGGCGGTCTCCGTTTTTCAAGGGGCTGGTGCCGATCCTGTTTTCGCTCTTCGCGCTGGGCGGCATCGTTTACGGACGGGTGGCCGGAACCATTCAACGGGCCGACGACATCCTCGCGTTCATGTCGGAGTCGATGCGGCGAATGGGCCCGTATATCGTGCTGGTTCTCGCCATATCGCAGTTCACGAGGCTCTTTCAGTACACCGGACTCGATCGCCTCGTAGCATTCGGAGGGGCGGAGGTTCTTCGTGAGATGGGGGCGTCCAGCTATCCCATCCCCTTCTTCATCGCCTTCATTTGCGCGGTCGCCGTCGCCAACCTATTCCTGGGAAGCGCATCGGCCAAGTGGGCGATTTTCGCTCCCATCTTCGTGCCGATGTTCATGCAGCTCGGGTACCATCCGGCCTTTACGCAGCTAGTCTATCGGCTAGGCGACTCGATCACGAACTGCGTGAGCCCACTGTATCCGTACTTCCCGCTGCTCCTGGGCTGGATCGCCGAAGAGGATTCGGAGCAGAGCAAAGTGGGTACCGTACTCTCGTACCTGGTTCCGTACGCGGCCGTACTTCTCGTCGGCTGGACGATCATGCTCATCGCTTGGTTTTTGTTGGGACTCCCGGTCGGCCCGAACAGTCCGATACGTCTCGCCGGCTGATGGCTGCCCGACGCCTCGTCAAAAGAGCTGAGTCACGTTGAGGGCCGCCGCGACGGCGCCTTTCTCGTCGGTCATGAAACCAAAGACCCCGTATAGGCTGAACTGGAACGTATCGAACAAGAGCGCGTGAACGCCGGGTCCGAAAGCATTGGCGAGGCGAGGAAACTCGCGGCCGGTTTCTCGGTCCACCCCGCGAAACAGGGCCAGATCGTGAAAGAGGCCGATCTTGAAGAACTCTCGCACGAGGGCATAGCGATACTCGAGCCGGAGACTGCCGATACCATCGGTGTAGAAGTTGTCGCCGAAGAGTCCCCGAAGATGGTCGGCCACACGAATCTCTTCGGTGAATGCAACGTCTCCATAAAGACCTTCGGTATCGAAGCCGATGATGAAGTCGTCGTAGCCGAAGGCAAAAGTCTTGTCGTAGGTGAGCCTAAGGTAGCCGAGCTGCTGCTCTTGGGCCGGTACATAGGCGCGACCCTCGAGGCGAATCCGGTGCCGACGATCGATACGGAAGCGATCGCTGCCCAGCTGAAAACGAAGCACCGCACCAAAGATGCCCCGAACCCCATCATTCGGGTCGACGCGAGGAAGCGGCGGCTCCGTGTCGCCCTCCGTCACGTCGAGCAGGTTGCGTACTTGGACTCCAGCCCCGAGGCCCAGCTGGAAACCGGGGGTAATCGGGATCACCACTCCGGTCAGCCCTTCGAACAGAAAGTAGTCGTAGCTCGGGAGGTCGAGGTCCAGCCGCTGCCGATTGATGACGATGGCTCGCGGCCACACGTACGGACGAACCGTGGAGCGACCGATCGCCGGGGTCAAATAGCGCAACGACCCGCCGAGTCGCGACCACGGCCGTCGGCCCTGGGGATCTTCCACGATGTCCTGCACCCGGAGCCCGACCTCGGGAGCGATTTCGAATCGGTCATCACCGGCGAACAACGACCGCCATCGATAGACGAGGCGCATCACGAGACCGTCCGGTCCCTCGGCATCGGCGTCGAACTCGAGCCCGGGCGGCAGCTCCTCGCGGGACGCGTAGACGAATAGGTTCCACTGTCCCGGCTGCGGAAGCTCCAGCCAATCGGAGAGCTGCTTGAACCCCGGTAGCGCCATCAGCTCGAAGCCGGAACGTGGGTCCTCCATCGCCGGCACGAGCTCATAGCCTTGGATGGTGACTCCAAACTGATTTTCGAGGTCGGGGAGCTGCGCTTCGAAGTCGACGCGGTTGAAAACGTCGCTGGGAAGGTCGAGCGCCAGCTTCATACCCATGGCGCGCAGGGCGTCCTGGTCGGGGAAGACGATCTGGTCGAGGCGACCCTCGTCGACGACGACTTCCACGACACCGTCGCCCGGACGAGCGGCGACCCGAGCGAGATCGTAGCCCGACCGCCGTAGAAAACGCAGGATCGTGACCTCCGCTTTGCGCGCCACCGCAGCATCGATCGGAGTCCTCGCCGGGAGGCCCACGACTCCCTCGTAGACCTGTGCGGAGAACACCACGTTTCCCGAGACCTTCAGCCGCGGTGGGTCGCGCGTCTCGCTCAAACCCGTTCGTCGAGAGACCTCCTTCTGGGCCTCCTGCCCAAAGGCGATCGAGCCCGCGAGTACCAGTCCCACGCCGGCGAGTGACGGGACCGGGCGCGGCCTCATGCGGCGGGCACCTCGACATCTCGACTCCAGGCCTCGACGAAGGCTTGCTCGGTGTCGCTCCAGCGCATGCGACGCACAGTTAGGCCCGGAGCACCGACCTCGCCTTCATACAGCGACCAGCCCCCGTCTTGACGTAGATCGGTGGCACTACCGGCGCACGAAATGACCAAACCCTCGTAGTCGACCACGAAAGCGTGGTGAAGGTGTCCGTGCACCACCAGCTGGGGCCGGGCCTGTCGAAGAACCTTCGTGACCTCCCTCCAGTCCCGGAGGCCGTGCTGTATCCGGTCGGGACGACCATCGTCCAGCACCAGCCCGTAGTGCAGGGCAACGATCACGAATCGGTCCTCGAGGTCCGGGTTCGCGAGCATGAGTCGCAGCCGCTCTCGCTGCTCCGGCCCACACCAACCCGACGAGTCGACGAGCCGCGGGCGGCTGACATCGAGAGCGATGATGCTCACGCCACACGAGAGATCCTTGCGAAACGGCCATCCGGCTCCGTCCGCGCTCAGATCGCCGAACCAATGCTCGAACCAGCCCCGGCGAACCGCGTCGGTCGTGTAGCGATCGTGGTTCCCGGGGAGGACGGTGTGCCGGTCGGGCCGACGAAGGCGAGAACCGAAGAGCGCGGCGCATTGCTCGAACTCCCGCGCATAGCTCATCGACGTGAGATCGCCCGTACAGAGCACGTGCTCGACATCATGATCGTCGATCGCACGAAGAAGACGCGAGACCTGCTCCGTGACCGCACCGAAACGCTCTCGACGCCGACCGACGTAATAGTTGGCCGCGCCGGCAAACCGCTTCGAGAAGAGCTCCGTCAGCGGCTGCTCCAAGGGAGGCACCGTTACATGGATGTCCGAAAAGTGAGCGATGCGAAATCCAGTCATGCGGAGGACTCATCCAATAGATCTCGATGATCGACGTCCAAAGACCCGGACGTGGCCCCGGACTCCGGGGCGATCAAGCCCGCCTCCAGGCGGCTGAACGCTTCGACATGGGCCTGCACTCGGCGCTCCGCATAGTCCGCAAACGCACCCCCGGTCATCAAGAAGGGCCAGTCGCTCGCGGTCATACCCAGGAGTTCCTGGGTCATGGCGTCGAGAAGCCGCTCGATATCCGGGTTCGAATCGGACCGGCGGATCGCGTCCCGGAGGCGACGCGCGGCATCGGCAACCTCGTCTTGAACCCAGTGGTTCGATGGATTGAGCCAGGTCCCGGAGTGGCCTCCTCGCCCCCAGGTGGACGCTCGGGGTGAACGCTGCTCGAGCGGAGGGCGTGTCGCGATCACGTCGGCGGCGCTGGCGAGCACCAAGCTTCGGTGGCGCGCCAGACGTCGAACGACGCGATCCAAGAAGAGCGGGCCTTCGAACCACCAGTGACCGAAGAGCTCCGCATCGAAGGGAGCCGTGATGACCGCCGGTCGACCGGTACGTTCGCGGAAGCTCCGCGCTCGAACGGAGAGCATTTGCACGAAGTCCTCCGCGTGCTCTTCGGCTGCGCGCTGGCCCTCGACGGGGTCGTAGATCCGCTTGTCCCGAGCGGCCATTCGGCGGTCCGTCACCCGGTGAACCTTGAGCCCCAGCGGCCGGCCATCGCCCGGGAGTCCCGCGTCTTCCAGTCGACTCGGCATCAGCTCTCGGCCGAGGTCGCGATGGAACTCGCGGTAGCGTACGTCCCCCGGATATCCGACCTCGGGTCCCCAAACGCGGATGGCACACTCCGGATCTCGAGGGAACGCGACGGCTCCCGACGAGCACAAGAGCGGCGAGTATGTTCCAAAGGCCGCGCCTTCGGCCGCGTGTGCCTCGACGAAGAAGTGACTGACGCCCTCCTCCCAGAGCGCCCCGTCCAGGGCCTCGCCGTACGCGCACTCGGGAAGCCAAAACCCCGTGGGGTCCCGACCGAACAAGCGACGATGACGACGCATCGCGACCCGAAGCTGCGACCGAACGAGCCCCGGGTCCAGAGACCAAAGCAAGGGAAACAATCCGTGACTTGCCCCGGACGTGCCGAGCTCGAGGAGGCCAGCCTCCTCCAGCCGCTTCAGCGCTTCGGTCAAGCAGAGGCCATGGCTACGGAAGCGGTGCTGGCGATGCTCCAACGTTTCGCCGAGATGACGGAGCGTCTTTCCGAACGTCGCATCCGAAACGAGCCCTCGGCTGAGACGGATCAACGCCTCCAGTCGTCGGTCCGTCCGGCGGACCAGCTCTGGATCCGAGAGCATCGCCGCCAAGGGCGGCGAGACCGAGACGCCGACCCTCGCCTCGATGCCATCCCGCAGCCAGCTTTCGGCTCGCTCGATCAGGGGTAGGTAGGTCTCGACAACCGCTTGATGAAACCAGTCTTCCGCCCAGTCATCCGGACGGCGGACATCTGGCAGGTGAGCGTGGAGGTGCAGGACGACGAAGCCGTCGGCGACGTTCATTCAGGGTCCAGCAGTCCGAGCTCCGCGGCCCGTCCGACGCTGACCAGCTTGGAGTCGGGCCCAAGATCCCCGAGGTTCGCCGCGAGGACGCCCCAGCGGCTGCCCATCGGGGGCCAGCGGGACGTCCGGAGCCCCGAAGTCACGAGGCCATGGCCACGGCCACCGCCGTCCGGGGGCGTCCACGGACCTGGGCCGGCGAGCAAGGAAGCCCCCGCGCTTCGCCCCAGATGTGAACTCGGCATGGAGCCGCCGAGCTGCGATGCACCCGCGCTTCGCCCCAGATGCGAGCTCGGCATCGAGCCGCCGAGCAAGGAAGCCCCCGCGCTTCGCCCCAGATGCGAGCTCGGCATCGAGCCGCCGAGCTGCGAGGCCCCTGCGCTTCGCCCCAGATGCGAGCTCAGCATCGAGCCGCCGAGCTGCGATGCCCCCG
>CAYYOT010000073.1:0-20992 GCA_964473255.1 uncultured Myxococcales bacterium | reverse complement strand
CCAGATGCGAGCTCAGCATCGAGCCGCCGAGCTGCGATGCCCCCGCGCTTCGCCCTAGATGCGCGCGGACGTCCGCGTCGAGCGGCACGGACACGCCCGTCGGCGGAACCGGCCAGGGCGAGCCTGCTCGAAGCCGGGGCGTCGCCGCGAGGGTTCGCCCGTCGACCCGGTCTGCAGCAGCCTGCGGCGTCGAGAACTCGACGAGGCTTGCGGTCGGCGGCGCCGGCGCGGGCACTTCCACGGGTGCCGACCGCGCGAGCTCTCGCTCGCGGCCGTCGGCCGACACGATGGAAAGTGCGGCTTCGTAAGCCCGCCCCGGACACGGCCAGCGAAAGAAGTATTGGCCCGCGGCGGGGGTCACGGCTTCGTCGAGAGCGGGTGACTTCGACCCGACCTCGCGGATGCGCAGCCGGGCCTCGGCGCGGCGAAGCCCGGCCGCGGTCGCGCCGATGGTCTCCAGGGGGATCCGCCAGCTCACGTACCCCCAGTTCGGATCACGACTGAGGAGCGACAGTCCGCTGCTCGATCCTTCGGCAGGCCGGTCGATCTCCCTCGAGGGAGGAACGAGCCCAGCCCCCGGCCTCGCGTCGACCACCGGTGAGGCGCGGAGGTTGTCGCCGTCGATCGACGTGAAATCTTCGGGCGGTTCGTCCTTGGTCGAAAGGGATTCCGAGGCCGCCATCGGCGCAAGCGATCCCTCCGAACTGGATGACGCCTCCGACCTGAGCGACGTCTCCGACCTGGGTGACGCCTTCGACCTGGGCGATGTCTCCGACCTGGGCGATGTCTCCGACCTGGGCGACGTCTCCGACCTGGGTGACGCCTTCGACCATGGCGAGCGCTCGGAGATGGGCGAGCCTTCGGACTCGGGCAGGTCATCAGATGCGCGGGGCCCAATGGGCGACGGTGTTCCCGCCGACGCCTCGGCGACCGGCCCGGGCTCGGGGTCGAGCGCGCCACGGACTCGATCCCGGAGCTGCTGGGCTTTTCGGAACAGGTCCTCTCGACGCGTGTGAACCGGACGCTGCGCGAGGCGGGTGACGATCTCGTCGAGTGCCCGAATCCCCAGGTCGGACAAGCGGGTCCGGACACGCTTTGCCCGAACGACCGACGCAGACAGGCTGCGACCCAGGGCCTCGAGCGCACGCAAAGCCTGGTCTTCGTCTCGGCTCACGCCGCAGTGGTATCCAAGGCGTCCGCGAGTCTCAAGTTGGATGGTCGAGCTTGAGACACTTGGTTCATGTTTGGGATCCTTCGTTGGTGGGTCTCGATCCGTTTGTCGTGGCGCTGGCGGTGGTCGGCGGGGGCGTGGCCCTCGCGGCCCTGTGGTCCGGTCGAGGCCCCGGCCTGTTTACCGGTCGACGAGCCCGCCTACCGCGGCGCCTCCGAGTGGAATCGGTCGGGGATGCCGATGTTCCACTCGATGCCCGATCCCCGCTGGATTACCTGAGCGATCGACTCGAGCGTCTCGGCTTCGCGCGCGCGGCCCCGGTTGCTCGGGCCTTCGGCTTCGGGCGAGCGGGTCAGCGTTTGCTGGTGGTTCCGTTCGTGCACGAAGACGAGGCGGCCTTCTTCTTCATGGGCATCCAGGCCGGTCGTGGAGCTCGGTCCGAGTTGATGCTCCACATCTTCACTCCGCTCACGGAGAGCCGATCGGTCGAGACGTCGACCCTCTTCCCCTTGGCCACGCTGAAGCCTCCCCGCGGGACCGACTTTCGCGTCGTGGAGGACGCGGAGACCGTCGAAGAGATCTGGGCGCACCACCGGCGGGCGTTGACCGCGTATGAACGCAAGGAGCGCGCCCCGGCCCGGGCGCACGATTGGCAGAACAGAGCGACCACGGCGTACCGCGATTGGCTGGATGCAGCCGTTCGAGCCCATCGACTCGTCCTCGATGTCCGAGGGGACCGCTACCGGGTGCGCTCACCCCCGAAGAGCGTCGTCTGAGGCCTCCTCCCACCTACTCCGGATAGACCCTCACGAGCGCCGCGCAGAGCGAGACACCTTCGGGTGGTTTTGGTAAGTCCCCGAGGACGGTCGCCATGGAATCGGGTCGCCCCTACTCGCCGCTGGATGCCCTGGGACAGCGGAACGTTCTCCTCCTCGGGTCCACGGGGTTTTTGGCGAAGGTCATGCTCGGCCTGCTCCTGGAGCGTCTTTCGATCCGGAAGGTCTACTGCCTGGTTCGCTCGACGCGCAGTTTGAGCGCGGAGAGCCGATTTCGCGATGAAGTTCTGGGCTCGGAGGTCTTCAAGAAGCTTCGCCAGCGCTTCGGCCCGAGCTTCGAAGCCTTGGTCGACAGCCAGGTCGAGGTCGTAGACGGCGACCTGAGCCGACCTCAGCTGGGCATGACCGGCGACAGCCTCGAGCGGCTACAGGCCGAGCTGGACCTGGTCATCAACTCGGCGGGGCTGGTCAGCTTCAATCCCCCGCTCGAGCAAGCCCTGGAAGCCAACGCCTGCGGCGCGGAAAACGTCGCACGGTTCACGGCATCCTGTGACCACGCCAAGCTGGTGCACGTCTCGACGTGCTTCGTGGTCGGCTCACGGTCCGGTCGCATCCGCGAAGATGCGCCCATCGTCGGCTACTTCCCAAAGCACGATGAAATGCCGGGCGTGACGTTCGACTTTCGACGCGAGATCCGAGATCTCCGACGCCTCGTCGACCAGATCAAGAGTCGGACCGACGACGCGGCCCTGGAGGCGGCCTTCCGCCAAGAGGCACTCGACCGTCTAAAACGGGAAGGGCGCGAGGCACACGAGCGAACGCTACGTGCCGCCATGACCAACCAACGTCGGCGCTGGATGAACGACGAACAGATCCGGGTCGGCCTGGAACGCGCCCGCGCGTGGGGCTGGCCCAACATCTACACCTTCACCAAAGCCCTGGGCGAGCAAGCTGTCGCATCGGTCCCCGGCCTCGACTGGGCCATCGTTCGCCCCGCCATCGTCGAGAGTGCCGTCAGCTACCCGTTCCCCGGCTGGAACGAAGGCATGAATACCAGCGCCCCGCTGGCCTACATGGCGCGGGAGGGCCAGGTCGTCTACCCGGGAACCAATGATCTCATCCTCGACGTCGTACCCGTCGACTCCGTGGCTTCCGCAACGATCGCTGCCGGTGCAGCTCTGGTTCAGGGCGACGGTCGCCGGGTCTACCAGGTCGCAGCCGGAGACGTGAATCCCTGCAGTATGGCCCGCACGGTCCATCTCGTAGGCATCTATCGTCGTCGATACATTCGCGAGCGCGAGGCGCGAGGCGAGCTCACGGCGCTCCAGGCGCGATTCTTCGAGCGGATCCGGCCCGTTCCCCGGACGCGCAAACAATACGAGCGTTTGGGGGCGCCCGCGTTCAAAAAGCTGGTTTCCGTCGCGCGGCAGCGCCTGGACGACATGGACCCGGAGCGTTTCGGTTCACTCGGGGAGTTCGTCCACAAGGCTCAGCGAGTCGCGCAAGAAGTCGAAGCGGACCTCGATAAAGTGACCGAGGCGTTCGACCTCTTCATGCCGTTCGTCTGGGAGAACCGGTACGTCTTCCTGACCCGCAACACCCGGCGTCTGTTCGACGCCATGACCGACGCCGACCGAGCGCTTCTGCCGTACGACGTCGAGTCCTTGGACTGGCGCCACTACTGGCTCGACATCCATCTGCCCGGTCTCGAGAAGTGGGTGTTCCCGAGGCTCTCCACCCAGGGTCCAAAGCGCATCCAAATCCATCGCGACTACAAGGACCTCACGGAGCTCTTCGAGTCCCGGACTCGGGAACACGCCCGGCGAACGGCTTACCGGGTCCTGCGCAAGGACGACGTCGCCGAGCACTTCAGCTATCGCGACGTGCGCAAGGCGGCGAAGACGGTACAGGCGTTTTTGCGCGACCACGGCATCGTCGAAGGCGACCGGGTCGCCTTGGCCTCCGAAGGACGACCGGAGTGGGGCATCTGTTACTTCGGCATTCTCCTCGCCGGGGCAACCGCCGTACCCATCGACACCGAGCTTTCCAGCCGCGAGCTGCACAACATCCTGGCCAGCAGCGGCGTCAAAGGCGTGATCGCGAGCGACAAAGCCCGGTCCAAGCTGCACGCGGGCAACGGAGAGGGAAACGGCCAGACGACGGCGAGGCACACCTGGGCCTTCGAGACGGTATTTGCCCACCGCGCGGACGAAGAGGACTTGCTGCCCGTCGTCCGGCGACCGGAAGACGTGGCCTCGGTCATCTACACCTCGGGTACGACCGGACGGCCGAAAGGAGTGGTTCTCACCGACCGCAACTTCACCGCGCTGACCGCTCGCATGGCGGCTCTCTTCGAGCTTCGTCGAGGTGATGCGCTACTTTCCGTGCTGCCGCCGTACCATACGTTCGAGTTTTCGGCGGGCCTGCTCATGCCTCTCGCTGCCGGTGCCTCCGTGACCTACCTCGAGGAGCGGACGCCGGAGCTGATGCAGCGCGCCTTTCGCGAAACACCGGTGACCGCATTGATCGGAGTGCCAGCGGTCTGGGAGTCGATGCACCGCCGGATCCAGCAGCGCCTCGAGGAGCTGCCCTTCCCCTTGCGCTGGCTGTTCGCCGCGCTCGCTCGGGCCAACCGGACGGTTCGCGAATGGAATGGCCTGAATATAGGGCGGTTCGCCTTCGGCCCCATCCATGGAGCCTTCGGGGGGCGTCTCCGATATCTCGTCAGCGGAGGCGCTCCGCTTCGTCACGAGATCTTCAACGATCTGCGGGGCTACGGGTTCTCCATCTACGAGGGCTACGGCCTAACCGAAGCTTCGCCGGTTCTCACCGTCGGATGGCCCGGTCAGCGCTTTTCCGCGGGGACCGTCGGCTGGCCGCTGCCGGGCGTGGAAGTTCGAACTCACGACCCCGACGAGACGGGGACCGGCGAGGTCATCGCCCGCGGGCCGACGATCATGAGCGGCTACCTCGACGATCCCGAGGCGACCTCGAGAGCGCTGCAGGACGGCTGGCTGTTCACGGGCGATCGCGGCTACTTCGACGATGACGGACGCCTCTACATCGTCGGTCGGACCAAGGACGTCATCATCGATGCCAGCGGGAAGAACGTCTATCCGGACGAGATCGAAGAGCTGTACGCATCGACCCGGCTCATGAAGGAGCTATCCGTCGTGGGCCTTCCCGCGGACGCTGGCGAAGGTGAGCAAGTGGCCGCACTGGTCCACCCTGACTACGCGGCGGGCGAAGCCGAAGGCCTCGACCGTGAGCGTACCCGCGAGGAGATCCGGCGCCAGTTTCGCGAGGTAGGAAGCAAGCTCACCTTCAGCCGCAAGATCAAGCTCCTGCACTTCGTGGACCGAGACTTGCCCCGGACATCCACGAAGAAGATCAAGCGCGACTTCGTCCGAGACGAGCTCTCGCGGCGCGAAGCCGGACGCCAGCAGCGCTTCGGCGGGGCCCGATCGGGCAACGCGCTCCAGGAGCACGTGCGCCGGATCGTCGCTCAGGTTGCTCAGCGAAAAGTGGAGGAAGTCGCTCTGCACGACCGCTTGGTCGACAAGTTAGGCTTCGATAGTCTGCTCCAGCTGGAGCTGCTGACCGCCCTCGAACACGACTGGACCCAGACCGTGGTCCAAGCCGAGGAACTGGCGGCCGCCGAGACCGTAGCCGACGTCGTGCGGCTCCTCGAGCGCCAGACGGACAAGGACCGAGCCAAACAAGACGTAGGGCACGAAGAGGAAGGCCCCCCCTTCACCATTCCCGAGCCGTTCGCCGAGACGGGCAAGCAGATGCTAGGCCGAGCTCAGCGCTACGCCTACCTGAGCATGTTCGACATCGAAGTCGACGGCGAAGGTAACATTCCCGCCAACCGGAACTTCATCGTCGCGGCCAACCATACCAGTCATCTCGACATGGGCCTGGCCAAGTTCGCGCTCGGTCGCTTCGGAGACGGCCTCCGCTCCTTGGCCGCCAAGGACTACTTTTTCGACGATCCACTCCGGCGCGCATACTTCGAAAACTTCACCTATCTGCTGCCCATCGAGCGCAACGGTTCTCTCCGACGATCGCTCCGACTCGCCAGTCGAGCATTGCGCGAAGGGTACAGCCTGTTGATATTCCCCGAGGGGACGCGAGCTCGCGACGGCATCATGACCGCCTTTCGACCGGCTGTCGGTTACCTTTGCCTTCACGACGAAATCGACATTCTCCCCATGTACCTTGGCGGGACGTACGAGGCGCTGCCCGCTGGCGCGTGGCGACCACGACCGGGGAAGTTGCGGGCGCTGATCGGGGCCCCGCTGACGGCATCGGCCATGCGACAGGCGACGCAAGGCATGTCTCGTTCTCGGGCCTACCGCGACGTCTCACTGCGCGCGGAGAACGCAGTGCGGGCCCTGGGGGGACTGCCCCTGCGGACGGAAGACGGCGAACCCTCCGGGCGACCTCGACTGTCGGTCAGCTCGGAGCGGATCTCATGAAGGTACTGGTGACCGGCGCATCCGGTTTTCTCGGTCCGCACGTCGTCGAGTGCGCCAAGGCTCGGGGCCTGGATGTCCGCCCCGCCTATCGCAAGCCTCGGGATCGTGCCCAAGCCACCTTCATGGACCTAGACCAGCCCGAGTCGATCGCGGCCGCGGTTCGTGGGGTCGACGCGGTCATTCATCTCGCGGGCCGGGTGTCGCGAGACCCGAAGGACGCGGTGCACCTGCATCGGATCCACGTCGACGGGACCCGGGCGTTGCTGGCGGCCATGGAGGCTGAGGGCGTGAACAATCTGGTGTTGGCCTCCACATCGGGGACGATCGCCGTCAGCGCACACCCCACAGACCCCATGAACGAGGACCATCGCCCCAGCATGGAGACTCTCGGCCGCTGGCCCTACTACCTGTCGAAGCGCTATCAGGAGCAAATCGTGGATCGTTGGGCGGCGGGCTCGTCGAATCGGCGAGCGATCTCGCTGAACCCATCGCTGCTGCTGGGGCCGGGCGATGCCCGCCTATCCTCGACGGAGGACGTCTTGAACATCCTCCATCGGCGTCACGCGGCCGCGGTCGATGGCACCATCGCGTTCGTCGACGTGCGGGACTGCGCCCCGGTCTTCGTGGACGCGCTGACCCATGGTCGGAGCGGGGAGCGCTATTTGCTGAACGGAGCCAACATGAGCGTCCGTCGCTTCGCCGAGCGCGTCGCCACCGCGGGCCAGGTCTCGCCGCCCCGATGGGTCTTGAAGAAGACCTGGGCGCTAACCGCCGCTCGCTGGCTGGACGGGGTTGCGCACGCGATGGGAACCAGCGGGCCCATCGACCCGGTCAGCATCGATCTCGCCGGGCACCACTGGGCGTGCGACTCGACCCGGGCTCGGCGAACCTTCGACTTCCGGCCACGGGACCCCGGCGACACGATATTCGATACCGTCGACTACCTGGTCGATCAGCGCCTCTTTCAGCGACCGAGGGCTTCTTGACCCGACCGGACGCCCGACCGGACGCCCGCCCGGGAGCCGGCTCGAGCCGGCGATTGGGGCGAGTGCACGATCGGGTGCTCGATGCCCTTGCCGCCGTCGACGCCGGGCGGCCCGCCGACGTTGCGCTGCGGAGGGTAGAGGCCCGGTCTCGCGACCTCGGTGCCGCCGAGCGAAGCACGCTGCGGGAGCAGGTCTACGGCGTGTTGCGCCAGCGCCGACGCGTCGAGGACGCGCTCTCGCGGGCAGCCGCCGCCGAACGGCGTTCCTTGGCCGAGCTCGAACCGCCGGTTCGGCTGAAGCTGGAGGTCCTCGCCTACCGCGCTCTCCAGGACGACCTCCCCGCCCCCCTCGAGGTTTTCGACCCCCCGACCTACCGTCGTTTTCGCCCCGTGCTGGAGCGGATCGCTCACGGTCGCCTGCCCAAGCGGCGTACCGACAACGAGCAGGCCATCGAGTTCAATCTGCCGACCTGGCTTTGGGAGCTCATGGAACGAGGCCTCGGTTTGAACGAAGCGCTGCGGGTCGGGCGTGCGTTGCTCGGCCGCGCTCCCCTCGCGGTTCGAGCCCAGCGGTCCGGGGTGGGCGAACTCCAAGCGGAGTTGCGGGACGCCGGCATCTCCGCGCGCCCCACCGTGCTCTCGCCCGTTGGCCTGATCCTTCCCAGTGGGACGGACCTGCGGAGCCTGGACGCCTTTCGTGAAGGTCGCCTCGAAGTTCAGGATGAAGGCAGTCAGCTGGTGGGCCTGGCCGCATCGAGCTCGGGCGGCCGGACCCTGGATGCCTGCGCCGGTGCCGGCGGAAAGACGCTGCAGCTGGCCGAGGCTGGTGCCTCCGTCACCGCTCTCGAGCCCGACGATCGAAAGCGCAAAGAGCTCGTCAAGCGCATCGAGCGGGCCGGGCTGCGTGCCCGAGTCCACGGGACGGAGCTCGAGGCCTTCGCCGTCGAGCACCCGGAGTCCTTCGACCGCGTCCTCGTCGATGCCCCGTGCACGGGAACCGGGACCCTTCGTCGACACCCCGACCTCGCGGCGCGCCTCAGCCCGACCGAGCTCGAGCGCGACGTGGCCCGGCAGCGCAGGCTCGCGGCCGCAGCGGCGCGATGCACGAAGCCCGGCGGACGCCTCGTCTACGCGACGTGCTCGGTCTTGCCCGAGGAAAACGAGGCCATCGCCGACTACATGGCCCGAGAACTGCCCGAGCTTCACCCGGAGGCCGTATTCGAAGGGATCCTCGGCGAACGGATCGCGCATGGCTCGCGCGTCCGCATCGGCCCCGGTCCCGAGGTCGACGGGCCGGACGGGTTCTTCATCGCCGCCTTCGCCAAGCGAAGCTGAATTGACCACCGCCTCGCCTGATTAGATTCGTGGCCTGCGGAGTGAACTCGGCCCTCATTCGGGAGCAGCGAAGGCGGCGCGCGGAAAGCCGTTGTTGAAGCGGATCGTCAACATGGTCTCTTCAACCCACGCCTCCTTCTCCACCTCGCCGTTCCAGTCTTTCGCCGGGGCATAGCGACGCCGAGTCGGCAGGAGCAGCCCATCGATCTCCTCGTACTCGACCGTCATGAGGAGAGGATCGGTCATGCCATAGTCGATCACCGTGAAGAGGAACCGATCCACGAGCTTGGTTTTGGGATTGATGTAGAGAAGATAGCGATCGGTCTTCTCCTTCTTCGAGTTCGAGAACGTGACGTTGACGCGGTCGTACGCGACGCCGTCGACGGTCTGGCCACCCAGGTGTTCGAGCTTCACCCCGGGATCGAGAAGTTTCGGCATCATCGCGAACCAATAGTAGTTGGTGGGGCGCACGAAAGCCGCTCGGGCGACCGCGGCCGCGTCCTGATTGGGCTTTCCGTCGACCGTTACCCAGGCTTGGCCGTCGACGTACCCCTGAATGATCTCGCCCGAAGCCTCGGGGTCGAGCACGTCGTGCACCACGTATCGGCCCCATGACAGCTCACCGTCGAAGACGTACCGCTCGACGGAAACATCCGTCTGGCCCGTCGGGCGCCGGTAGACATAGGTGTACTCGACGTCGCGCCGCCGATGGAGCTCCTTCATGGCGCCAACCTTGTCGACCATTGCTTCGACGAGCTGCCGAGCTCGTTCGGTCGATTCCGCTCGCAGCGACGCGGGCGCCAACGTCAACGCCATGATCATCAGATAGCCGGTGGCCTTCATGGGCCGCGTGGTAGGCCGGCAAGAGTCCCACGTAAACAACGACGGCGCTGAACACGCCGTTTCGCCCCTCCGATCGACCCGCCTTGCTCCGACGAAGGCCTCGAGGCGTCAGCGGAGTTGCGCTTGGTCGATGGTCTGACCGGCACGATCGATGACGCGGAGGACGACCCGCGATCCATCCACGGAGATCTCGCAGAAGTGGTGGTTGGGCCGAAACACCTGCACCGCCTCCGCCCACGGAACCGAATCGTCCAGGGCATAATACGGAGCTCCGGCGCCTCCGGTGACGATCTGCCAGACCGGAGTTGCGAAGGCGGCGTTGACCGACGCGTCGATGAGGGTGCGCGTGTAGTTGTGCTCGTCGCCGAAGAAGGCGGCGACCACCCGGTGCTTGGACAGCAGACCCCAAAAACGGTCGCGCATCTGGATGACGTCGGCAAAGCGACCCTCCCAGTACATCGCGTCGTCCACGTGGCCCCCGTTCGGGAAGGCCGGTTCATGCGTGAAAACGAAAGAATGCCGGATCCCCCGGGCCGCGGCGTCGGCGAGATCGGCATCCAGCCAGTCGAGCTGCGCCTCGGTGACCATGCCCTCGCGGACACCGCTCCCGTACCGAGGGTGGTCGGTGCGCTCGTGGTGGGAGCGGAACCAATAGTTCGAGTTCACGACGGCCAAGTGCACCCCACCGTAGTCGAAGCTGAACACCGACTCTGCGTAGGTTGGGGCCGGCGCCTCGTGAGGGGGCGCGTTCGTGGGATTCACCATCGTAGCGGCGAAAATACTCTGGCTGTTAAGCGTTCCCGGTCGGTCGTTCAGAAAGCCGGAGGACCAGGCTTCGATGAGCGCCTCGTGGTTCCCCATCACCTCATAGAAGGGAACGCGGGAGGCTATCGGCTGTACGGCTGCCATGAACCCGTCGAGTTCATGGCGATAGGCACCCGGCTCCGTGGTGTAACCGTTGATGAGGTCGCCGACGAACACCACGAAGTCAGCGTCGCGCTGGTAGATGAGCCGCGAAAGGTCGACCAGGGCCCGCCGGTTCGACCCGCGGACGTCGGCTTCCGATTCACCGAGCCCGCTGCGACTGTCGCTCATGACGGCGAACCGAAACGGCGCCGGAACGGCCGGCTCGGTGCGAAAGGCTCCCTCGGTCGACTCGTGGATCTCACCTCGGCCGTCCTGAACGAAAACCCAATAGCGATAGGGCCGGCCGGCTTCGAGATCGGAGAGGACGATCTCGTGCCGGGTGGAGGCCCGCGTGGCATCGAAGGACCGCGCGCTTCCCTCGCGGCCGAAGACGACGACGCGGGCCACCGTGGGAACATCGGTCTCGAAACTCACCACCGCTCCCGACCGGTCGACGAGATCGATGAACGGTCCAAACCGAATGGAGGGGAGCTGAATCATCTGGGAGCCCGGCGCACACGGCGCGGGTTCGCAGCGAAAAGGCACATCGACGTCTTCGCTTCGCTCGACGCCGAGGGCGGCATCGAGCAGGCGCAGCCGGAGCGCTGCCACGCCCCGCCCCATCTTTCGCGAGCCGTCGACGTCGTGCTTCTTGGTGAGCAATCGCCACAGCGACAGCTGGCCCTCGATGGAGCCATCCTCCGCGATCTCGACCGGCGCAGTCTTGCGATAGATCCGATCCGGAAGGCCAAATCCGCGCACGCGGATCCCGAAGTCGATACGACCGCCAGCGAGGCGCCGGTCGGTCGCGCTCCGCACGGTCACCGTGCCGTCCGATCCGACCCGGGCGACCAGCCGGCGCGTCACGACGAGATTGTGCACCTGCGTCTGCTCGTGCGCTTGGTCGGGGGCGGGGTCCTCGGACGAAACGCCGTCCACATAGGACTCCATGTCGTACACGGTGCGGCCTTCGGGGGGCCCGACGAGGCGCTCTCCTTGCTCGGGAAAACGTGCGGCTTCGTCCGGGGGCGGAACCGCGTCCTGAAAGGCCTCTCTCTCGTGGCTGACGCGGGTCCACGGATCGTCGAGATCCACCCGCGAAGGACCCGTCGGACCCGCACTCCGACAGGCGGCCGCGGTCAAGAACAGAGCCAGGACACCAAACCGGAAGCGTCGACCCACGGGCCGAGGCCGTCGCCGACCGGGCTCAACCACCCCGCCAGATTGGACTGACTTGCGCTCGGCGGGTCCCACGGCGGCGGGGGCCGCACGAAGCTGCCGTCGTCTCTGCGCATGTGTCGACGATCCGACTTGAAGTCGCGGACGTACCGCGGCGCGGACACCGGACGAAATCGCGGTCGGGCGCCCAGAGGAGCCGCGTCCGGAAAGCTGCCCCGGACGTAGTCGAAGAGCGGAGTGGGAAAGGGCAGTCGTGAGTCCAGGTCCAAGACCCACGCCTCCTCGTTCGCCGCACGAACCATGGCTACCACGTGGTAATCCCAGGAGATCACCGTCCCCGGCTCGGACGCTCTCTGCCCCGTCATCCAAACTTGGCCGATCGGTCCGGCCACGAAGACTGCCCACGCCGAGCGCGCCCCGTAGTCGAGGTCCTGCAGGAGCCTCCACACGTTCTCTTCGCAGTAGAACGGCTGATACAAACATTTCGAACGTTTCCACGGCGTCTCGGTCATGCCGGCTCGAAGCGGAGCGCCATGTCGGAGATGATGATCACGTCCCCAGCTCGGAGTTTCTCTCGACTGATGCGCTGCCCATCGCGGAACAGCCCATTCGCCGAGCCGAGGTCCTCGATGAAGAGCTCGCCGTCAACCAAGGTCAGGGTCGCGTGCTGCCGGGATACTTTGGCCGAAGGCAATATCAAGTCACACGCTCGACTACGCCCGATGACCATGGGACTGCGGTCGATGGGCACTTGGTCTCCGTTGCTCATCGTCACGCGCCAGTCTTGGACGGTCGGAGGCGGTTCGGCGGTGAGCGCTGCTGGCGGGGACGGAAAGTCATCGGTCCGTGCCGCGGGGACCGGCCCGGAAAACGGGGGGCCGACGGCGATGGGAGGAACGACCGGCCACGCGGCCAGTCGGTCGGCCCGAGCATGCTCGTACTCGCTTTCGGTGCCGACGAGCAGGACGTTCTGTCGACAGGTATCGCATCCGACCTGCGTCGGGATCTCCGAAACGCAGAGCTCCAGCCAGTTCTGGGGGCATCGGGTGACGTTGGGGCAATTCGTGAGCCAGCCCAGCCGCTCCATGGCGCGTACCTATACACGATCGGGGCGTCCGGCAAAGGATCGTCAAGTTCGGTATCGAGTGGGGTCGGCGATGCCGGCTTCCGCGAACCCCTTCCGTCGAAGCCGACACGAATCGCAGGCTCCGCACGCCTCGGCTTCGGGGCCAGGATCATAACAGCTGACGGTGAGGGAGAGATCGACCCCGAGGTCTCGAGCCCTCTCGATGATCTGGCCCTTCGACAGTTCGAGGAGCGGCGCGCGGACCCGAAATCGCCCCCGGCCCTCCACCGCGGCCTTGGTGGCCACGTTGGCGAGCGATTCGAATGCCTCGATGAAAGCTGGCCTGCAGTCCGGATAACCGGAGTAGTCGATGGCGTTGGCGCCGATGAAGATGTCAAAGGCGCCCTCGACCTCGGCGAGGCCGAGAGCCACCGCCAAGAAGACGGTGTTCCGGGCGGGGACATAGGTGGTGGGAATGCCGGGTCCGACCCCGGACTTCGGGACCTCGAACCCGGCGGTCAGCGCCGACCCGCCGATTGCGCGCAGGTCGACCCGCACGACACGATGGTCCGTGATCCCGAGCGACGAAGCGACGGCCACCGCCCGTTCGAGCTCGACGCGGTGGCGCTGCTGATAGTCGATCGACAGACCCACGACGTCGTAGCCGTCGGCGATCGCCTGGGCGGCCGTGGTGGCCGAGTCCAGGCCCCCCGAGATGAGGACGATCGCCCGCACGGGATCCACCCTGCCATGCCGATCCACGCGGGACACCGCCAAATGCCCTGGACGACCTCTCCTCCTTGGGTGTACCCGTCGGGTCCCGTCCGCGTCGCGAGGGTGGCGGAATTGGTAGACGCACTGGATTTAGGTTCCAGCGGGGCAACCCGTGCGGGTTCGAGTCCCGCCTCTCGCAATCGGACACCGAGGACAGCATGAAGGTCGAGGTCGAAGAGCTCTCCAAAGTCGAGCGCCGCGTTCACATCGAAGTCCCCTGGGACACGGTTCAGCACGAGCTGAACGAGGCGTACAAGGCGCTCGGTCGCAAGGCGCAGCTGAAGGGGTTTCGCGCGGGCCGGGTCCCACGCAAGGTCCTGGAGCAATATTACCGGAAGACGGTCGAGGGGGAAGTGGTCAATCGCCTGGTCGATGACAGCTTCCGGCAGGCCATCCAGGACAACGACCTCTTCCCGATCGATCGGCCGACGCTCGATGAGTTTCCGGAGATCACCGCCAAAGAGCCGCTGAAGTTCGTCGCCAAGGTCGAAGTCAAGCCCGAGGTCGAGGTCGGAACCTTCAAAGGCCTGGTCGTCGAAAAGACCGTTCGCCCAGTCGCGGACGAAGAAGTCGACAAGGAACTCCAGGCCCTGCTCGAGAAAGCGGCCGTGGTCGAGCCCGTCACCGACCGGGACCAGGCGGAAACGGGCGACATCGCGGTCGTCGACTTCTTCGGGTACGTCGACGGCGAGTCGTTCAAAGGCGGAAAAGGCATCAACTACAGCGTGGAGCTCGGAACCAACCAGATGATCCCCGGCTTCGAGGAGCAGCTCACCGGGATGAGAGTCGGAGAGCACAAGACCTTCGAGCTCGGCTTCCCGGAAGGAGTCGGCCCCGAGGAGGCCGCCGGCAAGACGGTGGAGTGGCAGGTCGACCTCAAGGAGATAAAGCGCAAGATCTATCCCGACCTGGACGATGAATTCGCCCAGGATTTGGGAGAGTACGATACGTTGGAGGAGCTCAAGGCCAACGTGCGCGAGAATCTCGCGACGCGCGAGGATGCTCGCAGCAAACGAGAGCTTCGAGACCGCGTGAGCGAGAGTCTGGTCGAGGCCAACCCCATCGAAGTTCCGCCCGCCATGGTGGAGCGCCAGCTGGCATCGATGATGGAAGATGCCGAACGCTTGCTGCAGCAGAACCCCGACCCGAAGCTGGTCGAGGCCGTCGAGAAGCTTCGCACCGATCTTCGCCCCCAAGCCGAGAAGCGCGTGGCGGCGCTCCTGTTGCTGGAGGCCGTCGCCCGGATGGAGGACGTTCAGGTTTCCGAGGAAGAACTGAATGGCCGTATTCAGGAACTCGCACGCGAAAACCGCATGACCGCGAAGCAGGTGAAGCAACAGCTGCGGAGCAACGATCAGCTCGACGCGCTCCGCTACAGCCTGGTGCAGGACAAGACCCTCGACCTGATCCTCGAAAACGCCGAGATCCAAGAAAAACCAGCCGAGGAAGCCGACGAGGCGGTCGAAGAGTGACCGCCATCGTTGCCGCGACTTCGTCGGTCGGCCGGGACTGGACGCCAGGCGAAACTGTGGCCAAGCTCCAAGACCCGTCGGGGGAGAGCCGCACTGCGGTCAGGGAAGCATCGTGAGCTATCTAGTTCCAACCGTCATCGAACAGACCCACCGGGGAGAACGAGCCTACGACATCTGGTCGCGGCTCATGAAAGACCGGATCGTGTTTCTCGGCACCGAGATCCACGACGATCTGGCCAACGTAATCGTAGCTCAGCTCCTGTTCTTGGAGTCCGAAGATCCGGAAAAGGACGTCAACCTCTACATCAACAGCCCCGGGGGCTCGGTCTCGGCCGGCCTGGCGATCTACGACACGATGCAGTACGTGCGGTGCCCGATCACGACCATCTGTATCGGGCAGGCCGCTTCCATGGCGGCGGTCATCCTGGCGGCGGGGACCAGTGGTCGCCGCAAAGCGCTGCCGCACTCCCGAATCATGTTGCACCAGCCGATGGGCGGTGCAGGTGGACAGGCATCCGACATCGAGATCACGGCTCGGGAGATCCTCCGGATGCGGGGCCTTCTCAACGAGGTGCTCACCAAGCATACGGGACAACCCTTGGAGCGCATCGAGAAGGACACCGACCGCGACTTCTACATGTCCGCCGACGAGGCGAAGAAGTACGGACTGATCGACGATGTCGTGGTGAGCAAGAAACCCGAGACCGAGGGCGGAGCTTGAGCGATTCGTCGAACTCGATCCACGAGGCGTTGAAAGGCGCGGCGAAATCAGGCGTCATAGAGAGGCTGGATGGCTGAGCGGGGCAAACGAGAGGACGGGTACGGGGGCAACCTGACGTGTTCCTTCTGCGGGAAGTCGCAGAAAGAGGTGAAGAAACTGATCGCCGGTCCGGGTGTGTACATCTGTGACGAGTGCATCGAGCTCTGCAACGACATCATCGCCGAGGAGCAAGACCAGGAGATCCATCGTGACGGGCAGTTCAAGCTGCCGCGGCCGTCCGAGATCAAGGAAGTGCTCGACGAGTACGTGATCGGCCAGGAGCGGGCGAAGAAGTCGCTCGCCGTGGCGGTCCACAACCACTACAAGCGCGTGTTCGACGGCGACCGCGAGGACGCCCAGGATCCCGACGTCGAGCTGCAGAAGTCGAACATTCTGCTGATCGGCCCGTCGGGTTCGGGAAAGACGCTGCTCGCCCAGACCCTGGCGCGCATGTTGAACGTCCCGTTCACCATCGCCGACGCCACCACGCTCACCGAAGCCGGCTACGTCGGCGAAGACGTGGAGAACATCCTCGTCAACCTGCTGCAGGCCGCCGACAACGATATCGATCGAGCCAGCCGAGGCATCGTGTACATCGACGAGATCGATAAGCTCGCGCGCAAGAGCGAGTCGCCCTCGATTACTCGCGACGTTTCCGGCGAAGGCGTCCAGCAGGCGCTTCTGAAGATCCTCGAAGGGACGATGGCCAATCTGCCCCCCAAGGGAGGCCGAAAGCATCCGCAGCAGGACTTCGTTCAGATGGATACGACGAACATTCTGTTCATCTGCGGCGGGGCATTCTGCGGTCTGGAGAACATTGTCGAGCACCGTGTCGGCAAGAAGACGATGGGCTTCGGAGCCGACATTCGGGCGCGGTCGACCAAACGGATCGGCCAGCTTCTTCAAGAAGTGCAGCCCGGTGACCTGTTGAAGTACGGTATGATTCCCGAGTTCACGGGGCGCCTGCCGGTCATCACGCACCTGAACGAGCTGGACGAGCAGGCGCTGATGGAAATCCTGACCCAGCCGAAGAACGCCCTGGTGAAGCAATATCAGAAGCTCCTCGAGCTCGATAACGTGAAGCTGACCTTCACCGAAGGCGCACTGGAGGCTGTCGCCAAGAAGGCGATCCGCAAGGGGACGGGCGCCCGCGGGCTCCGCGCGATTCTGGAGCGGAGCATGCTCGACGTCATGTACGAGATCCCGTCCAAGAAAGACGTCGTCGAGGTGGCGCTCACGCCCGAGGCGGTCGAGCAGGGTGTCCTGCCCAAGATCGTCAGTAAGTCGGTCGAGCGGACCGGAACCTGACGATCAGACTCGCCAGTTGCCTTTCGCTTTCAGGATTCGCTCGCAGACTTCGCGCACCGCTCCCTGCCCTCCGTTGGCTCGCAGGATGATGTTTGCGTTCGCCCGCACTTCCGGAGCAGCGTCGGCGACCGCACACCCCAGGCCCGCTCGACGGATCAGCGGAATGTCGGGAAGGTCGTCGCCGATATAGGCGACCTCCTCCTCCTTCACCTCGAGGTCGGAAAGCGCCTTGTCGAACGCCGCGACCTTGTCCTCGATACCGAGCAAGAGGAGCGACACGCCGAGATCCTCGCCGCGCCGCCGCACGGCATCGTTGTTCTTGCCGGAGAGCATGCCGACCTTCAGACCGGATGCTTTGAGCAGCTGGATTCCGAGACCGTCGCGGATGTTGAACGTACGGGCTTCGGAGCCATCCTCGAGAACGAGGATTCGCCCATCGGTCATCACGCCATCCACATCGGTCAGGAGAACCCTTACCTTGCGTGCGCGAGCATCGATATCGGACGCGGAGGGGGGCATGACCATGCGCTAGGGTTCTTAGCAGAGGGGAGGTACGGAAGGAACGGCGGGAACGGGGGCCAGCCCGGTATAGTGCTCCGAGCATGACCGCCGACAAGCTACCCTGGGTCGTGGCGGTGGGCCTGGTCCTGGCCTGCGGAGACGACGACGATGCTGGCCGAGCGCCGGACGGCGGACTCCAGCAAGACGCGACACTCACCCGACCCGATGCGAGCACTCGCCCGGACGCGATGCCCGGCCGGCCGGATGGTCCGATTCTGCCGGACGCCGCAACGACGCCACCTCCGACCGTCGTGGGCAGCACCCCGGCGGACGGTGCCGACGGCGTCCCGGCCGATACGTCGGTCCGGATCGTTTTTTCCCAGCCGATCGACGCGGTGGCTTCGGCATCCGCGGTCACGCTCACCGATGCGGACGGAGGCGCGCTGGAGCTGGTATCGCTCGCCCCTCCCGACCCACAGACCCTCCTTTTCCGGCTGGCGTCCTCCCCCCCCCGCGGAGCGCAGCTCGTGCTGCGGGTCGCGGAAGCCGTCGGCACGTCGGGCGTGGTCCAAGCCGAGCCGTTCGTCGCGAGCTTTCGCATCGACCGGCTGGGGGCCGTTCCGCCTCGACTGGGCACGCTCGAAGTCGCAGCGTTGGACTGCACCGACGCGTATGAGCTCCCGGCGGAGATCGATGGCCCCGACGGCCTAGCGGCGGTGGGTCTCAGCTGGGACGACCTCCACTCGACCGTGGCTTGGGTCGCTCCGAACCGAGGCGTCATGCCCTGGATCAGCGACAACTCCCGAACCGTGGCGAGCGTGCGGATCGACGTGGAGCGCGGTCCCAATGTCGGACAGTGCTACGTGCGGGCCGTCCGCACCGCGACCTCGAGCGGTGGAGCGGCCGTCGTCCGAGCTCTTTCCGCCTTCCATGATCCTTCGGTCGGTCTCGACTCGCTGACCGAGTCCTTCTACCGCGCTCCCGACTACGACGAAGAGGGGCTCGACCGGCCGTTGACGACCGCGCTGCGCGGACTGTTCGAAGCCCTGACTCCGGTCGCCGGCTCCCCGATGGTCGCGTGGTCCGAGGGTCTCGAGGACGATGTGCTCGCGGTGGAAGAAGCGCTTCCACCCGTGCTTGCCGCGGCGCTCGCTGACTTCGTGCTCGCGGTCGGCGAGGCCCACCTGCTTCGAGAATCGGCCCTGAATGGCGTCCCGTTCGAGGCATGGTCGTCCATCGCCGAGGAGATCGTGGCTCGAAACTATGTGGCGCGACCGGACCTGCGCGTCCTCGAGCCGGAGCCACTGCTCGACCTCACGCGGACCTTCTCCGGGACCGAGCAGATCGACCTGTTCGAGCTGGCCGACATGAGTCGTGCGGCCCAGCGGGTCTTCGGGGCTTCCGAAACCCTGGCCGACGTCGCCGACGACGTGCGCGAGTTCGACGGCCCAGGTCTGGACGTCCTCACTCCGGTCGGAAGGTTCGTGGTGCGCCCGGGGCCGGTGGACCATAAGGATGCCCCGGACGACGCGGCCTTGATCCTCGATTTGGGCGGAGACGACCAGTATCCCGGACGCGTCGCATCGACACACCGACCATACCTCGTGGCTTCGGTCCTGATCGACGTCGTCGGCAACGATCGCTACGGACCGGAGGGATTCGATCTGAAGACGGCTTCGGGAGGTATCGCCTTTTCGTCCCAAGGGGCCTTCACGCAGGGCCTGGGACTGTTGGGCGTCGCGCTTCTCCATGACCTGTCGGGCGACGATACCTATCGGGCGACTCTCATGTCACAGGGTGCGGGCATCATGGGGGTTGGGGCCCTGATCGACGACCGCGGCGTCGACTCGTACCACGGCACCTTCTTCGCTCAGGGCACGGGACAGGTCGGGGTGGGTATGCTGTGGGACCAGGCCGGCGACGACGCGTACGTCCTCGGAGGTCACGGCCAGGGCGTCGGACGACCTCGCGGATTGGGAACCCTGATCGACGGTGCCGGCGACGACGATTATCTGGCTCTCCACGACGACGACCCTCCGGTGCTCCTCGAAAAGTACCGGGTCTTCTTTCCCTCACCGTATTTCGATGAGGGGCCCCCTCCAGAGCCCGGGGAGGAGCCGGTGCCCGAGCAGCACAACCAGAGCGTGGCCCAGGGTGTTGGCTGGGGATTTCGCTTCGACTGGTTTACCGACGAGACGAACTGGGCTGGGGGCTTCGGAAGCCTCTTGGACTTCGGTTCGGGCCGCGACGTCCACTTTGCGGACGCGATGTCGATGGGCCAGGGCTTCGTGTATGGTCTCGGGCTCCTACACGACGATGGCGGAGACGACATCTACCGCGCATTCTGGTGGGCATTCGGCTCGGGCACCCACATGGGCACCGGCATGTTCATGGAGGGCGGCGGCGACGACGATCTCACCATCGGTCAGTTTTCTGCCGGCCTCGGTCACGACACGGGGATCAGCTGGTACATCGACCGCGGGGGTGACGACCGATACGGAGGCCAGATGACGTACGGGCGAGCGCTCGATGAAGGTCTGAGCTTCTTCATCGAAGAAGGGGGAATGGAGATCTACGAAGGGATCAACTCCACCAACCATGGGATCTGCCAGCACCGTGAGCCCGAGCTGCTCGGGTTGGAGCGCGTGGGTCTGTTCATCGATCTCGGCGGCGAGGTCGACGCCTACCTCACGGGCAACGTTTCAGCGATGAACGATGCGAGCTGGTATCAGTCGCCCCGCGGCGGAAGCCCGGCCTTCAAACGCGGGATCGGTCTCGACCGCTGAATTCGCCCCCTTCGCCTTCTCCGGTCGAGTTCTCGCGAAACTCCCGCGTCTCGGATCGGTGCCAGCGGTTACGCTAGGGTAACGGATATTCGTACCTGCGTCGCCGCACGTTGCTGATCGGCGCCATCCTTTGCCGTGCGGCCGATGGCACTCGCGTTGCAGTCCCGGCTCGTCGCCCGGATCTTCGATTCCGAAAGCCACCTCAGAAAGTCGACCGAGATGCAGCCCGAAACGTTCACCTATGATGAAGACATTACGCGGAAGTTCGCCGCGTTCACCGTTATCTGGGGTCTGGTAGGCACGCTAGCCGGACTCTACATTGCCCTCGAGCTGGCCTTCCCTTGGCTGAGCTTCGAGCTGCCCTTCTTGACCTTTGGCCGGCTTCGCCCCCTGCACACGAATGCCGCGATCTTCGCCTTTGCCGGCAACGCCATTTTCGCCGGCATCTACTACTCGACGCAGCGACTGCTCAAGACACGGATGTACAGCGACGCGCTCAGCCGCATCCATCTCTGGGGTTGGCAGCTGATCATCGTCGCTGCCGCCGTGACCCTGCCGCTCGGTATCACGCAGTCCAAGGAATACGCCGAGCTGGAGTGGCCGATCGACCTGGCCGTAGCCGTCGTCTGGTTGGTCTTCGCCTTCAACT
>CAYYOT010000072.1:0-23026 GCA_964473255.1 uncultured Myxococcales bacterium | reverse complement strand
CGCGCAGCGAGCGCCAGCGAGCGTAGTCAAAGAGGCCGAAGGCGCGCAGCGAGCGCCAGCGAGCGTAGTCAAAGAGGCCGAAGGCGCGCAGCGAGCGAAGTCAAAGCGCCGTCCTCGAGGTGGAAGTAAGACACATGTGCAGAAGGGGCACGGCTGTCCGTGAAGATCTGACGACGAAGCCGCAATCTGCGGGGCACCGACACTTGGCCCGCAGATTGAATAGTCTTCCGGCATGCAGCAGAAGGACATGGAGACGCACCTCAACCCGGGCCGGCCGACCGTCGCTTCATGTGAAGCTGATCGCGATCGTGCGGCCGAGCAGGCGCTGGAGGTCTACCTCAATGGCCGCCCCCTGGAGCGATCCGAGCTTCGACGCCTGACGGCGGTTCTCGGCTTCCCGATCCCGGCTGGACGGTACTGGTGGGATGCCGCACCCGACCTCGCCGAGATCGCGGCCTGAGGCGACGCGAACACGCCGCGCTCTTCCTCTTCACTTTCCCTTTTTGAGTTCTTGGAGAACGAGCTTGGCGGTCTCTTTGAGCGTATCGAAAACACCGACTCCGCGCGTCGCCGTGGCCTCGAATTCCGGACGCTTGAGGTAGTTCACCATCCGCGAGAGCTCTTCGACCGACGCCGCGTTGGGCAAGTCTCGCTTGTTGTACTGAATGACGAGCGGAATCTTCTCGATGTCATACGCCTGCTCCTTGAGGTTGTCGCGGAGATTCTCGATCGATTCTTGATTGGCATCCATCCGCTCGACCTGACTGTCGGCGACGAAGACGATGCCGTCGACGCCTTTCAAAATCAGCTTGCGGCTGGCGTTGTAGAAGACCTGCCCGGGAACGGTGTACAGATGGAATCGCGTCTTGAAGCCGCGGATCTCCCCCAAGGAGAGCGGAAGGAAATCGAAGAACAGCGTCCGCTCGGTCTCGGTGGCCAACGAGATCATCTTCCCCTTCGCCTGAGGGCTGGTCTTATTGTAAATGTATTGGAGGTTCGTGGTCTTACCGCAGAGACCGGGACCGTAGTAAACGATCTTGCAGTTAATCTCGCGGGACGAATAGTTGATGAACGGCACGTCCGGGGCCCTCAGACCGAAAACAGGTTGTCGATGTCATCATCGGTGATCTCGGAAAACGGCGATTCGGGACCGGAGGATTCGGCCTTCTTCTGCAGATCTTCGAAGATCTGAGCCAGCTCCTCCACGCCCTTCCGCACGCGAAGCCGCACGAGCCCCAGGCTCGAACGGTTGTCGAAGATCACGACCAGAATGACTCGATTGGCAACGACGGTGATGTGGAGGTTGTCGCGCTCGCCTTCATGGAAGAGCGTGCTGAACTCCTTCTCCCCCATGAGCTTGGCCAGGCCACCGGTGGCGGCGATCTCTCCGGCGACCAACGACGCAAGGGACGTACCGTCGAGCTTGTCCGATTCGCCATGCGAGGCGATGAGCTGCCCGTTCTTGTCGATCAGGAAGACGACACGAGCATTGGCGTCCCGACAGAGCTTTTCGCAAATGGCGGTGATGCGACGAAACTCGTCATCGTACATCACCATCTGCGACACCATCCGGGACGTCCTCCTCGGGCGGCTGTCGCCGCGCCGGAGGGGAATCTACCACGGGGCTCCGGCCATGCAAGAACTTGGGACCAGGGAACCGGGCGCGGCGCGCGTCCGCTCAACGAGGGGCTTTTATGGGCACGTTGATGGCGAAGGGCTGGCCGGCATGGGCGGGAAACTGGATGGCGCGGAGCTCGCGAAGAAGACAGTCCTCCAGGGTTGGAATGCCCGGGACCGCAGCCTGAACGATCTCGACCACCGGCGCCGAGCCGTCGTTGGGAACGAAGACCTGCGCCACGTAGTCCGCGCCTTGCTCCAAACTGAGGTTCAGGCGCTCGAACTCATAACATCGGCTGAAGCGCCCGGCCCGACGACGGATGATCTCCGCGGCCTCCTCCACGGTGAGCGGCCGCTCGCGCACGGACGTGTCCGCGATAGATTCGGGCAGTGGCGATTGCCCTCCGGCACACGCTGCGGTCATCAGCACGACCAAGATGCTGCGGCGGAGCATGGGTCCTCAAAACACGGGACACGACGGGGGAAAAGCTCCTTGCGCTCGCGGTCCAAGTAAGGAGGGCGGGGCGTGGGTGTAGATGTCGCACATTGGCGCCCGGCGCTGGTTTCCTGGTTCGAGCAGGCGCGGCGCGATCTGCCGTGGCGCCGGACGACAGACCCGTACGCAATTTGGGTTTCGGAGGTCATGCTCCAGCAGACCCGCGTCGACACCGTCATCCCCTTCTACGAGTCCTTCCTCGCCCGCTTCCCGACCGTCGAAAGCCTGGCTCACGCATCGCCCGAGGAAGTTCGAGCGCGTTGGTCGGGCCTAGGCTACTACCGGCGCGCGCAGCAGCTCCACGACGCCGCGGGACGGGTCGTCGCGGAACACGGCAGTCGGCTGCCTTCAGACCCAGACGCGCTCGCTGCCCTCCCAGGATTCGGTCCCTACACCGTTGGCGCCGTGGCCAGCATCGCCTTCGACCACCCGATGCCGGCACTGGACGGCAACGTGAAGCGGGTACTGGCTCGCTTTCACGCGATCGACGGCTCACTGGAGCGTCGTCCCGCCTCGACGCTCGTCCGGGAGGCGGCCGAAGCCTGGGTCGACGGTCCGCGTCCCGGCCGGACGAACGAAGCCTTGATGGAGCTCGGAGCCACCGTTTGCCGTCCCTCGTCGCCGACCTGCCTCGTCTGTCCGCTGCGCGACGGCTGTCAGGCGCGGGCCCGCGGCGAAACCGCTCGCATTCCGCCGCCCCGCTCGCGAGCGGCGCCCAAAGCCGAGCACCTCCAGGCCCTCGTCGTACGAGCTGGAAACGCAGTTCTGCTCGCTCCCCGGTCGACGCGACCATTCGAGGGGCTTTGGTGCCCACCGATGGGCGAGGCAGACCTGACCCCGGCGTCGATGCTGGCCGCCTACATCGACGTGACCCCCGACTGGGTGGAAGCGGGACGGATCGAGCACGTCCTGACGCACCGTCGACTCCTTGTTCGGCTGTGGATGACCGAAGTCGAGCGGCAGCGTCTCCGTGGACGGGGTCGCTGGGTTTCGAACCTCGAGGAACTGGGCGTCCCCAGCTTCACCGCCAAGATCCTTCGGCACTGCCTGCCCGGTCGGGTGTTCGAAAGCCTGGGCTGGCAAGGCCGGCGAGGTTTTGTCGGTCGTCCGCCTGAGGCATAAGCATCGCGTGGCCCGGACCCTCGGCGAATATGTCCTGGACACGGAACTCGGCACCGAGGGCGCCGCGCGGGTGTGGTGGGCCCGCGGGGCATCGGGCGAGGCGGTCCGTTTGAAGGTCCTTCGTCCGGAACTCATTCCCAAAGACCGGGCCCTTCGCGCATTCGAGCGCCTGACCGCCGCTCTGACGCGCTGGGGTCGCGAGAGCTGGACAGGTGTCGAACGTCCCGCGGGCACGGTCTTGCCCGACGACGAGGGGCTCTTCGCCGTCGCGACGCGCTGGACGACGGGTACGCCGGCCCTCCTTACGCTGCCCGAGGAGCCCCAGGAACGACTCGTTCATGCCCTCCAGATCGCTCAGAAGACCGGAGACATCCTCGCGCGGATCCACGAGAGAAACGGCGTTCATGGCTCCCTCGGTCCGAAGAAGGTCCTCTGCTCGGACGACCACGTGCTGATCTTGGATTTCTGGTGGTCCCAAGCTCGGCTAAAGGACGCGGACGAGCCGGCGGCACCGGAGACCATCGCCACCGGCGCCGTCGAACCGAGTGCAGACCAATGGGCTTGGGGACGACTCGTTCGGTCTCTGCTGCCGGATGGGCCCATGCCCGTCGCCCTCGAGGCGCTGCTCGCTCGGTGCACGGCGCGCGAAGCCGCCGACCGTTTCCCCGACATGCCCGCCGCTCTGGCCGAGCTCGCCGCGGTGGAGAAGTCGATCCCGACCGTGGATCTTTCGGCAAGGCCTGCCGCGGCTTCTTCCACGCCGCACGCTCCCGTCTTCGGCAGCCTCACCGTCGACGACGAGGCGATGACGGAAGACCTCGCCGCGCTCGCAGAGAATCCGCCGGCCGAGTCCGACGATACATCGACGGTCGGAGCGGACCCGACGCATCAGCTGCTGCGACCGATCGCCGGACGGCGACGATCGTTGCCCTGGATTCTTTGGGCGGCCGCCCTCGGCCTTATCGCCGCCGCTGGGATCGTCTTAGCCCTTTGACGTTGACGCCCCTCAAGCCAGCGCCTACACCCGTCGGCCGGGCCTTTAGCTCAGTCGGTAGAGCAGGGGATTTTTAATCCCAAGGTCGTGGGTTCGAGCCCCACAGGGCCCATCGCCGACACCCGGGAAATTGAATGGACGTCCTCGTGCGAAAGAGGGAATCTCCGGCCGTGCGCAGGGTGGCGTTGATCCTGGGAATCGCCCTCGCGGGTTGCCCGTCGGAGCGGGCCGCGCCGCCGGAGGCTTCGCCGACGGCAAAAGCTCCCGAAACGCCGGCCCAACCGCCACCGTCCGCCGAGTGGCCGAAGCGCAAAGCGTCCGCGAGTGAACTCGACAGCGTACGGAAAGCGCTCGAAGTCCTGGTCAAGCCCGGCGCCACCGACCCCACCGACCCCTGGGCGATGGCGCACGGCATCGTGGCCTTCGGGCCTGACCTGAAGGCGAACGACGGACGTCCGGCGGCCGAGGCGTTGGTCCACGACTTCTTGCTCCGCGAGGAGCAGGGAGAAGCGGTCAGCTGGTACTTTCCGGACAAGACCCCGGCCGGGCGGCCCCTTCAGCCCCACGCCAATCTCGCCATCAAGACCCTGGTCACATCGGGACTCCCGCTCGACCGCCCGCTGTCGGTGCGCGGCGGGAAAACGGTCACCCTGCGGGCGATCGTCGACTCCATGGAGTCGAGCTTCGAGCGCCCACCGACCGCTCACGACTGGGGCCGGCAGGCCTGGACGCTCGAGACGATATTCGTCGCCGAGGAGCCAGGGACCAAAGTCCAACTCGAAGGCTGGCGGCCGACCTACGCCGAGCTCGTCGGACGCTCGGTCGAAGCTCTGGCCAGCCTGCAGGCCTTCCTGGACGGCCCCATGAAGAGTGGTCGACCCGACCTGGTCGAAAAGCGGAAGCAGGGCATCTATGCCCACACCTGCGGGGGGCTGCACTTCGTTCAGGCCGTCATCCGCGGCACGCACCGACTGGGAGCACCCGAGCTCCTCGACGAAGCTCGAGCCCAGCTCGACCGCGTGCGCTTTCGCTACGACGCCGAGCGGCGGATCTACCGCGACGCCATTCGTTCGGCGCCCAAGTACCGCGTTCCCCTTCTCGTGCAGGAGCTGAAGTTCTACGGGCACGTGCTCGAAACCTACGGACTTGCCGCCGAATGGGGGTTCATCACGCCGACGCCCGAGCTGTCGTCCTTCCTGGCCGACGTCGGCGGTGATCTCGCGGACACGGTTCGGGAGCTAGAGCCGACGTACGGCGAGCTGAAGGCTTATCGTACACGCAGTGCGCAGACCTACTACGACCTGGTGGGCGATGGTTGTCATGCCATTCGCGGGCTCCGACTGGCTCAGGCTCACTTCCTCGAGGCGGACTCATGAGTAAGCGGAAGATTCGTGTGGTCGCCGCCCAGATCGAACGCGACGGCCGATATCTCATCACCCAGCGAAAGCCGACCAGCTCATTACCGCTCTTGTGGGAGTTCCCGGGAGGCCGTGTCGAGCCGGGTGAGACCGACCCCCAAGCCCTGGCCCGCGAGATCAAAGAGGAGATGAACGTCGAGATCGACGTCGGTGAACCCTCCGTCGCCGTGACCCACGAGTACGAGGCGTACATCATCGACTTTCGCGTTTACCGCTGCCGGCTGGTCTCCCCGCCCGATGCCATCGAAGCGATCGGCGTGCATGACCACCGCTGGGTGCATCCTTCCGACCTCGACGACTACGAATTCCCTGGTGCCGACCAGCAAAGCATCGACGCTTTGCTCGGCGAATGATCAGTCGCTGGACGGGTCGACCAACGGCAGCACGATGCGGAACCGGGCCCCCTGACCCGGTCGCGATTCGACCTCCACGCTCCCGTCGTGGTCGTCGACGATCTGTTTGACCATGGCCAAGCCCAGACCGGTGCCCTGCTCCTTGTTGGCGGACGCGAAAGGCTCGAACAAGCGATCCCGGATCTCGTTCGGAATCCCCGGTCCACTGTCGCGGAATTCGTAAGTGATCCGGTCTCCACGCCGCGCGGAACGCACGCGAAACGTTCCCCGGTCCAGCATTGCTTCGCGGGCATTCCGGGCAACGTTGGCAAAGACTCGGCGTAGCTTTCCGTCGTCGAGCCACGCCTCGCCCCGTGCGGTCAGATCGAGCTCCAGCGTGATGTCGTGGCCGTCGAACTCGTGCTTCAAGTACTCGGCCATTTCCCGGTCGAACGCTTCCAGGCGGATCCGCCGTCGGAAGATCCTCCGCTCACCCCGGGAGAACGCAAGGACTTCCCGAGTCATCCGGGCGATCTGATCGACCTGACGGCGGATCTTGTCGGCGAAGCCTTCACGTTCTTCGCGATCCGATGCCGTAACGAGGCGATCGGCATAGCCCGCGATCAGAGTCAGGGGCGTACGCAGATCGTGAACGATTCCCGAGAGCATCCGTCCGACGGTCGACAGACGATCCGACTGCTCGCGCTCGACCCGGCGGCGCTCTGCGGTGATGGCGCGGCCTGCCTGATCAGCCACGGCCTGCAGGGCGCGCTCGTCGGCTTCGTCGAAGCCAGCTTCCGACCGCTTGCCGATCAGCTCCAGGGCTCCGATCACTCCGGCATATCGGGTCCGAATCGGGACGGCGAGGATCGAGCGTACACGACGCTCCCCCCGCTTCACCGCCGAGCGGGGAACCACCCGGACGGGCCTATCCTCGTCGACGACCCGTTTGACGAGCGATGATGGCCGACCCGGAGGCTGGTCGAGGCCCTGAACGAGCTGGGCACTCAGCCGAATGCCGGCGTCGTCTTCGGTATCGATCCAGAGAATGCCGGCCTGGGCATCGATGTACGTCCCCGCGGTGTCGAGGATCGAGGCCAGCATCGAGTCCACGTCCGGCGCTTGCGTGATCACCTTCTCCGTCTCGAAAAGGAACTCGAGTTCGCGTCGCGTGCGCTCCAGCTCGCGGTTTTGTGCCCGCAGGTCGTCGTACAAGCGTGCCGCATCGAGCGCCATGGCGATCTCGGACGCTATCGCTTCCACGAGACGCTCGTCGTCTCCGTCGAACGTCTCACCCTCGGTCTTGTTCAATACCTGCAAGACACCCGTGAGTTGCCGGTCGGCTGGTCGGCGAAGAGGCCATACGAGAGCGGACCGCGTGCGGAAGCCCGTCTGTCGGTCGACGTCCGGATTGAAGCGCTCATCGAGATAAGCGTCCGGAGTGCAGATCGGCCGTCCATGCCGCGCGACCCATCCAGCGAGACCACGTCCGACCGGAAGCCGAATCTCAGCCAGCTCACTTCCCTGGAGAACCTTCGACCAAAGCTCATTTCGGTCCGGGTCGACGAGGAACAGCGACGATCGCTCGGCGTCGAGAAGCTTGGTCACCTGGTCGACGATCCGAGTCAGAAGCGAGTCGAGATCGAGGCCCGCTCCCATGGCTCGCCCGATCGACTTCAGCGCATCGACCCGACGTTCCGCGCGGTCGAGCTCGACTCGAAGGTCATCGGCCTCCTGTCGCTCAGTGGGCTTCATGCCAGCTGGGCCCCACGCTGGCCTCGGCGACGAGCGGTACGGCCAGCGGGAAGACCGCTTCCATCTCCGCTTTGACCCGAGCCGCCAGCTGCGGAGCCTCCTCCCGGGGAGCCTCCACGAGCAGCTCATCGTGAACCTGTAGGATGAGTTTCGATCGCGGCGATGCGTCGGCGAGCATCGCGTCGACCCGCAGCATGGCCAGCTTGATCAAGTCCGCCGCGCTGCCCTGGACGGGTGTATTCGTGGCGACGCGTTCGGCCGCCGAGCGCGCACCACGATTTCGGGACTTGAGGTCCGGAACCTTACGTCGGCGACCGAGTAGGGTTCGAACCTCGCCGGTCAATCGAGCTTGCTCGAGGGTATCATCGATGAACTTTCGAACCCCCGGCTGTCGCTCGAAGTAGTCACTCACGAACTTGGAGGCTACCTTTCGCGGGATGTCGAGCTCTCGGGCCAGGCGCACCGGTCCCATCCCATAGAGGACTCCGAAGTTGACGGCCTTCGCCTGAGTTCGCTGCTCAGTCGTAACGTCTTCCGGCGGGATCTCGAACAGCACACTCGCCGTCCGCGTATGAACGTCGGCCTGATCTTGAAATGCCTGACTGAGAACGACATCTCGAGACAGGTGAGCGAGGACCCGCAGCTCGATATGCGAGTAATCGACGGAGATGAGATCGAACCCGTCCTCGGCGATGAAGGCCCGGCGAAGCTTGCGGCCAAGCTCGGTGCGAATGGGAATGTTTTGTAGGTTCGGGTCCATCGACGACAAGCGCCCCGTCGCGGCCATCGCTTGGTTGAAGGTCGAGTGCACGCGGCCGGTGACCGACGATACCATGCGGGGAAGCGCATCGATGTAGGTGCTCTTGAGCTTCTGCACCTGACGATATTCGAGGATCAACGACGGCAGCGGATGCTCGTTTCGAAGCGCGTCCAGGACCGTCTGATCGGTCGACGGCCGCCCGGTACTCGTGCGTTTGACGATCTTCAGTCCGAGATCTTCGAACAGAATCTTCTCGAGCTGTTTCGTCGAGCCGATGTTGAACGACGCTTGCGCCGCCTCGTGACACGCGACTTCGAGCCGCTCGAGTTCGACCTCGAAGTCTCGAGACATGGAGGCGAGGGCGCCCACGTCGACCTTGACGCCCGCGCGCTCCATGCGGGCGAGGACCGGGACGAGAGGCATCTCGAGGTCGTACAGCACACCATCGAGATTCTCCGCTTCGAGCATCGGGGGCAGCTGCGTGGCTGACGCCTGGACGAGCTGCACGGCTTCACCAGCGATCGTAGTCTGGGTGGGCGCATCGAGCTGATCGAAGGTCTTCTTGTTTCGACCTCGACCGAGCGCTTCCGCCCGCCGCGTCGTCTCGAAGCCGAGATACCGTCGCGCCAGGAGCTCGACGCCATGATCGGTGTCGTCCGGCTCGAGTAGATACCCCGCCAGAGTCGAATCGAAGCCCGGACTGAGGGCGGGCTGGTCCGACCCCAAGGTCGCCCCCACCAGCAGCTTGGCGGCATCCGTGCTCAAGTCGATGCCCCCCGCCTCCAGACGCGCGGTCAGAGCCGACCGAATGCTCGACCAAGGTACGGAGTCGCACGGCACGTACACCGGAGAACGGTCGGGTGACGCGAGCGCGATCCCATGGATGACGGCGTCGAGCGCGCGGAGCCCGTCGGCCTCGATGCGAACGGAGAGCTGCTCATCGACCTCGGAGAGCCAGCGGTCGAGTCCTTCGCGCGTATCGATGAGAACGGCTTCGACCGGCTCGAAACGCGCATCGGTCTTTGGCATGGAAGCCGCGGCATCGCCCGCCTCGAAATCGGCTTCTCGCTCGAGCTTGTCCAACAACCGCTCGAACTCGCCCCATGCATAGATCTCGTGGAGCCTTTGCCGGTCGGGTCCCTGGTAGCGGAGATCTTCGAGCGAAGACAGGCCCAGGTCGAGGTCGTCCCGGAGCGTGACTAGCTTGAGTGACAGGCGCGCTTCGTCGACGGCTTCGACGAGTCGCTGCCCCATCTTCCCCTTTACGTCGCCCGCCTGAGCCGCATCCAGAACGCCCTCGAGACTGGCGTGGGCATCGAGGAGTCGCGCCGCCGTCTTGAGTCCGACCCCCGGAACGCCCGGAACGTTGTCCGTGCTGTCTCCGGCCAGAGCGAGGGCTTGGGCGACGAGCTGCGGAGGAACACCCAGCTTCGCCTCGACGCCCGCGGCATCGAAGCGCTGGTTCTTCATGGGTTCGAACATCGACACACTGCCGTCGACCAACTGCATGAGATCCTTGTCGCCGGTGATCAGGACAACCGAGAACTCGTGGTCGCGCGCCATCCGGGTCAAGGTGGCGATGACGTCGTCCGCTTCCACACCGGGAACGACGAAGCGCTTGATGCCGAAACCGTCCACGACATCGTACACGCCGGAAATCTGGGCCACGAGATCTTCGGGTGGAGGCGGGCGATGCGCCTTGTAATCCGGATGGATGTCGTTGCGGAAGGTCGGCCCTTCGGCGTCGAAGACCGCCGCCAGGTACTCCGGCTGCTCGTCGGCGATCATTTTGTCCAGCATCTGAGCCACGCCATAGATGGCATTCGTCGGATCACCGGCGGCATTCGTCAGAGTGCGAATGGCCCAATAGGCGCGAAAGATGTAGCTGGAACCGTCGACGACGTGAAGCCTCGGCACCTCTGCCTTGTGACGTAGGGCCACCGCGGAGACAACCCCGGGTGCCGGGTCTTGGAGGCCAGCCCGTGCTGGAGTACATCTAGGGACGGAACCGCGTCGAATGTCGGAGGTCGAACCCAAACGATTTGGACCGTATGTCTTGCTCGACCATATCGGGGACGGGGGCATGGCCGAGATCTTCTTGGCCAAGCGCCACGGGTACTCGGGCTTCGAGAAGCGCATCGCCCTCAAGCGCATCCTGCCCCGCTACTCCGGCAACAAGACCTTCGTGCGCATGCTCATCCAGGAGGCAAAACTCGCCGCGAATCTCCAGCATTTCAATATCGTCCAGGTCCTGGACTTGGGCGACGTCGATGGTCAGGTCTACCTGGCCATGGAGTACGTCCACGGTCGCGACCTCGCGACCGTATTGGGCTCGGCCTATCGACGGCGAGAGACGATTCCCGTACCCGTAGCCCTCTGCATCGCCACGGAGTTTCTGACAGGACTCGACTTCGCGCATCGCATGACCGACGACGATGGCCGGGCGCTCGGGATCATCCATAGGGACATATCCCCACAGAACATTTTGATTTCTTCCGAAGGCGAAGTGAAGGTCACGGACTTCGGGATCGCCCGTTTCATTTCCGAGAAGGCCGACTTTCATCTCCCGGGCAACCTGCACGGCAAGTTCGGCTACATGTCGCCAGAGCAGGTCGGCGGGTACGAGATCGACCAGCGCTCGGACATCTTCAGCGCGGGCGTCGTTCTCTGGGAGATGTTGACCGGCCGCCGGCTCTTCCGCGGGAAGACCCCGGAAAAGACCGTCGACCTGGTGGTGGAGAAGGTCGTCCCGCCTCCCTCCGACCTGAACCCCGATGTACCCCTGGAGGTCGACGCGATCTGCCTCAAGGCACTGGAGCGCGACCGCAGCTCTCGCTTTCAGACCATCGGTGCTCTGCTCGGCGAGCTCTCGGCCGTCGCCGACTCGCTACCGCGTCGCGCCGCTCCTCGCGACGTGAGCGTCTACATGCGGCGAGAGTTCGGTCACAGCCTGGCCATTCCTCACCGGCGACGGAAGCGCGTCCGCTCGACCATCTCCTCGGAAGGGAGGCAGCTGCTCGGTGAATACCTCCGCGACATGGAGGTCTTGAGCACTCACGACCTGAACGTGGCGTTGGCCGAGCAACGAGCTCGTGGAGGTCGGATCGGAGAGGTGCTGGTCGACCTGGCGCTGGTGACCCAGGACGACGTCGCCCGCGCTCTCGCGAAGCAGTACGGATATCCGTTCATCGCGACCAACGAAGCTCTTGAGGCTCAGATGCCGCTCGGTCTGTCCGGTCGATACCCGCGCGACGCCGCCGAACGCACCGGACTGCTCCCCTTGCATCATGACGAGCGCGGCACCGTGCACGTTCTGGGCTACGACCCGACATCCGAGTCGCCGCTTCTGGAAGCCCGGGTGATCTTGGGGGCGCGTCAGCTCAAGGTGTTCCTCACCAGCCGGATCGCCGTGAGTTCTCTGATCCGGCGCTGGTACTCCGATGAGGAGCCGACGGATTTTGGAACTCCGACGATCTTGGTCGCGGACGGAGATCTGGCGTCCCTGGCACCTTTTCTGGAGCGTCTCGCCGACGAGGAACTGCAGGTCGTGCAGGCCGAAGACGGACGGCGCGCCCGAGAGCTGTCCCGGGCACGGAACCTCGCTGCGGCCGTCATCGATGCCTCGCTGCCCAAGATCGACGGCTTCAATCTTCTGCTGGAATTGCACCAGACCAGGCCCGAAGTACCGGTCTTCATCACCTCGGCTCGGGCAGACGGATTTCGTCAAGCCAAGGCGCTCGAGCTGGGGGCCGAGGACTTTCTCACCAAACCGCTCGTCCTGGACCCGGTGGTCTCGAAGCTCCGACGCGCGGTGGCACGGACGCCGCGCCAAGAGGGAGAGACTTGGGGACCGGACCAAGGCGTGGGCGGCGACCTGCTGCACATGTCGCTGGTCGACATCGTCCAATCCCTCGAGGTCGCCAAGAAGAGCGCCGCCATCGATCTACAGTACGAGGATGGTCGGTCGGGGAAGGTATGGGTTTCGGAGGGCCGGCTCCACCGCTGCGAACCCTCCCGGGTCGGCCCTCAGGAGACATTCTTCGCCCTCGCCCGCCCGGGGCCGGGACGCTTCCGCATTCAGTATCGTGACGCGAGTGATCAGCAAGCCAACCTCACCCAGCCGACGACGTTTCTGCTGATGGAGGCGATGCGCGTTCTGGATGAATCGACCACGGACTCCTCCGACGGGCTGCGCCCCATCGACGTCGATGATTTGGTCTTGACCAGTGAGTTCGAAAAGACCCCCACGACCCAAGCTTAGCCGAGCTCGGTTTCACCCGAGGGCCATCATTGCAGGATCGACTCCGGGCACGGCATCCGCCGACAGAAGCTCGGTCACCGTTCCACCGGGCCCCTCGGTATTGGCTAGATTCCGGATCACGGTTCTCCGAATGCGCTGACCTTCGGCGTCGACGATAACGCGGACCCACGGTACCTCGAACATCCCGGGGTCGTTGCTGTTGTGGTAGACCGTCGCGATCTCGCCCGACGCGAGGCGAACCGGGCTACCGATGGGGTAAAGGCCCATCAGATTGATCAGAGTCTTGACGACGACCGGGTCGAATCGGCTCCCCGCCTCGGACATCAGGACCTTGAGGGCTTCATCGGCTGCGTAGCCCTCGCGCCACGGGCGACGGGTCGTCAGTGCATCGAAGGCGTCGGCCACGGCCACGATTCGGGAGAATGGATGAAGGGGCTGGGCGCGTGAAGGATCCTCGAAAGCCATGTGGTGTTCGTAGGCGACGATGACCCGCGTCATCATGGCGTCCGACACTTGGTCGCTGCGGAAGATCGTCTTCACCTGGTGGAGCATGGACTGCTGGACTTCGGCGAGTTCCTGTGGGGAGAGCTCGTGCTCATGTGAGATGAGTTCGGGCTGCAGCATGGCGAATCCCAAGTCGGCGAACAACGCGCTGAGTCCGAGATTCACCAGCTCGAGTCGCTCGATGTGCAGAGCTCGACCGATCACCAGGGCGAGCACGCAGGTATTCGCCGCGTGATTCGACTCATAGTCCGACGCCTGCTTGATCCAACCGAGCTTCATCAAGAAATTGATGCGCTCCGTCCCGATGTCCACGAGGTCCTGGACGATCCGGGTTACGTTGAGGGGAACGCGCGCGATATCTCCGCCGGCTCGCAACGTGTTGACGACCTCACGGACCGACACAACGGCCTTGGCGTAGGCCTGAAGACCGAACGTCCGCCGGTCGACCCGGAGGTCGGCTTCGCTGGCGAGGCTGTCCGAGTGGGTCCTGGGGTCGAGCAGTTCGAGCGCTTGGTCGCGAAACTTGAGGAGGGATTGCTTGAGGTCCGAGACTTCCTCCGGCCCGGCCAACGGGCGGGTCAAGGCCTGGAGAAAGCTCCGCAGCGCCTCGGCATCGACCGGCCGATTGAATGCCAAGCCCCCTAGTTCGCGCTGATCGAACTCGTGCTGAAGGAAGTCGACCTGACTCTTGGTCGTGGGATCGAGGCGCAGCAGATGGTCGTTCAGGTATGCCACGCCGTCGACCAGCTGAAGCTGCACCCGCCCATCCAATCCTGCCCAGAGCGTGTTGATGGTGTCCCGGAGACTCTCGGTCGCGACGAGAAGAGCCTTGTTGTTGGAGTCGTGGAGCCGCAGCGTCTTCACCACCATGTGGAGCTGCAGAAGCAGCACCTTGCCCTGAACCTGCTGTTTCGCAGTCAGGGATGGACGATCCACGGCGCCACTCACGGCACGTCGCTCCCCGTGGGCGTCGATTCTCCCGGTATGGCGACGTCGATTTCCGGCAACATCTCGGTCGGCCGTCCGGAAGCCGACTGCGACTTCCGCGCATCCGATTCCTCATCGAGCATCAGATCGTTGGTGAGATCGCGTCGATGGGGCACGGCCGCCGTGGAATCCGCGGCGTCCCTTTCGGCGCCCAGCTCTGGCCGCGGGGTGCCCTGGTTGGCCGGCTCGGGGAGAGGCTCTAGCAGTTCGAACGATTTGGCCGCGCCGTCCGCTGCTTCGATGCTCGTCCCGGCGAGCGTCTCGTGCTCGGAAGACGAAGGGAAGAGCTCGGCGTCATGACGATCCACGACGATCGTCGCGACGTGCTGAGCAGATTGTTCCTGTCGCTCCAGCGCACGCCGACAGGCCTCGCGAACTCGAGGAACGAGCGAACGCGAGCCCCTCTGCAGCGCGGTACGAGAGGCATCCTCTTTGAGCTGAGCCAAGCCGATCGCCGCCGCGACCTGTAGATCGATGTGACGCAGGCCTCCGAGGAGACCGGGATTCAAACAACGAATGAGGTGAGGTACCGCCTTGGCGCCTTCGATGGCAGCCAGTGCTTGCGCCATCTGCCGCAGGTCCTTGTCCTCGTGCCCAGCTGATCCCTCGGGAGTGAGCACCGACCTCAGCCATTCCGCGCACGGTTCGCTCCGCCTTAGGACCGCGACCCGCAGCGCCGTGCGTCGAACGTCCTTGGCCGGATCGCGGAGCCGGTCGGCCAGAAGCTCGTCGGCGCGTCCGGACGGCTGGACCCGAAGCATCTGGGTGGCTTGCTCGCGGACCCGGCCGTTGTCGTGACTCAAAGCGCGCTCCACCAAAGAAGCGACCTCACTCGGAGGATGGTGCGCCGCCATCACCAGGAGATCGCGAATGACGAACCAGTCATTTTCGCTGTCCAGACGCTCGGCCAACGCCGAGACAGAGGGAAGGTCGAGCTCGACGATCAGATCACGGATGACCCGACGGTGCACCGGAGCATCGATCTGTGGGAGAGATTCGAGGAGAGCGGGGACCGTCGCCGACCCCAATGCCCGCAGAAATCCGACGAGTTCCGAAACCGATCGGCCTGCGTGCCGGTCGTTCAGGCCCACGAGCACGGGAATCAGGCGGGTCGTCGAGGAGAAGAGTCGAATCAGCTGACGGGCAATGTGTAGCTTTTGTAGGTCGTCGAGATCTTCGGCGGCCTCCTGTAGGCGGCATACGAGCTGCGTGGCATGACTGAAGCGTCGCCCCAGCAGCATCGAATCCAGCATCTGCTGCAGCAGCTCGATCGATCCTACGGCGTCGGTGCTCGTGCGCTCGGTGAAGAGGAGGCGCACGAGGACGTTCATCGTTCGGGCGATGAGCTCCTCGTGACCCTGGGTGGCCACCTCGGCGGTAAAGGCCTCGACCGACTCCGACTCGAGATCGATGATTTTCCGTTCGGTCGCCTGGTCCAAGAGCTCGAGTTCCTCGGGACTCTCGGCCCGCACGTTCTTCAGCGCTTCCAGATCCTCTTGCGAGATCGAAAGACCGGAAACGATGTCGGTCGTCTCCGAAGACGTTGCATAAACCGCGGCCACGAGCGTCTCGATGTCGCCCTGCAGCCGCTCGATGTCCGCCTTCTCATCCGATGAGTCGGCAGCATGCGCTGCGATGGTCAGCGTATCGATGGTGATGTAACGCAGGTGGGGGAGCTGCATTCGCCAGAGTGCCGTCACCAAGTCTTCATGCGCGGCGTCGAAGGCCGAGTAGTCGGCGACGATGGCCTTCATGAGCGCCATCAGCTCATCGGGTGTGACGCCCTGCACGAACGTCAGTCGACGGAATGCATTACGAAAGAGAATGAAAGGCAGCCCTTCCTGCCGGTCCGGATCGACGAGAACAGCGTCACCGCGATGGAGGATACGGTCTTCGCGCACGGACAGTGAGAACTCATCCACCTCGGCGAAGACCTCGTCGAGTGCCTCCTTCACTTGACCGAGATAGGTCTGGAGCATCTCGTTGTTCTCATCGTAGACGCGCAGGCCCTTCAGCGATTTGACCAAGGACCGCAGCCACGCATGGACCTTGACGCTGACGGGATCCTCGAACGAGGACGGCGAGGCGGCTCCGCCCGTCGTCGATCCCGAGCCCATGGCGAGAGAATCCCTCCCGACCGTGCAACCGTCAATGTCTTGGTCAGTGTCAGGGCGACCGATCCGTCAAGACGGATTGAACCCACAACTCGAACACGAACATCGCGTACAGCCACGCACCTTGGTCCACCCAACCGAGCTGGTGCGCGTACCAGAGCGGACGTAGCGTCGTGTCATCCAGCACGCCGCTGAGACCACCCCGCTCGGTGAAGAACGCCATCTCGGCGAAGTCTCGGAGGGCATTTCGCAGCCAATCCCCAACCGGCGGGGATGCATCGTCCAGCTGACCCGCCCGCACCCGCTCCGGAGCGTGTCGCTCGAGCATCGTCCGCAGACCGGTTCCCACCCGTCGACCCTTGATCCTTCCCCGCACCGGTAGCCGACTGGCGATCTCGACGACGGGTTCCACCAGATAGGGGGTCAGGACGGGCCGCCCATGCCGCATCGCCAGCGCGGCCAGCATCGGCGCTTCGGCGTCCAGGACCTTCCAGCGCAGTTCGGCGTGCTGAAGATGAAAGAGCTCGTCGGCGGGAGCATCGATGGGACCGAGCCGACGAACGGAACGTCGAAAGTCGACATTCAGACCTCGGCCCGTGCGCGACCAACCGGACAATCGCAGGGCGGCCTCCGCGCCCGACGTCCCTACCGCGCCTCGGACCCATCGTGGCAACGTGCTCCGGACCGCATCCTCGGTCAGGGTCGCGGGGTAGCGCGGGTTCAGGCAAAAGACGGGTGAAGCTCCGACCGATGTGGTGGCCGGCCCGCTACCGCCGCAAAGCAGTGCACTGCGTACGACCCACTGGGGATCGGCAACCGGCTGGTCCATCGAGGCGATGAGCTGCAGGACGTCGTCGACGTCTGGCTCGACGGTCACCGGACGGTGCTCGGCTCCGAGCAGCTCCGCGAGCCTCCGGGTGCGGGCATCATCCGTCCCGGCGGTCGTACGCACACTGCGCCCGGAACGGATGCCGGAGAGCGTCGCGACCAACGCCGAAGCCGGGTCCGACTGAAGCCAGACCTCCGCATCCGCGGATTCGAGGACCCGACAGAGGTGGGACTCGGCGCGGTCCAGCTGTTCGGACAGCGGCGTCACTTCGTCTTGTACGTTGAAGTCGACCGTCGTCTGCGAAAGAGAGCGAACACCGCCCTCGCGGACGGCCAGGGTCTCCCCCGGAGCAACCGCGCGTACGCCCTCGACACACGTCCGCGGACTGGGAACGAAACCCAAGCGGAAGTAGGCCGCCGCGGCTTGGAGATCCAAGACACGCGGCACGAACCCTGCGTCCAGCAGGACGGAGAGCCTCGAGGAAAAGGCACACCGGTCGCGTCCCATCGCATAGAAGAGCGGCCAACGCGCCAGTCGACCCCTCCGGAGAACGAGAACCCGCTCATCGACATCATGAACGACGAAGGCGTGGTCGCCGAGGAGGTGATCACCGAGGTCCGACCCCCAGCAGCGAAAGGCGGCCACAACCAGCGAAGCCGCGTCGGTCCCCACGACGTGGCCACGCGAACGCAGGAGCTCCGCCAAGGATGAGGCACCCTCGATCTCCCCGACGATGGCCGCCCTCACGCGCGACTCGGAATCTTCGGCCCAACCCGCCGGAGCCACATCGGACTGCGTCGCCCACCACACCGGCGCCGCGTCCAAGCGATCCTGCTTCACGTGGGGGAGGGATCGCGCAGCTCGGAATAGGGGTCGGGCATCGATCCGGCGGTCGCGGTCGAAGCTGCAAGCCCCAAAGATGCCCGTCACGGTGCGTCCCTAGCAGGCCGCGAACGAGGCGTCACCCATCCGTCGACGGCGTCATTCGCCTTCCAACTGAAAGCCGAGCTCGACATCGGATCCGAGCCGATCGACGAGGTGCTGGCGCAGACGCTTGCGAAGACCATTCACGATCTGGCCCATCCGCTGCTTCGTCACTGAGAACTCTGCACCAAGCTCCGAGAGCGACCGCGGCTCCTCGGCCATGAGGTGAGCTTCCCAAGCGCGTCGTTCCCGTTCATCCGTCAGCGTCTCGGCGAACGCATCGAGCGCGGCGGAGATGTCGCTCGCCAGCTGCCGGCGGTAGGCTTCGGCTTCCGGCGAGCGCGCCTCGGATTCCATGGCATCGAGGAGCGTCCCGCCGGTTCCCTCATCCCCGACCGGTGCGTCCAGACGCACCTCGGGCTGGTCCATGTGCTGGACGACTTCCTCGAGCTCTCCCTGGTCCACGCCCAGCCGCTCGGCCAGAAGCTTGGGCCCGGGATCGATCCCCTGTGCGCGGAGCCGCGCTCGCTCCTTCGAAAGCTGAAAGAAGAGCTTTCGGCCAACCCGGGTCCGGGACAACCGAACCATGCGCGAATGCTCGAGCAGGTAACGGAGCATGTAGGCGCGAATCCAGAAGGTCGCGTAGGTCGAAAACTTTGCTCCTTTGAAGGGATCGAAGCGGCGGACCGCTTCCATGAGGCCCACGTTACCCTCCTGGATCAGATCCAAGACGTTGGCCCACGCTCGACGGTACCTATACGCCATCTTCACGACCAACCGCAGGTTGTGAATGACGAGCTTCCGGGCAGCGACGGGGTCCTGGTTCTCGTGATAGGCCCGGGTCAGTTCCTGCTCCTCCTCCGGCGAGAGGACCGGATATCGCCCCACCTCGGCGAGGAAACGAGCCAGGGCCGTGCCTCGGCTGCTGGGAATCGAAGGCAGAGACGCCGCCCGCGATGCGACGGAGCGGTTGGGGACATCGAGGATGTCGGGCGGGCTGTCGTCATCGGCGCCGTCCTCGTCGGCTTCGGGCTCCAGGTCCACGACCTCCGCCCGAATGGGCCGGCCGTTTCCCTCCTCGGGGCCGGCGGGTCTTCGGGCCGCTAGCTTCTTCCGGTTCGGCTTCTTGACCGGTTGGCGCTTCCTCTTTGCCGGCGGAGGAGCGTCCTTTTCTGGCGGCTCGGCCGGCTCGGCCGGCCCGGCTCCGTCCTCGTCGATCTGGTCGCCCCGCGCCACGGCCGATCAAGAGCGTCCGCCGGGCAGGAACGCAACCAAGAACTCGCCGTTGGCGGCGGTGGCCGCGCCTAGAGGAAGTCGGCGGAGAAGGCGATCGTGAAGTTCGACCGGAACCGGAAGTTCACCTGGTCGTCAGATTTACCGATCAGATGCACCTGGAGGGGAGCTCCGTCCCGGAAGATCAGCTCCTCCACCTTGTCGAGAACCGCAGGGTTGAGGTCCGGCTCGACGGTCGCGCCGATCTCGAGCTTCACCGGGACCCACTCAGCGGCTGCCTCGATGAACGGGTCGCCGTCGGCGTCACAGTCGAGGTCCGGGTTGTCGGGGTCCGGGTGGCGGCGAATGTCGATCTGCCCGACGCCGATCGTCCCCTCATGAGTCGTTTCCGGCTTCTTTTGGGAAGGGATGCTGGTGAGCTCCAGGAGGATGCGAGAAAGGAAGCCGCCGTCGAGGCGGTCCTTGTTGTCCCGGAACTTCTTCTCGTCGTTGGGATTGAAGAGGACGCAATCGTCGTACTCGCGTTCGCCGGGGTCGCTGGCAAGGTCGGCGTCGAGGCCGATCGTGGTGTCGAAGTCGCCTTCGAGGAGACCGCAGCCGGACGAACCGACCGCCGCCCCCACGAAAACGAAGGGAAGAATCGAGGTGCGCATAGGGTGAGTGAACCCCATTCCGCGCCGGATCAGCAAGGTTGGCCGGGTCACAGCCCACTCCCCCACCCATGGTGAGACAACACCGCACAGCCGACGACCACCGCCCAGGCCACGAGATTGACGAGGAAACCGGCGCGCACCATCTCTGGGATGCGGATGCGTCCGGTGCCGAATACGATCGCGTTGGGTCCGGTGGCGGCGGGCATCATGAACGCGCACGAACAGGCGAGGGCGCTCGGAACCAGCAGGTAGGTGATGGGAATCGAGGCCGCCTTCGCCGTTTCGGCCAGGATGGGCATGACGATGTTCGCCAGCGCCGTGTTGCTGATCGTCTCCGTCCCAAACGTGCAGAACAACGCGGCAGCGGCCATGAACCCGGTCGTCGACCAGCTCGCCAGGTGGCTCAGCCCATCGCCGGCGGCCCGACTCAGGCCCGTTTCCTGAAAGCCGATGGAGAGCCCGATTCCTCCCCCGAAGAGGAGCACCAGCCCCCAAGGAACCCGCACCGCGGTCGACCAAGGAAGCAGACGGGCCGGCTCCACCTCACCCGATGGGAGCGCGGCGGCCACCACCACGCCGAGCATGGCCACCGTGCCATCGTGGACCCCCGAAAGGCCGAGCCGGGAGGCCCAGCCGTGGATGACGAAGTCCTGGCTCCAGGCGAAGTCCGGTCGCGTCACCCAAGCGAGAGCCACCACGCCGAACAGCGCAAGACAACGAATCTCGGCAGGCCGCCACGGGCCCAAAGCCCGCAGGTCAGCCTGCAGGATGTCGCGGGCTCCCAGCTGCAGGTCGTCGCGAACGCGGGGATAGATGCGAGTCAGCGACCACCACACCAGAGGAACGATGATGACGACCGCCGGCAAAGCCAGGATCATCCAGCGGATGAACGTCAGATCTGCGCTCGCGGGTCCCGACGCTTCGTAGGCGGCGAGGGCGATGAGGTTGGGCGGGGTGCCCACCGGCGTACCCATGCCGCCGACCGAGGCCGAGTACGCCGTGCCCAAAAGCAGCGCCATGGAGAAGGCGTGTGCGTCGTCGTGGTCACCGGCCCGCTCGGCGACGGCGACCGCGATCGGCATCATGACCAGGGTGGTCGCCGTGTTCGAAATCCACATGGACAGAGCGGCCGCTGCGATCCCGAAGCCCAGCACCAGACGTCGGGGCGAGGTCCCCACCGTCAGCAAGACCCGGAGCGCGATCCGACGGTGGGCGCCGGACCTCTCGACGGCTAGAGCCAGCATGAACCCGCCGAGCAGCAGCAAGATGATCGGCGAGCTGTAGCCCTTCGCGACCTCGCTGGCGGAGACCACTCCGAACAACGGGAAGGTCGCCGCCGGCACGAGAGCGGTCAGCCCGAGCGGAAGCGCCTCCGAAACCCACCAGGACGCCATGACCCACGCCACGGCCAGCACCCGGGCCGCCGCGGGCTCGAGTCCCATGAAGGGACCGAGCCACGGAGCCGAGCCCCAGAGCACGAGCCCGCCCGCCAAGCCAAACCAGAGCCCAAAGCGACGGACCGGGGTTTCCGCCTCGTCGAAGCCGTCGGTCACTCTTTGATTTGGTTCTGGATCTCGGCGAGCTTGCCTTTGAGAAGGTCGCCGAGGGTCCCGAGGCCCTTGCCTTCGGTCGGATCCTTGTTGATGAATCCGGCGTACTCCGCGCGCTCCTCGGCCTCTTTTGCCGCTCGCATCGACATGCGGATTCGGCCCGACTTCTTGTCGACGTCCTGGACGAGCACTTTGACGCTATCACCCTGATTGAACGTCTTCTTGAGGTCCGTACCGGGCATGGTTCCGGTTTCCCTCGAGGGTACCAGGCCGCGCGCTCCCGATTCGAGCTTCACGAACACGCCGAAGTCCTCGATGCGGTCGACCTTGCCGCTGACGACGGAGCCCGACTTCAGCTCGTTGGCGAGCTCCTGCGGAGTCTTGACCATCGACAGCCCGATGCGCCGCTTGCCCCAGTCGATCGAGGTGATGGTTGCCTCGACCTCATCGCCCTCTTTGACGATGTCGCGCGGGTTCTTCACCCGGCGGTCCAGACTCATGTTCGAGACGTGCACCAGTCCATCGACGCCGGGGAGCAGCTCGACGAACGCACCGAAGCTCTGGATACGGGCGATTCGACCCTTGACCTTGGTCCCTTCCTTCAGGCGCTCCCGAGCCTGGTCCCACGGGTCCTGCTCGAGCGCCTTCATGGAGAGGCTGATCTTTTTCTGGCCGTCCTTGCCATCCTCGATCTTCAGGACCTTGACCGTGGCCTCGTCGCCCAGCTTGAGGACCATGTGCGGCTTGGTGACGTGGCCGTGCGAGATCTCCGTGAGGTGGACGAGTCCCTCGAGACCACCGAGGTCGACGAAGGCTCCGTAGTCTTTCAAGGACGTGATCTTGCCCTCGCGGACGTCCCCTTCGCTCAGCTCCGCGAGCAAGGCTTCGGCCTTCTTCTTGTTCTCCTCGTCGAGGATGACGCGGCGGGAAACGACGACGTTGCGACCACCGTCCTTGAACTCGACGATGCGGAACCCGAACTTCTTTCCAAGGTAGAAGTCGGCCTTCAGCGGGCGGGCATCGATCTGCGAGGAAGGGCAGAAGACCCGGATGCCGGCAACGTCGACATCGAAGCCCCCCTTGTTGGTTCCCGTCACGCGACCTTCGACCGGAAGCTTCGTGCGGTGGGCTTCCTTCAGCTCCTCGCGCTTTTTGAGGCTGAGATGGGCGGGAACCTTGGTCAGAATGACCGTCCCACCCTCGATCTTCTTGATGCGAGCCTCGATGCGGTCACCCTCTTTGAGCTCCAGCGTCTGCCCTTCTTCTTCGAGCTCGGAGCGGGGGATGACGCCTTCGGCCTTGGCCCCCACGTCCACGAATACGCTGTCGCCGGCCATGCCGACCACCTTGGCGAAGATGATCTGGCCCGGGCGGAGATCGCCGCCGATGGCCGCCTTGAGTTTCTTGCGCTTCTCTTGCGACTGCTTCTCCGCGAGCTCGAACATCTCGGCGAAGCTCATCTCGTCGGTGGGCAGCT
>CAYYOT010000071.1:0-23045 GCA_964473255.1 uncultured Myxococcales bacterium | reverse complement strand
AGACGCCTCCTCGAAAGCTGGTGATGCATGCAGCCTGGGCTACTCGTCTGGGGCACGGTCAGGGTTCGAACTCGTCCTCGCTTCGAAATCACTGCGGACTTCGAGGCGGACCCGGATCATGCCAGCGAGGTTGGTAGCCAAGTCTTGAAGCGTGTCGCCGTCGTCGTCCACGAAGTCGAAACGACGGCCGAGCACCGGTCCTCCTGTGACGACCAGCCATACCGTGTCGCTCAAACCCAACGAGATGAAGGCGGAAAGGTCCAGTTGCGAGAAGCGCGCGGCCTCGATGGGCTCCTGGTTCGAGATGTCGTAGTTGTTACCTGACACGCGTGCGGCGATGCCTAGCTCGACGACTTCGTGCACCGGGAATACGAAATCCAATCGCAGCGGCAAGAAGGCATCGATCCGGAACCTCGGCTTCCGATACTCGAAGGTGAGGCCGGGGAGGGGCAGCGGCTGTCCGAAGGCCGTGGTTGCTACGATCCCACCCCCGAGAGTGACAGCACCACTCAGTCGGTAGGCCGCCAGAAGGACTCCCTGAAACCGAAAACCGTCTCCGTCCACGTCGACGAAGTCCCCGGCGAACCCTGGGGCGAAGTTCGCCACCAGCGTCCAGCGCGGACCGAAGGAACGGATGAGCCCAAGTTGAAGCTCAACGCCATGCAGCTCTTGTCGCCGAACGAACGTCTCTCCCTGGTCTTGGGTTGCTTCGGTCAACAGAAACTCGTAGCCCCCGCCGGCCAGCAGGAAGGTTTCACGTCCTTCCGCGGTCGTCAGGGGTATCGGGAGCCGGAAACCGGCACGGAACCGGGTGAACTCGAGCCGTACGCCCTCGAGGTCAGGTTCCGGATCTCGAAGGTCGACGCCGGGACTGTAGTTGAATTCGAATTCGCCGAGATTCTGAGCGCCGCCGGTCCGCGGTGCGAAGAGGACGAGGAAGATGACGAGTGGAGGTCCGAACCCGAGCGCTCGGCGCACTCGGCGAGCGCCGCCCGGGGATCGTTTGCGTTCGAGGGTCATAGGCGCGAGGGCATGAATTTCGTTCGAGCGCGCAGCGCCGCTCCTCGAGCTCGATAACGCGGCGAGCTCAGCTCATAGGGCCAAAGGAATCTCTGCATCAAGTCCCAGGGCTCGAACCGGTCGGCGTTGCCAAGCGGTGCAACGACGCGCAGCCTACGTGCATGGTCTGGGTGTGGCTCGTCTGTGCCGCTTCGTCCATGGTGAGGCGTGTGAAGTGTCCCGTCTGCGGCGAGCAGCAGACCCGGCCCAGGGACTTCTCGGGGCCAAACGTGACCTGCCGCTCGTGTCGTCACGGCTTCTCTCGCGAGGAAGGACGCCGGCTCTACCAGGAGCAACGGGGCGGGTCTCGCCGCCGGGGGCCGGAGCTCACATCTCGGGAACCGTAGTCGGCCGCCCTTTTTCGGGAGTCGTGGGAGCGTTCTCCCCTTCTTCGCCGAAAAGACGAACGGCCCGATGCACCGCATCGACGTCTCCGATGAGGTACGCCACGTCGCCCGGCAGGAGTGGCTCGTCGGGGCGCGGATGGGGAAACATCTGGTCGTCTCGTTGGACGGCGACCAGCAAGGCGCCGGTCGTTCCCCGCAGGTCGAGCTCTCGAGGCGACCTTAGGGCTCCGGTGCTGCCCTCGCGGACCACGACCGTCTCGACCTTGATATCGGAGAGGGCCGCCGACTGATCCCATCGCTTTCGAGGGACGGTCATCATCCGAACCGATTCCAGGGTGGCTCGCCGAGCGGCCGCGATCTCCAGGTCGATGACGTTGCGGGGCGCGTCGAGCTCGCGCAGTACCCGAGCCAGGATCTCGACGCCGCCCTCGACCTCTTCGACGACGACCTGACTAGCCCCGAGTTCCAGCAAGCTCGCTCGTTCAGCGAGATAGTGGGTCCGGATGATCACCGGCGTGTCGGGTGCGACCCGGCGCACGGTGTCGGCGACGCGACTCGTCGCGGCCGGATCGTTGATCATGACGACGACGCAGCGAGCGGTCCGAACATGAGCATGGTCCAGCGCCTCTTCGCTGGTGGCATCGGCGTAGTAGACTTGGTCACCGGCAAGGCGGCCCTTGCGAACGACGTCGGCGTTCAGCTCCAGGATCAGCTGCTCGACCTGCAGGCTTCGGAGCGCATTCGCGACGAGCTGACCGGCGACCCCGTACCCGACGACCACGACGTGGCCGGTCGGCGTTCGATCCGACGCGTCGACTTCCTCGATACCGCGGGCTCGCAGGATCCGGGCGAGCGGAGCCAGCAGCCGCTCCCCGGCGGTGAAGTGAGGCGCGCGCTGGAGCATCAGCGGCGTGAGGAACATGCTGATGATCCCCGCATTGAGAAGCGGGTCGACCTCGGCTCGATGCACGAGATCCGTGCTCAGGCCCAGCCGAACGATGACGAAGCCGAACTCACCGAACTGAGCCAGCCCGATTCCGGCCAGCCACGCGGCCCGAGGTGGAAACCGCATCACCAGCGCTGAAGCGGTGGCGACCGCCCCCTTGGCACCGATGAACGCGAAGAGCAGCAGCGCCACCTCCAGCGGTCGCTCGGCCAAGACCTCGGCATCGAAGAACATCCCCAAAGAGACGAAGAAGAAGCTGAGGAAGACGTCCCGCAACGGAAGCAGGTCGCCCATGGCTCGGTGCCGGTATTCGGTGTCGGCCACGACCAGCCCGCCGAGAAACGCCCCGAGGGCCAGCGAGAGGCCGGCCAGCGAGGTCAGCCACGCCGTCCCGATGCATAGCGAGATCACCGCAAGCAGGAAGACTTCCCGACTCCGACTCGCCGCGACCCACTTGAGCGCCCGGGGCACGAGCAGCCGGGATACGCCGAGAACGACGACCACCAGCAGAACGGCTTTGCCCAGAGCGAGACCTACGTCGAGGTAGAGACGACTTCCGCCCCCGGCCGCCAAGAGGGGGACGAGCAGGACCATCGGCACGACGCACAGGTCTTGAAAGATAAGCGTCCCGACGATGAATCTCCCGTGGGGGGCGTCCAGCTCGCGACGTTCGGTCAAGGCCCGAAGGACGATCGCGGTACTCGAGAGGGCGAACACGAAGCCGAAGAAGACAGCCTCGTTCCAGTCGAAGCCGATGAGACGGGCGATGAGGACGGCCCCGAGTAGCGTCCCGCCCACCTGAAGCACGCCCCCCAGCGCCACCCGGCTGAGGATGAAATTCAAGCGGGACAGCGAGAACTCCAGCCCGATGGTGAACAGGAGGAGCACGACTCCCATCTCGGAGATCACCTCGATGGCGTGGGTATCCGTGACGAAGCCCAAGCCGTGGGGTCCGACGATGGCACCCGACAGGAGGAGGCCGGCCACGGTCGGAATGCGGAGCGGAGCCACCACGACCGAGACGAGCACACCGACGATCGCCGCGATCGCGATCTCGTCTAGGAGGGGGATCTGCTCCACGGCCTTGACTTCGTAGCACGGAAGCCGACGGGCTGCGTCGCCTCTGCGACGAGCTCGTCGCAGAGGCGTCATCGGACTACGCGGGGCCCGAGTGGCACTGGCGCTTGCTTTGATTCTGACGGCCGCGGCCCGTCGGCGAGCAGCGTCACCGTACGAGACCTGACAGAGTCGCCGAGACCGGCGTCCGTCCCGCCATCGCGGCCTTCGCTGGCTCCGAGCTGCGGCGAACCCGATACGGGGCCCGCGTCCAAGGCTGAAGCGGTCGACCACTGCGATATCGGTCGGCAGAGCGCGGGAGAGCTGAAATCTCGCCCGCGAAAGCTGACGCAGCGCGAGCCGAACGCGGATGTTATACCCCCCGAGTACGACCGATGGCGAACCCCTCGCTGACCCCGTTCCGCCTTCGTGCGAGCAGCCGAGCCGTTCTACGGCGGGCAGCCTATGAGCTTCAGACCCATTGGCGGCGAGTCCGTGCCCCCTGGGGCCAACGGAGTGCGGTGTTCTTCCCGTCCAACCAGCCCTGGGACCCGGCGAGCAATCTTCGAGCGTGGCTGGTCGCACCCGCGCTCCGCGACCACGGCTGGCGAGTCGTGGTGGTCCCCGAGGCACTCGACCTGAGCCAGAGACGACGGATCTTGTCCCTGGAACGCCCCGACGTCGTCTTCATCCAACAGACTCGCCATCCCTCAATCAACCCGGGCTCTACGCGCCGCGACCGACGATCCTGGACGCCGACGACGCCGACATCCTGGATCCCCGATTTCACGATCGGATCAGTCGGGCCGCCCGAGACGCTACCGCGATCTCCGTGGGGAGCACTCAACTGGCCGAGCTCTTCGCCGCGCACAATCCGAAGACCTCTGTCATCTGGACATGTACGCCACGGCCACTGACCCGGGCCCCGATTCCGCCCGAAGCCCGGGATCCGATCGTGGCCTGGGCCCACGGGTCGCCTTTCCGTTATCCACACGAGGCCGCCCTCGTCCGACGGGTCATGAGCGCGGTGGCCGCACGTACCCAGGTGGAGTTTCACATCTACGGCACGTCCGAAGCCGAAGCGGCCGACTACCTGCAACCCATCCGTGACGCAGGAGCCCGCTGTATAGCCTGGTCCTCCATGCCGTACGACGAGTACCTCGATCGGGTGAGGAGCGCGTCGGTCGGGCTGCAGCCGGTTTGCATCGACTCGGATTTTAGTCGCGGTAAGTCGTTCGGAAAGATTCTCGCATACCTCGCCGGCGACGTTCCCGTCGTTGCCAGTCGCGCCGTCGATCACCCTTATTTCTTCCGCTCACATGACAACGGCATGTTGGTGGACTCTGATGCGGAATGGGTCGAAGCGATCGTCTCCATTTTGGAGGATCGATCCTTGCGAGCGCGGTTGAGCAAAGCCGCCTACGCGGACTTCGAGCAGCGGTTGACCACGGAGGTCTTCGCCGCCCACCTCGACCGACTCTTTCGCAAGGTCATGCTCCCCCAGTGACGCTTCCTCCTCCCGAGGGTCCAAGTATGAGTCGCATCTGGTTTGCTATTTTCATCGGTTGTGTCTGACACATCACCGCCCCGGTCGCGTTCGCGTCATCATCGACCCCCACCCTTCGAAGACGAAGCCTTGCAACAGCGGCCGAACGATTGAGTTTGGAAGGCGCGGTCCGCGGCGACCACGTTTCCGCTCCTCCGGCGTCTCTGACTACGCTGACTCTTCGGTCGTCAAGAGATCGGGAAACGGGTTGGAGAGCTTGGCCCAACTCCGGCTGTCGGAGGCGGCGAGACGCGGCTCGAGCAGGCACGCGTCGAGTTTGGCCCGGAGCGCGGCTTCGTCCATCATCTGCCCGATGAAGACGAGCTCCTGGGCGCGGTCACCGAAGCGCGGATGCCACCCCGGTTTCTGATCCGGACGCTCGCCTTCGGCGTGTCTCCAGTGCTCGGGCGGCACCGCGGCCCACCACATTCCTGCCGGCTTAACCTCGCTGACGCCGCCCGCCTGCGCCCACTCGTAGGCGACCCGGTGGTCGGCCGCGACCCAGAAGAAGCCCTTCGAGCGTAAAACGCCCTTCCAGTTGCCTTCGTCGTTTAAGAACGCCCACAGCTTCTCGGCGTCGAAGGGCTTCGACGTCCGATAGGTGAAGCTCGAGATCCCATACTCCTCCGTCTCCGGAGTGTGCTCCCCCTGTAGCTCTCGGATCCAACCGGCGGAGCTCGCCGCCTTGTCGTAGTCGAACAGGCCAGTCTCGAGTACGTACTCGAGCGGGACCTGTCCGCGAGTGGCCATGACGATCTTCGCGCCGGGGTTGAGCGCCTTGATACGGTCCTGCGCGACGTGGAAGTCGAAGATGGCCTGGGACGGGGAATCGACATGGTCGAGAACTTCAGAATTGGCGCCTCCGCGGTCCGACTCGAGAACATCACCGTTCGAAACGTTCCGGGACTCGCCGTCGCGGTGTGGGCGGCCACGACCAGCAATCTGGTCGGCACCATGGTCTTCGAGAACGTCGGTCAGCCCAAGATCTGGGTACGCTCCGGCGAAGTCTTCACCGAGCGTATCCCGAACCTGGGGGTGCCGATTCTGATAGGCATGACGAATGACGACATCGACCGCTACTTTGGCTTCAGGCCGGTGCGGCGGATCCAGGTTTGGGTCGAGCTGTCCGTCGAGGCGGGCGCCCGGGTCGAGTTTCGTCCGAACGGCGGCATCATCTTGCTGAAAGACGGCGCCGAATCGGATTCATCGAGTCTCATCGTCGAAGGTACCGAGGAGGCGCCGGTCGTCTTCGCGACGGAAGAGCCGGGAACCAAGTGGGGCGGCATCGATATCCGCAGCACGAACCGAGCGACCCTCGTGCGATGGGCGGAGCTCGAGGACTGCGGGAGCGCGGTACAAGTCGGCTTTCAGGTTCCCAACGGCTTCGTCCGCATGGAGAACACGACCGTGCGCCGCTGTAACTGCGCAGTGAACCAAGAGGGCGATCGAGCGCAGGTCGAGCTCGTCGACCTCACCCTCGAAGAGACCGATGACGCCTTCTGCCCCTAGCGATCATCGAAGCGGTCTTCGATGCAGGAGCTACCGAGCGTCTTACGTCGAGGCTCGAATCTAGCTAGGATCGATGAGTGAGTACGAAGTTGCTTGGCGTCGCCCTCCTGACGGTCGGGTGTGCATCGAATACGGCGGATGCCGACGACCTATCATCGGCGCCCCGGCCGCCGGCCAAAGAGCGGCCGCCGGCGCCATCGGCGGACGACACGTACTACAGCGTGACGGCGGGTTTTTCGATGACCAAGCCGTCCGCGTGGAACTTCGCCAGCGCGGAGCGAGTGGCCGAGAACCGCGCGCAGGTACGGCTGAACGACGAGAGGCTCGCAGAGATGATGCGGAACAACGCCAACGCCCCGCTGGTGGTGGCGATGAAGCACCAGGAGCCCTATCCCGACCTGAACCCCAGCGCGCAGGTTATGATTCGCCCGCTCGGTCAACTCAAAGACGTGCCGCCGACCAAAGTCATGGAGCTCGCCATGTCGCAAGTTCAGCAGGCGATGGCTGACTTCACGTACGTGGAGCCGATTCAGCAGACGACCGTGTCCGGCCTGCCCGCGGCGCGGATGGTCGCGCAGTACACCGTCGAGACCACCGAGGGCGTCGCTTTCGCTACGACCTCCCGTATGTGGATCGTCCCTCGCGGTGCGTTCATGTTCATGATCAGTATGTCGGGGCCCCAGGAAGGTCCCGACGTCTGCGAGGCCGACTTCGAACGCATTCTGGCCTCGATAAAGATCGATCCATAGCCCCAGTGCCCGTCCCAACCTTGCCGAACACGTCCACGATTGCTAGTTTTTCCATGGTCGGCCATGCTTATTCTAGGCATGACCTCCGGAGGCACCATGAGCAGCCAGTCGCAGATCTCGGCCACCATCTCGGAGGCCACCAAGGAACGGCTCGACCGGTTCACCGAGAGCCACGGGCTCAAGAAGAACTTCGTGGTGGAGCAGGCGTTGCTTTACTTCATGGAGGCCCGCCGCGAGCTGCCCGATGAGGCCCTCGTTCCTGCTCGCCTGGTGGTCGAGGACAAGGCCTTCGACCGCATCATCGAGCTGTTCGAACGCCCGCCCGCGCCAACGAAGGCCCTGCGGGAGCTGATGCGTGGCGAAGACGATTGAGATCCGTCCCCTCGTCAAGGACGATGACCGCAGCGGCTTTGCATGCGGCCAACCTGACCTCGACCGTTTCTTCGAGCACTACGCCGGCCAGAACCAGTTCAAGCTGCACCTGGCCGTCACCTACGTCGCGCTCGTCGAGTCCCGCGTTGTCGGCTTTGCCACCGTCGCAGCATCCTCTGTGGAGCGGGCGAGCCTGCCGAGCGCACGCCTGCGCAAGCGCCTGCCGGCCTACCCACTGCCGGTGCTGCGGCTGGCCCGTCTGGGCGTCGACACGCGGGCCCAGGGACTCGGTATCGGCAAGGCCTTGCTGCGGCACGTGCTGGCCCTGGCCGTCGAGCAACGCGACCGCATCGGCTGCGTCGGGGTCGTCACCGACGCCAAGCCCGAGGCCGTGAGCTTCTACCAAGGGCTCGGCTTCATCGCTGTCGAGGGCGTGCGTGAGGGCCTGCTCCACGGTGAGCCACTCCCGATGGTTCTGGCCATCGACACCATCGCCTCCGCACTCGAAGGCTGAGCAGACGGCCACCGACCTGTCCCCGCCAGACGGTCTCGGTGCTTTGTCCTCGTGAACGACGAAGAGCCCGGTCTCCGACGGGCACCACCCGGTCCTTTCGCCCCTTGCCCTGCCGGACGAAGAGCACGCCGCGCTCGGCATCGATGTCGAGGAGTTGGAGCCGCATCAGCTCGCTCTTCCTCAGCCCCGACGGACGAGATGTTCGGTCTGGACGAGCCAGCGACCAAATCCCCGCAGCGTGGACCATCGTCCAGAAAGTTGCAGTCCAGATATTCGGAGGCCGGGTCTTAACTATGGCCACGAAACACTGGCCTGATCTCTTTCGCGCGAACTTGGGCAGCGCTCTGAGCTCAACGCTTGGCCAGTCCGAGCACGGGATATTCATACGCAGACTGGATTGCACTTCGCCAGCGGGGCCGCGACCTTATCAGGGATGGGGGGATACTTCATTGGCAAGAATCTCCCTGTGACTGGAAGATACTCTTCGACCCTCTTCGAAGTCTGCGTTTCGGGAACGCCCGAGAGTTTACCTTAGTTCAGTCGAGCAAGCCGGCGGTCGATGACGATGAATCCGAAGGGGACGAGCGAAAGACCGAACAGCGTGAACGACTCGATCAGGGGGAGTCGACACCGTACGTGAACGGCGAGGAGACCCGCGCAGAAGGCCAAGAAGGCGATGCCGTGAGCCAAGCCGACCCATTCGACCGCTTCCGGCCGCCCAGCTGCGTACTTGAGCGGCATCGCCACGCCGAGCAACGCGAGGTAGGTGAGTCCCTCGAAGAAGCTCACCTTGCGGAACCCAGAGACCCATCCAGCCACGGCCCGCTTCCTACATCGCTTTCGGTCCTGGCCCTAGGCATCTCGACCCCGTCCGTGGATAGACGTCTTTGCGGCCCCGACCATCGATCTCTCGACGGGGAGTGGGTCATCGGTGCCCGCTAGTCTTCACGAGAGATGGGACAGGGCTGATCCTCATCGGCCGTCAGCGTGAAGGGCGCGTCGTCGAGACGGCCCTCGAGGAGCATCACGCCGTCGACGAACGTGATGTCGCCTTCGAACAGCTGCGGCTCATCGTCGAGTGCCGAGCCGGTGCAAGACTCGGCAAATCGTTGGGCCGTGCCTCGAGCTGATGGCGGCGGCTCGCAGCTGGCTCGGTCGATGACGTCCAGGCGGAGGCAGTCATCAGCCCGCGGCTGGCAGATGAAGTACTGGTCGAAGCAGCCCCCCGCCAAGTATCGGCTGAAGCCGGCCGGCCCGAAGTCGAGGGATGCCGTGTCGTCCTCGGCGCAGCCCAGCAGCAGCCCAAACGTCACTATCAACCAGCCGGCGTGTCCGAACGGCACGAACCCATTTTCCTACGGCCGACAATCGATCGACAAGGACTGTGCTTGCAGCGCGCCAATGCACTCGTTCTCTGGGTCGCCCCCGAGGGGAACGACTTCCAAGACGCCGAGCCCGTCTTCGCGGCACTGAAAAGTAGAACGAAAGACTCCCGGGGGGCCGCGGCTCTGATTCATAGGGGCCCAGGCCGGAGATGGAGTCAGCTCTCCGGTACCCCCTCGCCTACGTCGGCGCTCCGTGCCGAAGCGCTTAGGGAAACGAGGCGTTGGGCGAGGATGCGGACCACCTCGCGATGTCGAGGCCTACCTGGCCGACAAGTTCGAGATCCCTCTGGCGCCCTGAAGGACTCAAGCGGGTTTGCGCAAACGTGCTCCGGCCGAACGCAAACTCAGTTCGTAACCTCCGAAAGCGACCTTGCGGTCCTTTTGGGGCTGGTGCCCATCTGCAGGCGGCGTCCCCGTCGAATCGGATAGGTTCGGCCCTTCCGGCTCTCGACAACCGGTCCCTCCAAGCCCGACACTCTTCGGCCATCGGCGAGGATCCCCGCCGATGGCGGAAGAGGGGAGCAGATGATGCTGCAAGAGAGTCCGGTCTTTGCATTGGTGGCCCTCTTCGGGGCAACGAGTGGCCCGTCCATCCCGAGCGACGCCTCGGGGAACGGGCACAACGTGTCGTTCGATGGGCGCTTGTATATGGGGCACGTCGGCGTCGATGGGTGGGCCATTCGAATGCTCCGCCCCGAAGCCGCTCGCTACCGTGCCGATGGCTTTCCCGACCTTCGAAGCGACATGTGGAGCCCGGGACACCGGCTGCTCGGACCCGGGCCCATCGCCGAAAATGCCCTGGCCATCTGCGAGAGCCAACCCGACGATACGCCCTATCGCTGCGACGCCGAGGGACGAGCGACGGAGGCCGGGCGGTTCGCTTGCTACGACCTTTGGATCATCGACTCGGATGCTTCGCTTCCGCCCGACCATCCGAATGCCGCCTTCATGCGGCGTCGAGGTCTAAAAGTATGGGTCGACGCGCCTGAAACCTCCAATGCGGCTGTTCTCAAGCACGAGTGGACGGAGGCGCCGGTCCGCCTAGCTCCGGTTCTGCGCGGCATCGAGCCGACGGTCACTCGCGACGGTCGGCTGCTCATGTGGAACGGTCACGCCGACAACGACGGAAAGAACGACCACCTGATATACGCGTACAATGAGACGCCGTGCGGTCTGAGCGGTTGGGATGGCCCTCATCCGCTGAGCCACATGGCGCACGATGTGCGGCTCGTCGGCACGTACCGGCTCGCCGAGCGCGCCTTGCGATCGACGGACGGCACCGTTTTCGCGGATGGCCAGCCGGTTCACGGAGCGTACCCGTGGCTGTTTCAGGACGGGGAAGCGGTCATCTTCGCGGCGGCGCCGATGCCTTGTCGCGCAGAAGAAGACCCGCCCGGCTGTGGACCGAGGCGCAACGCCATGGCGGTCGTGGGCTATCCGACGAATTGGGGCATCGCGGTCATCGATGGCGGCATCAACCCTTCGACCGAGGATGAGGTTCGGTTGTTCTTCACGTCCCCGGGGCCGCACACCTTCGATACGCTCCCCGTAACCTCGGGCCTCGACATCTGGCCCTTCTTCGGGACCAACACGTCGAACTACGTCGAGGTGTCGTTCGATGACGGGCTGGACGGCCAGTATGCAGGCTACTGGCACATGAACGAAGGCGTGACTCCGACCGGGGGCCTAGACTTTTCGAACATGGCGGACGTGTCGGGCTACTTCAACACGGCTCGAGCCGCCGGCGTTGGACCGCCTTCGCGAGATCTCATCAACGGTCCGGTCGTCTTCAACGGTCGAGACAATGCGGTCACTATCTCCGACGCCCCGGACGTGAGCCTGACCCATGTCCTCACGGCCGAGATGCGGGTTCGGATTGGCCGTGATCCCGACTGCGACGAAGGTAACAACTTTCGCGTTCTTCTCGAGAAGATCGGCAGCTATTCAATCTTCCTCGAAGAGACCCGGGTCGTGCAGGCGCGCATCTTCCGTGATGGCGGCGACGGCCCGGAGTACAACGTCATCAGCTCGGCGCAGCTGCCTATGTCGGGCTGGGCGCATGTCGCTCTGCGCTATACCGCGGCGTCGGGTGAACTGACGCTGTTCTTCGACGGATCCGAAGTCGGGAGAACCACGTGGGACCCAGCTCCCATCGCCGATTCCGATTCGCCGCTCACCGTCGGCGGACCAGCGATCACCCGGCCGGTCTGCCCCGATGGCTACGGTGTCTTCGACGGGGAGATCGATGACGTCGACATCTCCGAGCGGACCGTCGAATCCAGCGTATCGTTCCCTGCGCAGAACAATGGTGCCCTCGGAAAAGCCGCGGTCCTCGACGGGCGCGGCGGCAGCTTCACCGTCGCTCACGCGGCGAGCCTTTCGCCGGTCAACGGGATCACCGTCGACATGACCATTGCGCCTGAAGAAGCCCCGGACTGCGATGCCGAAAACAACTACCGAATTCTGCTTCGCAAGGCGGGCGAGTACTCCTTGATCCTCGAAGACAACAGCCAGCTGCAGGGTCGCGTCTGGGTCGAAGGGGGCACGGAGTACTCGATCTGGTCGCAGACTGCGATTCCAACCGGGCGCTACAGTCGGGTAGCTTTTACGTACGAAGCTGCCTCCGGCGAGATGATCTTCTACATCGATGGCGAAGAGACGGCGCGCGAATCCTACCCGCCTGCGCCCCTGGGTGGCGGGTCGGCCGACCTCGTCTTCGGTGGTCCTGGAGCGGTGCGCCCCGCATGCCCAGACGGGGAGGGGGCCTTCCTCGGCCGACTCGACGAAGTCTCCATCTCGCGGGTTGCTCGCACGTTCGAGGTCGAGGACCCCGACGACCCGAACGACACCGTCGATCCCACGGATCCGGACGATCTCAAGGATCCCGATGATCCGAACGATCCCCACGACCCGCGTGACCCGAGCGATTCGGCGGACCCACGAGATCCTGCCCTCGACTCCGAGGGCGGTAGCGATGGCTGCGCCGCTACGGGCTCGACCGGGGTTGCCGGTCTCTTCGCTACGGCAGTGGTTGTAGTGGTCCGAAGGGGGCGCGCCGGACGGAGGCGCCGGAGGTCATGAGGTCGAGGCGCGCGGCTCGCGCGTCGAGCTCGCGGTCGTAGAAGTCACTGAGCGTACGGTCCACGTTCGTTTGTACGAACTCCGCGTCGAAGGTGTGGCACGCAGGGCAGCCGACGATCTCCAAGGAACGCCCGAGGTCGGGATACGCGTCGCGCACGGCGGGTGAAAGGTCGGTGAGGTCGAGGGTCGGACGTTGATCGGTCGGGGGAGCCCGCGCCGACGGCGCTCGAAAGCGGGGAGGTAGCTCGAGCATACGATCGGAAAGCGCTGCCGCGTTGTCCTCGACGAACGCCAAGAAGTCGTCCCGCAGCGCGGACGATGCGTTGAGCGCCTCGACGTCCGGCGTTTGAAATAGCGGCGGATTGACGAGTTCATCGGTTCGGTCGAACCGCTGCCACTGTCGCCATTCCCAGGGCGATACGGTCAGCTCGACGGTTTCCAGCATCGCGAACGTCTCCTGGCGGAGGTTGGCGTCGACCAGGCCGCGGGCCGCCTCGAGGAACGCGGCGTCGGTGAACTCCGTAAGCTGCCCCCAAGAACGCGCCGTGGCGTAGCAATCGAGGTCACCGCTGTCGTTGTAGTCGTCCGAAACTGGAGTCTGGCGAAACAGAAAAATGAGGTGCAGGGGTGCGTAGATCGGGTGCGTGCTGGCGACCGAGACCCTCAACTCGCCGCAGCCAGTGTCGTCGGCGAGATCGATGCGGTTATGGATTCCCGTCACGCGAAAGGGGAGAGCGTCGAGGTCCCAAGTCGCGGGCGCCCCCTGCTCTGTGCGCAGCTCGTCCATCAGCTGCGCCGGCGCCGCGCGTTCGGAGTGTGTCGTTCGTGCAAAGCTCCGAAACCAAGCGTCGAGCATCTCGCCGCCGTGGCCGTCCGAAGCGATGGCGGACATGAGTCTCCCCAGGCCGACCGTCGCTGGGTCGTCGAGAAGGCGGGAGTCCGTCCACACGAGGCTGCGCTCTCGTTCCGCGGGGAGCAAGGCGGGCAAGCCATCGCGTCCGCCCGCCCCGTCGTTTACCGTTTCGACGCCGCACCCGGCCGCTGCTACGACGAGCACCGAGCGCAGACCTCCGACGTACCGCCCCACGGAGGTAAGAGAACCGAGGCAACCGGAGTTTGCAAACGGGCGCCGACCCGAACCGCTCTGAATGGCTGGCGAGCGAGACCTGGACCGCCGAGCTTGTCTGGCCAGGCCGCCGTCGTCGCGCGTTGACCGACGGGCTTCGAGTCGTCCCGCCGAGGGTCGCCGACGTTTCTGGCCGTTCAACGCGGCGTGCCGAACACCGCAGCTCAGGGGAAGTTGGACCGCGCCCACCCGATCAATGCACTGAGAGCAGCCCCGCCTCCGAACTCGTTGTCCCCGGACGTGTTGAAGGCGGGATTGTTCGCTTCGGCGCTCTGGACGCCGACGACGCGGGGCCACGGCTCGCTTCCCCACCAGCCCCAGACGGGCCCGCCCGAGTGTCCTCCGGTGACGTCGTTGAAGTGACCCAGCACCAATCCCGACTGCCCCGACGTACTCTCGGACTCGGCGCTGCTGATGCTGCAGTTGCCTTGGAATGCCGGACGTTGCCCCGAGCTCAGGTCGCCGGGGTAGCCCATGTGCTGGAATGCGGCCAGGCCATTCCAGGAGTCCGAGTAGCTCCGGTAGCCCGGGTACCCCACCCGATCGCCCACGTCGTCGTCCATGACCAACACGACGTAGTCGAAGGCGGTCTCCAGGTCGCTCAGCCCTCCCGCGGCTCGATTCCAGAAGATCACGCGCGTGGCATTGAAGACCCCCCAAGGGCCGTTGCCATTGTAGTAGGCGGGCGAGAACGTCACCCAACCCGCTCCTCCGCCTGCGAGCCAGTTGATGCAGTGGCTGGCCGTCAGTACGAGCCTCGGTCCGATCGTGCATCCCGAGCACGTGCCGTTCGCCGTCGTGACCCGTCCGACCGTCCGCCACGGGAATGTCTGATCGTCGTAGATGTACCGGTCGTCCGTGCCGAACACGTTGGTGGGGATGTCCTCATCGGGTTTCCGTCGGCGGAAGGCCTCCAGTCGCTCCCGGTCGAAGGCCGACTCCGACGGAAGAAACGACAACTGCGCCGACGTGGGCCGGAGGCCCTTGACGGCTTTGATCCGTCCGAACTGCTGGAAGACGGCCTCGTCGAGCGACGTGATGGGGATACGTTCGTACAGAGGCCCCCGGTCGACCTCCTTGCGGTCTCGTTCGAGATCGGCTCCCCGCAGCTCGGCCACGAGACGGAAGCCGTTCTTCTGGGTGTCGTCACGCACGATGCGTGGCTCGGCGCCGGGTGGAAGACGGAGAGAGTCGAGGTTGACGACGACCCGCTCGGGCGGCTCCGACGCGGCTGCCTGCCGCTGTCGCTTCCGAAGTTCGTCGTAGGGGTGTGGTCGGTCGCTTTCGTCTTTGCTCATGCGGATCTCCTTGTGGCTGGTGACGCCGCCTACGATGACGAGCCGATTCCGAATGAGCCAGGCGCGCGCCCTGCGAAGCTGTCCCGCGAGATAGGCCGCACCAGCGACCACGCCAGATCACGAGTCAGAACCGCAAGATGGCCGTCCGCAGGAATTCGGACCACGAAAACACTCCGTGGCAGCTTCCATTCGATCGTCGAAGCCGATTCGGCCAGACCCGAAGAAGCGCTCAGTTCGTCGTTGCCGGACGGCGTCGAGGGCGTGGACGTCGTTTGCCTCGACGAAGACCGCGGCGTCGTGGCCGACGGGCGCTGGCTTCGACTTCCAAAGAGCTACGGGTTCGAGCGCCGCGGGCCAATGGACCGTGGGGGCGACTAGCGAGCGCTGATGACCCATTCGCCGGTCGGGAGGTCGATGGTGGCGATGGCGGGCGGCTCGAAGAAGCGGGCGAGCCCGAAGTAGGCGCGGCGCGCCGGCGCGTCGATGGCCAGAGTGGCCCCAGGGCCGGGCACGGGAATCGCTGGTAGGCGCTGGCCGGCCGCGAGGTCGTAGGGCTCGATCTGGTCCCGCACGGCGAGGATGGCTACGCCTCGCCCGAAGCGGGGGTCGATGAACGCGAGGTCGCCGTCGACTCCGGTCAGCCGCCGACGGTCGCCGCTCGGTACCTCGATCGACCACACCGCGCCGTCGAATGCGAGTAGGCCTCCGCCGGCGGGGTCGATCATCAGCGAGGCCGGGGCCGCGCGCAGGAGAGGCACGCCGTCGCCTCGGTCGGGGCCCGATAGCTCCTCGTCTTCGCCCGTCGCGAGGTCGATCCGGTGGATGGCTTGGGTCCGCCCTTCATCCGGTATGAAGCCGTCGAACGAGAAGTAGGCTGTCGGGGCGCCGGGCTCGAGGGCGATGGCCGCGACGCAGACGCGGTTGGCGACGTCGGTCTGCGCGCCCGAGGAGCGATCGACGAAGTACATCCGGCAGTTCTCATCGGACCCGACGAGGAACTGGTCGCGGACGGGGTCCCAGGCCATGGCGGTCGGGCCCATGTTGCCCTCGAGGAGGCCGGTCGCGATCGCGGTGCGGGCGCCGGAGTTGACGTCGATGCTGAGAATGCTGCGGTCGCCCAGGGCATCCCCGACGAGCGCGAACAGCGCGTCCCGGTCGGCATCGAAGATCAACGTGCGCGGAGTGGTGAGATCCGCGCCCGAGCCGACCGACTTGGGGCCGACCGCGGTGGTGAGGGCCCCGGAGCCGAGGTTCACGCGGAGCACCTGGTCGGCGCGGACCAGCAGTCCAAATGCGGCGTCGGTCGGGTCGAAAATGATGTCGGGCGCTGGCGTGAAGAAGCGGTCGCTCGCTAGATCGGCCTGTACGCCCGACGCGACGTCCATCGTGCGCAGCGTCTGGGCGGAGAGGATGAGCCGGTCCCGCGCCGCGTCCCACAGCGCGGCTTCATGCTGGCGCGCGGTGAAGTGTCGGGGGCTCATCACGGCGTCGCCGGTGGCGAGGTCGACGCTGATAATGTCAAAGCCGTTGCTGATGAAGAGCCGGTCGCCGGCAGCGTCGAGGGCAAGGTCCTTCACGTTGAGGGTCAGGCCTCCGCTTCCGCGATTGGGGCCGGAGACCTCCTCGCGGGCGCCGGTGGCCAAGTCGATGCCGACCAGTACCTGAAAGCGCTCCGCCATGACGAGCAGTCGGTCACGGCCAGGGTCGAGGATGAGGTCGATGGCAGTCTCCAAGGCCGGACCCGAACCCATGTTCGGGCCGGAGAGCTCGCGGACGTTGCCGGTTCCCAGTTCGACCTCGAACACGGCGTTGGCGTCCTGGTCCGAGATGAACGCCCGGTCGCCGGCGGCATCGAGCGCCACCCCCGACGGATTCACGAAGGGCTCGGCCGACAGGTCGTTGACCAACCGGCGGTCTCCCGTGCTGCGGTCCAGCTCCACGAGGCCGCTACGCTCGTCGAGCACGAAGAGCCGCATGCCGTCGGGGTGGGCGACGATCTTGGTGGGGGCGGAAAATGGGGCCTGATTTTCGAAGGCGACCGTCGTTGAAGTCATCTCGCCGGCCTCGTCCGTCGCCACGACGGTGAGGAGACCGGAGCCGGGCGCGATGGGCACGCGCGCGGACCACCACGGTGAGTCGGGTCCCTCGAACTCCGCGAGCACGCCGTTGATTTCGACGGCGGTGATGGCGCCGCCGTCGGGGTCGGCGGCGGTGCCTCGGACGGTGGTCTCGCGGACGCGATCCTCGAAGTCGCCCCCGGCCACGGGAAACGTCACGTCGAGGGAGGGTGGCGTCCCGGAGGCGAGGATCCGCACCACGTCGGAGCCGAGCGCCCCGAGGTCATCGGTGACCGTGAGCTCGACTTCGAGCGGACCTCCCGCGTTTGGCATGACCAAGCTCGCCTGGTCGGAATCGTCGCCGGATATCTCGACGTTTTCGCCGGCAATCACGCGCCACTGATAAGCCACGATGCTGCCGTCGGGATCGAAGCTCGCCGTGCCGTCGAGCGTGACGGTGCTGCCGCGCTCGGCCGTCGAATCCGGGCCGGCGTCGGCGACCGGGGCCTGATTTTCATCGACGAAGACCTGTACGGAGTCCATGTCTTCGTTGCCGGTCGCGTCCGCGACGCGGAGCTCGAACTCCAGTCGACCGACGAAGGGTGGTGCCGTGAAGCTGGGGGAGACGGCGGAGGGGTCGTCGAGGGGCACAATCTCACCGGCGGTCTGGGTCCACTGATAGGACGTAATGTCGTCTTCGGGATCCGTGCTGCCCGACCCGTCGAGCGTAACCGTCAGGCCGGCCAGCGCGTTGATGTCCTCGCCGGCGTCGGCGGTCGGGGCCGAGGCGCCGAGCACCTCCACGAACATGTCGTCCTCGTCGGTGCGACCCGCGCTTCCGGTCACCAGCAGCGTGAACTGGAGACGGACGGACTCCTCCGGCGCGGTGAAGGTAGCCGCGGCAGAGTCGGCGCCCTCGAGCGCCACCTGCGGCCCTGCGGCCTGCACCCAGAGAAACGAGGTGATCCCGCCGCCAGGGCTCGAACTGCCCGAACCATCGAGCGTGACCTGTGCGCCCGCGCGGACCTCCAGATCGGGTCCGGCATCGGCCGTCGGTGAGCGGCCGAGGCCCGTGCTGTCTTCCTCGCAGCCGATGGCTCCAGCGGCGATGAGAGTCATGAAGATCCCGAGACGCTTCATCGTGAACACTCCACCCACTCGCCGGACTCCAGCTCGATGGCGATGACCGCCGCTGCGCGACCCGGCGTCGAGCGCACCGTGTACGCCATCAGATCGGCGGGCCGTAGAGCCAGGCCTTCGATGCGGGGCAGGGGCCGAATCCGCTGGATCGCCCCAGTCTGTAAATCCCAGCTGATGATCTGCTCGAAGCCCGGAAACAGGGCCCGATCGGCGAACGTATCGATCACGATCCGATCCACGCTGACCGGGTTGAAGGGGGCAGCCGGATCGTCGCGGCCAACGAGGACGCGGCGGCGCCCGGTGTCCGGATCGACTTCCATCAGGCCGCGCTCCTGATCGAGCAGGAGAATGCGGTTACGAGCGTCGTCCCACGCCGTGTCGACGGGGCGGTCGAAGCCTGGTCCCCCGCCCACGCTGGCGCTACTGATGACGCTGACCGAGTTGGATGCAAGGTCGATGAGCCGAAGCTCGAATTCGAGGCCGACGGCAACCGCGCCGGCAGCCCGTGTGTCACCCCCGTCCACGCCCACGGTCCACCATTCGCCCGAGTCGGCAAAGTCGGACACTCGGGATGTTATGCCGAACGACCAGAGTCCCGCGAAGCGGTCCGGAACCAGCACCCGGTCGGCCGCGCGGTTGTAGCTCAGCCGCTCGGCGGCGGTGCGCAGGGGGAAGGGGGCGCTGACGACCTCGCGGTCGCCGCCGTCGGGGTCGACGGAGAACACACGCCGGCCGTCCAGGCTCTTGTGGGCTTGAGCCAGCATGAACAGCTGGTGCGTGGCCTCATCGTACTCGAGGTCGTTGTAGAGCGAGTCAAACCGAACGCCGGTGCCGATCGAACGCTCGAGCACGGTCTCTGTCGTGCCCGCATCCAAATCGTAGCGCGTGGACTGATCCTGAAGGACGAAGAGGATATCGCGGGAAGCCGGGTCCAGGTGGGCAGGGCCGTCGATCTCGGTGAGCCCGATGTTGACCAGCTGGGTCCACTCATCGGTGACCCGGTCGTAAACGCCGAGCTCGGCCAAGGTCGAGGCGTAGATGAGGCCAGTGGCTTCGTCGACCAAGAGGTTCGCCGGACTCGAGAAGGTGAAGGGCACCTGGGTCAGCTCCACGCGGTCGCCGGTGGCGGGGTCGATCTCGACGAGGGGCGGGGTCCCAAAGAACGAGTCCAAGACCGCGAGCACGCGGTCGCGGGCGCGATCGACCGCGAGTAGCGGCCGACGAAGATCCGGACCGGTGCCCCGGTCGGGCCCGGCCAGCACCGTGCGATTCCCGGTGGCTACTTCAACCGCGATGAGCGTGTTGATCCCATTCAGGACGATCAGCCGGTCGTTGTCGGCGTCGAAGACCAGGCGGCTCGGTTCGTCGAGGGCGATGCCCGACCCGACGTTGACGGAGGAGATGATGCGGGCGGTTCCCCGGTCGACGTCGACGGCCTGGATGATGTTGCGGCCGACGCCGATGATGAAAATCTCGCCGGTCGCGGGGTACGGCGCCGCGGAGATGATCGTTCGTTGGCCGAGCGATGCGAGCGAGAACAGCCGTCGTCGGTCGCCGGTGGCGCGGTTGATCTCGATGAGGGCGTCGGTGGTGAACACCAGCAGCCGGCGCGACGTCGCGTCGTAGACGGAAGCCGTGGGCTCCCGGTATGCAATTTGACTCTGAACCTCTCGGGTCATCGTCGTCCGCTCGCCGGCCTCGTCGACGGCCACGATGGTCATGGTGCTGCGCGGCGGCATGACCGCGGCCCGACCCACGAAGCGGGTGGGATCGTCGGGATCGAGCGTGGCCGGCGTGCCGTCGACGGTGATCTCGACGATCTCCGTCCCGTTGGGATCGCTCGCCCGGCCTGTCACGATCGTGCTGTTCACTCGAGCCTCGAAGTCGGCGTCGGGTGGGGGGTAGGCCACCGACAGGTCGGGCACCGAGCCCGCCGGAATGACGCGAACGCGATCGGTGGCGGAGGCGCCCCGGTCGTCGACCACGGTCAGCTCGACCTCGATCACCCCTGGCTCGATGGGAACGATCATCGAGGCCCGAGCCTCAGCAGGCCCGGAGATGGCGGCACTGGGGCCGGACACGGTCGCCCACGCGTAGGAGACGATCTCGCCGTCCGGGTCCGAGCTCTCGGTGCCGTCGAGCGTGATCTCGGTTCCGACCTCGCCGACGATGTCGGGGCCGGCAAGAGCGATCGGCGAGAGGTTGTCGCGAACGGCGACCACGACTTCGTCAGTGGCCGTGTTTCCCTCGTTGTCCTCGACGGTGAGCGTGAACGCGAGCAAGGAGGGACGGTCCGGGGCGATGAAGCTCGGCTGGACGGAGGTCGGGTCGTCGAGCGGGCTGATCACCCCCCGGGTCTGGACCCAGGAGAAGGCGACGATCTGGCCGTCGGGGTCCTGGCTGGCGGAACCATCGAGTGCGACCTCGGCACTGATCGAGGCCTCCTGGTCCTCACCGGCATCGGCCACCGGCAGCTGATCCGCGTCGACGGTTATCGTTACGTCATCGCGCCCCAACGCGCCTCCGTCATCGACGACGACCAGCGTGAAAGTGAGCTCTGCCGACGTATCCGGCGCGACGAATCGGGCAACGGAAGCCTCTTCTGCGGCGGTCAGCTCGACCCGAGGTCCCGACGCCTGGATCCAGCGGTACTCGACGATCCGTCCGTCGGGATCCCGGCTGCTCGACCCGTCGAGCACGACGTTGGCCGCTCCGCCCACCTCGGCGTCCGGACCCGCATCCGCGGTCGGCGCCGTATTCAGACCCTCGGTATCAGGTTCGCAGCCGACCAGCAGACTCAGCGCTGCGAGCACGACTTGCACTCCGTCCCTTCGTCCCATGGCCCGCACCCTGCCCGAAGGGACCATCCGTGATCACCGTAGCGACGGTTAAGTCACGACCCCAAAGTTAAGTCTCCAGCCCAAATCCGGCCCCGCCGACATGGCCCGCGCTCACGCTCCGGGTTCATCGTCTCTCGACGCTCGGTCGCTACATGGGGCCTCAGACCGATCGCCCTAGAACTGAAACTTGGCGGCGAAGTTGAGCGAGATCTCGTGGACGTCACCAGCCGTCGATGCCCGTGCGATGGCCTGAGGATCGTATGCGGCCGGGACCTCGAGCCCGAGCACTACGCCGGATCCGTACGCGTACCGAAGTCCGACCGCCAGATCGATCCCCGACTCTTTCGACTCGGCGACAGCCTCGGTCTCGGGGTTGAACCCAGGGTGGACCTCCTGGTTCGAGAGCAGGAAGCCCAAGTGTCCCCCGTAGAAGTCGATCTGGCTGCTTCCGAATGCCGATCGCTGCAGCTGATCCACCTGGTTGCGGTCCGTGAATAAACCGACGCCGAGCTTCATGAACGGGTTCAGCCGAAAGGCTCCGCCCAACTGAACGTTGACGGCGCGCTTCAGGTCGATGCCAAAGTCGGCGGTCCGCAGCCGCCAGTGGGAGACTACGTCACCTTCGACCCAGCCCCAGCGCGCCAGGTAAGCGACCCCAAGCCGCGCATTGCCGGGCTCGACGCCCCACCAGCCGCCCTCAGCCGTGCGAAACTCTTCGCCCCCGGAGAGCTGCCGATCGGGGTCGTCGGGGGAAAGCGTCGTGCCCGCAGGCGGACTTTGGCTGAAATTCAGAGACCCCCGGTCCAGGCGAAGAAAGGCATACGTGGGCGAAGCCACAGAGAAGCCGAGTCGCCAATTCTCATGCGGGATCCACTGCAGCCCTCCTTTGAATTGGACACCGAAGGTCGTGTCGACCGTGATCTCGCCTTCGGAAGCCTGCCCCAACGCACCATCGTCGTAGGCCACGTTGAAGCTGCTATCGATCCGACCTGTACCGACAACGAGGTCGAAAGCTCCCCCGAGCTGAAGCCTTCGACCCTTTCCTACCGTGTTCGCCAGCCCCGCACTGACGTGATAGAACTCGGCGCGCGTGCTCTGACCGCCCACGACCTGAACCTCGGGCGTGGTGCCAGCCGTCTCGGCTTGTTCGGTGAACAGAGCGCGGCGGATCGAGCTATTGAAAAACCCCAGCCCGAGCTTGAGCTCGTTCTTTAGATTCAGCACGAAGGTCAGCGCCTCGGGGATGACGTTGACGTTGACGGTGCGTCCCTCGCTCTCGACGGCCGGGTCGGTATCGATGCTGACCACCCCGGGCGCGCTCACGATCTGAAACTGGAGCGTGAACCCCGTGAGCTCGAAAGCCGCCTTCGTCGTCGCGGCCAGACCCGCCGGGTTGTACCAGAGCGCCGCGCCGGTATAGGTCGTCGCAACGACAGCCCCGCCGGTGAGCGTCAGCTCGCTGCCGGCGTTGACTTCATCGTTGTTTCCCGCCTGAGTGACGCCCGGGAGCCCGAGGACGACCGCGCCGAAAGCCACCCTGCGCCACACTCCTTCCTCCTAGCCGCCCAGAAGACAGAATTCTAGGGCTCGTCGGTTGGCTCGTCGCGCGAGATAGAGCTTCTCGATTGGTCATGGTGGGCTTCCAGCCGGTTCGGGGATCGATCGCGTTGAAAGAGCCGCGCTCATCCGCCCGTCATGAGCCATCGGTGAAGTGAATTGCCTTGGACTACCGCAGCGTCAGCGTCTCGACGCGTCAGCTACCCCCCCGTCACCCGCCTCTGTGTTCGAAGCCGTCAGGTAGGCCTGCCGACTCCAGCTCGTTCCCGCGCGGGTGTAGACGTAAAAGCGTCGCCCATCGTGTGCTCCTGACACGCGAAACCGGGACCCTGGGAGCCCGTCTTGGCTGAGCCTTCAGATATTGACTTAGTCCTTGGCTAAGCTAGATAGTCGGACATGGCCGAAGTCAACATCCATGAAGCCAAGACACATCTCTCCAAGCTCCTGCAGCGGGTGCTGTCGG
>CAYYOT010000070.1:0-23384 GCA_964473255.1 uncultured Myxococcales bacterium | reverse complement strand
TGGAAGAGGTGGAGGACGACTTCGTGCGTCTGACGTTCCGGAGCCCGACGCGCTCGGGCCAGGACTCTTTGGTGCTTCATCCGGTCGCGCTGCTTCGTCGGCTGGCGTGGCTTGTGCCTCCTCCGCGTCTGCATCAGGTTCGGTATGCGGGCGTTCTGTATCTGCGGGTCGGGTCCGGCTTCGCATACTTGGCGGTCGTGTTGGATCTGTATTCGCGCCGCGTCGTCGGCTGGTCGTTGAGCGACTCGCTTGAATCCAGCTTCGCGGTGGAGGCCCTCATGACGGCTATTGTGCGGCGTCGGCCCGAGCGCGGCTTGATTCACCACGCGGACCGCGGCGTGCAGTACACGAGCGGCGCGTATCGCTCCGCGCTCGCCGCTCACGGCTTTGAGGAGAGCATGAGCCGGAAAGGAGACTGCTGGGACAACGCGGTCGCGGAGAGCTTCTTCGCGACGCTGGAGAAGGAACTCGAATCGGAGCGGTCTTGGCCGACGCTCGAAGCGGCACGCTCTGACCTCTTCCAGTACATCGAGAACTTCTACAACCGAACCCGGAGACATTCGACCCTCAACTACGCAACTTCAGTTGATATTGAACAACGCTGGCGCCAAGAAGGTCGAGCGGCAGCATAACTACGTGGTCCACGAAAACGGGGGAACTCCACTCCCGCCTCGCCTCCTTTCGCGCTCGGACCGAGCTGGACCTCCCCGCCTCCCGGCAGGCCCTGGTGGTCTTGGCCCACCGGGTCCTCGCCGGCCTGAGACGGGACGATCGCCTGGTGGCCTCGGAGCTGATGCAGGCGCAGGAAGCGGCGGCCGACGAAGACGAGCTGGCCGAGCTGGAATCTCAAAAGGAGCATCTCGAGGAGGCCCGCGAGGATGCCTTCGACCCTGACCTGCGCGACCAGGTGAAGAAGAGCCTCGATAAGGCCATCGCAGAGAAGAACAACGATCTCGACCAGGCCCGTCGGGGCCAAAAAGCTGCGGCGGCGAGCCTGCCCGTCGGTTTCGACCACGACATGGCCGGGGCCTTGGACGACCTCACCGATAACCTGGGCGAAGTGCAGGACGCGCTGAATGCCTTCGGCCTGGGCAGCGGCTCGGAGTCCACCACGCCCGCCGACCTACGACTCGACCTGGGAGAAAAGCTCCTCCGCAGCAAGAAGCTGCGCCTGCTGGCCCAGCTCCTCGGCGCCATGAAGGAAGTGGCCTTCGAGGCTCGCAAAAACCGCATGACGCGGGCCCCGCAGATGACCCACTCCGTCCACGCGGGCAACGACCTCGCGCACCTGCTCCCCGTCGAGCTCCTCGGCTTGTCCAAGACTCGCCGCGGGCTGCACTTGGAGTTTCTGCGCCGCTACCAGGAAGTGGTGTAGCCCCAGTTTCGACCGGACACCTCGAAAGAGGTATCTGGAATGGAAGATGGATTGACAATCGAGCCCTCGGAGAAGGGACGACGGAGACGGTTCACGGTCGAGCAGAAGCTGGCCCGGCGGCAGCGCCGCAAATGCCTTGGCATCATCTTCTCGTCCGGTCCCGAGCTGTTCGAAGTCGAGCTCACCTCGAAAGGGAAGCCCGGGTGCGCGCAAGCCCCTAGGCGCCGATGAGGTCCTTCGCTTCGCCGAACACTTCCCCAACGGGGGCACCAGCTTCACCGAGCCCTTGGACCGCGCGGTGCACCACGTGACCCAGGGCGAGTATCGCCGGGGGGACGTCGTATTCCTCACCGATGGTGAAGCGTCCGTGCCCCCCGACCTCCTCGAGCGGTTGAGGGAATCCAAGAAGAAGCACCGCTTCGTCATCCGCTCGACCGTCATCGACGTGGATCAGCACCGCACCTCGGAGCTCGAAGAGTTCTCCGACGACGTGCGTCGAGTCAGCGATCTGACCGAGGACACCTTGGCGGACTTGTTCGCTCGGTTCTAATGTTCCCAGAGTCGTGTCGACCCTCTACGACTCGAGAGCCCCCGAACTCCGCTTGACGTGTGGACACCCACGAAGGCCTCCCCATCGACGCGCCACTTTCGGCGAGAGGATGGCCATGGTCTTGGCGGCCTTCGTGGCCCTGCCGATCTTCCTGATGTGCGTCGCTCCGCTTGCCGCGGTAGCGATGATCGTCCTGCTGCCCCTCCTTTTGGGGGCCTTCTTTCTGATCGTGACCGCCCCGGCTTGGATGGCGGCCTGGCTACTTCTGACTCTCGCGACGTCCGCCATCACCTATGTGCGTTGGCGGCGCCTGTCCGCCCGTCAACGCCAGCGCCTCAAACTGGTCGAAGCCTTGCGAGAGCCCGACAGGTTCACCATCGACTGCCTGGTGGCCGCCGTCGAAGACGAGGAAGCCGCCCCCGAGATGGGCTCGCTGTCACTCAGCCAGGCGAGCGCCCGAGGGCGCGTGTCGGTCGCCGAAGACGACTGATCAGTTCGTCGTGACGTCGAGGGTGCCGGGTCCCGCCGGGTCGGTTGGGGGGCGCGGCCGTGAGGTGGTCGACCAGGAACGTCTAAACCATGAAGCTGGAGGAATTCTCCGACGACGTCCTCTGCGTCAGCGATTTGACCGAGGACCGCTTGGCGGACCTCGCCCGGTTCTGATTCGGGCGAGCTTCACCTTGCCCTCTCTAAGGGAGCGGACGAGACGCCAATGCAATCGCGCGGCTTGCGATGCGGGCGCCCGGTGCAGTACCGCTCGAACATGGTCGGGTGGTGGACGATAGTTTGCGTCGGTGTCCAGGGGATGGTTTCAACAGGCGCCGCAACCGAAGCAGAGGTTCCGACAGATAAGGAGAAGCTAGTCGTGATGGCGCTGCGCGGCGAGCGAGGCCTCGACGACAGCTCAGTCCGCTTGGTTGGCGATCTGATGCTCACCGAGTTCAACGAACAGGCCGGGAGCGTCTTCGACGTGCTTGGCGTCAGCGACATGGACACGCTGCTCGAGGCTGCGGGGCAGCGCGAGCTTCTCCAGTCCTGCAAGGATGCCGACTGTTACACCGAGCTCGCCGAAGCCCTCAATGCTCGATTCATCGCTGGAGGTAGCGTCGGCCAATTGGGCGATTCATTCCTCTTGAACCTCGTTCTTTACGACAATGACGAGGTGAAGGTCGTGCATCGCCTCAGCGAGTCACTCCCGGCCGACGAAAACGAGCTGCTCGATGGCGTCCGCAGAGCCACGAACGAACTCCTGGTTGCGTCCGGGTACATCGAGCCGGAAAAGCATTTCCCTTGGGCTCCTGTGACTCTGACGGTGCTAGGAGCAGCGGCGGCTGGTACCAGCATCGGGCTCGGCGTCGATGCAGTCAACGGTTCAAACGACGGCAAGGACACGCGGGACCAAGCCTTGGCCGCGGATATTCTCCTATGGTCCGGCGTCGGCCTCGCGGCGACCGGGATCCTGTGGCTCATACTTTCCGTCGTCTGACACGCCAAGGAGCCCCTAAATCCTCACCGGCCATGGTTTTGGTTTGACGGCCGGGCGCACCAAGCAGTACCTCATCACGGCGTGCAGCCGGACGCCACTCGCCTGCAATTGCCCGATCCGAGGCGTGTAGGCCTTCTCATCCTGACCTCAGCTCTCGCAGCGACCGGATGCATATTTAGCGATGCCGTCGAAGCGAACCGCCGAATCGAAATCGAAGGCTTCGATCGCAGCGACGCCGAAGTCCCACTACCAGATATGGGCATGCCCGATGCAGTTGTCGATGCCGGCCTTCCCGACGCTGCAAACCAGCCGGACGCGAGATCAGCCTTACCCGATGCCGGCCGACTGCCGGACGCTTCACCACCGGATGCCTCATCTCCTGACGCGATTGTCGAAGGTGATCCCTCTTTCACACCGTGTCCACACGACTGGAAAGAACGCCAAGCGGATGCTGGCGTGTCCGTCTGCGACCCTTGGCCATCGAGCAGCCCCGTCGATTGGACTTGCCCTGCCAACTGGGACCGCACGTCTGACAACGACGTCACGGAGTGTGCTCCGCCGGCCAACTGGAATCCAATGCAGCGCGCTTGCCCACCCGGATGGACGCAGACGACGACGGTCGGTGCGACCGTCTGCGAACCGTATGCCGGCGGCGCGCCAGATGTTTGCGCTCAGTTCAGCGCGCACTTTCCTGGCGAGCCAGGCTGCTCCCCTATCGGCGCGGCCTGCCCGTCCGGGGACTACTCGGACCATCTTTCGCGAAACCCACCGCCGCCCCAGATCGTGTACGTCAAGCCAGGCTTCGTTGGTGGCAACGGCGCGACGCGTCAGTCACCGCTAGGCTCCCTGGACGACGTACAGCTTGCGGCTCTCCCAGCAGGCACCATCATCGCGCTCGCTAAGGGCGAGTACATTGGGGACTGGGAGTTAAGCACCAACGTCGAACTGATTGGAGCCTGCCCCGAAGAAACCGTCTTGCGCTCTTCGAGCCCCTTCGACGCGGCTGAAGCCATCATCACGGTTCGCGCGGGGCACACCATTCTGCGAGACCTGCGCTTCGCAGAAAGCCCACGGGGGGGAGTGTCGGTCCTGCGCCCGGGAGCCGCAACGATCGACGGCGTTATTATCGACGGAATGTCGGGCTACGGTGTGGGCGTGTCTGCAGCCGAGCTGACAATATCGGACACGGTCATCCGAAACACAGAAGCCGAGGCGCAATTTGCCGGAATCGGGCTTACAGTGGATACAACCGAAGCACTGGTTGTGAGTCGCGTGATCTTCGAAGCCAATGAGGGGCTCGGAGCCTTCGCGGCAAAGTCTCAGATAATCAACTCTGGTGGATCGCTGACGATAGAGAATTCGGTTTTTCGAGACTCGACCGGTTCATTCGTCGGGTCGGGCCGTGGGCTTGAGCTATCCACCCTTGCCAGGGTTCGGGTGCGCCGAAGCGTCTTCAGTAGAAACAGCCTTAGCGCCATCCTGGTGGACGGCCCGGGCGCCCGCCTGGAAGTCGACGACTCCGTGATTCGAGAAACAGAATCGTGGGGCCTCAGTTCGTTTTGGGGTCACGGGGTCGAGGTTCGCAACGCTGGGCGAGTCGAAGTCCGAGGAAGTACGATCGAAGGCAACCGATTTGCCGGAGTTTGGGCCCTTTCTGGTGCCTCAATGACGATCGAAGACTCCGTGATACGCTTCACGAGCGAATCCGACAATACGGGCGCGGATGGATACGGAATCGTCGCGCCAGCGGCTAGGTCGGTGACACTCAACAGGGTCGTCATCGACGGGAATCGAGCGGCCGGTATTAGTCTAGCAGGTCCCGGACTCACTGCTGCCATCACGCAAACAACCATTCGAAATACAAGGAGCCAAGAATCGGACGGGACCGGCGGATTCGGTCTGTTCGTGTCCAACGGCGTTGAGGCGATTGCGGAAGCCGTACTCGTTGAGAACAGCCGGACCAACGGCGTTTCGATCGCTGGCGCATCGACCCTCGCTCAGCTGACGCATCTAGTCGTGCGCGACACACTAAGCCAGGAGGCCCAAGGAACCTTCGGCGCCGGCCTCGTGATGGGTTTCGGCGCGCAGGTCGAGGTGCGAGGGGCTGCCATCGAGCGGAGCCGTGATTCTGGGGTGGTCATTGCGTCGGGAACTAGCGGCAGTCCTACCAGACTCACGCTACAGGATGCGGTCATCCGCGATACCGGCGCTCGAGCGGCCGACGATGAGAACGGAATCGGGTTGAGCGTCGACGGTGCGGCCGAGGCGACATTGCGGCGGACAGTCATAGACCGAAACCGAGTGTCCGGCATCCTCGTCACGCAGGGGGCCCAGCTCGTCGCCGACGATTGTGTCGTTCGAGAGACAAGGAGCCAGGTGCGCACGGGAGCGAATGGATGGGGAATAGCGGTCGGCTCTGGCTCCTCGGCGGTGCTCAGTCGTCTTCTGATCGCCGACAGCCGAGACTTCGCTCTGGTCGGCTATCTGAATAGCCAGATTGAGGCCGTCGACCTCGTCGTGCACAGCACCGGCGAGCCGACCTGCGCCACGGGTGGCACGTGTTCCTTCACCGCCAGCGGGGTCGGGAGCATCACCGGATCCTCTGTGTCCCTCCGACGGGCGCAGCTCATCGATGGGTCGAACTGCGGGTTCGTGCTTGGTCCCGAGTCCCAGGTGAGCCTGAACGATGCGTTGATCTCAGGGCATCCGGTCGGTGCCTGTCTGCAGAATCCAAGTGTGGGTAGTACTGACGTCACGGGTGCCACGGTGCTCTACTTCGATAACGACATCGACGTGGCCAATACCAGCCTCCCACTCCCATAGTAGCACGCGCTGAGTGGGACTGAGCGGTAGCCCAGTTTAGCGGTCCAGGCGAAAGTGCAGCACGCCGAGCCCATTCGAGCGTATGGGACCTGCCGCCTGGCCTAGACACGCTTCCAGTCTAGAATTTCGACTCCCGTTGGCCTTGGCCACGACGGTAGGTCCGCGATCGTCGACCGTTATGGAGACCGAATGCGGGTTTCGGATACGCACCTTGCGAACGCAAGTGTTCGCCTCCGTTTCAAAGCTGGGCGGGATCTCGACTTGAACGGCGTTCAGACCTTGGACTCGAATGGGTGCGACGTGTTCTCTGGCTCCGGCCCGGATTCTAGGCTTGGGGGGAGCCGAGGTTCGAGACTCGAGCGCTGGACCGGGTTCGGCGACCGGGACTCGGCTAGTGTCTTCACCCGTATCCAGCGGGACCGAACGGACGTCTTCGCTGAGCGGCGCACGTGTTCGCGAGACGAGACTCACTGCGACACCAACGACGACGCCCGCCATCAACCCTGCAGCAATGAAGGCCTGACGTCGACGGGTCGGCCGCTCAGGGGACGGCCTGTCGTGCGAGTCGGGGAAGACCGCGTCGGCACGAGAGTCGAGCGCAGGGAGCCGGGCGCTAAGGGACTCCAGTTCTGCGCGCAGACTCTTGGCGTCGGCGGCGCGCTCGTCGGGGTCCTTACTCATGAGACGAAGCACGATGGCCTCGATCTCCGACGGGATGCCGAGGTGCTCAGGGAACGGCGGTGGCGGCTTTGCGACGTGGCTGGCCAGGACGGCCCGCGTGTCCCCGGAGAACGGAAGGCGTCCGGTCAGGCAGTGGTAGGCACAGCAGCCGAGCGAGTAGAGGTCGCTGTTCGGAACGGCAGAGCCATCGAGTTGCTCCGGAGGCATGTAGTTGGCGGTGCCCATGGCAACGCCGGTCTTGGTGGGGACGTTGCTCGTCGCCGAGCCTATCTCGTCGACGCCCGTAACCTTGGCGATCCCGAAGTCGAGCACTTTGACGTTCTCCTCACCGGCTCGATCGGTAGCGAGGAAGATGTTCCCGGGCTTGATGTCGCGATGGACAATGCCCACGGCGTGGGCCTCGGCCAGAGCTCGACAGGTTGCGATCATGATGGTGAGGACCCGTCGCGGGTCCATTGGCGTGACGCGGCGGGTCTGCCGCGAGATCATGGCCGCGTTGAGCGGCTGGCCTTCAAGCAACTCGGTAACCATGAAGAGACGATCGTCTCGCGTGCGCCCGAGGGCCTGGACTTTGAGGATGTGAGGACTGCGCAGGCGAGCAATGGCTTCTGCTTCGTGTCGGAATCGGCGCTCGAGATCCGCGCCGTCCACCGAGGTGTCTGAGAGGTCCAGGACTTTGACGGCGACGTCCAGCTTCAACTCGGACATGTCGCGCGCCACGTAGACCGCTCCCATGCCGCCGCGAGCGAGAAAGTCCCGGATCTCGTAACGGTCGAGCAGAACCTCGCCGACAAGCCCGTCTCTGGATGCGCGAACGGACGTGTCGTCGACGTCCGTGGGGCGCTGGTCATTCGTTCGCTTATCGTCCGCCACGAGCTCTCCAGCCAAACGCTCCAGTGAATGGGCCTACCGCGACCGGCAAGGGGGGACAAACGGCTCGAGCCGCGTGGAGGTTAGTCGAGCCAGTGCACATGCTCGGCGGCGCGAACCCCTCCGGACGCCGAAGCGGTCGTCGCGCGGGGAGAGACACCCTCTCGGGCCGCCAGCTCCGTCTGGAGGAGCCCCACCAACCCCGCCAGGCTCGCCCCGCCGGCTTGGGCTCCCGTCAGCTCACCACTAGGGAGCCGAGCCAAGAACGCGGACACGGCGACCGGATCTTGAGAGACCGCTGCCGCAATGTGCTCGGCTCGGACTTCGCGAAACCGGGGGTCGCCATTGGCGAGCACGTGCGTCGCCAGCACGGCGTTCAGCCGCACTTCGACGGTGGCATCCGGCATCTCGAGCGCCTGAGCGTAGTGCGCCAGGGCCGAAGACGCATCCTTCGTGACCAACGCGACGTTGCCCCGGTTGTTCTGGGCCGGCGCAGTAGCGCGAACCTGGAGACTTCGGTCAAAGGCATCCTTGGCGCCAGCCATGTCTCCAGCGTGCGCGAGCAAAACGCCCAGTCGGTTGAGGTCTTCGGCCCGTGACGACCTTCGGAGCCGAGCCATGATCTGCTTCAGTTCGCGACTCCGCTGAGCCTCGAGCTCAGCCAGCTCTCGCCCGACCACCTCGGCGGTGGGCACCGAGACCTCGACCTCGGCGGCGGCGGCCAGGTTGGTGGGCGGGTACGTCCGCCAGGCGCTACGCACGACAATGAACTGCTCCATGCCGCCCGCGGACGCGGTTTGCCCAAGCTCCGCGCGTCCAGCCTGCCAGGCCGATGCGAACGTGGCGCCGAGCTTCGTTGTCTCCACCGGGATCCAGGTGCGCCCCTCGCGTACGACCAGCGCCCGCTCACCAACGGCGAGAGCCTCAAGGTTCGAAGGCGCCACGCTCGTGCCGACGCCCACGAACACGTGCCCGGGCGTCTGAATGAGCATGGACGGCACCCCCGCCGACTCCAAGAGCGCGGCGTAGGTGACCGCCAAGTCATCACAGTCACCCGAGCGAAGCGCCAGGGTCTCGACCGGAAACTGCACGTAGTCGAGGTCATCGGGACGGAACGGGTTTACCTTGTCGGGGGCGTAGCGGACTCGATCCAACGACCGAAACAGCGCGACCGGCAGCGCGAGTGGGTCCAGGAGCTGGTCGTCCGTCAGCGCCGCCCGAACCTCCCGAACGACGCCATCGAGGGCCCCCACGTCGCTCGTAACGAAGCTGCCGATGGAACTCGGCTGACGCCAGTCGAGGGCGTTGCGACTGTAGACCATCACCGGAAATGCCTTGCGCTGCTCGTAGCGGAAGCCGTCGACGGCGTACTCGATCCTCACGGACAGCACTCGCATCGAGTTCTCTTCGTGGCTCTTGAGCTTCGCCGGCTCAAGCGCGAGGCGAAGCGGAACATCCACCGTCTGGCCCGCCTTCAGGTTCTTCGACTCGAAGGCCATCTCCGCTTCCTTGCTGAGACCTTCGACCGATGCGTAGGCCGAGATCCGAGTCACCGGCTGCTTGGTTTGGTTGCGCACCGCGATGGTGCCGATCGGCTCGCGATCGTAAAAGGCCAAGCGCGAAGGATACACGCCCGGGATGTGCGGTGTGGAGAGGACCAGCAGGTCCACCGGGCGACCGAGGGAGATGGCCTTACCCACCGGTATCTGATCGCGGTGGGCCATGACCTGGCCCAGAAGCTCCGATGAAATCTTCGCGCTCAGCTCGTCGACGCAAGCGCTCCACTCGGCGGATGGACAGCTCACCGTCTCGGTCGACACCGTCGACCCGGTGAACAGCGCCACGACCCGAGCAGAGACGGTGAGACGACCGGCCTTGTCGGCGATGCTGCCGGTCAGGCCCAGAGCACCGCGCCTTTTCTGGGGGAGTCGGGCCCTCACGGCTTCAGCGGGGTCGACGATCACGAAGTGCAGTCCGGATAGCTCGGTGAGGAGAATCCGCGGCACTTCGGTCTTCAGCCAGGCGTCGCGACGCTCGCCGGCCAGCGTGAATCGAGCAGCAAGGACGGGAACCTGTACCGCCGGTTTATAGGCAGCCCGAACCGCATGGCGAGAGCTGGCTTTCACAAACAAGCCGCAGAGTCCACGAGCCCCGAATCTCGAAGTGAGTTCGGAAGAACGGCGCGGGCCGACGATCTCGATCTGCAGGCCGGACTCGTGCTGCGCGATGAGATGGACTTCCGACTGGGTCTCTGTGGCCAGACAGCCGACGGTCTCGTGCGCGGCCGCTGGGTCCAACGGGGCCGCTAACTCGACGAAGAGCTCGAGGCGAGGCGTCGGTTGCTTGTCGATGAGCGCAGCCACGGCAGCCGCTAGGTTCTTTCCCCCTTCGTCCGCGGTTCGCGCCAGCGCCGCTTCGACGCTAACGGGATGCATGGCCCCGCCCTTCGGCCTGGGGGCGCCCAGAATCTGTGCGGAATCCACCGCGATGAGCTTGGTTCGACCGCGAAGGTTGAAGGACTTGACGCCGGCGAAGGCAGTGCCGTCGGTGGTGACTTGCTCGAAGCGGACCTCGCCCACGAGGAGGTAGTCGGCGTCGAGCGACGTGACGAGGCCCTGGACATCAGCCTGAAGTAGGGAACGACCGTGCACGGCCTTGCGCACGCCCTGGGCCTGGTCGGGGTCCACCACCACGTACCGCGGGCGAGCAGCGAGCTCTTCGATGACGACGGCGGCTACATCCGACTCGGGCCGGGCCTCGCCATCCACGATCTCGTCGAGGACGATGGCGACGCGAACGGATTGAGCCCCGGCCGCGAGAGGTAGGAGCATCAACCAGGCACCGAACAGGCCGGCGACCGTCCTAGCCAGGCCGAGCACGCTACGGCTCCCCCCACTCCCGGACTGGGTCCTTGCGCCGAAGTTCGAGCAGAATGCGAGGGCCCTCGCCTGGACCGGCGGTGACCGCGCCGGGCCCGAGCCCGACACGCACGCCACCGATCGCGCGCTTGGCACAGCGGGCGAAGTCGGCAGCCGCGGTCGAGCGATCGTCGGACACGACATCGTCGAATTGCCCGAAGCGGTCGAACGTGAGCGCGAACGACGCTCCGTCGAGGCCAGACGCTGCCAAGCACGCCCCGAGCGCCCGCTCGTGGGTATCCAGCAGCGCCCGAGCGCTGTCTCCTTGGATGCCGCCTCGCGTAGCGAAGGAGACGACCTCGAGCGCGCGTCCGACGGACGGTGCTTGCCTCGGCTCGGCGGGTCTCGGCGGCTCCTCGGCAGCCGTGGGCCCGTCCTCGGGCGGGGGCGCGGTCGCGAGGCCCGGCGACGAAGGGCCCGGCGTGTCCGGTGGGGCGAGCAGGAAGACCACGGCCGCGGCCGACGCTGCGGCGGCCGTCAATCCCAAAATCCACTCTCCCCGCGTCGACTTCGACTTCTCCTCGGCCGGGGCTTCGGCCTTCCGACGGGACCGCACGAGATTGGTGACCCGAACGTCCGCGCCAGCGTCGGCCTCGGTGGTGTCTCGATACGATCGCAGCGCCGACTTGTACTCGAACTCGCTCATGAGCCCACCCCCACGCCCTGCGGCATCATGGACGTCGAGTCCGGCGCGAGCCCGTACTGCGGCGCCAGCTTGGCGAACCGCTCCCGCGCCCGCCGGAGCCGACTCCGAACCGTCGGCTCGGGGATCTGAAGCAGGGACGCCACTTCGGAGCCGGCCCGCTCTTCCACGTCCATGAGGACCAGAATCTCGCGGTGCTGCGCGGTGAGCGCCTGCAATAGCGTGGCCACATTTCGCGAGGTCACCTGGCTTCGGTACTGCTTGGACGGGCTATCGGCACCCGAATCGACGACCTCATCGTTCGGGGGCCCGCTCCACCGCTGCCACCAGGCGCGGCGCCGATACTTGGTCACCGTCTTGCTGGTTATGCCGTACAGCCATGCCTTGAAGTTGTCGGGACTCTCGAGGGTGCCCAGCCTACGGAGCACCACGATGAAGACCTCGCTCGCGATATCTTCAGGCTCGAGCTCTACGGGTCCCAAGCGAGCCGCCCAACTCGTAACTACCCGAACCCAGGGGCGGATGAGCTCCGTCTGAGCCCGCTCCTCCCCCGCGGCTGCACGGCGAATCAAATCAGCGTCCGGGCGTTCCAACTCCAAGACCAGCATCGATCGACGAGTGCGGCCACGGCAACCAACCGATCCGCACGACAATAACAGAAAGCGACGCGGGCGGAAGCGACGCGGGCGGGATCGATCGCGGTACCCTGCATCACTCATTCGGCGCGGAGCCGAACGCGACCGCGGGTCGCTTCTTCTGATCGAGGCGCGAAGGGCCCCTCTTCGTCTCTCAGGACGAGAGCGAGTGGGGCCGCGGCTTGATTTCTCGAAGTGTCACGTCTGTTCCTCGGTCCGCCCGAAGGATAGGAACATGCGTCGACGTCATCAGCTCGCCATCGGCACGCTCGCGATCGGGCTCGCCGTCTCCTGTAGTCACAAGTCGACGCGCCTCAAACGCCCGACAATCTCGGGGCGCGTCGTCCTAGCTTCCGCGGACGGCCTCAATGACTACGACCAGGTAGCCATCGACATCGGTCGGGGCGAGGGCCCCACCGCTCCCGCGGCCGATGGGACCTTCAGCTTCAGCGTCGGGTCGCGTCGGCACGAGGCGGCCTCGCCGGTTCCCTACCAAGTGGCGTGGGCGATGCTGTTGGCTCGGGTGTACGACGTGGACGGTCACCTATGCCCGGACTGCGGCGGCGTCCTCCGACCGGTTGGTGCAGTGCTTCCGCCCGAGGCTGCATCGTGGATGGCGTCGGGCCGGATTCGCACGCTGCCGAGCACGGGGCCTCCGGGGGCGGGCTCGCGTCAGCTCGAGCTTCCGCTGGCGAGCTGAGGGCTGGTTCGTTTCGCTCATGAGGGGCGCGCAAGTGCGCGTCGATGGATGGGTTCGCTCGGCGTCGGTTTCGGGGCCTCGAAACGGGGTCTTGCGTGCGGGTTGTCCGCTTCGACTCTCGGCGGTTCTTCAGGCAGATTGTCTTCGTGGAGACGGGGGTGGAGTTCCGTCAGGGAGAGGTTCAGACCTCAAACCCCCTCGGAATACCTAGCGTCCCCGGCGTGGTGAGTGACTTCGGGCAGTACACGCTCCTCGAGCTGTCGCTGTCCGACGGCGTCACCGGGGAGCCGGCTCTGACCCAGCACGCGGCGATCCCCAAGGAGCAAAGCATCGCCGATCTCGTGGCCGCCGGGTTCGTAACCGCCAGCCGGTCAAGGGCTGCGTCATGGCCACGCTCGCCGCCGCCGCCGCCGCCATCAGCGGCTTCGTCCTCGCCTACCAACGCGGCCAAGACGCCCAGCAAGCCGAAGAGTTCACCCTCCCCGGCTGCCTCACCGCCAAGAACTGCGAAGAAGAAGCGGCCCGCCTCCGCTCCGAAGAGGACGACTTCCGCACCATGGGCTTCGTCGCCCTTGGCGTCTACGGCGCCAACCTCCTCTGGAGCGCCATCGACGCCGGCCTCAGTGCCCGCCGCCCCGCGGCCCAGGTCCGAGTCACCGGCACGCCCCGCGCTGCGGGCCTCGCGTTCGAGTGGTGAAACCAGCGATGCCTCGGTGTACCCCCACGGGCGCACCGAGGCACAACTTGAGCGGGCGGGCTTCAACGAGCGGGCTGGGAGATGCGAAGCTGGAGGTTCTGGCCGATGAGGCTGAGCATGTGCTGGAGCGCGCGGTCGGGCGCATCGGTTCCGAAGCAGCCGCCGGTACCCAGGATGGCCTCGCAGGAGCCGGACTCGGCGCGGGTGAGGACGCAGCTCAGGGCTTGCCGCTCCTGCGGAGCCAGCTCGACCTCGGGGGCGCGGCAGAGGGCGGCTTCGATACGAGCGTCGAGGCAGGTGTACAGAGCGTCGGCGGCGGCGCGGAGGCGGGCGTGGTCGCGGGTGCAGACGTCGGAGATCGGTCGCGCCTCGTCGTAGACGCAGTCGAAGTGCGCACCATCGTCGTGGTAGCGGCACACGGGCACGCACAGGTTCAGGCCGTGGCCGGCGTCGACGCAGGCGCCTTCGAGGTGGCCGCCCTCCAGGCTGGGGCAGCTCGACTTGCAGCGGGGTCCGGGCCCGTGCTCGCCGACCGCCATCGTGGACAGGCCCATGCCGCCCACGCAGACGTCGGAGCCCTGGCAGTCTTGCGCGATCGCGGTGACGCAGTGCCCCTCACCCACCGCGGTGAAGCGACACAGCTCACCGTGTCCGCACTGGTCGGTCGAGCTGCAGGCCCGAGATCCCGGCAGGTCCAGCGCGATCTGAGGAGCGACCTCGACCTGCAGAGCCTCGTGGGTCGACGGCTGCCGGGGCGCGAGCTCGCCGTCGGCGGTCCCCGCATCGCGCGGTATCGTAGGTCGAGCTGCGGTGCCGAGGCTGCTCAGCGAAGCCGGCGGCAGCGTGGACTCGAGCTCGACGGCGGGAACGGGGCGCACGTCGATCGACAGCGCCGGTGCATCGCCCACCATTCCGTCGGGCGCACGGAAGCGCGACGGGGCGACCGCTTCCTGTCCCACGATGGCTTGCTCGGACGCGGCCGGGTCGACGAGGACGGGCTCGTCGCTGACGGGCCAAGCTTCGTGGACCTTCGTCTCGTCAGCGCCGCAGGCCGCGAGGGTGGCGGGCAACAGGATGCAGGTGATCTTCGAGTGGTTCATCGGTCTTTCCTCTTTCCGAACGCCAGTCGCGCTCGCGGGCTGGGTGTGGCCACCCAGCCGGACCGATCCCGAACCCCGACGCATTCCTCGGACGTGACCCCCATCGCCTAGGCGCCCACGGCTTCGGGGCCCGGCCTTCTCCTCGCGAAAGGCCTCGAAACGCCTCACAGAAGGCGATCTCGAGAAAATCGGGGACCGCGGGATCGGTCCGGACCAGGGGCCTCACCCAGAGCCCGAAGTCGCTCGAAGGCGACCAGGAGGAGCCCCCGATGAGCCACACGAACCACCCCCGAACCCCCACTCTCCGCGACGCCGGCCTTCGCCGCCTCGCCGCGGCTGCCGTGCTGGCCACCGTCGTGGCGGCCTCGCCGGGAGCCCGCGCCGAAGACGCCAGTCAGGAGGCGACGAACGCCGAGACCAGCGCCGAAGCCGCAGCCGCGAACCCGGACGAGGTCCAGCCCGGCAACGACCGTCGCCGGATGTTCTCCATCCGCGGTCGGCTCTTCGTGCCCTACGGGTTCTTCGGCGCCCCGGGCACCGTCGGCCTCGAGTTCTCGGTGCGCCCCTGGGCGCCGCTCGAGCTCCTCGTGGCCGGCGACTCGAACGGGCTCATCCTGGGCACCGAGGCCCAGGCCAATCTCTTGCTCCTCCCGCTCTTCGGGTCGAAGTCTAGGTTTACGCCCTACGTGGGCGGAGGCGTGCAGCTCATCCACTTCCTGCAGACCGGCGACATGCTCCTCGAAGAGTTCTACCCGGACTGGGCCTCCGCCGCCCGCTCGCTGGGGCGTGAGGCCATTCGCTTCGAAGGAACGAAGGTCCTCACCGGCAAGCTCGAAGTGGGCATCGACTTCGTGGCCCGTCGGGGCTTCAGCTTCCAGATGAGCGGCTCCCGCATCATGCAGCTCGGAGACTCGTTCGGCCGCGACGTCGACGACGGCGTCGTGTTCCGCGGCTGGCAGTCATGGGGCTTCAAGACCGCCCTCGGATACTCGTTCTGAATCACAACCAAAGACCTAGAGGAGGATGAAGAAATGAAACGCAGCACCTACACCCTGACGGCTGCGGCCTTGATGGCCGCCACGACCTCGGCCTGCGAGTACATGGCGGACTTCGCAGGAGGATCCATCGGCATGAACGTGGGCGTCGACGTCCCCGGCTTCGACGTGCCCGCGGTGGCCCAGGAGGTTCCCGCCCGCCTGGTTGACTCGGAGTCGACGCTCCTCGTGCTGGACGAGTTGGGTGTCCCCCGAGCTGAGGCGCAGGGGCTGGTGGACCGGGGCGTGACGCTGCGGCGACCGGTCGAGGTCGCGACCGCAGTTGGCGTGGACATCGCGGAGCTGGAGGCCGAGCTGCACGCTCGTATCGAGAGCATCGTCGACGAGCTGGCCGACGAGGCCGAGACCCGGATGCTCGAAGAGCTTCCGGAGGGCGTCCACGGACGGTTCGACATCGACTCGCTCAAGGACTTCGAGATTCCTCTCGACGAGCCAGGCGACTTCGAGGCCGCGATGCAGGCGGCGATGGCCAACCAGGTGTTCGACCTGACGGTCGCCTTCCGCATCGACGACGTGGGTGACGTGGACTTCCCCGACGACATCGAGCTCTCGCGGGACGACATCTCCGAGTATCTGGCCTCGATCCGGTTCGTGAGCCTCGACCTCGAATCGAACGTCCCGGAAGAGCGCAGCGGGCCCGAGGAGGACTTCGTGGTCAAGGCGGCCACCCCGGCGGGTCCGTGCGCCGGTCGCGCCTCGCTCGACTGGATTCACCAAGCCCACACCTCGATGCGACGCGAGTCGCAGGACGCCGAGCCGCTGCTGGGAGAGAGCGCCGGCAGCCGCCCCAACGCCTGCTCCTTGCGACTCGGCGGCGAGAGCAGCGCGAACCTGGTCGAGTACACCCAGAGCGGCTTCGAATTCGAGCTGAATCTCGCCGTCTCCGGAAACCTCGACGAGATTCCGCTCACCGGCTTCGTCAAGGTCGAGGTCTTCACTGCCGCCAGACCCCTCATCGCGTCCGTCATCGAGGTCCTCACCTTCCTCGCCACGAACGACTGAACGTCCCGCCTCCCAGGGATCGGCTCGTCCGCCTGACCGCACTCCTCTGGTGAGCGCACGCCGCGCTCGGAAAAGAGGAGACCCATGAGCTACCGCAACATTCAACCACCCTTCGTTCCCAAAGAACGCCGACCGCGACTCGTACCCGCCCGAAATGGTCGGATGGGTTCGACACCGGCTGGCACCTCGGCGGCACTTCATTGCGGGTCTACGACCGCGACTCTGGCCCCTACGGGGGAGCCTGCTCACCGGGCTTCGTACGGTCCCATGCGGTAGCCAAGCGCATGGGCGGTAATGGCGCCTGCGAGTACCGCTGGGCCAGCTCGAGCCCCACGGACTGTCGGGTCTGGCGCATGTATAGTCGGGCGGGCTCCTCGAGTCTGCAGTGCAGTTTCACCGTCTACGAAAAGCGCGAGCTCGAGCACCCGGACCCGCTCTGCCGCCCCAGCGGCTGCTAGCCGGTCCCAGCTCCCCGTTGCCCCAGCTCCGCGACCGGTCGATGGTGGCGGAGCTGGGGCCGCCGGGGCCTCGCTGTCGTGACGGCGAGGTGCTCCTCGTCTCGACGTGGGCTCGGCGCCGGGCCGGCCCGGATTCCTGTCTTTCCAAGCGAGGTCACTCCACCCCCGTCGGTTGACGCGCCGCCGTGCACAACCGCACAACTGCGACGTGGGCTCGATGCGAAGGGCGCAGACATTGGGCTGGTTAGCGATGGCTGCGGCAGTCGTCGGGTGCAACTCGACGCCCCGGCTTGCCGTCACGCTTCGCTTCGACGAACGGCCGACCTTCGAGCGGACCCCTAGCCTGGTCTTCGAGCTACGGAAGGGGCCGAGGGTGCTGCGGCGGGAGGGCCCGTTCGACTTCGAGCTGGGGTCGGTGATCCCGTTTCGCGACGTCCCCTTTGGCGAAGGGCTGACGCTGGTGGTCGAGTTGCTCCCCGCGCCCTTCTTCAACGCGTCCCCAACCTACCGAGGCGAGAGCGCACCCTTCGACTTTAAAGACGGGGACTCGGCGGTTTCGGTCGAGGTCGTCCTCGTCCCGGTGACCGACCGATCCACCGCGGCCGGGCCGGGACCCGAGCCACCGGTCGAGGACCGGGTGCGCCTGGTTCGTCGGCCCTGGGGACGCTCCGGTGAGGCCGCGGAGTTTCGGGTGGAGGGGGACGCGGGCGCGGCCCCCGGCGGCTCCACGGTCCTCGCCTACGACGGGCCGGACATCGCACAGAGCGCCGAGGTCGGTCGAGTGGCTGCGGGCGAGGACGGGTCGTTCTTGCTCCCGCTTCTGTCCTACCGGTCGGCAGCGCTGTACCTGGCGGTGGCGCGGGAGGGCCGGGCCAGCGACGCGGACCCGGGGCGGCCCGGTCTTCAGGCCGGTCCCGTCGTGCGGCAGACCTGGACCGCCGCCTGGGGCAACAAGGTCGCCGGCTCCCTGTTCGCCAACCCGCACCAACTCCTCCGGGTGCCGAACTTCGAGCCCTCCCTGATTCAGTCCTCGGTCTCGCGTTCCGAGGTGAACTCCGACGAGTACGATCGGCTCGCCACCGGCTCCGTCCCGGTCCGGAGCCTCCCCGCCCGCCCGCGATGGCGCTCGCGCACGGGCAACCCTGTGCCCGAGGCACGCTGGGACGGGGCCGCGACCTTCGACCCGGTCCTCGGTCGGGTTCTCGTCTTCGGCGGCCGAGACCTATCCCAGCAATTCGCCGGCCTTTGGGCCTGGGACGGGCGGACCTGGTCGCCTACGGAGGGCGGGCCGGGGCCGCGGTTCCTCCATGCCATGGCCTTCGACGAGCGATTGGGAGAGACAGTGCTCTTCGGCGGCAACGATCAGACCCGGCCGCTCGGCGAGCTTTGGTCCTTCGACGGGAGCCGATGGCTGAGGCGCGAGGATCCTCCGGCCGAAGCTCCGGCTGTTCACGCGGCGATCGCCTTCGACCGAACGACTCACCGCCTCGTCGTTTTCGGGGGGAGCGGCCGGTTCTTGAACGAGGTCCAGGGCCGAACCTGGACCTTCGGGGCGGACGGGTGGGCCGAGGATACCGACGGGCCTCAACCGGACCCAAGGAGGACGGCGGGACTCGCCCAGATTCCCGACTCCCAAGGAGGAGGGCTGCTCCTCTTCGGCGGGTCGACAAGCACGGGCGAGCCGCTTGCCGACACCTGGATATTCCGGGATGGGTCCTGGTCCCGGGTCGAAGGAACGGGGGCGTCCCCGCAGGGACGGGATGACATGATCCTCGTGGATACCGACGAGGGGGTCATGCTCTTCGGGGGAGAGGGACGCGATGAAACCTCGTTTCCGCAACTCCTCGATGACGTTTGGATCTTCCGCGACGCGGCTTGGCACCGGGTCGAGCGGTCGGGGGAGTGGCCCGCCGGACGGGATGGAGCCATGGGGGCGTTCGATCGTCATCGGGGCGAGGTCGTGGTCTTCGGGGGACGCAACCCGGCGATTGTAGCCGAGACCTGGGCCTTCGCCGGCGGGGACTGGCAGCTCGTGGCGGGAGAAATGGGAAGTGGGCGTCGCCCGGCGTACACCGATGCCGCCGGTGCCTTCCATGCAGGTCTCGGCCAGCCGGTGGTGCACGGAGGCCGAGACGCCCGGAGCCGGGTCGTCGACCGGGTCGAAGCTTGGGACGGCGAGCGCTGGGTGGCGCTCGACGTTGACTCGAGCAACGGTGGTCCGGGGCCAAGGTATCGCCACACGGCGGCCCACCTCGCTGCTCGGGACCAGCTCGTGGTGTTCGGGGGCATCGACCCACTCGGGGAGCTTCCGCCAGACCGGACCTGGCTGATGAAGCGAGACTCCGAACGCGGACTCTTCTGGGAATCGGCACCGACCCCCGATGAGCTGGTCTCCGTCATCGACGGTACTCTAGTCGAAGCGCCGACTCTCGGTGGTCAGTCCCTCGATGGGGTCCTGCACTTCGGCGGGGCTGATCCCGGTCGGAGGCTCGACGACCCTTGGCTCTTCGACGGCAACGGTTGGCGCTTGCTTCCGGTCGAACGCCCACGGCCTGGGCCCCGAGCCAATGCCGCCCTGACCTACGATCCCCGCGATGGGGGACGGTTACTCCTATTCGGGGGGGAGCAGGGCTTTTTGCCGAACTCCATCATCGCACTTGGCCTCGGAGACTTCTGGGAGTTCGACGGGACGCAGTGGCGAGAGATCCGGTCCGGGCTTGGAGGAAGCCCTCTGCCCCGGTTCGACCACCAGCTGACCTACGACCCGGTCGAGAGGCGAGTGATCCTCAGCGGCGGGTGTGCAGCTTACGTGGACGATCCGTTCGGCGGGTGCTTCGATCCTCGGGGCGACCTCTGGGCCCATTCGGGCGGTCGATGGAACCGGCTCGCGGACGACAGCGAATCGGGAGCCCCGCCGCGCTACGGTCACATCGATGTTTGGGACGCAACGCGCGGCGTGCTCCTGACCCGCGGCGGACAGGACGTCCATGCACAAGGTGTCGTTGCCGAGACCTTCGCCCTCCTGGATGGGACGTGGGTCGATCTGACCCGCGCGGGAGGGCCCGCCGCGCGCATTTACGCAGAGATGGCACGCGACCCGAGCAGCGGCGACCTGCTCTTGCACGGCGGTTGTTCGGGACGACTCTGTGCAGCTTCATTGAGTGATACCTGGCGTCTAGGGCGAGCCGGTTGGCGCCTAGTTCCTGAAGCGAGGAGCGTCCCCCGGGCGTATGTCCACGGGATGGCTACTGGCCCAGGAAATCGGGTCAGCGCTGTTTCGCGCAAGGGACGGTTCGAGTGGAGCTCGGCGTTCGGCTGGTCGCGGGTGCAGACCCTTTCTCGCGACTTCGAGCAGGCTCACGTGCTCAGTGTCCCGTCGCGCGATGAGGCCCTCGTCTTCGGTCCCCTGTTTTCAGGGACGGACATTCCGGATCCACCGGTGCTCCTCAGCCTCGGCTTCGCCCCCGATGGCGCCCCCGCGGAGTCCGTCCTCGCCGAGGGGGGGCCGTACACTTTCAATGCGGCGGCAGCTTACGATGAGAGCAGGGAGCGAGTCGTGGTGTTTGGCGGCCAGGGCCTCCCAGAGTTCGGTCGTCACCGGGACGACCTATTCGAGTGGTCGGCCGACGAAGGGTGGGTTCAAGTCGAGCGGCGCGATCCCTGGCCCTCCCCGCGGCAGGCGGCCTCCCTCGTTTACGACCCTGAGGCTCGAGCGACCATCCTCTTCGGGGGAGACACGGACTTCGCTCCCAGCGGTCTCTTCAACGACGCGTGGTTGTGGGATGGCGAGAACTGGACTGCTCTCGAGCCGGACGGAACCGCGCCTCGCATTCGGTCGGGGGCGGCGGCGACGTTCGACCCACGGCGGGGAGAGGTGGTCGTGTTCGGCGGGGGAGGCGAGCGCGAACGGGTCCTCGACGACACCTGGGGCCTGGAGTCCGTGGGCCGGATCCGGTCCGGCTTCGTGGCGACGTTCGACCTTTCGATCGCCGAGCTCGACCTGGCCCGGCTGTCCGAGCTGTCGGTGCGGGGTCAGGCCGAAGGCACGCCGGGTCTACAAGTGCTGGTTTGGAGCACGGCCGAGAGCGCTTGGGTTCCGGCGTTCGAAGGTCTCGGCGACGTCGAGTTCTCGGTTCAGCTGAGCGAAGTCGCGACGCCTCGAGCCTTTGTTACGGGCGCCGGAAGGGTCCACGTAGCCGTCATCCCCCCCGAGGGCGGCCTCGATGCTCAGACTTCCTTGAATCGGCTCGAGCTCGACGTCGAAGTGCAGTAGCCGACCCCGGCATCTCGACGACCTGCACTGCTTCGTCAGGGAGGTGGCAACGTGATCTCACCCCCGCCGCCTGAGCGGACGGGCTGAGCTGCGATGTTGGCCGGGGTCGTTCCGCCTGCCACGGCGCCGGCGATGATCGTCCAGAACCACCACTTCTTGGTGATGGGGGCGGGCTCGCGGATCAGCTCGGCCCGGACCGTGCCGTCTTCTCCCGGCTGCACGAACACGTCGGACGTCCAGTCGTAGTAGCCGCGTTTGGTGACCTGCACCATCACCCGCCGCGCCGGAAATGTGACGTCAGGACCAGGCAGGAACGGAGTCTGTCCGACCGGCTGCCCGTCGACGGTCACCGCCCCTCCAGTGACGGGGCTGACGACGCTCAGGCGCCCCTCGACGGTCGAGTCGACGCCGACCAGCCGGCGGGTGATCGTACGGATGGCGCGAGTGAGCTCCTCGGGCGGTCCGTGCATCGACTCGGTGACACGGTTGGCGACGACGACGTTGCGAGGGTCGATGAGCCGCAAGCCGAGCACGTAGTCGCTCTCCAGTCGGCCGACCTGCCCGACGATCAGATAGTCCACGTCGAGGGCGCCCGAGATGTTCACCATGCACTCTTCGTCGCAGTCTGCCCCGAGGATGGTTTTCATCTTTTCGCGTCCGAGGATGCTGGCGATGTCCTCCGGGCTGATCACGGTTGCCCCGCGAACCTTCGAAAGCTCGATCGTCACGAACTGAGCGAGATTCTCGACGGTCGCCTCATCAACACCCGCCGAATCGAGATCGAAGACGGCGAACGAAACGTCGCTGTCAGACAGCGCGAACTCAACGGCATCCGCAGCAGACTCACCGAACAGTTTGGCGATGAGGTCTGGTATTTGGCCGACGAGCGCGGCTTTGCTTTCGGCCGACGCTCCAACCCGACCGACCGCGACCGCGTCCAGAGGCTCGAGTAGACTCATCGTCAGCAAGTAGGCCTCACCTACCCGACCGACCGACGGGCTTAGGACGAGATCGGCATCCGTCTTGTCGCGAATGTCGGCCATGCAGGACTCGTTTTGCTGACAGGACAGCACGTCCTTCGCCTTCTGCGCTGCGAGCATGTCCTCGATGTCCCGGCTGGTCACGACTTCGAGCCCGGTCCGGGCCGCCAGCGCCGAAGCGATCGCGCCCTGAAGCTGCGACGCCAGCTCGGGGTCGTCTTCACCGCTCACGCTCACCGGCAAAACGAAGACACTCCCGCCTTGGCGGTCGGCGGCCGGCCTCGCGCCTTCGGCGTCGGCCGCCAAGACGCGTCCGCCCGCGAGCACGACGCCCGAAGCAAGGACGGACTGGATCATCCGTCGACGTAGCGAGCCGTGCCACCGCATGATCGACCTCCTATCGCCAAACCGGCCCCAGTGGGGCAAGGTCAGACGAGCAGGCCGGCGCTGCCTGTGCGACAGTGATCTTCTGCGCGGTTTCAGAAAGCTGTACAGTGCTCGCAGCACAGGAGCAGTTCAACAACAGCAACAGTGTATGGGTCGAGATTTCAGGTTTCCTTCGTGGCATCACTTGTGTCACCGAGTTCCGCTAGGTCTCCGGTGGCATCCACGGGATTGGACCCAGATCGTCAACACCCGGTGTTCGATGTGGATGCGGAGCGGTGCCCGGACTGCGGCGGCCGACTTCGCCCGTTCGGCGCGGTGACGCGACGGGAAGAGGCGCGGGCGGCGCTCGCGGCGGGGCTCTCGGTCTTGGGTGCGCGGGGTCCACCCACAGCGGCGTGACCCCCGGGGCTCTCTTCGCGCCGACGCACGGGCTGCGAGCGCAGGTGGTGCCGAAGCCGGTCGACGGTGGTCGTTGATGCGGACGAGGATGAGGATGAAGCCGAGGGCGGCGGGGACCGGTACCGGGTCGCGTGGGCGCGGCTCTTGGCGAAGGTGTTCGATGTGGATCCGGAGCGGTGCCCGGACTGCGGCGGCCGACTTCGCTCGGTCGGCGCGGTGACGCGGCGGGAGGAGGCCCGGGCGGCGCTCGCAGGGGGCTTGTCCGTCTTGGGGGCTCGGGGTCCACCCACGGCGGCGTGACGCCGGGGCTCATTCGAGGTCGCGCTTCGGGAAGCTCGGTGAGCTTTCGACG
>CAYYOT010000069.1:0-23463 GCA_964473255.1 uncultured Myxococcales bacterium | reverse complement strand
CGCGCCAGAAACGAGTCCGGGCTGAGCTTCGGTCGCCTAAACCACTCAGCCGGGGGCCACGGACGCAAAGAACCAGGCCGATGTCTGGTACGTGTCGGTCTGTGAAGAGCAAACAGGGCCGATATCCGCCGAGGATCTGACCGAGCGCTGGAACCGCAGCGAACTCGGGCCGGAGACCCTTTGCTGGCGGGAGGGCATGGGGGATTGGCGGCCGATCGCGGAAGTGGAGGAGTTTCGGGCGCTACCCGGAATCGACGAGCGGCCGCGTCAAACCGGCTCCGGCGAAGACCTCTCCTACGAGGGCATGCCGACGTTCGCCGCGATGGCCGCCGGGCCGTCCCGCGATGGTGCCGCCTCGGCCGAGGTGTCGGCGGACCTCTGGAAGCCGTCCGCCGCATCGGCTCTCGATTCGCTGGCCGCCGAGGAGATCGCAGAAGCGAAGAGCGGTCGCGACGCGGACGCTGCGAGCCCCTTCGGTGGGTTCGGAACCGATCTGACCACCAGCGCCGAGGCTTCGCCGGTCTCGCCCGCTGCGGCTGCGCCCTATGCCTCGGCGGCCGCAGCCCTCCCGTCTCCCGCGGCTCCGGTCACGCTGCCGCCGGCCGCGTTGCCTCCGCGGCGGCCGCGAGCGCTGCTGTGGGTGGCGGGCGCCGTGGTCCTGCTGAGCGCGGCGGCCGGAGCCTACGCCGTGTGGGGGCCTGGCGGCGGGGCGCCCCCGCTGGTGACCGCGGCCGACCCCGGCACCCCGACACCGACCGCCGCCATCCCAGACCCCGGTTCCGACGCTCCGGTACCAGCAGTGGCACCCGATGCTTCGACGGCCGATGCGGGCTCGGTCGCCCCCGACGCAGGGGTGCCGGACGCCTCGCCGCCCGATGCGGTAGCTCCGCCGCCCAAAAAGCCCGCCAAAGTCGCTCGTCGAACGACGCGCCGAAAGCCGCCGCGCCGCCGCTCCCGGCCTTCTAGACCTCAGACAAAGACGTCCGAGGACGACCTTCTGGGCTCGCACGGTTCGAAGTTGCCCACGAAGCTGAGCGACCAAGAGGTTCTCCGTGTGCTCGTGAATCACAAACAGGACATCGTCCGCTGCCTGTCCGAGCAGAAGAACGCCGACCCGTCGCTGCAGGGGCAGATGACGGTCAAGCTCCAGATTACGGGGGAAGGGCGTCCGACCCGCGTGAACGTCGTCCCGGCGCGCTTCCGCGATGCGGTGGTAGGGCGCTGCGTGATTCGGTCGGTCAAGCGATGGCGTTTCCCACGATTCAGCGGAGACCCGATCCCTCTCGACTTCCCGGTCGTCGTGCGAGGGGGCTGAGGTTGACCGCGGTCGCGTCCCTTCACCCGGACGGTCCCCTGGTGCCCCTGGGACGGCTCGGTCTACAGGATGTCGACTGTCTACGACTTCTCCTGCGCGGCAGCTCGGTCGTCGACTGGTACCGGCTGCACCTGAACGAGGGGTCGGACATCGACGCCTTGCTTCGGGTGAACGAGTTCGACCCCGAGGACCCGATCGATGGGGCCCGGCTCGATGATCTGAAGGCGCGGTCGATCGACTATGCGTCCGAGCACCTTCGCTATCGAGTACCTGAAGTCGTGCGTGCTGCCGATGTGCGCGAGCTGATTCGGCTGGCATCCGGTCACGGTCGCCGGGCCCATCGGATGTACGCGTGTCTGACCCTTAAGGTGATGCACATTCTCCACCACATGGAGGCCCACGAACTTCTGTCGATGCTGCCGATTTCCCACGCCGAAGTCGGCATCATGGTGCAGGCGAAGGTGGAGCGGGTGGTTCGCGGGTTGCTCGAGCGCCGGGCGCCCATCGTCAACTTCGCGAGCAGCACGAAGACTCATTTCTCGACCTTGAGTAAACTCCTGGCGAAGAAGGACACGCAGGCGGCGCAGGTGTTCGACCGCATGCGCTTCCGGATCGTCGTCGAGCGGCTCGAGGACATCCCGCCGGTTCTGGTCGCACTCATGCGTGAGTTGCTCCCTTTTCAGTACATCGTGCCCAGCCAATCGGAAAATACGCTGGTCAACGTGGACGAGATGCTCGTGCGTTCGGGAAACCTGGCCGCGATCCGGGCGATGGAGGATTCGTCGACGCTCAATGAATCGGATCCGCTGGAACGCCGGGACAAGCCGGTCAACGAGTTCTCGGGCGCCGGCTATCGCGTCGTCAACTTCGTGGCCTTGGTGCCGGTACGGGTCGACCGGGTGATGCCCTTCCAGAGCCGGCGCCTCATGGGGCTCGGTCCGGTCGTCTTCGGCATGGTGGAGTTCCAGGTGGTCGACCGGATGACCAGCCAGGCCAACGAGACCGGAGCCAATCGGCACGCGCTGTACAAGCAGCGCCAGCAAGCGCGGGTACGGGAGCGTTTGGAGCGGGGAAAACGGAGGAAATCCGGGAAGGCTTCCGAGCTCAGTTCCAGTTCTTAGGGTCGCGAGGGTCGCGGTCGGGTGAGCCGCCACGGATCACCCGAAGGTCGCGCTCGACCGACCTTCGCTTGCGACGCAGCTGGGACCGTCGCCACAGCTCTCGCCATCGCGACGGTCGCCACAAACCCCGGCACAGCACGAAGGCGGCGGTGATCCCACCGAGGTGGCTGGATACGGACGTCCCCCCGCCCAAGGACAGGGCGCGCAAGGCCTCGAAGCCGAGCAGCAGCCAGACCAGCGTGATGCCCCGCGTTTCGCCGATGAGCAGCAGGCGCACCGGCATGTTGGCGTGCACCAACCCCCAAGCGATCGCCACGCCCATCGTAGCCCCCGATGCTCCGACGTGCGGGACCATGGCTGCCATCTCGGAAGCCGGACCCAAGAGGCCGAGATAGCCCCAAAGACCCCAGACCAACGTGAAGAGGCCACCGGTGAGCCCGAAGATCATGTACGCGCGCAAGTAGCGCTTCGAGCCCCACAGGGCTTCCAGCTGCGGTCCGAACATGAAGATGAAGAGCAGGTTGAGGACGAGGTGGAGAGGGTCGGCCGGGGAGTGCAGCCACATGTAGGTAAACGGCTGCCAGATCGCCCCGTGGCGAAAGACGTCGAAAGGCACCAGGTACAGGCCCGAGACGAACTCTGCTGCCGGCGTCCGCAGGAGGACCAGCTGGGCCACGTAGATGGCGAGCAGGCCCGCGATCAGACCGCTGTTCGCCGGTCCGACGCGTCGCTTGAATTGCGCCCACATGAGGTCAGCTCGCGACCAGCACTGGACCGCTGGACGTTTCGTCGGCGTCTTCGGTCTCGCCGAGCACGACCGTAGACTCGGCCGGACGCCCGAGGAGCTTCTCGAGACGTCGAAGGGTGCGCTCCTGGGTCGGCCCCAAAACCGTCAGGAGCATTCGCGACGGTTCCACGATCCGTTGGGCCAGTTGCCGGATGTCCTCGGGCGTAAGAGCCATGATCGCATCCTGTCGAGTCTGGTCGGCGAGGGCGGACCCGATCAGCTCCGAGGCGCCGTACCAGCCGGCGATCTCGGATGGATCATCCAGTCCAAAGGTCAGATCGGCTTGATGCCGGGTCTTGACCCGGCGCAGTTCCTCGTCCCGGATGGGCGCCTCGCGCACCTCTTTCAGGGTGACGAGCACCTGCTCCACCACGGCGTAGAGCTTCCGGGGAGCACACGTGACCTCGACGTCGAGCGCACCGGCGTCCTGATAGGCGTCGAGGCCCACGGACAACGAGTAGGCCAGACCACGCTGCTCGCAGATCGCCTGGCGTAGCCGCGACCCGAAGCCGTCGTCGAGGACGCGTCGAAGGAGGAGCATCGTCCCGAAGTCCGGGTCGAGCTCGCTGGGAGCGGGCAAGGTCAAGAGCATGCTCACCTGGGAATCATCGGTGGGCTGCACGTGGATCGGTGGAAGCTCGCGGGCCCGCGGCGCGGGCGGGTCGGGGAGCCGTTCGCCGGCCGGCATGCGGCCAAACGCAGCCTCGATCCAGCCGAGGCATCCGTCGTCGAGGCGTCCGGCGACGGCGAGGACGGCGTTCTTGGCCACGAACGTTCGCTCGAAGAACGCTCGACAGTGCTGCTCGGTGAACGACTCGAGGAGCTCGGCGTCGCCCGCCACCGGCATGGAGACCGGATGAGGCGCCCACAGGGCCTTGCGGGAGATCGAATCGATGTCGAGGTCGTGGCCCTCGGAGTCGGTCGAGTCGAGGATCTCTTCGAGGACCACGTCGCGCTCGACCTCCAGGCCGGCGAGCAGTGGTTCGATGCAGATCTCGCCGAGCAGGTCGAGACCCTGACGGAGCATGGATGGGGTCACCGTCATGTGGATGGTCGTAGCGTCGCGTTGGGTCAGGCCGTTGACCTCACCGCCGATGTCTTCGACCGCGACGTGATAGGCGAGACTGCTCGGACGGGCGCGGGTTCCTCGAAAGAGGAGATGCTCCACGAGGTGGGACAGCCCGTTCTCTTCCGGGCGCTCGAATCGCGGTCCCGCCCGGACCATGAACGCGCAGGAGACGCTATGGACGTGAGGCAGATCGATCAGCACCACCCGGAGGCCGTTGGGCAGGGTTCGATGGACCAAATCGAGCACGGAGCGAAGGGACGACAAGCGCTTCTCACCAGTCAATCATTTGGGCCAACTTGTTGATTTTGCTCCGATTTCCCTAATTCCGACCAGGCCCTGGCCAGTCATTCCGGGGACTTGGCTCGTCCGTGGTACGAAAGTCAGGAGACGACGGCGCGGGGTCCGATGGCGGAGGAGGGCTTCGCCGGTTCGTGATCAGCCGGAGTCTGTGCCGGAGGATAAAGGGTAATCTCGAACTCCGTCCCTTCGCCCGGCTGGGATTGGACCTTCAGCCGACCGCCGTGCTCCTGCACGATCTGATGGGTCAGAGCGAGCCCGAGACCGGTCCCCGTCACCTTCGTCGAGTAGAACGGGTCGAAGATCCGATCGACGGCGTCCTGAGGAATGCCAACGCCTTCATCCTTCACGTTGATGATCACCGCATCCCCGTCCCGTCGGCAGCCGAGGGTGAGGGTGCCTCCGCGAGGCATGGCTTCCTTGGCGTTGCGGACGAGGTTGAGGAGCGCTTGGCGGAGCTGATCGGGGTCGGCCCACGCATCCACGGCTCCCGAATCGACCTCCAGCTGCACGTCGATGTCGGAGGCCGCGAAGTCGTGCTTGAGAAACGACGTCATGCCGCGAAGGAACGCGGGGAGGTCGATCTTCTGCACTTCGGGCCGCGGCAATCGAGCGAAGCGGAGGTACTCGTCGGTGAGCTCGGTCAGGCGATCGATCTCCTCGCCAATGATCTGGCACAGCTCGCTCGGCTCGACGGAGTCAGGCTGTCGGGCGACCCAATCGCTGAGCATTTCCGCGTTGAGGCCGATCGAGGATAGGGGGTTTCGGATCTCGTGCGTCACGTGGGCGCTCATCCGTCCGATCGCGGCCAGTCGCTCGCTTCGAATCAGGGCTTCTTTCGTCCGGACCGTCTCCGTCACGTCTTCCAACGAGATCACCAGGCCCAGATTCTGGCCGGCTTCATCCTCCAAGGGGGCGATGGTGACGTCCGCCAGCTTTCCCCCGATCGGAAGACTCTCGAGCGTTCTGGTGGACGCTTCCGACGCCAGGTCCGGGCCGATCGAAGTCTTGAGGGCGCGCCCCACTTCCGTTTCGGCGAGGGTGAGACTCTTCGGGGCATCGCGCTCCAGGCCCCAGACCGCCTGGGCCGCCCGATTCGTGCTGGCGATGCGAAGATCGTGGTCGACCACCACGACGCCGGTTCGAAGGCTACGGACGATGCTCTCGTGATAGCGCTTCAGCTCTTCGACGCGTCGGTACGCCCGCTCCAGCTCTTGGGCCTGGCGGTCGAGATCCTGCTCGCGGTGCTTGCGCGCCCGGGCCATCAGCGAGAGTTCCTCGGCCAGCTGGCCAAGCTCTCCGGCCTTGGCGACGTCGAGCTCCCGGTCGTAATCACCCCGAGAAAGGGCTCGGGCATATTCCGCGAGCCGCCCGATGGGGGCCAGCGCGCGGGCGGCGAGGGCCATGACCAGTAGCCCCAGACCCAGCGCCGCCAAAGTGACGGCAAGGATGCGCCAGACGGCGTTACGCTCGGCTCGGACGGCTCGCCGGACCGCGAGCTCCATCTGGTCGTTGATCCGCTTGGTCAGACGGTACGACTCGCTCCGAAGCGCAACCTCGAGTCGCTGGGTCTCCGCAACCACGTCCTGGACTTCCGCGCTCACCGTCATGAGGCGAAGCAACTCTCGGGTCAGGTCGTCGAGCTGCTCGTGGGCTGCCTCGAGCGATGCCGTACGGGTTCGAAGGTCGGACGAAAATCCATCGTCCCTTCGACGAGATCCGCGGGGGGTCGATGTGGCCTGCATCGCCTGGTCCATCTCGGCGAGGGTCGAGCGGATGACGTCCGGGTAGTAGGCGAGTCCGACGCGGAGGATCACCGCCTGATTGCGTGGGTCCTCCTCTTCCAGCGCTCGACGAAGGTCGCGAAACCGATTCTGCTGATGGGTTTCCAGCTGGGCGGCGAGTCGCGCGAGACCCAGTAGCTCATCCTTGATCCGCCTCAGATCGTCTGCCACCGACCGGACCTGCCCCACACTGACCAGGGCGAGGGCGGCAAAGGTCGACAGAACGGCCACGAATCCCAGGAAGATCTTGGTGGCGAGCGAGATACGCAGGCTTTAACAGTACCGCCGGAGGACGCGATTGGCCAACGAAGCCCGGAGGCTACGCGAATGCGAGAGTGCCGATGAGAGGTGAAGTCCTGGCGCTGATCCTGGCCGGGGCGGGCGGGCCCGATGCCGAGCCCGTCGAGGCGCGTCAGGTGGTCGACATGGTCGTCGCCCAGGTGAACGAAGCCGTCATCACGCTCAGCGAGCTCGTGGCGAAGACGGGGCTCCTGATCCTCGAAGGGCAGGGGCCCGATGCCGCGACTCGGGGTGGCCTTTCTCAGGACCTGTTGAGTTCGGTCTTGGACCTGATGATCAACGAGCTCCTCCTTCATCAGGAGGTGCGGAGGCTGCAGCTGCCCCCCCCGACCGAGACCGAGGTGCGACGCGTGTTCGACCGAGCGCTGAACCGCTTCGTCGGACCGGGCCAGGTGGCGGCGTTCTACGAGGCATACGGGTTCGAGGATCAGCATCTGGTTCAGGGGCCACCGCCGTTGTGGTCGGCCCTGGTGCAAAGAGAGCTGGCGGTGGCGAGCTTCGTGGAAGCCCGGGCCCGGCTCGAGCCTCGACCGACCGCCGACGCCGTCCTCGACTGCTACGGAGACAACGCCGAGTTCTTCGCCGGCCAGCTCTTCAACGACGTCGAGCCCGCGATCCAACGTCGTTTCGCCGAGCAGATCCGAGACCGCACCGCGGAGCGACTGCTGTCGGAACTGCGGAAGCGCGCTCGGCTGCGGGTGGCGGGTGGATTCGAGAGATCCCGCCCGGCGCCGCCCCCCCAGTATGACTTCACCTGCCGACTCGACCCGCAGCGATGACCATCGAGACGATGCGCGCGCATCACTGCCCTCAGGTGGCAGGCTGGGCGGCCGCTTCGGGTCTTTCTGGGTGGGCCGAGCACTCGCTGAAGGCATCGCTCTCGCGCCCGGCGTGCCTGGGCCTCATCGAGCCCGGAAAAGCCGGCATCATCGGAACTCTGGCCGGGGATGACGCCGCCATCGACCTGGTCATCGTCGCCCCCGACCAGCGTCGGCGAGGCTTCGGGCGAGCGCTTTGCGAAGCCTTCGCTCGCACGGTCGCCGCCTCGGGGGCGCAGAGCGTGTGCCTGGAGGTCGCAAGGTCGAACTCGGCGGCTCGCGGCCTGTACCGAGCGCTCGGGTACGAGACGGTCGGGCGCCGCGCGGCCTACTATCGAGACGGTGATGACGCCCTCATCCTGAGGCGTGGCCTGGCGCCAAAGTGATTGCGCCGCGACCGACCGATGGCCAGCCCGGTCCCGCCCGCGCATGCTCCAGGGCATGATCCGAGCCGTCTTCGTTGCGTGGGTCGCCGGATGCGGCGCTCTCGAGGAACGGGTCGTTCGCGTCTTGGATGGCGATACCGTGGAGCTGAGCTCGGGAGACAGGCTCCGTCTGGCCGGCATCGATGCTCCGGAGACCGGAGGCTGCGGGGCCGAGGACTCGACGACCTATCTTCGGAGTCTCGTTCTGCGTCTGCCTCTCCAGGTCACCAACGTTGGCCCGCGGGATCGGTATGGACGTCGGGTTGCCTATCTGGCGACCGCGGGTCGCGACGTGGGTGGCGCATCCGTCGCGGCGGGCTGGGCCAAGAGCGACGACCGGTGGTCCCACCCCCGGTCCGAGGCCTACGACAGTTTCGAGCGAGAGGCAGCCTCGGCCGCCTTCGGGCTGTGGGGTCGCTGCTGGTGATCTCGGCCATCATTCTCGCGGGGGGCCGGGGTCGGCGACTGGGAGGCGTCGATAAGCCTGCCTTGGTTCGCGGAGATGGGACGGCTCTGCTCCAGGCTGGCGTCGATGCCTTGAAACCTCTGGTGGACGATGGCGTGGTCGTCTGTCCTGCAGCTCGACAAGCGCACATCGAGGCTGCACTGCCGCGACCGGAAGGCTTCCGCTGGGTGGCCGACCCTGGGCAGGGACCCGTGCTGGCCGTGTACGCCGGGTTGGCTTCCACGGCGGGCGACCTCGTGGTTTGGGCGCCCAGCGACCTGGTGCGTCCCAGCCCTCGACTGTGGGCACGGCTCATTCGGGTCGCCCGAGCCGACAAAGCCGGCGCGGTGGTCGAGGCGGAGGGCATCCTGCAGGCGGCGCTCGCGGTCGTGCCTCGGGCTTCACTTCCGGCCTCGCCCCCTCGATCGCTGCAAGGTTTATTGCGGTCAGCGGGGGTGACCACGATCTCGGCCGATGAGCTGGACCCCGACGAACGGGCTGGCCTCCGCGACGTGGACGAACCTGGCGACCTCATCTGGCTCGATCGGGGCTAGACTGCGAAACAAGCGACACGAGACCCCTTGCGCCTCCGCTGGGGGCTTCCCAATATCCAGTCGATGCTCCGGGACCACCTCCCACCCATCGACGCTTACCTTGCGGACGCGATGTCGATGGAGCGAGATCGGTTCCTGCTGCGCTACCCCTGGCCCTGGTTCGTCCTTCCTCCCCCCAGTCCAGACATCTTGTCCCAGATACGCCGGCCAGAGACGGTCGCCGACGAGGCGCTGGCCGAGACGACCGAGGTGGAAGACAAGGATCCTGGTCGCAAGGGCGCGAGTCTCGATGCGCTATGCCTCGAGGTGCGGCCCCTCGACCACATCGCGGTTGCGCACGCGGTGGTGTCCGTGGGGCGATCGGGGGAGGGCGACGTCGTCCTGCTCGACGAGAGCGTGAGCCGTCGGCACGCCGAGCTCGCTTTCGACCGTCGCACCGGTCAGGGACACATCACCTGCCTGGGGGCTCGCAACGGGAGCTGGGTGGACGGTGTTCGACTCGATTCGCGGGTCGCGGTGCCCCTGGCTTCAGGCGCCGTCGTGAGACTCGGCGGCTTGACCATGCGCTATTATGACCCGCCGGGCTTTTTGGATTGGCTCGTGCAGGGCGCTCCGCGGAGCGGAGCGGCACCGGCTCGCTGGCCCGGCCGAGAGGACGACGAAGACTGAACCTCAGCCTCCGTAGGACAGCACCTTCGGGTTGATGACGACCTTGGCGTTGCTCTGCAGGCTCTTCTGCCAGCCTTCCTGGATGTCGTTCAGTTTGGTCGGACGTAGGATGTTCCGCAGGGTGTCCTTCTGGCGCTCGAACTCGGCCATGTCCGCGTCGGTCCGCTCGGTGATTTCGAAGACGACGAACGCCTCGGCCGTCTCGACGGGCAGCCGAGGATGCTCTTGATCGGCCTCGAGGCTCCAGGCGGCGTTCAGCAGCTCCTTGCCATTCGTGCCGAGCCCTTGGATGAAAGGGCTGGCCACGCGGAGGGGGCCCGAGTTCGTCACCGAAAGCGCCACCTCGGTGTCGACGACCTCGATCGCTTCCTGCAGGGACGAGGCCTCCCGGGCGGCGAGCAGGATCTCCTTGGCCAGGCCTCGGGCCTTCGCCTCGGTGCGGGAGCGAGCGGCCAGCTCTCGTTTGATCTCGGGCTCGACCTCGACCAGTTTCCTGCGGACCGGCTCCTCGAAGCGTTCGAGATGAATGAGGTGCAGGCCGAACCCCGTTTCGATGACGTTGGAGTTCTCGCCCGGCTTCAGAGAAAATGCAGCTTCGTCGATCGCGGGAATACCTTCACCGTGGGCAAAGCAGCCGAGGCTCCCACCCATCGAAGCTTTGTCCCCTTCGGAGTACTCCTGGGCGACCTCGGCGAACGACCGCCCCGATCCGAGAGCTTCGGCGGCTTTCGCGATCTTTTGGCGAGCGGCCTGCTGGGCTTCATCGCTCGCTCGCTTGTCGGTGCGTACCAGGATCTGCGCAGCGCACGCCCGCTTGGGGATGTCGTAGCGCTGGTCTTTGTGCGTGCGGTAGAACTCCTTGACCTCGGCTTCGACGTCGTTCTGCTTGCCTTCCCACTCTCGAACGTCGGCCTCGGTCACGGTGCCGATCTCGGCGTCGAATGCGCTCTTGGGCACGGCCACGTAGTCGAAGGCCAGAGTCCGAGACTTGATCTGAAAATCCTCCCAGAGCTCCGCCTCCCCGACGGCGACCGCTTCGAAAGACGTGTAGAGGGTCGCGGCCAGCATTCGCTCCCGCTCGGAATTCTCGAACTCCCGGTCCGACGTTCCGATGGAGTTGAGGACGCGCTCGTACTGCTCCCGATTGAACTGCCCATCGACCTGAAAATAGGGGGCAGAAACGATCGCATCTCTCAGTGCGTCATCGTCCACGGCAAATCCGAGCTTGCTCGCCTTCTGCGCCAGAAGCCGGGTCGTGATCATCCGGTCTAGGACGGTACGACGCAGATCTTCCTGCTCCGCCTTGATCCGGTCGTAGGTGGCGTCCTGGCTCTGGCGGCGCCTGTACTCCGAAGAATAGGCCGAGCGAAACTGGGCCTCGGAAATCACTTCGCCATTCACTTTGGCGGCGTAGGCGTTCCGGTCCGTCTGCTGAAACGACACCCCGAACCCGATCATGAGTAGGATGGCGAGACCCAGGAGCCCGATGAGGATCGGGCTGTTTCGCTTGCGTCTGAGGGCACCCAGCATCGTTGTCGGCGTCTACCGGAAGGAATTGAGATTTGGGAAGGGCTTTGATACCTCGATTTCTCCGCCCATGCTGAAATGGCTGTCGGGCTTCATCTCGAGCGACCTCGCGATCGACCTCGGGACGAGCCATATCCGAATTGCGGTCCGGGGCGGCGAGGTGGTCGTCAGCGAGCCCACCGTCGTCGCCGTGGCTCGCGATCATAGCGGTGTCCGGAAGGTTACGGCCGTCGGCCGCGTCGCCAAGGAGATGGTCGGCCGGACCCCGACGGGCATCGAAGCCATTCGCCCCATGCGGCACGGCGTCATCGCGGACTTCGAGTCCGTTTCGGCGATGATCCGCTACTACATCAAGTCGATCATGGGGAACCGGAGCCTATCGGCGCCCCGCACGATCGTTTGCGTTCCCGTCGGTGTGACCGAGGTGGAGAAGCGCGCCGTCCGCGAGGCCGTCAGCACCGCGGGGGCCCGAGAGGTGCACCTGATCGAGGAGCCGATGGCGGCCGCCATCGGCGCCGACCTTCCGATCACCGAGCCCTCGGGCAACATGATCGTGGATGTCGGCGGCGGCCGGACCGAGGTCGCGGTCATCAGCCTCAGCGGCATCGTTTTCGCGAATTCGGTCCGGGTCGGCGGAGAAAAGATGGACGAGGCGATCGTCCAGTACGTCAAGCGCCGCTATAATCTTCTGCTCGGCGAGCAGACGGCGGAGGAAGTCAAGAAGCGCATCGGCTCGGCCGCACCCTCCGGCCCTCTCGAAGAGATGGAGGTCAAAGGACGCGATGTCGTCGGTGGCGTGCCCAAAGGCGTTCTGTTGACATCCGACGAGATTCGGGAGGCTCTTTCGGAGTCCGTCACCTCGATCGTGGAGGCGGTCCGGGTGTCCCTGGAGCGAACCCCGCCCGAGCTGGCGGCCGACATCGTCGACCGAGGGATCGTGCTGACCGGGGGTGGGTCATTGCTGACCAATCTCGACGTGCTGATCCGCGAGGAAACCAGCTTGCCAGTGATGGTGGCCCAAGACCCGATGAATGCCGTCGTCCGCGGCATCGTATCGACCCTCGACAAGATGGACCTTCTTCGCGAGATCGCCGTCTCCTGACCCGGGTCATTTCCTCTCGACCTTCGGTCGGCAGTCCCTGCTACACCTGTCGTGTTGCTGCGGTTCCTCAAAAGGTATCGAAGCGTTCTGGTCGTCGCGGGACTCCTGATCCTGCCCGTCCTCGTCTATCGCGCACACACGATCCGGGCTCGCGACGCCAACGCGCTCGATCGGGTCGTCTGGTTGCTCAGCCATCCGATGCGCGTGGGCATGTCCCGGGCGATCGGCGGGATTTCCGACCTCTGGCGGTCCTATGTCGACGTCAAGGGCGCCCGGCGCCAGCTTGGTAAGGCGCGGATGGAGCTCCACCAGGCTCGGGTGAAGGTCGACCGCCTGTCGGCGGTGGAAGCTGAAAACCAAGCTCTTCGGCTCCTCTTGGAGATCGCAGAGCAACGACCCGCGGCCGAGCCGATCGCCGCCGAGGTCATCGGGGCCGGCTTCGGGGCTGCAGTTCGCACACTGGATATCGGACGGGGGTCGATCCACGGGGTCACCCGAGGGCAGGCCGTCGTCGAATCGGATGGGTTGGTCGGGCTGATACAGCGAGCCGGGTGGACGTCGTCCGAAGTCGTCGAGCTCGCCGACCCGCGCCTCACGGTCCACGCGCGCGTCGCCCGGTCGCGGGTGCTGGGACGAGTCCGGGGGACGGATGCCCCCCAACGCTTGGTCATGGAGGACGTGTCCCGGGACGCCGACGTGCAGCCGGGCGACGTTGTCGTGACCAGCGGTCTGGGCCAACTCTTCCCTCCGAACGTGCCGATCGGGCGAGTCGTCTCGGTCGAAGCCGCCGACCGAGGTCTGCGGCTCATCGTGCGGCCGGCGGTCGATTTCGGTGCGCTGGACTGGGTCCTGGTACTTCCGCGACCTCCCAACGACGACCCGGTGGCGACGCCGACGCTTCTGAGGCCGCCCGCCCTCTGGTCGCAGGTGCCGGGGGGAATCGCCGAGGAGCGCGGGCGATGAGCGACCCGAGGAGCGGGCGTAGTCGCTCGATCGCGCGTTGGTTCGTCGCCGTACTGGTCGTGTGCGGGCTGATCCTGGCCATGCAGAACGTCATGGCGGGTCGGAGCGGGATGCGGATCGACCTGGCGCCGTTGATGGTTGTGTTCTTCGCCCTCGAATTCGGGCCGGTCCCGGGGATCCTCGCCACCTTGAGCGTAGGGTACGTGGCTGATGTCTTTTCCGGCGCCGTCCGCGGTCTCGAGACCCTGGCGCTTCTGGTCGCGTTCATGGTCGTGCGCTTCACCCTGCGCCGGACGACGTCGATCTCGCCCGCCGCGATCGTCGTACGCGGCTTGCTGGCGACCGTCGCGGCCACTTTCGTCGTCGCCGTCTTGCGGCCCGGGGCGTCCGGCGCCGGAGACGCAACGTTTGCCCCGACGCAGTGGGTGGCCGGAGTGCTGTTCGCCCTGCCGGTTTATCGTCTTCTCGACGAGGTCGGACGCCGCTTCGCTCCTCGGGATGAACTGCGATTTCGAAAATCGGGCTGATGCGTACCTCTGCTAAGGTGACGGCGAGCCTTGAGCCTTCCCGGACAACAGGAGCGCGATCCCAAGGTCGCTCGCGGTCGGACTCTGGCCATGGCCGGAGTGGTCGCGTTGGCCTTCGTGGTCGTCGGGGCCCGTCTGTGGACCCTTCAGATTCGCGATGGTGCGTCTTTTCGTCGTAAATCCCTGAACAACTTCGTTCAGGTCGAACGGCTCGAGCACGAGCGAGGTGAGATCACCGACCGAAACGGTGTCGTGCTCGTGGGCAACCGACCGTCGGTCAACGTCTACGTCACGCCGGCGTTCCTGCCCAACGCTCGGCGGAACGTCGGCCGATTGGCCGCAGCCGCGGGTCGATCGCGGGCCGAAGCCGGGGAGCTCTCGCAGGCTCTCTCCAAGACGGTGGCCGAGTCTGGACCTCCGATCCTGTTGGCCCGCGATCTCGAAGCTTCGACCGTGAAGCGACTGCGGTCGGTCCTCGACGCTCTGGACCTGACCTGGAACTCCGTCCCGATCCTCGAGCAAGGAACGGACCGTTTCGTCGCGTATATCGACCCCGACGTCTTCCCTTCGACCGGTCTGGTTCTTCGTCGCCTGGGGCAGCTTCTGCGGCTCGATGAGGAGACGCACGAAAGTCTGGAGCGTCGCGTCCGCAGTGCGCGAGGTCTCGAGCGATACCAAGACATCCTGGTGCGTAGAGATGTTCCTCCCGACGTCGAATCTCCGGTGGACGTGGAGGTCATGCAGGGCGCACTTCCGGGGGTAACCGTACGACAGGCGCTGGCTCGCTCCTACCGGCTGGACCAGCGCGCCGCACACCTCTTGGGCTACGTGAACGAGCTCTCGGCCCAGGACTTGGAAGACAAGCGGGATCTCGGCTATCGCCTGGGGGATTCGATCGGTCGGCGGGGCGTGGAAGCCGCTTTCGAGGACGACCTGCGGGGGGTGGATGGTCGACGTACGATCGTCGTCGATTCGAAGGGACGGGCGCAGCGGACCTCGCTCGCCGAGAACCTCCAGGAGGAGCTCGGAGGTCGGGTTGCCCCTCGTCCGGGCCACCGGGTCGTTCTGTCGATCGACGCCGGCCTGCAGCGCGCGGCGGAGGAGGCTTTCGACGGGCTCGCCGGAGCGGTCGTGCTCATGGAAGCCCAGACGGGACGGCTGTTGGCCATCACGTCAACGCCGACCTTCAATCCCAATCGCGTCTCGGGAACGTTCGATTCTTCCGAGCGGGCTCGTCTACGTGCGTTAGCACCGCGGCGGCCGTGGCGGTTCCGAGCGGTGCAGGATTACTTCGCTCCCGGTTCGACTTTCAAGGTCGTAACCGCGCTCGCCGCGTTGGAGGTCGGGGCGGTTCGACCCGCCGAGCGCGTCGTGTGTCCAGGCTCGTACCGCCTGGGGGCCGCTCGGTTTCGCTGCTGGAAAGACCACGGCCACGGGCCCGTCGACCTCGAAACCAGCCTTATGCGGAGCTGTGACGTCTTCTTCTACACGATGGGTTCACGCCTCGGCCTGGACGCGCTCGCCAGCTATGGGACCGCTCTCGGCTTCGGCCATAAGACGGGGCTGATGCTGCCAACCGAGTCGGCGGGCATCATGCCCGACGTCGAGTGGTACGAGCGCAATCGACCCGAGGGCTATACGCTGGGGGCAGCGGTCAACGCTTCGATCGGTCAGGGGGCAGTGTCGGTGACCCCGATCCAGCTCGCGGTGGCCTATGCCGCGATCGTCAACGGCGGGAAAGTCATGCGGCCCCGGGTTGCGCTGCGGGTCGAGAGCGCGAGCGGCAAGGTCCTCCGGAGGCTGGAGCCGGAAGTGAGGCGCATCCTCTCCGTCGACCCCGACCATCTGTCGCGCATTCGTGAGGGCCTACGGCGGGTGCTCCAGGTTCCGGGAGGCACGGCCTATCGACATCGCTTGAGTGGAATAGAGGCGCTCGGCAAGACGGGGACGGCGCAAGTAGCCAAATTGGGCCGCGATCGGAAGCGTTCCCGCGAGGTTGAATGGAAGCTACGTGACCACGCCTGGTTCGCCGCTGCGGCCCCGGCTTCGGATCCGGAGATCGTGGTTGTGGTCTTCAACGAGCATGGTGGGGGCGGAAGCACGGTCGCGGCACCGATCGCGATGCGCGTCGTCGACGCGTGGCGCCACTCGCGCACGAAGACGGCGAGTGTTCCGGGCCCCATGCCGATGCTGACGTTCGCGGATTCCGGGGCGGCGGAGCGACCGTGATCCGCCGAGGAGTTGCGGTCGACCGTTCTCTGGTCGGCGTTGTCTTCGCTCTTATCGCTCTGGGGCTCTACAACCTCGCCTCGGCCAGCCAACCCCTCGGCGTCGATCTCCATTACGTGCATGCGTTCCACTTGGGTATCGGGACCGCGGTCGCCCTCCTGTTGGCCTGGATGCATTATCGGAATCTCGAGGGGCTGGCCTTCACGATCTTCTTGGTCGTGGTCGGTCTTCTCGTCGCGACGATGTTCTTCGGCAAAGTCGTGAACGGCTCGCGTCGCTGGCTGCCGATGGGCGTGATGTCGATCCAGACCTCCGACCTGGCCAAGATCGCCGTCATCATCATCGTCGCCCGGACTTTTCACCTGGCGAGCTGGGACGGGACGCTGACCCTGAAGCAGATTCTGCGCCCCTTGAACCTCAGCCGTCCCATTCTGCTGTTGCTCGGAGTCAGCGCCGTGGCCGTGGCCGGTGACCGACTGAGCGCACCCGAACTCAGGGTAGCTCAGGCCGGACGCATGCGGACCGTGGCGCGTCTCGACGCGCGGGAGCCGTCGATCGTGCTGGGGCGCGGAGGCCAAGGAGAAGATCTCCGCTTTCCGCGTAGCGGTGTCGTCGACCGTCACGCCGAGGTGTTTCGCAAGCGAGATGGCGTCTACATTCTGGTGCTGCTGGAACCCGAGGCGAAGACTTTCGTGAACGGACAGCCCGCCGAGCGGGTCACGCAGCTGGCTCACCGGGACTTGATTCGCCTCGGCACTTCCCAGCAAGCGGAAGTCATGCTCGAGGCGCCTCTTCTCTCGCTACGCTCGTGGCTGCCGGGCATCGCCGTGCTGGGCCTCATGTGGCTCATCGCGGCTTTCGTGCGGCAGGTGAGGTCGGGGCCGTTCAAGCTGGCCGACCTCGCGGCTCCTATCGACGTGGTGGCGCTGCCCTGTGTCCTGATTTTGATTCAGCCCGACCTGGGTACGACGATGGTCGTTCTACTCATCGCGTTTTCGATGATCCTCTTCGTCGGGCTCCGACCCAGCTCGCTGCTCGCCCTAATTTCGGGCTCGATTCTAGCCAGCATTCTAGCGTGGGTTGCGGTCCTGAAGCCGTATCAGAAGGAGCGAGTCCTCACGTTCTTGAATCCTACGTCCGACCTGGCCGGAGCGGGGTACCATCAGCACCAGTCGCTGATCGCGGTGGGCAGCGGCGAACTCTTTGGGAAAGGTCACGGGCAGGGCACTCAGACCCAGCTGTCGTTCCTCCCCGAGCAGCAAACCGACTTCATTTTTTCGGTTTGGGCGGAGGAGCACGGATTCCTCGGCTCGATGCTGGTCGTCGCGCTGTTCGCTGCGTTGATTTTGCTGTGTCTGCGGACGGCTCTGCGAGCCCGAGACCGCTTCGGTTCGCTGCTCGTCGTGGGCGTCACCTCGATGCTCTTTTGGCACGCCGTCATCAACATGCTCATGGTCTTACGTCTCGCTCCGGTCGTCGGCGTTCCTCTGCCTCTGTGGAGCAACGGTGGTTCGTTCGTGCTGACGACGATGATCGGTCTGGGGATCGTGGCCAGCGTCGATCGACGTCGCAACCTGTTCTGACTTTGCGGTCGTCCGCTTCAGCTGTACTTGCGTTGCCCCAGACGGACCGAGGTCTTCATCTCGGTCGCGGTATCCTTGTCGCGCGCCGACATGTTGAGGATGCCATCCTGGCTGAGACTGAAGTCGACTTCGACTTTCACCTCGCCCTTGGGGGCGACGCGAATTCCGGAAAAGGTGAACTCGCCCAGGAGTTCGTTGGCATCGGCACGCTCCTGGTCGCCCTGGTAGATCCGCATCTGCAGGTCTTGCTGACCGTCGACGCTCGTGGTGAAGGTCATCTGCTTGAGGTTGGGCACGGAACCATTTCGGGGGAAGATCTCGTGAAGATTCCCCTGGGCATTCTCGATGCCGATGGCGATGGGTATCACGTCGAGAAGCTGCACCTTGAGGTCGGAGTTGTCCTCGAGGGAGTAGGCATACATCGCAGCTCCGATGGCGACGGCCTCGTCGGGATTGACCTGGCGCGAAGGGGGCTGACCAAAGAAGTCGGTGACCTCCCGCTGAACCGCGGGCATGCGTGTCATGCCCCCGACGAGGAGGACGTGGTCGACGTCGGTGGGCGGTATGCCGGCGTCTTCGGCCACCCGCTTGCAGGTGTCCATGGTCTTCTGCACCAGGTCGCGGGTCCGCTCTTCGAGGATGTCGCGGGTGAGCTTCAAGTCGATGTCCAAGGGCTGCCCGTCCGGCGTCATCGTGATGAACGGGATGTTGAAGGCACACTCTCGCCGGTCGGTGAGGTCGATCTTCGAACGTTCGGCGAGGTCTTTGATGCGCTGCATCGCGATCGGGTCCTTACGCAGGTCGATGTCGGGATGCGTCTTCGTAAACTCGTCCAGGACCCACTCGATGATTCGGTTGTCGAAGTCGACTCCGCCGAGGAAGATGTCGCCGCCGGTTGCTTTGACTTCGAAGATTCGCTCTCGAATCTCGATGATGGAAATGTCGAAGGTCCCACCTCCGAGGTCGTAGATCGCGATCGTCTCCTTCTCGAGGCCGCGACCGACGCCGAACGCCAAGGCGGCTGCCGTGGGCTCATTGATGACCCGGAGCACGTCGAGCCCGATGATGTTGCCCGCCTCTTTGACCGCCTGACGCTGTCGATCGTTGAAGTAGGCGGGAACGGTCACCACGGCGCGCTGGATCGGCTGCTGCAGATAGTCGGCCGCGACATCGCGGATCTTCAGCAGGATCTTCGATGCGACTTGAGGAAGACCGAATTTCACGCCGCCGACTTCGACCAGCATGTCGTGCGACTCACGTTCTTGGTGGATGTCGTACATGAAGTACTGGTGGATCCGGTCGAGAGTCTGGTTGTCGTACTCGCGGCCCATCAGGCGCTTGGACCCGTAGATCGTGTTGCGGGGGTTCAGCTGCCACTGGCGCTTGGCGTCATGACCGACGAGCTCGTTGCCCTTGTCGTCCACTGCGTAGATCGAGGGAAGCGTGTACTCGCCCCCACGGTAAGGGATCAGTTTGACCTTCCGATCCTCCCCTTCGACGACGGCAGCGCACGAATTCGTCGTCCCGAGATCGATTCCAATGATGCGAGACATGGACCCGTCCTCAGAGGTTAGCCAGGTCTGGGTCGGGCGAAAAGGTCCCAAACAGCAAAGAGGGCGATGGAGCCCAGGGGCTCCGGTCGACACGGGTTGACGGTGGCCTACGGAGCCTCTCTAAGTCGTACCTCCGTGGCCGATCTCGACGTGGTCCGACAGCCGTCGGATGTCTTGCGGTTCCTGGAGGAGGTCTCGGCGGCACCGTTTCTCGCGCTCGACACCGAGACCTCGGGCCTCGATCCGCACACGGATCGCGTCCTGCTGATCCAGTTTGGAACGGCGGATCGGCAGCTCTTGGTGGATGCCCAGTCCGTGGGGCCCGACGTGATCCGCGCGATCTTTCATCCGGATCGGGTGGTGGTTCTCCACAATGCGACCTTCGACCTCAAGATGCTGTGGAGCTTGGCCGGTGAGGCATCCGGTCTAGCCTCGGCGCGGATCGCCGACACGCAGCTGTCGGAGCAGCTGCTCCGCAATGGTCGGAAGTCGGATGTCGTGATGCAGGGCTATGCGCTGAAGGCGTTGGCCGAACGCTACGCCGGGATGGAGCTGGACAAAACGATCCGGCAGGGCTTCTACGGTATCCAGTCTCTCGAAGAGCTCAGCTCGACGGAATTGTACTACGCGGCTCGAGACGTCGAGGCCACGTGGAAGGTCTACGCCCAGCAACTCCCCGAGCTGGAGCGGGACGGCCTCCTGCGGGTGTCGGCCATCGAAGGGGCCGCCGCCCCTGCTTTTGCTCAGATGGAATGGCGAGGTTTCGCCATCGATCGGGACGCCTGGGCTGCTCGCATCGAGGAGGCGAAGGTCACGATGCAGCGGTACAAGAAGGAGCTGGACTACGAGCTCCGCGCCGTCGTGGACCGAGACCTCTTCGGTGAGACCACTCTCAACTACGACGACGACGAAGAGGTGTCGGCGGCCATGGCGAAGCTTGGAGTCGAGCTGCGTTCACTCCGTCGAGAGTCTCTTCTCGCGAACGGACACCCCGCGGCCATCACGCTGGCGAGATACCGAGAGTATAAAAAGGTCGTTGCGAGCTACGGGGAGGGCTTTTTGGCGCACGTTCACCCGGAGACGGGGCGGCTCCATCCGCGGTTTCGCGCCTTGGGGGCCAGCACGGGGCGCACATCCTGCAGCGAGCCGAACCTCCAGTCCGTGCCGGCCGACAGCGATTTCCGGGCGTGCTTCAGTGCCGGCTCGGGACGACGGATCATCACCGCCGACTATGCGACGGCCGAGCTTCGAATTCTGGCCGAAGTCTCCCAAGACCCCGTGTTTTTGGAGGCACTGGCTCGGGGCGAGGATCTCCATTCGCGGGTGGCCCGGCGTCTGTTCGGCGTCGACGTGAGCAAGACCGAGCGGCCGGAGCTTCGAGCCCGGGCCAAGACCATCAACTTCGGGCTGGTGTACGGCATGTCGGCGGCGGGCTTGGCTCGGCAGCTGGATGTCGACGAAGCGGAGGCGAGCCGGCTCCTGGACGCGTATTTTCGAGCCTTTCCCAAGATCCGAGCCTATCTGCGCGACAGCGCGGACCAAGCGCTTCGACGAGGATACGCAGAGACCCTCGGCGGCCGCCGGCTGTGGTTCACCGACATGCGGCGAGACGGACGCGACGAAGGAACGCTGACCCGCGTGGCGATGAACATGCCCATCCAGGGGACGAGCGCCGACATGGTGAAGCTGGCGATGGCGCGCATGGTGCGTCGGTTCGCCGAGGACGGGCTCGATGCGCACTTGGTGAACATGGTTCACGACGAGATCGTCGTCGAAGCGGCCGAAAGCGATGTCGACGCCGTGAGCGCGGTGGTGCGCTCCGCTCTGGAGTCCGCGGGCGAGGACCTCATGCCCTCGGTTCCCAGCGTGGTGGATCTCGACGTTGGTCTCGGATGGTCCAAGACCGCCGAACCGCTCATCGGGAGCTAGCCTGGACGGGTGGGCGCCCGCTCCATGTCGACGGAGGCAACCCAGACCTTCTCGTCCTCGGCTTCGCTCGACTGAACGCTCCATCCCAGGTCGGCCGCCCACCGCGCGGCACTGTCCAAGCCTTCGTGCGGCCGGTCGCTCGTCGCGGTGGCCGTCGTCGTTCCCGGGACTCGATTTACGATGGAGAAGCGACGGTGGTCGCACGTGGCTTCCACCGTTCCTCCGGCTCGGGCCGCCGCCTCGCGCGCGTTGACCGCCAGGTTGGTGACCAGGTGGATGGCTCGGGCGTTGACCATGTGGCAGCCCGGGCAGTCGGCCGCGCACTCCAGGCGGTCGGTTCCCAGGGCCAGCGCCTTGTCGAGGCGCGTCTTCCCGCGCCACATCCAGGCCACGCGGACAACGTCCAGCTGGTCGAAGACCTCGCGGTCTTCACCGCTGCTCTTCAGCCTCAGCAGGCCCGCCATCGTGAAAAACGGAACGAGGAGGTTATTGATGTCGTGCCGGTCCGTATCGACCTGCCGCTCCAGCGATCGCCGGTCCTGCGCGTTCTTGGCCAAGAGCAAAAACAGCCCTACCAAGGTCGCCGCCATCAGGAGCCCCCCACCGATCAGCGTAAAGGCTGCCTCCATCCCGCGCGAACCCTAGCGACCCTCGGCAACGCGGGGCAAGGCCACGCTCAGGGCGGCCCGTTGCGGCGGGGTCGGAGCGAACGGTCTGAGGTGACGAATGAGGGTGGAGGGAATCGAACCCGCAACCTATGGATTAAGAGTCCATTGCTCTGCCAATTGAGCTACACCCCCAAGGGGGAAAGCTGGCTACCGGAATGCTCAAAGCTGGGCAACCGCTTTCCGTGGGTGACCGACGGGGCTTGAACCCGCGACCTATGGAGCCACAGTCCATCGCTCTACCAACTGAGCTACGGCCACCGCAGGGTTAGGGGACTCTACACCCGTCTGCATCACGCCCTCCCCTATGGACGCAAAGCCCGCCGGTCGATGACCGGAAGGACGGCTCTCCTACTCTGGTACCGGCGCTATTGTCAACCTCCCGATGATGGGAAGCGACCTCCATCCCGCGCCCGCCCCGCGGAGGAGGCGCTTTCGGCCGGCGCCGAGCCGTCCTTCGGGCGTCGACGCTGCGCGGCGGTGTGACGGCCTGCATGGATTTGACGGGTCGACCCGCGCGGCGCGACATGAACGTGGAGGTCATCAGCGCGGACATGTCGACGCGCAGACGCATTGTGATGTCGGTGATCGCCTCGGCGACCGGTGTTTCCTGCGGGGACAGCGGTTCCGAGCCGGACTTCTTTCGTGAGGACCCAGAGCTGGCGCAGGTGGTGGACGAGGCGCTGATCGTCTTTCCCGTCGAGACCGTGCCCGATGAGCTGATCGCCGAGGCCCGACGCGCCCGCATCATGATCGTCGGCGAAGAGCACTACCAGCAGGAGCACACCGACTTTCTCGAGCGACTGATCGAACCCCTGCAGGCCAACGGGTATCGGGCGTTCGCGGCCGAGCTTCACCACGCGGAAGGCTGGCTCGCCCAGGAACACCTCGACGGCCGGACCGCGCCTTTGTCGCCGGTGGTCAGGGCGCTGTACCGATCTCGGCTCGACCGCCTCGCCGATGCGAGTCGCGGTCGCCCAGAAGAACAGCGGCTCCGGGTCGCCTTCTTCGACGTCAATCACGACGTCGAGGCCTTTCGGACGTCCCTGGAGGCGTTGGGCGCACGACTGGGCGCCCGAGAAGCGTTCTCGCCGGTGCTGCAGGCCGAGCCCGACTCCGCCGCCTACGTCGCCGCCCTCGAGTCGCTTCGGGATCAGCTCGCCGATCCTACCCTGGGCTGGCGCGACCAGTGGGGCGACCGGTGGTTCGACCTCGTCAGCGAGGTGGTCGAGGTCGAGGAGCAATGCCGCCGCTTTCGCGTCACCCGCGACTTCACGATTCGGGAGGCCACCATCGTCGCGAATTTGCGGCGGGCGATCGAAGCGGCGGGGGACGGAAAGGTCTTCGTCGACACCGGCGGCGCCCACGCGCGCTACAATGCGTTTGGGGACACGTCCAACGCCACGGAACGGCTGGCCGAAGACTATCGAGACCGGATGTTCGTCATCGGCACCTACGCCTTGAGCGGAACCGGGCTCACCAACTTCTATCAACGACGAACGTTCGAGATCAGTCACGACGGCACCGGGCCCGGCAATCTGTTCCGGATCATCGGGGAGCGGGCCCCAGAGGCGATGGCCTTCCTCCCGCTGCAGCATCCGGTGTTTCAACGCCACGTGGTCATGGGCCGCGATGGGCAGCAGTTCTCGGTCAGCCCGGCCCAGTTCCATGATGCCATCTTGACCCACCCGCGGGTCACCGTGCTGCAAGGACTGAGGCCGTAGCCGCGCCGTGGCGTCGGGTTGGGGGTTGGATGATCCAGCGCGCCCGGAGGGACTCGAACCCCCGACCGTCGGCTTAG
>CAYYOT010000068.1:0-23508 GCA_964473255.1 uncultured Myxococcales bacterium | reverse complement strand
TTACCATGCCTCCCTTGTCGTAAGGGTGGCCCGAGATCAGAGGGGAGCAGGATAGGCGGACGCTATTCGGAGGTGTACCGGAGCCGGACCTCGAAGTAGTCGGCCGCAGTCCTGGCGAGGTCGTTGCCGGTCGTGCCTAAGGGGCGGCACTCGAGGTTGATCTTACGGTCGCGGTCGAGGACCAGGGCGCGCTCTTCGTCGACCGATGCCGTCCGATACTCGAGGTTGGTGGCTTCGGGATTTCCGTCGAGCGGGGCTTCGTTGGTGCCGAGCTGGGCCCAAGCGCTCGGGAGAGTGGTCGCGCGCCCGGTGGTCCAGGCCACCAGCTCCGCCCCCTCGACGTCGCGGCCTTTGGCTTGCCCCGAACCGCCGCAGTGGGCCTCGACTTCGACCGAAATGACCGTGCCGAGATCGATGTCGACCGGGATCTTTGGCACGAAGCGAAGCGCCGGCCGCTCCGGAGCCTTTCCCTCGTACACGACCGTGAAGTCGGGATCGCCCTGACCGAAGGGTGGATCGCCCACGAGGACGAGCCGCTTGCGCGCCTGGTCGTAGACCATCCCGTCGGAGGCAGCCGAGTCGAGCGAGAGGCCTTCGGTCGGAGTAAGCTCGATCCAGAAGTCGCCGTCGTTTCCGGTCCACTCCCAAACTCGGCCGGTCAGCCAATCCACGGCGATGAAGCGGTCTCGGTGGGTGTCGAAAGCGACAAAGGTCTGTTCCATCGGAATCGGCATGCGGCGAAGCCGCCGCACCCATCGGTGCGTTCTCACGCTCCAGCTCTTCCAGACGACGGGTCTGGTCGACCTTCATGCCGCCGTAGTCGCGACGCCACCGGTAGTACGTCTGCTCCGTGATGCCGGCCTTCTCGCATGCCGTCGGAGTCGTGGACCCCTTCCCGATCTCGACCTCGATCTGACGCCGTGACGATTTGCTCCGGGCTAGGCCGTTTCCTCGGCATGTCGATTCCCCTCCTAACATTCGAACTGGATCGAATCTAAGGGGTCGGACCAGTTCGGTCAGGGTCCTGCGATCTCGTTGCCGGCGCGTTCGCAGGCTGGCCGGTCGAAGCCTGGAGGGCATCGAGGAACTGGCGCATGAGGGGCTGGAGCTCGGGGATCCTCAGAATCGTCGAGGCGACCGTCAGCTCGATCGATTTCGACGCCGCGATGCGATGAACGATCGCGACCGGGACGTCCACGATGACGTTCTCGAGCACCTTCCCGTCGTCGCGGACAGCGTGATCTGAGCTAACCACTCGAAGGGGAGCCACTGGTTCGCCATCGAGGTAGAGGTACACTCGGTCCCCGGCGTTCTGTTTCCAGACGGACGTGACGCCGACGCGCACGAGCCCCAGGCTGAAGTCTCGCCGCAGCATGTACGCGAACAGCAGCGGTTGGACCCGAAAGTGGACCTGATTGAGGTTCTGGTAGTTGAAGCCCACCAGCATGCCGCCGGTCACGAAGCTGGCGCCGTCCTCGGTGGACTCCACCGTGAAGACCGGAGTGCTCTCGTCTCGGCGCCAGACCGTGGCCTCCTCGATTCCCGACGTCGACGATCGGAGCTGTGCGAAGCGCATGAAGAGCGGGACCGCAGCCGAAAGAGCTTCGAAAGGCAGGAAGAGATCCGAGCGCCAGCCACCTTCCATCTTGGAAAACGCGATGCCGGCGGCCGGCGTCGTTGAAGCCGTCGGACCTTGTCCGGAAGTAAGCGCGGTCGCGATCGGCTCCACGTCCAGGAAGATCTCGGCGAAACGACTGTCCGGCAGCTCGGCCCTGGCTTGCGAGAACTTGGCATCGGAGAGGACATCCGATTCGGTTCGTCGGACCAGCTCTTCGAGGACGGCCGGGGGCGCATTCCAAGACATCACCGTGGTCCTTCCGGCGGTACCGGAGAGGAAGGCGGCCTGCGACCTCTGAAACTCGGGTCGCTCGCGAACGAGCCCCCCGTCCAGCCGGTAGCCCCGGAGCTCGGCACCCTCTACTTTCAACGGAGCGGGGGCCGGGCGAAGGACGACCGGGTCGTCGTAGTCGACGTCCTTCGCCATGGTGACAAGGAGCGTGTTGAGCCATTCGGCGAGCGAAGAAATCAAGGCGTTCGTCTTCTTCTTCCGACCGGATGTCCAGCCCACCAGGCTGAGTGACGCGACGTCCTCGGGCATGGCTAACCCAAGGACCCACCGCTGTCCTCTTCGGAACTTGTCTTCGAACACGGATGGAAGCTGTTCGAGCTGCTGCACAGTGGCCCGGTCCGTTGGATCGTCGCCGTCCTCGGTCGTCAGCTCGACCATCCGACTCACGAAGTCCATGATCGCCTCTCGCACCAAAGCGGCCGACCCCAGCCGCCAGCCGAGAACAGCGAAGTAATCCTGGGCCGGAAGGCCCTGGATCAGCGGGGTGTCGGTGTTTCGGAGGCTTGCCGCTCGCCGCGCTGCGTCCGAGTTGGGCCGGTACTGCTCGAGGTACCGGAGGAGCACGCCTCCTGATGCGACGCGCAAGGAGAGAGTCAGGGACGTCGTCTCGTCGAGTCGGAGATACGTCGATGTGTAGATGAGATCTTTGAGCCAACCGGCATCGCTGGCGGCAAGGAGCTTCCCGCCGTCCAGGTGGACGAAGATGTCGTCGGTGGCGGCGAGCTTCAACGCTACCTCATCCGGCTCATAGCGCTCCTCGCTCGGGGATTCGTGACCCGAGCCGAGATGCTCGTCGACCATGAGGATGACGTCCTCGTGCGCGACGAGTCGGAAGGGGTTGTCGGTGCGCGTCCGGATGAGCGGATCGCTAGCTGCCTTCCGGTGAAGGGCTATGATTGGCCGGAGGTCCCCACCGTCGGTCTCGAGGATCGCGACGGCCACAGGTCGACTCAAGTCGACGCCCTCGAGCCAGACTTCGTTCGCCTTCAGGGGCTTCACGATCCACCCACTCGCGGCTCCGGGAGGACAGACGCCGGCGGCGCAGAGTGCGTCTTCGATCCGCGAGAGGGTGGCCAGGGGATTGCGCCATACGACCATGCCGGCGGCGGATGCCGGTACGTAGTCCTCGACACCCAACGCGAAGACCATCGTCGGCGCCATCCCGAGCGCGAGAACCGTCCCTGAAGCTAGAGGGCGCACGCCCGAACTCTGGCATCGTGGCGTCGCCGGGGACCAGCGTAGACCGAGGCGCGTTGGCCCTGGAGCCTACGGCCGGCTTCACGGCCGTATCTGGCACCTCACCAGGATGCGTCGAGGAACGCAGGGGAAGGGACGTTCGAAGGACGTCGCTCGGGTGGAGATCGTCCATTTCAGCACGCGAGGGAGGGGTGCAACCAGGCTTTCGTTGGTCTAGGCTGGCCCATGCGCAACGCCAAGCTCTCGCTGTGTGAATGTTCGTTTTGCGAACACCCCGCCTGAGAGGCGTGATTCCGCGAAGGTCTTGCGTGGACTAGGGCTGAAGGACGACCTCGCGCACGATATCCGTCGTGTTGGCGTTCAGAACCCCCGGAGTAGCAGGCACGTCGCCGGCGATCCCGGCGATGTACGCGTCGCCGCTCGTCCCGCGGTACACGATCCGCTCCGAGCCGCGAGTCCAGTGGACGTCGTGGGCGGCGGGTGATCCCGCGGTTCGGGCATCGACGATCTGCCGAAGACCGGCCTGGGGGTCGAGCACGTCGAAGTAGTACAGGCTCGTCCCCGAAACGATGACGACGTGCTGGGACTCTCGGTCCACCCCATAGCGCGAGCCACGAACCGTGTCCGTCGTCATGCGAATGCGCGGAGCGGGGGCGGGCTGCGAGACGTTCACCGCGTAGTAGTCGGGTCGAGCGCAGTCATCGAAGTTGGCCTCGAAGAACACGAAGTCACCGCCGAATCCCCAGCGGATGTCGCTGATGTGGTAGTCGCTGCAGGAGACGTTGGGTTCGCCGCTGACCTTGACGATGGGGCTGGGCGTGGAAGGGGTGACATCCGACGTGAAGAGCTCATCGTAGCTGGTCGAGGCGTCGTAGTCTCCGAGGAGAAGGACCTCCTCGTTGGAGCCGAAGAGCATCTCATAGGCGCCCGGCGTTGCGAGCTCGGCGATGAGCTGAGGCTTGAACTGCGGCCGGTTGCTCACGTCGACGGAGTAGACGGCGCCGTCGAACGTGGCGAAGACGAGCCGGCTTCCGAAGGGGTCGAAGTCGAAGCCCTCGACTGCTCTGCCGGCGGGGAGGTTCGGGCTCACTTCGACCGGAGTGAAGGGCGGCCCGGCGGCAAGGTCGACGCTGTAGATGGTCTGCAGTTGGGCTGGCGGGTCTTGGTCGAGAAAGAAGAACTGCTGACTGGACCACGTCTCGAAGCCGTTTCGAAAGAGCCCCGACCGGACGTAGAGTCCCCTAGACGAGCAGCTCCCGAAGCTGCTTCTCGTGCAGACGGTCTCGGCCGCCGCCGGCGTCGACCCGCTGAGGTCGACGAGCTTGAGGTTCAGGGAGAAGTTGTCGATGTACGAGATCCAATTGTCGTCGTTGGCCAGGTAGTACCAACCAACCGAGTCGTTGCTGCTCGAAGCTTGGTACGACCGGCCGACCCCGGTACTCGTGACTTCGAAGTACGACAGCCGATTCGTGCTCCGCGGCTGGTAGAACACGCGGTCCGATAGCTGACCCCATCCCAACGAGGACAGACCGGAGAAGCTGCCCACCAGGGTGGTACTGGCGCCTTCGGGGGTGCCGGGCGATGCTCCCGAAACGTCGACGAGGTGGACTTGAGAAGAGCTTCCCGTCCCCCAGTCTCCGAAGACGACCATCTTGGAGCCGTCCGGCGAGAACTGAAGCGAGGCGGTCCGCGTGTTTTCGAGGCGCTGATAGACCAAGCCACCCTCGCCGGTCGGCTCGACGAGGGAGGCGGCTCGGGTCGAACCATCCGTGGGGGAGAGGGCCACGTCGACCCATTCGTCCCCGTCGAGCTCGCCGATCAGCGCCGCCCACCGCTGCTCCTCCCGCGGTCGCACGAGGTAGGTCCGAACATAAGTGTTGCCCAGGTCGTCCTCCACCTGAAGACGGAAGGCCGAGGTTTCTCGGTTGGGTGTCGTACCCCGTAGTTCACCGCGCCCGTCGCTCAGCGTGGACAACGTGAACCCGCTCGGCAGCGCTCCTTGCACCAAAGACCAGTCATAGCCCGAGCCCGAGCCGCCGGTCGCCTCCAGCGTCGTGACGTACGGCTCGTCGGGCACCGGGCGAGGAAGCTCGATCGTCGTGATGTGAAGCGGTCGCTCGACGGTGAAGTCGTAGGTTCGCTCGTCGACGAGGCCGAGCTCGTCCTCGACGCGCAGGGTATAGCTCGTAGTCCCGAGCTCGGTGGGGGAGCCCGTAATTGATCCCTCGGGCGAGAGGCTCAGTCCATCGGGCAGGCTGCCGCCCACGACCGAATACGTGCGTCCCCGCTCGGCTCCGCCGGTCGTGCGAACGAGCAGGTCGACCGGGTTGTACTGGTATCCGGTCGGGCTTGCCGCCGCCAGCCGCAGGGGACGGGCCGGACCAGTGACTTCGATGACGACGGCCATCGGTTCTTCCACCGGGCGGCCGACGAAGGTGTCGGCCATCGAGACGGTGGCCGTATACGTTCCCGGATAGGTAGGCGTGCCCACGATCTCGGTGCACGGCGCTCCGTCGCGGACCAGATCGAGTCTCGGAGGCAAGCGTCCTTCGACCACGCTCCAGATATAGTCGCGGCCGCTGCCGTTATCGGCGCACACCTCGAGTCGGTACAGCTCGTCGACCTTGGCGATGGGCGGGTTCAAAGCGCGAATGCGAAGGACGGGAGGACGGACGTCCAGCTGAAAGGTCCGCGACTGCTGAACGGTGAGACCCAGCTCGTCGTAGCGGTCGGAGACCGTGACTTCGAACTCGAAAGCCGCGGCCCGTTCCGGGACGCCCTCGATGACGGCCGTCTGGGGCGTGTCGCCTGGCCCGAGGGCGAGGCCATCGGGGAGGTCCTCGGCGTTCACCGACCATTCGTAGGTGCCGCCGACGCCCTCGGACCCACCGATCGCCTTCAGCTCGGCCCGGTACTCGAGCTTCTCTTCGGCCCGAGGCAAGACGGCGTTGGTCTCGAACTGAAGCGGGGGAGCACCCTCTTCGATGTCGAGAGGTAGCTCGACCGTGGCTTCGTCGCCGCCGTTGCTGACCACCCGAAACCGCGCCTCGTAGGTTCTCGATTCCCGGGGCAGGCCCCACAGGCGACCGCGGCCATCCTCCAGCGTGTCCAGCTGAAGCCCCCCCGCGATTCCGCCGATCCAGCTCCACTGGAAGTCGGTCTGACAGCCAAGGGCCGTCTCGACGAAAGCCTCGTAGGGACGCTGTTGTCGGCCGGCGGGCAGGGATGTGGTCACGATGGAGAGGGCACGATCTTCGAGGACGAGGTCGAACTCGGCGCGAGCCGTTTGCTCGGGGTCGCCGCTGGCATCCGTCACCGAAACCGCGACCCGCGCCGAAGCACACGCGAGCGTCGTACCGCTCACGCGACCCTCGCCGTCCGCGCTTAGACCTTCCGGGAGACCGGAGATGGTCCACGTGTAGGGCGGAAGTCCGCCGTCCGCCGAAAACCCGAACTCGTATGGTTCGCCGACCGTGGCCGGGGGCACGGCCATCGTGACGATGTTGACCGGACCGAGAACGTCGATCGTGAAGTCGGCGCTGACCTCCTCGCCGGAGACATCGACGACGAGGACGGTGAACAGGCTCCGTCCCGCTTCTTCGGGCGTTCCCGAGATCACGGCCCCGGTTCCGCCCTCGAGCTCGAAGTCTTGCTGAAGACGAAGGCGCCGCGGCAGCTGGCCCGCCACCGGAACCCACCGATCGATGATGCCGGACCCCCCGCGAACTCCGACGGTGGCTTCGTACGGTCGCCCGACGAACGCCAGCGGAAGCTCGGTGTCGATGAAGGCGAGCGGCTCTGGCGTTTCGGGCTGTTTCCTCTCCTCGCGGACCGACGATTCGCTTCCGCACGCCGGCAACACCGCCACGCCGCAGAAAAGCGTCAGAGCTCCGAGCCAAGCCGAGTGTCTCATTCGTTCCCCCATGCTGCTGACCTGTTCGGCCTATGGGCCATCGTTGGCCGACGACCGCTCGAGACTTCCGCGCCGAAACCGTGGCGCAACGCACGATACCAGGCAACCGGGCGGTACCATGCCCTGGCTCGACGGCCGATGGTCGGGCGAGCCGTGGGCCGACGGTCTCGGGCCTCCACGCTCGCGCCGTGCCCCGTGCGGCGGCATCCGATCACCTTCGTTGATCGGCGTGGGGTCTTGGTGGCACCGTCAGGCGTGCTTTGGGTCAAGGCGCTGGTCGGGGTTCTGGCGCTGCTGGTCCCTGCGTGCGGGGCGGAGGAAGGCCGCGTGCGCGTCGAGGTTCGCTGGCCCGATGGGCGTCCTTTGGACCTCCCGCCGCAGGCGAACGTCACGCTCCGAGTGGAGGCTCGCGAAGACGTCACCGAGCCCGGTGAGGTTCTGTTCGAGAGTGCCCCGCAGCTCCTCGCCGAAGGCCTTCGGCTCGCGATCTCGGACATTCCGGTGGGTCCGAGCCGCGTGCTGGTCCTGGAGGTCCGGCCGACCTCCGAACCCTCGTCTCGGGTCCTCTACCACGGAGTCAGCGAGCCATTCCGCCTTCGGTCGGGCACGCAGGGCCCGACGGCGATCATCGTGGAGATGAAGGCGACCCCCCAAGCGCCGGAGGGGTGCCTGCCTCTCGAGATCGTCGCCCCCGAAAGCGGCATCGTCGGGCCGGGACCCGTGACCGTGCTACTGCGCTCGGAGCTGGCGACGCGCGCACGCCTGTCGAATCTCGGGCGCTTGGTGCCTGACGACGGAACGACCGAGACCCTCGTGCTGGCCGACCTGGAACCGTTCGGTGCGTCCGGTCCCTGTCCCGGCCAACGGCTTGCCGAGTGGGACCTCGACCGCTCCGTCGCTCCCTGTGCCGAGGCGGAAGCCGACCTCTGCACCCGCTTCGTCTTTGCCCGATTCATCGACGCCTACGGCTATGCCGGCCCCGTGGAGGTCGACGAGGTCCGCGTGGACAGTCGACCGCCCAAGGTCATCGCGAGCTCGGTGCAGGTGAGGTTGCTCCCGCCCGAGGAGAGCCTGGTTGCCACGGTCCGCTCGCTGACTCGCGGAGCGACGATCGAGCTCGCGTTCGCTTTTGACGAGCCGGTCGTCGGTGAGCCGAACGTCGTCGCCCGCGACGAGGCGGGCTTCGCTCTCGGAGCCTTCACGCTGACCGAGCGGGACGGCGTCGAGTTCACCTACGAATGGTCGGTTCCCGACGAGCCGGCATCGCTTTCGGGGGCGTATGTCGTGCAGGTGAGCTCCGCCGACGTTCACGGAAACCGCGGCGTCGACCCCGACGTCGCGCGGTTCATGATCGATGACGTGTCGCCCCCCGAACCTCGGGTCGACGAGCCGAGCCAGGAGACCTTCGTCCGCATTCCTTGGGGAGCCGAGCTTACGCGAGGCGTGCCCCAGTGGCGTCTCGTCGGTGAGCCCGGCGCCGTCGAGCCGAACAGCGTGGTGATCGTTCGCGACGAGGAAGGTCGCGAGGTGGGGCGGCAAACCGCCGACGAATCCGGGGCCTTTGGACGAGATGAACCGCTCCTCCTCTCCATCGAAGACGTGCGGACGGTGTTCGTTTTGGCCGTCGACGGGGCGAGCAATCGGAGCGCCGAGGTCCCGGTGACGGACGTCGTCTGGGTGGCGTCGCTCGGAACCGGCGGCGGTGGACTGTCGAACCCCCACGCTGCTTTCGTCACCCAAGAGGTTCGGCCCACCCTGTGGCAGTCGGCCAATGGACTGGGGGACCGGTCGCTCAGTGACCGGGAACGGTCCGCTACCGTGTGGACCGACGGTTCCACCGTGTCCGTCCAGGGCTCCGCCTTTGGCTGGCTCATCGTCGAGCCTACGCGGCTCAAGGTCGCGGACGGTCTATCGAACCACGGTGCCGTCTTCGACCCGGTGCGGGGACGGGTCATGGTCTCGGCGTTCGTCGAGCGGTCCCTGGCCCCGAGCGTTCAGCTCGAAGCCGAATTCCACGACCACGAATGGATCCGGGTCGCCGAGGTGAACATCCCGGCTAGGGAAGGGGCCGTCATGGCGTACGACGGCATCCGCGGGGGAGTGCTTCTGTTCGGCGGGCGGGATCCGCACACGGGGGCGGCGCTCGACGACCAGTGGTTTCATGACGGCACCCGCTGGATGCAGGATACGCCGGACACGGTTCCGCCCCCGCGCTGGGATGCTGCTGCAGACTACGACCCCGTGGCGCGTCGGATCGTCTTGCTCGGCGGGCGAGACGGCCGAGGGCTCATTGCCGAATCGGGGGTCTGGTCCTGGGACGGTCGAACGTGGGTCGCTTCGGGAGGGGGCCCCAGCCCGCGCGCGGGTCACTCGATGGTCTGGAACGACCGAGTCGGGCAGCTCGTCGTCTTCGGAGGCGAAACGCCGAGCGAGGGTGCGACCTCCGAGCTCTTCGCGGGCACCGGCGGTCAGTGGTCGCGGCTCGTGTCGACCCGCACCCCGGCGGCACGGACTCAGCACGCCGCCGCCTACGATCCGGCGGCGGGACGCGTCGTCGTGCACGGAGGCGAGACCGCCGACGGCTCGGTCTTGGCGGACGTCTGGAGTCTCGTCGAAGGATCGTGGACCGAGATCGGTGTTCAGAACACCCCCCCTCCTCCGCGCGCACGACACCGCGCCGTGTACGACGCGATTCGCGAGCGACTGATGTTCATCGGCGGCCGAGACCCCGCCGGAACGCCGACGCCCGACGTATGGGTCCTCTACCCGGGAGACTGGGGAGAAGACGTCACGCAGCCCATCAACGAGGTTTGGCCCGAGTTCAAGCAGTGGTCAGCCGTCGGCTACCATCCCCGGCGACGCGAGGTCGTTCAGTTCGGCGGCGCTCTCTTCCGAGGAGGGCTCGTCGACCGCACGCTCGTGTGGAACGGCGATGTCTGGAGGGATGCGACTGGCCCCGGCGACCTCCGCCCCAGCCCCCGCTTCGGGCTTTCGCTGGCCTACGACCCGAATTCCGACAGCGTGATCATGGTCGGTGGGTGCGGCGAGTATGATCCGCAGCTCCAAGAAGACTGCGATCGCTTCGACCCGCTCGGCGACACCTGGCGCTGGGACGGCGCATGGACCCAGCTCACGACGGCGACCGCCACCGCGCCCGGCGCTCGTGCCCATGCTGCCTTCGGCTGGGATTCAGTCGAGCAACGTCTGCTGCTGGTGGGGGGTGACAGAGGTTTTCTGAACCGAACCTCGGACACGTGGGCCTTCGATGGAGCGCGATGGGAACCGGTGTCGTTAGCGTCTCCCGCTCCGTCATCGTACGGCGGCAAGCTGGGAACGGTCGAGTCCACGGGCCAGACGGTGCTTCTCACCTTCGACCCGTTGTTTTCCGACGGCCGCGGGACTCCGCCCGCGATCCACGAGCTGACCACCGAGGGCTGGACCAAAGTCACGGACCTGCGTCCGGTCGAGACGTCGGAGTTGGCCGATGCTCTTTGGCTACCGGAGCGGGAGACCTTCGTGCACACGCGAGGCTTCGCCTATTCCGATGGCGCTTGGGGCTTCGCCCCCGAAATCGGCTTCACCGGTGTTCTCGGTAACTTCATCGAGGCGCAGCTGTCCTACTTCCACCCGGGGGGGCTCCTCTACGCATTCATCGGAGCCACCGACAGTCCCGAGATCAACCAGACGCGGGTCGACCGGCAGGCCTTGGGATGGGTTGCTTCCTTTCAGCTCCCTCCCGAGCTCGAACGGGTCAGCGCCGTCGAGCTGGTCGTGGAAGGTGGAGCCCTCGGGCGCGAGCCCGGTCACGTCGTCGAAGTCTGGGATGGGGATGCGGCGGACTGGGAAGCGCTCTACCTTGGGACGGACTCCTCCGTACGGGTCAGCGTCCCGACCCGGCTGGTAGATGACGCGGTCGAGGTCCGCATGCGTCCGCAGCACGGTGCTGGTCTCCTCGACGGCTTCTACGTCTGGCTCGACCGTCTCGAGCTTTCGGCTACGTCGCGCTCGGCCGAGGCATCTCCGTGAAGCCATCCGTGCTCCGGGCGCTTTCGCTGGCGCTGATCTTGGCTTCGGCCTGCGCCGAGGAAGAGGGCGCGGTCTCGCTCAGACTCGAAGCACCTCCCGAGCTGCTCATCTCCGAGATGCAGGTCAGGTTGCGGATCTTGCGAGATCCGCGAATGGACGCGCTTCCGGACGCTCCGGATCTCCGAAGCACGCCCTGGACGTCGCGAACGGACGGCTTCCGTCTGGCCACCGTGCCGGTGCGAGACCGACTGGTCGCCGTGGTGGAGGCTCGGCGCGAGGTCCGCGTCGAAGCCTACGGCGTCAGTGAGCCGTTCAGCCTGCGCTCAGGGACAAATCGCGAGCTGGTGATTCGCATGCGAGCGGTCCCTTCGGTGCCCTCGGGCGGGCTCGTCCGGCTCGACGAGGGTGTGGTGACCAACAGCTCCACGAGACGGCTGGTCCTTCAGGCTCCCGGCGTGACCCGCTTCGAGATCAGCGACGGCGCCGACTTCCTCTCGTCGCAAATCACGGATGTTCGGGACGTTCAGGCCTGCGAGTCGGTCGGCGCGGCCATACGCTGTACGGTCGACTTCACGGTGGCCGCCTGCGCGCCCGGCGCGCCGACGTGTGCGCGACGCGTCTTCGCGCGGGGGCTCGACGAGGCCGGGTACCGTTCGGCAGTCGACGAAGTGTCGGTGGTCATCGATTCTCGACCGCCCCGTGTCGTCGACACTTCGCTCGTTCTTCGTCCGCCCGCGGGCAGTCTGCGAACCTCGGTGGACGAGCTGACGGTCGGGGCCACGGCGGTCGTGAACTTCGAGTTCGACGAACCCGTATCCTTGGCGTCGGGAACGCTTACGAGCCCTTCGCCGGACGGTCCCGACTTCACCGCCAGCTCCACGTCGGGCGTCTCCTCGAGCCTTCGTTTCGAATCCGTGGTCGCCGAAGACGTGGTGGATGGGGACTACTGCGAGTTCACGTTGGCCGTGGCCGATGTCGCTGGAAACCAGACGACCGAGCGCCTCATTCTCGACGACGATGGTCGCTGCTCGATCGTCGTCGACCGGGTCGCGCCGGCGTCAGCGGAGCTGCCGCTGACGCTGTTCCGGGCCCCGGCCGGGGCTTCGACCACCGAGCTGGAGCCGAAGCTCTGGGTGCAAACGAACCGTCCTCTTCCGCCGGAGACCTTGGTCGTGGTGGAAACCGACCAGGGTCTGTTGGCGGTGCTCGAGCCGAGCCCCGACGGTACGATAGATCAGGAACGCGGATCCCTTCCCGGAGGCGACCGCAGTCAGGTCGACGTGCGGCTGTTGGATGGTGCGGGCAACCTCTCGGCGGAAGCCGCGCCCGTGCGGGGGCAGCGGCTGATCGCTTCCGCGCACGACGGTGGGCCTCTTCGGGTCTACGAGGTCGACCGCGCCACGTGGCATCTTTGGTCGAACGGGAGCGACCTCGGCGTTCCCGTGACGGGCGACGCGGCCGAAGCCATCGCACGGCTCGTCACCTCGGGCCTCGAGCGCCGGGCTCGCGATCGAGTACAGAAGTGGGAACGTTGGGAAAACGTTCCTCCACGTCGAGACTCGCTCGCGCTGGGGGTCGACCACACCCGAGGGGCCCTCGTCGTCCACGGCGGCTATGCCACGACGCCGAGGGAGGACGGCACCTTCAACTTCACCACGAACGACGTCTGGGAGATGGCGGAGCGTTCACTGGTTCCCGTGGACGCAGGCGATGAGCTGGCGTCCTCCGCGGCAAACCACTGGCTCTCCTACGACGGGGCTCTCGGGGCCTTGTTGTTTCCCGACGTCGCGGGCACGTCCAGCCGACGGCTTCTGGAATGGACCGGAGACCGGTTCCTCCTTCGTTCGCGGGCCGAGGTGCAGTTCCAGGCGGATCTTCCAGGCGTCTACGACCCCCGAAGCGGGCGGATATGGGCCGTAGTTTCCGAGGGCACCGTCGATCGATATCAGCTCGCGCTGTGGGACGGAGCAACCTGGGACGTCCGGTACGACATCGATGCGTCGTCGGACCTCATTACGCTCGTGGACACGTGCTACACCTGGCTACCCGACCGCGATGCGATCCTCGTGTACGGAGGGCGAGACTTCCTCATCGACGGTGAGCTCCCTACCGACCGGGCGATGCTCCTCGGCGACGAAGAGCTGACCAAGGTTCTTCCGGGGCCGGTTCGGACCGATGGCCCGCGCGAGGCGTGCTCGATCGTCTACGACCCCAAGCGCGACGCGGTGTGGATGTTCGGCGGTCTGAACGGCTCCGCTGACGCCTTTTCTCGGGCCTACGGCCGTCTGTTTTCCCTCGAGCTGATCGACGACGAGGCGACGGACGAGGTGTTCGACGCGTGGACCGCGGTCGAGCCCTCGAGCGCGAAAACGCCCGAGCCCCGCGGCTACGCCGGTGCCGTCTACCATCCTGGCCTCGAGCGCATGGTCCTGTACGGCGGCTTCGCCAGCTGGGACGAGGCGATGAACGACCTGTGGTCATGGGACGGCTCGCGCTGGTGGCGGCACTCGCCGCAGGCCATCCGCGCTCGCCGCCGCTATCAGCACGTGCTCGCCCCAGATGACGGCGGGCGGTTCATAACCCACGGAGGACGGGGCGGGTCCGTAACGCGTTTCTTCGATTTCCCGCTCACCTTCGAGGACGTCTGGGCCTACGAGGGCGGGCGGTGGGTGGCCGTTCCCAGCTCGGACGAGCAGCCGGGCCGGGCCTTCGGTCACGCCATGGTCTTCGATCCTCATCGTCAGCGAACCGTGTTGTTCGGGCGTTTCCGCACGCCGTTCGCCTTCGAGAGCCAGACCTGGGTGTGGAAGGACCAGACGTGGACTCGGCTCTCGGGGCCGCAACCGCCGGAGCGCCTCGAGCACGCCATGGCCTACGACCCGGTCAGTGACTCCGTGATGGTGTTCGGGGGAGAGACCGCAAGCGGAGTTGCTTTCGACGATACGTGGCGGCTCGACGGCGATGCCTGGCTCCAGGTGCCGACGGCCACGACCCCGCCCGCCCGGTCCCGTCACGGCATGGCTTCACTCGGAGACTCGGGCGTGGTCATGGCCGGCGGGCGCGACCGCGGCACGTGGTTTTGGGACGGAACCGACTGGGCGCTGCGGGCCACGAGCGGGCGGCCTCCAGGCGGGGCGGTCCAGATGGCGCCTCTCGAGCGGGCCGGTGCCGTGGTTCTGACCGCGACCACCGCAGCCCAGGTCGACACCTGGATCTTCGATGGAACGACCTGGCGGCGGGCCAACGTTACGCGAGCTCCGGCGCTCACCGAGGGGCCGGAGCTGGCTCCGGATCCTTCGGGGGAGGCGGTCTGGCTCTTCGGCGGGGGGGTCTCCGTGGCGAACTACGTCGCCGCTAGGAATGGAACCTGGCGCTTCGACGGCATCGATTGGGACGACCGCACCGAGCCCCCGCTCAACCCGCCGGCGGCCGATGCGGCCGTCGCCTACCACGCCGCCGACGGCGTCGCCGTGCTGTTCGGGGGACCGAACGCGGAAACGTGGGTGTACGAGAGCACCAACTGGGTCGACGACGCTCGCTTCGGCCCGCGTCCGGTGGCGCGCACCGGCCATCGGATGACGTATGACGATAGGGGAGCGCGTGCCGTCCTCTTTGGCGGACGTGACTTGGCGGGAGGGCTCCTCGGCGATCTCTGGAGCTACGACGAAGGCGAGGGCTGGGCGGAGATCCCGGGGTCCGCGGGTCCCGCTCCGCGAGCCGGAGCCGCGTTCGTGCAGCATTCGAGCGGGCTCCTCGTGGTGGGCGGTGAGACCGACACCGGCCTGGCCGCCGACGCCTGGCTGTACGAGGGAGGGGGGTGGTCGCCGCAGGCCGAGGGTCCGGGCCCGCGCCGCGATGCAGCCGCCGCGTACCTGCCGGCGCTCGACGCGGTCATCGTGTTCGGCGGCCTGGCGCCCGCGGGCCCCACCGACGAGACGTGGTCCTGGGACGGCCGGACGTGGACTTCTGTCTCGGGCGCGGCGCCGTCCGCTCGCCGGGGGGCGGCGATGACCTACGACCCCTCGCGCCGCAAGCTCGTGCTGGTCGGGGGGCAGGATGCGCAAGGCAACGCGCTGAACGACGTGTGGACCTTCGATGGGTCACGCTGGGCCGCGCTCGAGGCTTCCGAGCTTCCGTCACGGTCGGGCTCGGCGATCGCCTACCACGGCAAGACGCATGAGCTCGTGGTGTTCGGGGGCCACGACAAAGAGGCGTGGTCCCAGGAGACGCTCAGCCTGCCGAAGGCCTTCGACGATCGACCCGGGATCGTCTTCGAACTCGACTGGCGAACGTTCGACATCGAGCGAAGCGAGATAACATCGCTGACCGTCGATCTGGTGGCCGGCGGGAGCGGTTTCGAGCCTGCGAGCGAATCGGGCCCCCGCGAGCTTTCGGGCGTGGAGCTGTGGGCCTGGCATGCGCGGGAGGCCCGGTGGACGCCCGTGGCCGACCACGCGGCGTCGGCGGATGCTCCGACGCGCTGGACGGTGCAGACCTCGACGGGGGCCGAAACCGCGGACCTTCTCTATGACCCCTTGATCTTCATGGTCCGGCCGTCCGGCGCGCGTCACGATGGCGATGCTGCCCCCCGCGTCGTCGTCGACTTCGCCGAAGTCACCGTCGATTACGAAAAGCCGCCTCAGAACTGAGGCCAGATCTCCCAGATGATGTCGTCGGGCAGCGGGTCTCGAAGCGGCACCGGCGTGGTCGGCGCCGCACCGCCGAGTCCGACCACGTACGCGCCGTCCGCGCCTCGATAGAGGATGCGATCCTCGTGTCGAACGATCTGCCAGTCCCAGTTGCGGAAGTCGTTGGGGAGGCTCACGTCGGGAATCGTGGTGATGCCTCGTCCCGGGTCCTGGAGGTTGAAGAGGTGCATGTCCGGCGGGTCGGCGACCGTCAGGTAGCGGGCGAACCGGTCGACCTGAAAGAACGTACCGCGGGTGGTGTCGGTCGTGATTCGGAGGCGCGGTTCCGGACCCGGTTGCTTCACCTCCACGGCGTAGATGTCGGCCTCCGAGCAATCGTCGTAGTTGGCCTCGAAGAGTATGTACGTATCGCCCGTGGCCCAAAAAGCGCTGTCGACGGTGTAGTCGGTGCAGCCGGTCACGGTCGGTTCGCCCGAAACCTTCACCACCGGGCCCGGCGTCGGTCCGGTCAGATCGACGACGAACACCTCGTCGTAGGGGGTCGCAGGGTCAAAGTTCCCGTCGAGGATGACCAGGCTGCGATTGAAAGACAGGCGCCAGACAAACGGTGTGCTGGACTCAGCGACCAGCTGGGGGCTCGGCGACGATGACTGCAGATCGATGACGTACAGCTTCCCGAGGTTCGTGGCGTACACGAGCTTTCGGCCGTCGATCGCGACGTAGAAACCTCGGATCGAGTCTGACGGTGCCAGCGGTGCGCTGATTCGCTTTTGAGAGTAGGGGGGCGGCGCCGTCAGGTCGACCTGGAAGAGCTCATCCGGGCTCGTCGGCAAGACGCGATGAAGGAAGAACAGCTGGTCGTTGACGTGGTCCAAGGTGGCCCGAAACTCCTCTCCTTGGCGAACCACGAGGCCGCCGCCGGCGCACCCGCTCGGCCCGCCGCCGGTGCAGACCCGTTCGGTCGGCCCGAGCGTGGTCGTGCTGGTGTCCCGCACGAAGATGTCGCCTGCGTCCGTGCGGTAGTAGAGCCAGTCGCGGTCCTCGGAGTCCGCGAACCAGGTGACGTTCGAGGCCACGGTCTGCGCCTGCAGCGGCCCCTCGGGCGTGACGTCGACGTACTTCAGCGCGCGAGGAAAGGTCTGGTGGTAGTACAGCCGCTTCGACTTCCAGCTGAAGTACAGCAGCTGGACGCCCTGCGAGGGCAGGTCCACGGGCACGGCCATGGCCTCGCCGGGGGCGTCGCCGCTCACGTCGATCACGTACGGCTGGCCGTTGTTCAGCTCCGTCCAGTCGCCGTAGACCAGCATCCAGTTCCCGTCCCAGGAAAACTGAATCGCGCCGGTTATGAACCGTCCTTGGGCGGAAATGAGGCCGCCGCCGTCGCCGACGGGATCGACGAGGCTCGTACCCACGGTCGAACCGTCGGTTCGGGCGAGGAAGACGTCGTCGTATTCGTCGTCGTCGAACTCTCCGGAAAGCGCCACCCACCGCATCGGCCGGCGAGGGCGAATCGTGTACACGTCGCGATAGGTGTTGCCGCGGCTGTCCTCGACCTGGACTTCGGGTGTGACTATCAGCAGGTCGTCGGTGGTCCCGCTGATCTTCCCTCGCCCGTCGGGTTCCGTGCTCAACGTCAGACCAGGCGAGAAGCTCCCGTTGGTCACGCTCCACGTGTAGCCAACACCGGACCCGCCGGAAGCCGTCAGGTAGGCTTCGTACGGCTCTCCGGGCACCGGCCGGGGAGGGTCGTTGGTCTCGATCACGATCGGCTCGGCTACCGCGATCTCGTAGACGGCCACGTCGGCCAACCCGAGGATGTCCTCGACGCGCGCGGTGAAGCTGAACGAGCCGTTCGTTCGGGGAAAGCCGGACAGCGCGCCCGAGGGTTCGAGCGTCACCCCGTCGGGCAGGCTACCGCTCGTCAGTGTCCAGACCCGACCGAGCTCCGCGCCCCCCGTGGCTGCAAGCTCGATCCCCGTCGGGTTCCGACGGAAGATCGACCAGTTGCCGTCGGAGGCCTCCAGCGGACGAGCCGTTCCCTCGACGGTGATCGTCAGCTCGCGCTCGGTGGTGATGTTGGTGTCCAGATCGGTGACGGCGACGGTGAAGGAATACTGTCCGGGATAGGTGGGCGTTCCGCGGATGAAGGTCGACGGAGCGCCCCGAGGCTCCAGTTCCAAGGTCGGCGGCAGCATTCCGTCGACGATCTCCCATATGTACGGGACCGTGCTGCCGCCCTCGGCGACCACCTCCACCTCGAACGGCACGTCGACGTTGGCCGCGGTCGTAGCGATGTCGGTGATGAACAGATCGCCGGGCTGGACCTCCACGTCGTAGTCGGCCGAGACTCCGAACGAGAACCCGGGCTCGTCGTAGACGTCTTCGAGGTCGATCGAGATCCGGAAGTCGCCGCGACGGGTGGGGATGCCGGCGATCAGGGTGGACTGCCCGTCCGGACCGTCGCGGAGCTCGAGTCCCGGGGGAAGGCGCTCGACGCTCCACTGATACGCGCCAATGATCCCTTCCGAGCCGCCGGTCGCCCGAATGACGGCCGCGTATTCGTCGCCCCGTACCGGTTCGGGGAGGGTCTCGGTTTCGATGGCGAGGCGCGATGCGCCTTCCGTGATGTCGACCGCGAATACGGCCTCGACTCGGTTCCCGTGCGCATCGACCACGACGAACGTGGGGGCGTAGGATGCGGCGAACGAGGGAAGGCCGCGAAACTGGGCTCGGCCGTCGTCCAGGGTCGATAGGGTCACGCCGCTGACGCCGGCTGCTCCGAGGCTCCACGTGTAGCCCGAGGCGCTGCCGCCGCGAGCGGTCAGGGTGGCGTCGTACGGTCTCCAGGTCGAGCCGGAGGGCAGGGAAGCGGTGACGATCTCGAGCGGTCCGTCGTCGACGATCAAGAGCAGCGTCTCCGTGACGCTCGTGCCCTCGGCGTCGGTCAACGTGGTCCGGAGCTCTGAACGTCCGGGCTCGACGGGGATGCCCGTGATGCGGCCTTCCGCGGTGAGCTCCAGTCCCGAAGGCAGCGCATCCGTGATGCTCCACGCGTACGGGACCGAACCGCCGATGCCCGCGAGCTCGGCGTCGTACGCTTCGCCGACGAAGGCGCGCGGCAGCTCGAACTGCTCGAACGCGAGGCGGTCGGTCACCCGTAGCCGAAACTCCTGGGACACCTCCGATCGACCGACCTTAGCCTCGACCGTGAAGACGAACCGGCCAGCCACGGTCGGCGTCCCGCCGATGGATCCGGCGCGGCGGCTGAGGCCGCTCAGCTCGAGTCCAGGCGGAAGACTTCCGCTTCGAACCGACCAGCTTTCGACCGCCCGCTCGCCCGCCGAGAGTTCGAGACGCACGGAGTAGCCGGTGCCGACCGCGGCGGCCGGCAATTCGGCGGGCGTGACGAAAGCGGCGGCCGACTCGGCTTGCGGCCCCCCGGCTTCGCCGCCGCATGAAACGACGAAGGTCCCCGCCGCAATGACCGTACAGATCCTCGTGAACATGCGCCCCTCTCCCCGCATTCTGGTGCCCACAGACCGGGCCACGCAACCTCGGCGCGGCCGAAGACTGCGTGAAGGGCCGACCCCCACGTTGGCTGTGCCCCGTCGCGGGCCTTTCGGTCACCCGGAATCGGGCTGGCGGGTGGCGATGGCGGTGATCAGGTCGCCTAGCTGGTACGGCACGACGACGTTCGCGATGCGCGACTCCGACAGGCGACGGAAGGCGGCGCCGAAGGGTCCGGGGGTCTTCTCCGCGAGGAGCCCGAACCCGTGACCCAGGCTGATCCGCTTGGAGGTCGAGCGGATGAACCGCACGTCGAAGTGGGCGATTCGGAGCGCCTCGGTGAGGCTGGAGCGGTCGAACAAGTGAATGACGGACGGCGGCGTGACCTGCTGCCAGGCGGACTGCATGGCCTGGGCGATGGCGCTCGACCGGTCACTTCGCGGCGATCCGGTCCCAGAAGTCGGCGGAAGTCATGCCAGACTTCTATGCCAGTTATGCCCCCCGTCGGAAGCGTGATTCAGCGACGGACACAACCAGGAGTAAGAACAACGCGAACGTCAAGGCTGCCTCTCGGCTCGCAACCGTGTCGCAGCTGCATCCGCCCGAGCTTTGGCCGTCGCCGTCGCCCGGCCCGCCGGCGATCTCCGCCCCACCGGGATCGACGATGATGCCGTTGGTCGTATCGAGATCGTGATCCCCCCAGCGGCCGTCGCTGAAGTGCAGCGTCACCACGTTCTCCTCGATCACCGCACCCCGCGCCTTGTCGTAGTCGAACGCGTACCAGTCGGCCGGCACCGCAGGTGGACGCGGCCCGTACTTCCAGTAGCGCTCGAGACGCGTCCCGGGAGGGAAGTACAGCGTGGCCGTGGCGACGCCTCCAGGCGGCAGTCCATGGATCTCGAACTCGAAGAAATCGAAGGGGAAGAGGCCCGGCGGCGGCTCGGGCGTGGGGCTCGGGACAGCGCGTACGTTGCGCAAGCGCAGGGGCTCCGGAACCGCGATGGTCACGTGCTGCGTGGTCGTGAGGCTCGGCAACGTCGCGACGTTGTCTTGCTTGCGGTCGGGAAGCCCGTCCCCGTTTCCGTCGTAATCGTAGTCCAACAGCACGACCTCGTCGGCCGCCGGAATCCCGTCTTGATCTCCTTCGACGGCGCTTCCGTGAAGCTCCACGGTCACGGTGGGTTCGCTGCTGTCGCTCGATTGAATCTCGAGCCAGCCAGCCGCGTCACCCTCCGTACGGGGGAGGAGCTCGACCGTGAGGGTGCAAGCGGCGCCCGCGTCCAGTGGGAAGGGGACCGAGGTTTGCGGAGGACAGGGGCTCGGGCCCGCGTCCGAGGTGACCCTGAAGTCCGTCGACCCGGTCAACTCATACCCGCTGACCAGGAGCTGCCCCGTGCCCACGTTGGACAGCGTGAACTGCTGCTCCTTTCGGTCGAACAGAGCCATCTCTCCCATGTTGGCCACGTCGGGGGTGACGCTCATGTCCCCACCTCCTCCGTGAAGGAGCGTCCGGAGCTGGGCCACGAATCCTTCGGTGTAGTTGGCGATGCCGCCGCCCATGAACGACTGGGCGCCGCCTTCGACGCGCGGGAACTCGCCCGACGTCGTGATGCCGGCAACGAGCATCATGACGAGGTTTTCGCTCCAACGAATGGTCGTGATGGTCTCTTCGGGACTGTCGGGTCCTCCCAGATACGTGGACTGAACCAGAGTATCGAGCGACGGAAGCACTTCCATCAGGAAGCCGTCCGCAGACCCATTCAGGACTGGCTGCAGGCCGCCGGTCGTTCCGGGAAGATCGTCGGAGCGGGTCCCCCCCACGAGGATGAGGTGCTCGTCGTGCGGATGCCAGAGCGCGTCCTGCATCACGTCAGCCCCGCTGCCCCCCAGATAGGTGCACACCTCGACGGCGAGCTCCGCCCCCAACCGACAGACGTACATGTCGTTCGGCTCGGCCATCAGTGCTCCCGACTCCACGGGCAGGTCCGTCGACGTGGTATTGCCGCCCACGAACAAGCCGGCCGTCGTGTCCAGCACGAACGCGGCGCCGTTTTCCCCATCGCCCGGTAAGCGAATCTGCGTCCATGGCTCGGTCAGAGATCGCGGAAGCGAAGCGACCATCAGGTCCACGATCTGCGGGTCTTCGGGACCTTCATACTCATCGTCCAGCGTACCCGCGACGAAGATGGGGCCGTCGTCGGGCACGAACAGGGCCGTGAGAAGATCCTTTCCATCCTCACCAAAGTACGTCGTCGTTACGTCGTCCAGTTGCAGGCTCAAGCGAGCAATGAACCCATCGCGCTCGCCGCCCCCGTAGCCGCCCTGCTCCCCCCCCGACCCCGCGCCGGTCAGGTTCATCGACCCCGTGTTGCCGACGACGACGATCTCCGGCTGCAGATCGACCCGGGCGAACTCCATCTCCGTGATCTCGTCGATCGGAAAGTGGGCGTCTTGGTGGGCCGTGCTGCCCCCGAGGTACGTGGCGGAGAGGACTTCGGAGAGGTCGGAGCTCAAGCTCACCACGAATCCGTCTTCGGAGCCTCCATAGGTGCTGTCCGCACTGTTTTCGTCGATTCCGGGCAGGTCGGACGAGCTGGTGCGGCCGGCGACGTAGACCCAGGGGCCAGCCGGAAGTGAGTAGAACGCGAGCGCGTTGCCGAAGTCGTCACCATCACCCACCACGTAGGCGAGGCTCAGGAGCTCGGTCAGGTCTCGATTCCAGCGCGCGACGAACACGTCGAGTCCCTTGCGCACGGAGAGGGGACCGCCCTCGATGATGGAGGCCGTGGTTCCGGTGCCGTAGATGTACGTGCTGGACCGATCTTGCTTCATGTCGAGGAGCTGGTCGTTTCGGCTGCCCCCGATATAGGTCGACTGAAGGAGCGGATCGATCGTCAGAGGAACGTTCGGATCGTAGGCCGAAATCCGAAATCCGTAGCCCTGGTCGATCACTCGGTAGCTCACCTCGACGGGCCGGCGTCGGCCGTCGATCCACTGAAACGCCTCTGGCGCCGTGAGCGTGATCGGGCCATGAAGCGTCTCGAATCACAGGCTCCCCTCCACGAGCACGCGAACGGAATCGCCCCCCCCGACCCGCACGCGAATGTTCGACGGGTCTCCGCCGGGATGGACTTCAAACATGCGCTCGACGCGGTTGGCTCGCGACCGCAGACGCAGATCGATCTGCGGTCGGACCGAGACTAAAACGACCTCTCTGAAGCCCGGAAGTTCCTTCTGCCATCGGGCGGGATCACGACCGCTGAAATGGCTGATCCGGGTCGCGACCGGGTCCGAAACCCGGAGACCCTCGGGGCCGGAGCCCACGACGGTCTCTTCGAGCACGACGGGACTGCCGTCGGTCTGGGGTGCAGGAATCGCGAGCCGCATCGTCCCCTGGTGAGTGACGTGCTGCGTCCCCTCGCGGGTGTGGACGTAGAAGGCGACGCTCGGGTCGGCCTGGCCTCGGTTCGGCACGAATGGATGAACGAACTGCGCCCTTCCGTACGGGTTCGTCGACGCCTGACCGTCGGCCCAAGCGTCACTCGTCGAGCCCCAGACGACTACTCCGATCCCGAAGAAGCCGACCAGTACTCTCGAACCGCTCATGTTCTCTACCTCCGGCAGGGAAGTGTGCAGCGGGTGTGCCAGTCGAAAGACGGCACGCAACGGCGCTTGCCATCTCCGATCTGAAGCAATGCGTCACCGCCCTGTAGCGCGGCGCAAGAGGTGTCGAATCGGATGCGCGATCAGGGCGACTCGAGGCGGATCTGCCTCCAACCACTGAAGTCGTCCGCGAGCTCGAAAACGTAGCGTTCGGCGTCGTCACGAGTTGAGCAGACCCGCCGATTGTCGAGGATCTCGAAGAACAGGTGCGCGCCGTTGTCGTTGCCGTAGAGCCAGAAGCGAACGGCGTTCGCTTTGCCTGGCGTGTGGTTCAGCGCTCGCTCGCGGCGGAAGAACGCGCCGACATAGAGCCGAGGGCGTCGGCTACTTGGACCAGTCTGTCGCCCGCTCGTCTCGCCCCCGGCGATGTTGCGTGATACCGGCCCGAGCTCGAGCTCGGCGAGAGGGCCCGACACATGAATGCGGGGATGCGAGCGAAGGCCGGCGACGGTCAGCTATGCCCGGACTGCGGCGGCGTCCTCCGACCGGTCGGTGCAGTGCTTCCGCCCGAGGCTGCATCGTGGATGGCGTCGGGCCGGATTCGCACGCTGCCGAGGACAGGGCCTCCGGGGGCAGGCTCGCGTGAGCTCGTGTAGTGCTCCCCTGATTTCAAGCCACCAGGTTCACTTTTTCTGAGCGGTACT
>CAYYOT010000067.1:0-23791 GCA_964473255.1 uncultured Myxococcales bacterium | reverse complement strand
GACCTCGTTCGGGGCATCGAACCAGATATCGATGGCATTGTCTCGGGCCTCGACCGAACGGACGGTCCCGACCGCATCGACGTGGCCTTGTACGAGATGGCCCCCCAGGCGCGTACTCGGAGTGACGGACCGCTCGAGGTTCAAGGCGTCGCCCACGGCGAGCTCGCTGAGCGTCGTTCGATCGAGGGTCTCGGGGTCGACGTCGACCTCGAAGCGGTCCCCCTCGCTGGCGACGACCGTCAGACAGACGCCGTTCGTCGCGATCGACTCCCCGATCGCGAACGGTCCCATGGTGGTCGCGACCGCAAGCCGCCGACCCCCGCTGGGACCCGGCTCACTGCGCTCGACCCGCCCGGTGGCTTCGACGATCCCCGTGAACACGAGGGCATCATGCGGTCCGCCCCGCCGAGGTCAACGGCTATCCGTATCCCGCGTCACGATGCCCTCGACCAAGAGGTCTCGCCCCACCTTGCGATGGCGGAGCTCGGTCAGCCGAAGGGCGTCGCTCAACGGTCCAGCCCCCTCGCCGCCGACCGCGGGCAGGCCCCTCCCTCCCACGATCACGGGAGCGACGAACCAGGCCACGCGATCGACGAGGTCCGCATCCACGAACGCGCCGTGCAGGGTGCGGCCCCCTTCCAAAAGCAGCGATGACCAGCCTCGTTCGGCGGCCCAGGCGATGACGGCCTCGGGTGCGACCTGACCGGCCGGCGTTGCCGGCAGGACTACCACCTCCACCGAGACGGCCTCCAGCGCTTGCCGGGCCGCCGGTGGCGCCTGCGCGGTCGTGAGAACGACCGTCGGAGTTCGACTCGCGCTCCGGGCCAGCGCACTGCCGGTCGGCAAGCGAAGTCGACTGTCGAGAACGATCCGCGTTGGGTCTCGGTAGCCACCCAGTCGGGTCGTGAGCTGGGGGTCGTCGGCCATGACGGTGGTGATGCCGACCACGATGCCGTCGGCCTCGGCTCGGAGCCGGCGTCCCCACGCTCGGGCCCGGGGACCGGTGATCCACTTGCTTTCGCCCGTGCGGGTGGCGATGCGTCCATCGAGCGAGGTCGCCGCTTTGAGCACGGCCAGGGGTCGACCCGAGGCTCGTCGGAATCGCGGAGCTCGATTCAGTTCTCGCACGAGGTCGGGGGCCAGACCGACGTCGACGTGGGGTACGATGTCCTCCAAGCGGCGCCGGTTCTCCGGGGGCACGACGTCCGCGATGGACAGGCGCCGCACGCCGTGTCCGGCCAGTCTTCCCGGCTCGAAACCCTCCGGAAGCCCCGTAAGCCAGAGGTCGCGCACGCCACCTGAAGCGCGACTGAGCAGCCGCGCGACGGGATCGTCGCCCGGCCCTCGCGTCCAGGATTCGTCTCGGCCCGCGCCGGAAGGAGGGCCCGTCTGGGCATGGTCCGCCTCGCCCGTCGAGCCTTCCGCCACCGCTCCGACGGTCTCCGAGGGCCATGCCCACCCGACCCCGCGGCGGGCCAAACGCAGGGCTCGGCGCATCCCGGCGGGCACCCGTCCGGCGACGAAGCCCGAGCCGACCCAGCTCACGACCCGGAGCCGGCGGCCTTGCGACGGCGGTGCTCGAGCATCAGATTGAGCTCACGCGCGAACTCGGAGAGGTCTTGGAAGTTCCGGAAGATCGATGCGTAGCGAATGTAGGCAACGTCATCGATCTCGGCGAGGCGCATCAGGACCTCCTCGCCGATCACCTGGGCATCGACCTCTTTTTCTCCGGTCTCCTGAAGCTGCTTCTCGATCTCGTCAACGAGGCGCTCCACCTGATGGAGCGGGATTCGGCGCTTCTCGCACGCTGCCTGAATGCCGGAGATGACCTTGACGCGGTCGAAGGGCTCCCGGCGGCCATCGCCTTTGACGACCATCGGCAGGACCTCTTCAATGCGTTCGTAGCTCGTGAAGCGCTTGCCGCAGTTGTTGCACTCGCGACGCCGACGGATCACTTGGCCATCCTTCGACAGGCGACTGTCGATGACCTTGTTCTCCATGTTTCCGCAGAACGGGCACTTCACAGCGGATGCCTCCGTGTTACCCGTGGAACACAGGAAACGCAACCTGCGGGGGTGGTCGGGGAGTCCAACCCCACCCTGGTGTGCCTGATCAGGTGATCCGATCGGGGTCGGTCAACCCCCTGTGGACAACGCTTCGTCCAGCTCGGGATACAGGGGATAGTCGCCGGTCAGAGCCTTGACGTCAGCCCTCACCTTCGCCTGGACCTGCGGGTCTTCGGGCGCAGCCAGGACTTGGTCGATCAGTTCGACGACCCGCCGCATCGCATCCTCCTTCATGCCTCGGGTCGTCAGGGCGGGCGTACCGAGGCGAATTCCCGAAGTGACGAAGGGTGACTCGGGATCTCCCGGGATCATGTTCTTGTTCACCGTGATCTCGGCCCCGCCGAGAGCCTCTTCGCCGACCTTGCCCGTGAGTCCTTTGCTGCGAAGGTCGACCAGGACGAGATGGTTGTCCGTGCCCCCGGAAACCAGGTCATAGCCTTTTTGCTGGAAGGCCTCGGCCATCGCCCGAGCGTTGGCCACCACCTGACGCTGGTAGGTGGCGAAGTCGGGCCGGCCGGCCTCCAGGAAGGCAACCGCTTTCGAGGCGATCGTGTGCATGAGCGGCCCGCCCTGCATCCCCGGAAAGACGCGGGAATTGACGGCCTTCGCGTGCTCGCGCTTCATCATGATGAGCCCGCCGCGAGGTCCCCGCAGCGTCTTGTGTGTCGTCGTAGTGACGTAGTCGGCGTGGGGAATGGGCGAAGGATGCACTCCGGCCGCCACTAGCCCTGCGATATGCGCGATGTCGGCCAGGAATCGCGCGCCGCAGTCCCGCGCCATCGAACCCAGACGCTCGAAGTCGATCTGGCGAGGGTACGCCGAAGCACCCGCCACCAACAGCTTTGGCCGGTGCTCCTTGAGTAGGGCATACACTCCATCATAGTCGATCCGGTGGGTCTGCGGGTCGACGCCGTAGCCGATCGCCTCGTAGAGACGACCCGAGAAGTTCACCGGGGATCCGTGCGTCAGGTGGCCCCCGTCGTTGAGGCTCATGGCAACGAAACGGTCCTGGGGTTCGAGGAGCGAAAAGAAGACAGCCATGTTGGCCTGCGCTCCGCTGTGCGGCTGTACGTTGGCCGATTCGGCGCCGAAGATCTCGAGCGCCCGCTCGATGGCGAGGTTCTCGGCCACGTCCACGACCTGGCAGCCGCCGTAGTAACGTTTTCCGGGCAAACCCTCAGCATACTTGTTGGTCAGCACCGAACCCGTGGCCTCCATCACGGCCAAGCTCGCATAATTTTCGCTAGCGATGAGCTGAAGCCCGTCCCTTTGACGGGCGAGCTCCTGTTTCAGGACGTCTGCGATGGCAGGGTCGGTCTGCCGAAGAGCACCGAACATGAGGACTGCTTGCCCTGCGCGACGGGCTCGAAGCAAGCTGAGGCTGCGGTGTTTCGCGCGACGCGGCGTTCCTGGCTCGCTTCGGCGGTTTTGAGCGGCGTCGGCATGGGATGTCGCTCCCGCGAACCGGCCGACTCGGTCGCCGCCACGACCGAAGGGTCCGAAATGGCGAAGGGTTCGCTTCGTCGATTCGACGCCCACGTGCACTTCCCGCCCCGGCTTCCCCGGCCGTGGGATGCGATCCGCCGGGCGACCGAATTGACGAGCGCGCTCAACCTCTCCGGGGGTTGGCCCGGTGGATACCTGGAAGCCAGCCTGGAGGCTGCTGCCGGCCGGTGGCTGGTGGCCGTGACCCTGCCCTGGCACTTCAGCGCGCATCCACGATTCGCCGAGGCCTGCGTCGACGCCGTGCGGACGGCATCCCGCCTCGGTGCGCGGGCCCTGAAGATCCCGAAAGCGCTCGGCCTGTCCGCACGGCGGCCCGATGGCGAGCTCTGGGCGGTCGACGCGCCCGAGTTCGACGCGATCTTCGAGGCCGCAGGCGAAACCGGCCTTCCGGTCTTCATCCATACGGCGGATCCGGAGGCTTTCTGGCGGGTGAACGACGCGACCAATCCCCGACACGAGGAGCTCACGGTCCACCCGAACTGGTCCTACGAAGGGCGAGACGTCCCGTCCTTCGCCGAGCTACTGGCGAGTTTTCACCGGAGGGTCGCTCGCCATGCGAAGACCCGATTCGTGGGTGTGCACTTCGGCAACCACGCCGAAGACCCGGAGGACGTCGAACGACGCCTCGACGACCATCCGAATCTGTTCATCGACGTCGCGGCCCGTCTTCCCGAGCTCGGAAAGCACGACCCCAAGATCATCGCGCCGATCTTCGAGCGTCGAAGAGGTCGTATCCTCTTCGGGACCGACTTCGGGATTTCTGGGAAGGACAGCTTCATGCTGGGCAGCACCGGAGCGGTCCCCGACGGCTGGGATGCCGTCCCGGCGTACTTTCGGGCGAGCTACCGCTACCTCGAAACAACCGACACGCTCCCGAGTATGACGCCGATTCAGGGCCGTCACGCGCTGCGCGGCTTGGGGCTGGGAGTCGACGTGCTTCGGGCCATCTACTGGGACAATGCGGCGGCGCTTCTCGGCCCTCTGCCCTCGCCACCCGCGCCGTGAACTTCGCTGGCGATGCGCCCAGCGAGCCCCTGAACCCGCTCGGCCCGCTCCAGGTCGAAGGCGATGCGGCGTCCGTCGCTGAGGACCGCCAGGGCCGAACCCCTCTGCTCGAGTCCCACCACCCGGGCGGCAACTCCGCGAAGGTCGAGGGCGACCGCCGTGCCCCGGACTCGGCCCGTGAGCTCCGCGCGCATGCGTCGCTCGAGGGCTCGGGGATCAACGACTACGTAGACGACGACGACCCGTCGCGGGTCGAGCGACCGAAGCTCGCGATCGATGGCGTCACAGAGTCCTTCGGGACGTAGGCAGTCCTCCGGTGTGACCCGGACCATCAGCACGGCCCGCACCTCGGGAAAACCGAGCCGCTCGGGCTCCGCCGCCGGACCCACGAGGTCGCCCAGCGTCAGCAGCCGATGACCCGCAGCCGCCTGCGGCCGGACGATGTCGAACGTTGCCGCCCAGGGCTCGAAGTCCCCGGCGACCACGGTCCGAGCCACGATCAAACCGAGGGTCGCAATGGCTAGCACTATGCGGATCGGACCACCCATGCCGGGTCGATCTCACGGAGGAGCGCCTGAAAAGCTGCGTCCACCTGCTCGCGGTCGCGACCTTCGACCGTCAGCTCGACGCGATGATCTTCATGCTCTTCGAACTTGGGATAGGAACCGATCTGCACGTTCGGATGGTCCGGCACCAGGGACCAAAGAAGCGTGGCGACCCGGTCTTCGGTCACCGAAAGGAAGACGTGCCGAAGACAGAACGGTTGTCCGTTCAGAAGCGGTCGCAAGAGATCGAACTTCTCGCGGAGGAATCGCGGTACGCCCGGAAAGGCGAAGACGTTCCTAACCCGTACCAGCGGATACCGCTTACCTTCCCGGCCGATGAGCTCCGCGCCTTCGGGTAGACGCGCCATGCGAGCGATCGATGCATCGTAACGTTCCTGAAAAAACGCTCGCAGACGCGACTCCAGGTACGGCTCGGTCTGTAGGGGCACGCCGAGAGCTCGGGCGATGCCCTCAAGCGTGACGTCGTCGTGGGTCGAACCGATACCGCCCGTCGTCAGTACAAAATCGAAGCGACCCGCCATCTGCGCCACATCGGACGCAATCGCTCGAACGTCGTCGGGCACGAACGTGACACGCTCGAGGGATACGCCTTCTCCGCGAAGCTCACGGCAAAGATACCGGGCGTTCTGTTCCTCGACGCGCCCCGAGAGCACCTCGTTACCTACGATGACGATGCCGGCAGTCGGCATGACGACCTTATCGCCCGGGTCCCGCTGGTGGCCAACCTCGATCCAGCTCATCGCCCCCAATCCGTCTGCGGGCTCCCCGAGGATTCTTCCGCTGCGGGATCAGGGTCCGACCTAGAATCGAGGCGGTAGTGGACCAAGTCCTGCCGGGTCTGCGGCTGCGATCGACCGTCGACTACCGACGCGGTCTCGATACGGCCGAGCCCTACGCCGCGGATCCAGGTCCAGCGTGCGGTTAGCGTCATGCGAGCGTCGCGTCGAAGCGTGCTCTCGACCACCAGGCAATCCGAGAACTGTCCGGCTCGCACGGCACAGGGCTCGCCGACACTTGCGATTCGATACCGTTCGACGGCGCTGGCACTCACGATCGACTTCCACTCGGTGCCGACCTGGAGCGGTCGTCGAATCAGATAGCGCTGACGGTCACGCAGCCCTTCGGCGTCCAGCTTCCACTGGCCTCCCCGGTCGTCGATGACCCAACCGTCCTCTTCGCGCACTACGCGAACCGCCAGCTCACCGCTTTGGCCCACGAAGTTGATACCGTAGGTCCGCTCGGTGCCCACCTCCAAGCGCGTGTACTCCGCCAACGACGGATCGTCTTCGCCCGAGTCCGTAGGCTGGTTGGAAGCTGCGCACGCCATCGTCCCGAGCAACAGAGCTGGCACCCATCGTAGGCTCACGGACTTGTCCTCGCAGGAGGCCCTCTTCGACTCAAGGCGCGGGAGACGGCTTCGAGCGCTTCAGCTCGTCCATCGCCTGGCGAGCGAGCTCGCGGAGGCGCGGGTCGCGGTGGCCCTGCGCGACCGTGAAGAGGAATCCCTCCGCCGTCGGTCCGCCGAGACGAGCCACCGCAAACATGATCTGAGGCCAAAACTCCGGGGGCTGGTTGTCGACGGCATCGATGATCGCCCCCGCACCCTCCGGGTCGCCGATCTCCACCAGAGCGCCGACCGCGGCCAAGACCACCGTGGTCGGAGTGTCGGGCGCCCGGATGATCGCGGACAGCGGCTCCACGGCGCTCCGGAGCCGTCGCGTCCCTGCGGCCGCCATGGCCGCCCGCACTTCGGCCTCGTCGGTCGAGCCCAGCGCGGAGAGGATCGCCTTCTCCGAGGCGCGGCGAAGTTCCAGGGCCCGCGCCAGGCGACGGAAGGTTTCCGCGACCGCACTTTCTACGAGCGCCTCGTAGCCGGTCTCGGCCGGAATGTCGGCGGTCTCCAAGGCCTCAACCTGAACGTCGACCAAACGGTCGAGCGACCAAAGCTCGAGTCCGACTCCGACCGACCGGTGGATCAGCCCCGCTCGTTCGCTCGGACGCTGACCGATCAGTTCCACCGTCACGCGCATCTGGTAGGCCAACTCGGATCCACGGGGATTGCGGAGCTCGAAGCCGGAAAGCTGCTCGAGCTCCTTTCGGGTGGCCGCCTTCAAAGCGCCATCGATCCCGGCCGCAGACTCGGGGCGCGGGCCTGCCTGGTCGGCGAAGTCCACCCGGACCACCGGCTTCGACCGCTGGCAAGCGATGCCGACGAAGACCAGAGCGGCGGCGGCTCGGATGCGGTTCACGCTCAGATTCCCAGAAGGAGGCGGGTCCCAAAGTTCTCGGCCAGACCGGCGTCGATGATCTTCTGGCGCTGTGATTCGATGTCGTAGTCGACCCGTACGTACTCGAAGGTGCGGGTCTCCGTATCGAAGAGCCCGGCACAGGCCCGGGGATCATAGTCCCGCGGTTGCCCGACGGACCCCACGGTCACGACGTAGCGGAACTCCGGTCGAAGGGTGAATCGCGGTGCAACCACGTCGAGAGCTTCGGATCCGTTGACGGCGAAAGACCGCGTAAGATGCGAGTGTCCGATGAACGTCACCGGAGCGAGATCCATGTGTCGCAGGAGCTCCTGCGCCTGCTCCGCCGAGAAGACATAGTCGTACTCCTCGGGCTGAAACGGCGAGCCGTGACTGAGGTCGCAGACCGCATCGGGTCGGTGCGTGTAAGGAAGGCTCTCCAGCCAAGCGAGATTTTCCGAGTCCAGGCGCTCCCGACACCAGTCGAGGGCCTCCTTGGCGGCGTCGTAGTAGTAGGAGTAGTCCATGCGCCCGGCGACCGCGGCGTCGTGATTGCCGAGGAGCGTCACTTCGGCGAGTTCCCGGACGCGGGTGCAGCAGGCGTCGGGGTCGGCCCCATAGCCCACGATATCGCCCAAGCAATAGTAGCGGTCGGGCTCGAGCTCCTCGAAGCGGTCCAGCACGGCCTCCAGCGCTTCGATGTTGCCGTGGATGTCGGAGATGAGCGCGTATCGCAACGTCGCCCAGCCTTAGATGGTCGACCGACCAAGTGGCAACGATTCAGCACCGTGTTAGTGATCGAGGACGTGGCGGGCGGTCGACAGCAAAATCCGTGGTCGGAGGTTTTGGGCGATGCGGCAACCGGCGATGCGCAGACCACCGACCCGGACCTCTCGGTCTCCGAACCCTCGGACACCCAAGTCACGCTGCCGGCCGGCCCGGTTCCGCTGCGGCTTCCCACGCACGACGATCCCCCGACGCTCCCGACGGACCCCGCAGCTCCGGCCGTTCCGTCGGTCCCCGTGCCCCTGTCCGAGACCACGCTGCTCTCCGACCTCGACGGCACCGGCCCGACCCTGCCTGCCGCCCCCGGGGCGGAGGCTGGTCGCTCCGAGTATCGCGAGCTGATTCTGACGGTGGCGATCGGGCTGGCGGTGCTGGTCGCCGCCGTCATCTGGGGACGAAACCTCTGGCGGCCGGAAGCCGAGCCCCCCGCCCCGAAAGCCGCTGCTCCCGCTCCGGAACCTGGGCCCCGCTCGGGCCCGATAGACCGACCGACCAAGCCCACTCCGACGCCCCGCGCCCCCGCGGGTTCGACCCCACCACCCACCGACGATGTCCAAAAGGCCGCGATTCCCATGCTGTCGATCGTCACCCGGCCGTCGGGAGCCCTCGTGGAGATCGATGGCGTCGTCTACTCGCGAACGCCGTTGATCGCGGAAGCGCCACGCGGACGGACATCGCTGTCCATCGAGCTGCGGCTCGACGATCACAAGCCCTGGTCGGGGATCATCGAGCCCAACGAAGCGGGGCACTTCAACCTGAACGTGATGCTCGAGCCCTTTTGAGGCTATTCCTCTTCTTCTTCGTCGCCGTCGCGGCCGAGGATCTCGTCGCGGGACGCTTCCACTTCATCGGCGGCCCAGATCTCACCCTCGGCTAGCTTCCACTGTCGCTTCACGTCGAGCTGCTCCCATTCGTAGAGCTGGTCGTAGCTGTCGCCACCCTTCTTGGCGGTGAAGCTGTACGCGATGTCGACCTTCTCGGCCTCCCGCGGCATCGCGGGGAAGCGAATGCGAGCCACGGCAAGGTACGAAGGGAACGTGGACACGTACTCCGATAGCCGCTGGAGCACGATGTACGGCGTCGCATCTCCCTCGGCCCGGCCGAGGACCTGCTCGACCTCGTCGATGTCTCTCTTGCCCTCCCGCCGGAGCTGCCGGCGCATCTGCTCGTCGGGCGGCGCCGTGTACCAGTACCGCAAGGACAGGTTGCCCCAGTTGATCCTCGTATTGTCCTGGATCCCCCAGATGAAGGCCTTGGCCTCCAGCAGCGGGTTCCCATCGATGTCCTGCTTCTGGTCGAAGTCGTAGATGTCGAGACGAATGTCACCCGGCCCGACCGCGGTCAGAATCGGCTTCCACGCCCCTTCCAAGAGAGTGGCATAAGCCTCCTCGACCATCTCATAGGCCTCCAGCATCGAGCTCGCCTGGGCCTCCTTGATCTCCCCCTCCTCGAGCTTGGCTTCGACCCGCTTCCGATAGGCGCCGCGGTCCAAGTAGGACTCTCGCCCCTCGAAGACCTCTTCGACCTCTTCATCATAGGTCCTGAGCGCCGCCTGGATTCGGCTGAGATAGGCGTCGTCATCCTCGCCAACGATGGAAGCCGCCTTGTCGGCAAAGGTCCGTCGGACTTTTCGTAGGCCGTCCTCGATCTCTTGCTGGACCACCTGCTGATGGTGACGCTGCCAAAGCAGTCCGCCCCCGACCAGCGCCACCACCAAGATGAGAAGAATGCTCTTCGCCATGAAGCTCGCCGTTACCGGGTTTCGTGAGCCTAGGCAACGGGTGGATCCGCCGAGAATAGCTCGGTCAGCACGTCCGACAAGCTATCTTGCATTCGTGCCGCCTGATGCTTCACGTCCTCGTGATCTAGTGGTCGGAGCGCGCGGCCGGCGGCCCGGTTCGTGATGCAGCTGAAGGCAACGACCCGAACCCCTCGTTCGCGCAGAGCGATCGTCTCCCATACCGTGGACATTCCCACGGCGTCGGCCCCCAGCCGCTCGAGCATCTGGACTTCGGCGGGGGTTTCGTACTGCGGCCCGCCCACGCCGGCATACACTCCGGACTCGACCAGACCAGTGGCCAGGGCAGTGGCGCGGAGCCGGGGATCATACGCCTCCGTCATGTCGACGAAGCGCTTCGAGTCGGACTCGAGGCCCCCCCTCAAGGGGCTGTCCCCCGTCAGATTGAGGTGGTCGGAAAGCACCATCAAGGAGCCGGCGGCCAGGCGGTCGGCGATTCCACCCGCTGCGTTGGTGAGGATCACGGAGGAAACGCCCCAGCGGGCCAGCGCGCGGACAGGCCGGACGACCCGTTCGGGGGGGTGCCCCTCGTAGCCGTGTACGCGCCCCCTCAGCACGGCGACGCGGATCTCGGGCCGACTCGGCCAGCCCCCGATGGAGAGCCGGCCCGGGTGTCCACCGACGGTGACTCGTGGAAAGCCGGCGATGTCGGCGTAGTCCACGGTCTCGCCACGAACGAGGTCGTCGGCCACGGTCCCGAGCCCTGATCCGAGCACCAAGCCCCAGGGTGGAGCAGGACCGAAACGGGCTTCGAGTACGCGAGCAGCTTCGACGTCAGTCATGGCCGACCCATCGTATTTTGAAGTGGAACCCAATGCGCAATAAGGTGCGCGGCATGCGTTTCGGGTGGCTTGCGTCGGTAACACTCATCACCCTGTACCCCTCGACCTCCGCCTGGGGCTTGGCCGACCTCGGCGAAGACCTCACCCGCCGCGAACCGGCCTACCTGTCCCATACGCTGCTCGATACGACGAATCGAGCACGGGCCCATGTGGTTTCCCGGTTTGGGCTCTACGAACGGGAGATCCTTGGCAGCGACTTCTCTACCGACTCGAGATTCACGCTGACGGGGTCGGTCGAGGCCATCTTCGTCCTTGGTTTTACCGACCACTTCTCCGTCGGTCTGACGATTCCCGTCGGCTTCGAGGCCACCGACGGGTCCCCCGTGATCGGCATGTACGGCAACACCAAGCTCGGCTTCAACATGGGCTGGGACATTCCGCTGGACGACCTGCAGCCGCCGCAGGCCTCGACGCCCGTTCCGAAGGTGGGAATCGGCGGCGCCATCGAGCTCTATGCCCCGTCGGTTTCGGTCGATGGTGAGCTGTGCGGTCGCGACCGCCTGGTCTGCGACCCCATGAACAACCTGCGGCGTCTGCGAGCCCTGGAGCCTGAACTTTGGACCAACGACGCCTTCCTGGGTCGGCTTCGCTTTCACGGTGACTTTCGCTATTCCTTCTTTCAGTTCGGAGGGGAATTCGCTCTCGCTCCCGGGGTCACGGTTTCGGACCGGGAGGCCCTCAACGACGCCATGGAAGTCGAGCGGCTGCCCGCCGGAGACTTCATCCTCTTGGTCGACTGGGCCCTGCGCATCGCATCCCTCCCCGTGCCCGAAGTCGAGATCTACTCCGAGGTCGGCTCTTCGTTCGGCGCCGTCGTCCCCGATGCATTTCCTCGGATTCCGGGAACGCAGAACGGCGACTTTCGTCCTCTCAAGGAGGCTCGTGACCTGGACACGCCGGTGCGCCTCGAGCTCGGAACGCGCTTTCACTTCTCCAAGGTCAACTTCGACCCGGCCCTCTTCGTATCGATCGACTTCGTCGACAACTGGTTCTTGGTCGGCCTGGACCTCGCCGGCCTCATCCGCAGCGGTCAGGACCGTCGTCTCGATCGCGACCGGGATACCTTCGACTTCTGATCACGACGCACCGAGCAGACGCAGCGTTTTCGATGTTCCCAACCGGTCGGCTCCCGCTCGGATCAGTTCCCGGGCCTGACGTACAGACCGAATGCCTCCCGACGCCTTGAGCCCCGCCTGGGTGCCGACCGCTTTGCGTAGAAGCCGCACGTCCTCCAGCGTTACGGCACCTGACGCGCCCGTGCCGGTCTTGACGAAGCTCGCTCCGGCCGAGACCGCCACCGATGCAGCCGAGACTTTTTCGTCCGCGGTGAGCAATGGGGTCTCGATGATCACCTTGACCAATGCCCCGCCCGCCGCGGCGACAACCGCTGCGACCTCATCGTGCAACCAGGGCCAGGACGCCTGCCGTATGGCGCCCAGCGGAGCCACCATGTCCAGTTCCTCGGCGCCCTCTTCCATGGCTCGCCTCGCTTCGGCAGCCTTGATCGCTGCGTGATGTGCGCCGGACGGGAAGCCGACGACGCTCACCAATCGAATCGAAGGGTCCAGCGCCGCTTTGGCGACGGAGACGCGGATGGGCGAAACGCAGAGAGCAAAGAGCCGGTGCTCCCGGGCCTCTTCAGCCACTCGTCGGACGTCCTCTTCGGTGGCCAGGGGGTCGAGCAGCGTGTGCTCGATGACTCGCCGGACGTCGTCGAACTGATCCGCGCTCGGTGCCATCAGTATGCGCTCTGGGTCAGGACGAAGGGTACGTCGAATTCATAGGGCTCATCACCGTCGAAGCTCGGAAAGCGCCAATCGCGAATTTTCTCCGAGATGCACTTTCCCACCGAGCTGCCCTTGAAAGCCGGCGTCAGAACCTCGGCTCGGGAGACGTTGCCCGTGGGGGCCAGAGTCACCCGAATCTCGAGCTTGCCGTCGACCTTGCCCTGGCCCTTCAACGCACGATCGAAGCAGACTTTGACCGCGCTCTTTCGCGAGTTGACGGTACGCTGAATGTCCTCCGGCGACAGCTGGCTCCGCTGCACTACGGGAACGTCGCTAACGTCAGCCGCCGGAAGCTTCGCGTCGCCCACGCCGGCCGAACCGACGCCACCGCCCGTGGTCAGTTCACCGATGTCGATCTCCTGTGCCTCGGCCGCCGACCTCGTCCGCATGTCTCCCGAAGTTTCGTCCGTCACATAGTCGCCAGAGAGGGACGTTCCGGAAGGCGAGCGTGGTCGACGCGTCGCCCGGCCCGCAGCGGACTTCTTCTTCTCCGCGGCGACCAGGCCCTTCACCGAATCGACATCGTCGGCCTCCCCGTCGTACAGCTCGGCGGAACGGCCTCCGGCAAACGGATTGCCAATACCCGGGAGGCGGATGTCTAGGACACCCGACATCCAAAGCCCGAAGAATCCCAACAGGGCTACGATCAGGCCCGCCCCCATGGCCACGGCGAGGCGGCTGCGCGACCGGGCGCGCTTCACGCCCGCCGCTTTCACGAAGAACTTCGTATTGTACTTCTTGACTAGATCCGCCTCGCTGGCCCGCGGGACGGATGCGAATAGGTCTTCCGCCTGAAACTCGATGCTCTCATCGGCGGGCTCGAATTCCGAGCTGTTCGTACCCTTCTCGTCCGGCTCCAGCGGGGCCGTCCCGGCGAGTGCCATCGGCGACGGCGCCTGGGCCACGTCGGCAAGGTCGTCCGAAAAGAGCTTCTGCGAGCCGGCGGCCGCTGGAACGGTCGGAACCTCGGGAGGCGGCGGGGGCGGTGGGGTCGTGGTCGTGGGAAGGTGCTGCTTGAGACCGTCGGCGTCCCGGATCCGCGTCCAGTTGCTCATCCCGTCGTGCCAAACGTAGTGGCGCCCGACCAGCTGACCCTGCTGGACCTGATTGACGACCTGGTCGAAGGTGAACGGACCGTACTGCTGCCCCTCGATGGCGGTGTACCACTCGAAGGTCGACGTCGGTGGCTGACTGTCCGAGGACACGGGGATGTCGTTTGTCTCGTGGCTGGAAAGGGCCCGGTTGAATGCGTTCGAAAGGGGACTCTGCCCCGAGACCATTCCCGTCGACTCATCGGCGACCGGGGCGACGGCCGTACCCTCCAAGCCGTCCCGCGTCATCGACTCCCGAACCAAGATCTTGGCGCCACATTTCTTGCAGCGGATCGTCAAGATCTTCCCCCGGACCTTCTCGTCGGAGATCTGATACTTGGTCCGGCAGCTGCCGCAGAGGAACTTCATGGGCGCAGCTTGCTCACAGCAGGTCGATCAAATGGGCCTTGATGGCTTTGCGAACCGCATCGCTGGGGCTCTGTTCCAAGGCCCGAGTCCACATTTCTACGGCTTTGGCTTTGAAGCCTTGGCGCTCATATAGGGTGGCCAGGCTCTTCAGCGCGTTGAACTGATTGGGGGCCAGCTCGACTACCCGCTCGTATGCCGAAATGGCCTCGAAGACGCGTCCCATCCGGTGAAGCGTCGACCCGAAGATGAAGTAGGAGCGCGCATCGAACGGGTCCGTGCGAACGGCTTCACTGGCCTTTTCGTACGCCTCGTTCACCCGCCCCTGTGCCAGATGATCCATTGCGGCTCGAACGTGGGCGGAAACCTCTTTCGCCGCCGACCCATTCGTTCGACCTCCGGAGCCCTCGGCCTTGGCCAACAGCTCCTCGACCTTGTGGACGAGCTCCATGACACGGAACGGTTTGGTCATGTAGTCGTCGGCGCCGTAATTGCGCTTTACGTCTTGGATGAAGTTCCAACCGGTGTAGATGGCCGAGATCATCATGACCGGCGTGTGCCGGTAACGCTCCGATCGTTTGATCTGCTGGCAGAGTTCAAACCCGTGGATCTCGGGCAGCATCGCGTCGAGGAGGACCACATCAGGGTCGGACGCGCGGAGCATCTCTTGGGCCTGGCGGCCGCGCGTGGCCTGAACCACCTCCATCCCCTTATGACTGAGCGCCTTGGTGATGATGTCGAGAATCTCCACCTCATCGTCGACGGCTAGGACGCGCGGCTTGTCGTGCGACGCCCGCGGCTGAGGAGGAGGCGCGTCGGGAAAGCCATCGAGACCGGGGTCCGAGGATTCCGCCGGCAGGTTCGTTTCGATCGAAACGCGCGGTGCAGCGGCGATGAACTCCACGTGTTCGACGTCGCGCTTGGCGTTCGGGCCCCGCAGCACCGTCTCGCCACGCGCCCGGGCTGCGTAGGCGGATTCGATGGCCTGGTCCAGCCGACGGCGAACGGCGACGTAGGGAAGCGCGCCGTGTCCAGAGGCGAACGAGACTTCATCCAACACCGCCCGGTTCCCCGGTTGAGCCATCGCCAACCGCATGCGACCGCCGGAGACACCGAGCGGTAGTATCCGGTGCGCGATGGCGACCTCTCTCGGTACGGCGCCCAGCCACTCCAAGGAGAGCGTACTGCTTTCCAGCTGGACGCCGGGGACGCCGAGCTGGTGGGCCAACGCGTCCACGGCCTGCGACTCCGTGACCAGCCCCAGCTCGAGCGCCGTCGATGCGAAGGGCATGAGCGTTCGCGCCTGGCCGTGCAGGACGCGTTCGACCGCGTCCGGAGTCAGCCCGGCTCGTCGAACCAGGATCTCGCCGATCTTTGCTCTATCTTGCATGGGTGATGTGCTCGTGGCCGCACCGTAGGCTAACTCGGCTCAGAGTAAGCTGAAAGTGCCGCTCCGGTGATGTGCTGCGGATCAGTTGCGGTTGATTCGAATGGGGTATTCCACGTTGCGAACCTCGCCCTTGAAGGCGCGCCATCGAGCCGTCGAAATCTGTTTCGTGAGACAGGGCTGAAGAGGTGACCGTCGGAGGATCCGGTCCTCGACCGTGAAGTTCTTGGCTCGACCGTCGTTACCGATCGCGAACTGCAAAACGATCCGCTCGGGGACGCTGTCGGCCGACCGCTGGATCTGCTCGACGATGCAGCGCTTGAACCGCGGCAGCACCGAGGCCACCCCGCGCAGGATCTCCTCATCGGTGAGCTGAGGGCCGACGGCGCTCGAGGGCCGACGGCTGCGGCGGGTCTTTCTGCGCCTCTTCGGGCTCTTGGCTGGCCTGTCGGTCGAGGTCGGAGCCGCACCGTCGATCAGCGGTTCCAGCGGGGGCTCGACCGTGACCCGCGACAACAAGCTATCCAGCTCCTCTCGCAAACGCCGTTCTTCTCGCTGCTTCGCCGCCTCGGCTTGGGCCAGGCGGGACGACCGGATCCAGGACTGGAGGGCCCAACCGCCGCCGGCCAGGACCAGGGCCGAAACCGCGATCGCGCGGATGACTCGGCGGAATCGACGGGACCGTTCCCGGGCCTGTCGAGACTCCGCGGTACGGACCTGCGCCCGGTGACTGTCGATCTTCGTCTTTTGCGAGCGGAACAAGCCATAGCGCCGCGCGGGCTTGAACTCACCACCGTCCGGGGCCACCAAGACCTCGAAGTCGAGGTCCCCGTCATAGAGCATCCGCAGCAGTTCGCGGGCCGAAACCGGTCCGAAAACCTGGCCGGCGTGCTGGTACAGCCACATCGATTCCAGCCCGGATGACGGCGTGGCGGGCAGTTCGCTCGGCGGCGGCCTATCCCTCGACTCCGGGCGGACCGCCTTCGGCTGGGGCTTCGGCAGCGGGGGCGGACCTCCGCCCTGCCCTTCGGCCGACATATGGCCTTCTACCTCAGTCCGCGGCTGGGTTCGAAGTTCCTCACCCTCGAACCCGACGCATGGACTACGTTCGACGAGCGGCATGGGCGGCCAGACCATACGCATGGAGCTCTCCTACGATGGCTCGCGTTTTGCTGGCTTTGCCCGTCAACCCGGTCAACGAACGGTGGAGGGCCTGCTGCGCGAGCGCATGGCCGCACTGGTTCCAGACCTTCGCCGCTTTGCGGTCGGCGGACGCACGGACAAGGGTGTGCACGCCTGCGGTCAAGTCGTATCGTTTCATACGCTGCGGAAGGTCGACCTCGACGCCATCCGCGAGGCGGTGGCGCCTCCGGGCGACATCGAGCTGGCCATCGGAAGCCTCAAACGGATCGACGGGCGTTTCCAGGCGCAGTACTCGGCTCGAGGACGCCACTACGCGTACTTCTGGCCGGGCGATCTCGACCTCCTCGCCCCCGCTCGTGAGCTTCTGCTCCCCCTCGTGGGCCGAACCGACCTGTATGCCTTTGCGCGCCATACGCCCGCCGAGCAGTCGACGGTCAAACGCATCGACCGCATCGAAGTCCGACCAGCTCACCTGGACGACCAGCTCACGCTACGCTTCGACCTGCACGCGCGAGGCTTTCTTCGCCAGCAGGTCCGGGTCCTGGTCGCCACGACATTGCGGGAGGCTCGAAGCGGCGCCCCCGCCGGGCGTCTCGCGGACCTCGCCCTCCAGCGGGATCGAAGGCTCACGGCAAACCCGGCACCAGCCGAGCACCTGTACCTCGTACGGATCCACTATTGAGTGCGGATCACTCCGGCAGCGGCTCCGGCGAGACCACCGACTCCCGCGCGTCGGGCTCGACGGAACCCACCATCAGCACACCTGCTTCCACGAGCCGCGCCAGTACCCGCAGCGACAGCTCGGGACGACACTCCGCTCGCGCCAGGACCGCGAGGACCGGACGCACGCCGTCGACCTTACGGATGACGGCATTCACCTCGGGTGGCCAAGTATCGAACTCGTCGGTCAACCGATCGAGATCGGCCACGAGCACCGACCGTGGACCGCCGATCCGGCGAAGCGCATCGGCGCAGCTCCCGGCCGCTGCTCGAGCGTGAGACCAGAGGTCGACGATCGCCCCTCCGAGCTCGGGCTCGTAGTCGAGCGAACGGCTCCCAAACTCGAGCTGCAGGCACCAGACGGACAGTACCATCCACTTGAGCGTCTCGGACTCGGAGCCGCGCGGAACCCGGCCTCGACTCGCGATCAAGCGAGCACGGAAGGGTCGCTCGGAACCTAGACGCTCGGCCGCCAGCTCGACGGAGACCGGCCCCTCTCGACTCGAGCGGATGAGCTCATCGCCGAGCGCTCTACCATCGATCACGCGGGGGGCCATGCCGCGCCGCTCAATCGCCGAAAGACTCGATCACCACGCATGTGATGTTGTCCTTTCCACCGCGCTCGTTCGCCACGTCGATGAGCTCGGCACAGCAGTCCTCCAGCGGCCGGTCGGCAACGAAACCAGCGATCTCATGGGGCTGCAGATAGCCATGCAGCCCGTCCGAGCAGAGGAGGTAGCGGTCCTTGGCCTGTACCGGCACCACGAAAGTATCGACCTGCACTTAGTCGCGAGGCCCCACGGCCCGGGAGATGACGTAGCAGAGAGCCGAGAGGCGCGCATGCTCGCCCGAGATCAGACACGCCTTCATCTGGAGCTGGACCAGGGTGTGGTCCTCGGTGACCTGCCAGGTCCGATGTCCCCGAACGAGATATGCCCGGCTGTCGCCGACCGACCCGATGACGGCCACGTTGCGGACTCCGAGGAGCACCGTGATGGTCGTGCCCATCCCTTTGGAGTTGGGATCCTGCTCGGCCAGCCCGAAGACCATGTACGTCGCGGACTGAATCGCGCTTTCCACGAGCCGACGCAGCTGGCCCAAGGCCTCGTCGGTCGCCTCTTCCACGTAGGCATCGATCAGGGCGCGTGAGCGACGAACCATGCCCTGCACGGCGTCGACGGCTTCCCACGACGCGACTTCACCGGCGGCATGTCCGCCCATTCCGTCGGCCACGACGTAGAGCTGGAGGTCGTCGGCGGCGAAGTACGCGTCCTCGTTGTGGTCGCGTTTCATCCCGACATGGGTGAGAGCCGAGGAGACCAAACGCACGTTGCCGGAAGACTAGTGGGGCCCGGAGATCCTGCCAAGCCCTGGCCCGCGCTCTCGGACTGGTTCAGTCGCCCGAGCCGAACCGCTCGAGCTTCTCGACTCTGGCCTGATGCCGACCTCCCTCGAAGGGCGTGGTCAGGAACACGGCGACGATAGACTCGGCCAACTCCGCCGCCGTCAGGCGCTGCCCGAGGCAGACGACGTTGGCATCGTTGTGCTGGCGAGCAAGCCGGGCCTGACTCTCCATCACGGCTGGAACCGCGCGGACCCCGCGGAATCGGTTGGCGGTCATCGCAACACCGATGCCCGATCCACATACCAGAAGCCCCCGGTCGACGGTCCCCGACGCCACCGCTTCGGCGACCCGGGAGGCGAAGTCAGGGTAGTCGGAGCGTTCATCGGTCTGCGGGCCGAGGTCGACCACCTCGTGCCCGTTCGCACGGCAAAACTCGACGAGATGCTGCTTGAGACGAAAGCCGGCGTGGTCGGACCCCGCCGCGATCTTCACTGATCCGTTACCTTCCGGAGGATGATGCTGGCGTTGGTTCCGCCGAACCCAAAGGAGTTGCTGAGGGCGGTCTCGATGGCCGCCCGCTGCGGCTCGTGGGGGACGAAGTTGAGGTCACACCCCTCGTCAGGATCATCGAGGTTGTGGGTCGGCGGGGCGAGGCCCTCCTGGATCGCGCGGATGGTGAGAATCGCTTCGACGGCGCCCGCCGCTCCGAGCATGTGACCGTGAGCCGACTTCGTGGAGCTCACCAGCATCTTGGCTGCGTGGTCGCCGAACACCTGCTTGACCGCCTCGACTTCCTTGGGATCGCCGGCCGGAGTCGAGGTCGCATGTGCGTTGATGTACTGAATCTCATCCGGCGTCATGGCCGCATCCTCCAGGGCCAACTGCATGCTGCGCTGCGGGCCGTCACCGACCTTCGTTATGTGAAAAGCATCGGCCGAGGCGCCGTATCCGACGACCTCGGCGAGGATGTTCGCGCCGCGGTCGATCGCATGCTGCAGCGACTCGACGACCAGCGCACCCGCACCTTCGCCCATGACGAAGCCGTCGCGTTCCTTGTCCCATGGCCGCGATGCCTTTTCCGGCTCGTCGTTGCGGGTGGACAGCGCCTTCATGGCATTGAAGCCGCCGATCCCGAGCGGCGTGATCGTCGCCTCGGCTCCTCCCGTTACCACGGCATCGCAGGCGCCGCGGCGAATGTGCTCCACCGCTTCCCCCAGCGCATGAGCGCTGGTGCTGCACGCTGACACCGGCGACCAGTTCGGGCCGCGAGCACCGATGCGAATCGAGATCTGACCGGGGGCCAAATTGACGATCAGCGCCGGAATGAAGAACGGCGAGATCTTCCGAGGGCCTCGCGTTTCGACCAGTCGGTGGTTGGCTTCGATGGTCGCCAAGCCCCCGAGCCCGGCGCCGAAGATCACGCCGACGCGGTCCGCTTCCGAAGGATCCACCGTGTACGCGGCCGAAGCCATGGCCATGTCGGAGGCGGCGAGCGCGAAGTGGATGAACCGGTCGGTCCGCCGTGCCTCCTTCTTGTCCATGAAGGCGCCTTCGTCGAAGTCGGATACCTCGCCGGCGATCTTCGTGTCGAAAGCCGTGCAGTCGAAGTGAGTGATCGGTCCGACGCCGGTCTTCCCGAGCAAGACCGACTCCCAAGTGGACGCCAGGTCGAGTCCGCACGGCGTCACCGCGCCCATGCCAGTTACGACGACCCGTGGTCGCCCCTTGTGATCCATCAGACGGGTCATGACGAACCTCGTCGCTCGCCGCGACCGAGCGGTTCAGGCGGGCTTGTTCTGGTTGATGTACTTGATCGCGTCGCCGACAGTCTTGATGTTTTCGGCCTCTTCGTCGGGGATCTCGATTTCGAACTCCTCTTCCATCGCCATTACGAGTTCTACGATGTCGAGGGAGTCCGCACCCAGGTCGTCGATGAAGGAAGCCTCGGGCTTCACCTCATCCTCTTGGATACCGAGCTGTTCGACGATGATCGACTTAACCTTGTCTTCGATTGACGCCATTAGGTTCGCCTTCTTGAGCTGGACGGACAAAGGTAGGGCCGCGTCTTAGGGTCCTACCTAGGCCTGTCTGAAGCGGGGCGAGGGGTACATCGTTTTTTTTCCAGGAATCAACCCACAAAGCAGCACGGGTTGCGCTGCAATACGAATGAACTCTCATTCAGCGACCGTGGCTGTCGCCGTCGTCGACGTAACGGCCTGCGTCGAAGGCCCCGAGCCGCGTGGAGCTTTCGCAGACTCACGGGCGGCGAGCACCCGGCGTGCGCGCCTCGCCCGCTCCGCCCATCGTTCGACGCTCTCCGCCGATTCGGAGCGGTCGGCCCCCTTGAACGCCCGGTCGGCCTTCTCCAAGGCGTCGATCGCTTGACGCACCCAGTCTCGTCCCCGCGCGAAACTCGCCTCGCCGCGCAGTCTCTGCAATTCAACTTGCTGTTCGATGCTTACCCCCGGGAGCGCCCCCAAACGCTTCAGGTAACCTTCGACTAGGTCCGCCGACCGCCCCGAGTCGTTGGCCAAGGCGAATCGCGACGCCTCCATCAGCAGCCGGTAGAGCGCTTGGTCGAACTGCACGCGATCCAAGTACATCGTCGTCCCCTCGGGCACGCGCAGCCCTCCGGGTAGCTCGAAGCTTTCGTACGCCCGCCGCACGCCGGGCTCTTGAGGAACGAAAGGCTCGTGCCCCACGGGGAACATCCGTCCTCGACCGACCTCGACCAGTCCGGGCTGGACCACGAGGTAGTAGCGCTGCGAATTCAGGAGCGACAGGCCATATACGACCCCGACGACGAGCGTCACGAAGGCAGCAGCGATGGCCAGCCATCGCAATCGCGCTTTCATGATGGCTCGAGCACTCCAATGTAGGGGAGATTTCGGTACCGCCCGTCGTAGTCGAGCCCGTAGCCGATGACGAAGCGGTCCTCGATGGTGAAGCCCAGGAAGTCGATGTCCACCGCAACGCGACGGCGTGCAGGCTTCGAAAGGAGCGAGGCCACCCGGATCGACGCGGGCTGGCGCGTCGAAAGATTGTCGAGCAGGTATTTCATGGTCAATCCGGTGTCGATGATGTCCTCCACGATCAATACGTCCGCGCCTTGGATGGGCGCCGACAGATCCTTGGTGAAGGCCACGACTCCCGAAGTCGTTGTCGCCGAACCATAGGACGAGAGACCGAGGAACTCACAACCCACGTCCCCTTCGATCGCACGGACCAGGTCGGCCATGAACACGAAACTGCCCGTCAGCACGCCGACCGCCACCAGATGCCGTCCCCGGTAGGCGCGCGAGATCTCGCGGCCGAGCTCTCGCACGCGCTGCTGCAGGGTCTCTTCATCAATGAGAACCCGTGGTGCGCTCACGCCTGATTCCCCAGCACGCCGCGCGTAGGTCGGCAAGTGGTGCCGTCCCCGGCCGACCTCAGGTACGGTAGCGAAAGGTGCTCGATCCCGTCGCCGCGTCGATCTACGGACTGGCCGTCGCCCCCCTGGCTCTGGGAGCGCTGAGTGTTCCGGCGCGACGGGCGCTCTCGCAGCTTCCGCTACACCGCATGTACTGGGGACTGCGATCGCTTTGCCGGTCTTTGGACTGGCCGGCACCACGTCGCCGAGGGCCGCAGGCCGTCGCCGCCGGCACCATCGAGGGGGCCCGCGTCGAGGTCTGGGTCGGCCCCGACCCTCGCACCGAATCCGCCTCGTCCGGAATGCAGGCGGTATGGATCGGTATCCGGGTCGACCTCACCTCGCTCGGGCTCGAGCATCCACCGTTGCTGGTCGATCTCGAGGAGCGCTGCACCCTGCGGGGACCCGAGTCCTGGTCGGCCGTCTGGCAGGGGCTCGGTCTGCAGAACTGGACCCGCCCAAACGATCAGCTCGAGATCGCGGACCGCTGGTTGCGGTTCGACCGATTCGCGACTCTGCCCGACCCTCGGGATCCGCGTCGCCTGATCGACGAGCTTCTCGCCGTCTGCAAACAGCTACGGTCGGCGGTGCATCCTGAGAACGTCCTCCACGGGCTGGCGACCGAGTCCCATGCCCCGGCTGTTCGCCGATTGGCTTTGCAGACCCTTATCCAGACTCAGAGCGCCGCCGACCTCAAAGCGCTACTTTTGCGAGCACTCGCCGATCCCGACCCCGCCAACCGGCTCTTGGCCGCGAGTCGACTGGGTGCGGACGGGGAGCCGGTCCTGCGCCACATGGCGCTTCACGCGAAAGAAGCCGACCACCGGCTCCGCGCGTTGACTCAGCTGGGACGGCTCGGTCCCGAGGACCAGGGCGATACCCTCCGATCCGCAATGCATGACTCGGACCTCCGGGTAGCGCGTCGAGCGATGGAGATCGCGGCCTGCCAGCTCGGCCCCGAGGGCCGGCGCATGGTGGCGGAGACGTTCTTCGAGGCAGGCCTGTCACCGGGGCACCTCGTCGCCGCGCTCGAGGTGCTGGAAGACGTCGACGACGACGACCTGTTGACCTTCTGCCTGGAACTCGCCGGCCGCGGGGGCATCCTTCAGGTGGCGGCCATCGATATTCTGGGCCGCCGAGGGAGCCGCGAATGCCTTCCGCTCATCCGCCAGCAGCGGCGCCGCGCGCCCCCCGGCTCGTCGCTCCGGATCGCGTGTGATGCAGCGCTCGATCTGGTGATCCGACGCTCGCGAGCCGAGTACGGCCAGTTGTCGCTGACCGATGACCCTCGCAAGCCCACCGGCCGGCTGAGCCTGCCCCCCGAGGACTCTCGCGCCGGCTGAAAGGGCCGACCGTGCTCGGGCGCTCGATGCTCGCTTCTCGACTCTGCGAGAAAAAAACCCCGGGGTCGGAACCGACCCCGGGGCTGGGAAAAAAATCCGGCGGCGTCCTACTCTTCCACAGGGCTACCCCTGCAGTACCATCGGCGCTGTGGGGCTTAACTTCCGAGTTCGGAATGGGATCGGGTGTGACCCCCACGCTTTGACCACCGGAAACTGGTGATACGTTCATGAATTCAAAGTGCGTCTCGAGCTTCTGGTCTGGATTCGCTCAACCCTGACCCTGACGAATTGGGAATGGTGAAGTCGCACGGGCGATTAGTACCGGTTAGCTGAACGGCTCGCACCGCTTACACACCCGGCCTATCAACGTCGTAGTCTCCGA
>CAYYOT010000066.1:0-25502 GCA_964473255.1 uncultured Myxococcales bacterium | reverse complement strand
GTCCTTGGGGTGAAGATACTTGAGGCACAGGTCTTCCAGCTGGGCCTTCATCCAGTAGATGCCGAGGCGGTTGGCCAGCGGGGCGTAGATGTCGAGCGTCTCTTGGGCGATGCGCTCCTGCTTGTCGGGCTGCATGTGGTCGAGCGTCCGCATGTTGTGCAAACGGTCGGCGAGCTTCACAAGGATGACCCGAATGTCCTTGGCCATCGCCACCAGCATTCGCCGGAAGTTCTCGGCCTGCTTCTCGAACTGCGAGTTGAAAGAAATGTTCAGCTTGGTGACGCCGTCGACGATGTCCGCCACCTCGCGGCCAAACATCTCCTCGACCTGCTCGATCGTTGCGGTCGTGTCTTCAACCGTGTCGTGAAGGATGCCGGCACAGATCGCGTACTCGTCGAGCTTCATGTCGGCGAGCATTCCCGACACCTCGAGTGGATGAACGAAGTACGGCTCGCCTGACTTGCGAACCTGTCCCTCGTGCGCTTTGGCGGAGAATACGTACGCTCGTTTGATCAGGTCGACGTCGGCCAGCGGATGGTACGACTTCACCCGCTGCACGATGTCGTTCAGCCGCATCATCGTCAGTGCTAGCCTTCAAGCTAACACCGCGCGTCAGAGTCGTAAACTCGACGTGCAATTTGAGCGTTTCGAAGTGAACCACTCCCCGATGGCCTCGGCCGCCGGCTTTCCTCGTGGGGTGTAGTTCCCGTCGGTCGCCCCCCCGAATCCGAACCAGTTCCAGAAGTAGACACCAGCCAAGGCGGGCGTGTCCGACCAGGCCGCAATGAATGCTCGATAGGCGCGCACCTGCTCCTCCAGGTCCACCGGTGCTTCCCGCGTCTCATCCCAAGGCCAAGCCGCGCCGCCGTCGAGGCTGGGGTATCCAACTTCGGTGAACACGAATGGTCGGCCCAGGGCCTCGCTCCACTGCAAGAGCTCCCCTCGCGGGCGCTCCCAGGCGCCCTGAAGGGTCGTTTCGGACGCTTCGAGGTCCCGGGTGAGCTCGTAGTAGCCCGTCAAGCCGATGACATCCACGGCATCCCAGAAGGACACGGGTCGGTAGTGGTCCCAATTGGCCGAGTACAGGAGTTCCAGCGTAGGACCCTCCACACGGACGCGGTCGATGAGGTCGAGCCAGCGCGAGCGCATGGGCTCGCGGGACAGCAGCTCGGATCCCACCGAAAAGCGGTCCGCCCCGGCCCTGCGGGCCCACCGAGCCGACTCCAGAACGAAGGCCCCGTACGATGTCCACCAAGCGTCCTCGCTGACGGGCTGAATCTTCCCCCGCCACTCGCCGTCGCCCGCGTGCAGCAGGCGTATGATGGGAAAAGCGGTCACGTGCAGTCCCGCCCGTTTCGCCTGGCGGATGGTGCGAAGGACTTGCCGCTTGGTCGGACTCAGCGCCTCGACGGGGCGGATCTCGGTCGAGCGCGCGTCGTCTTGCCACCAGACCCAAACGATCTCGATATGGGTGGCTCCGGTCTCGACGATCTCTTGGACCAGGGGTGCGTAGTCGAACGTCGCCTCCCGCGAGAAGAGCCCCAGAGCGATACCTCGCTCGGCCGGAGCGGACGCACAACTTGCCAAAAGCGCCACTTCAACCAGCGGGCGGGCGATAGATGAACCAAACATCGCTCAGACTCTTGAACCATCCATCGGGCGGAGTCTTGGCTTCCGTCTTCCGAAACGACAGCAAAAAGGTGGGTAGCTCGTAGAGCTGGAAGTCGGACAGCTCCGCGTCCAGATCTCGGCCGACCAAGACCACCATCTGCGCTGGAGCCGCTCGTTCGAGATTCGACCTTGAATCCGCACCGATCGGGCACGGCGAAGGTGCTTCCCGGCCGGCGACGAGGGCAGCAAAGCAAGGCGATACCAAGGCTGAACGGGGCGCGGCAACAAGCGTCGCCGGCTCGATTCCGGCGAGCGTAAGCACCCGCGTGACCACGGCTGAACCCCGTTCGCTCGCTGCCCGGTCGAGGACGGCCCAGCGCGGATGTCGCGACTCGAGTCGCGCCAAGACTTCCGCTGCGGGGCGCCCCCATTCGATCAGCTCCGCTTCGTCGCCGCGGAACACGACGACGACCGTCGCCCCGCGAGGAAGGTCTGCGGCCTTGCGAGCGAAGCTTTTCAGCCCCTCGGCGCGCGTGCGGTCGGCATCGGGAACCTCACGAGGAAGAAGGCCGCTGAGCGCGCCTCCCCCCAGCATTGCGAACTCCTCGGCCGCACGACGGCAAAACGAATCGTCGGCCCCGAGAAGTAGCGGAGTGTCGAAGCAGAGCTCGTCGAGGGCTCGCTGGCGCATCGACCTCACGAACGGGGCCTTCGAGAGCCTTCCGTACACGACCCGCATTTCGAGGAGCGTCTTCTGCCGCTCGTCGCCGGATTCCCACAGGGCGCGCTCGTTCAAGAGCCGCGCCCGCGTTGCCAGAAGCGCCGAGAGGTCGATGGCCTGCCACTTCCCCGTCGGCTCGACCGACACGGTGGCCAGCGCTTCATCGAGCATGCCCGGCTCGTAGCCGATGCGCGCGTTTCGGGCGGTTCGGGCCTGGATGTTCGCCAGCAAAGCGATCGCGTGGTTGGAGCCTTTGTCGCGGGCCGCCTGCGCCGCAGCCTCGGCTTCCTCGAAGCGGTCGAGAGCCGCCGAGAGACGCGCGATCAGGACGTCGACGTGCGGGTCGTCCGGCACGATGGAGCGGGCTTGTTGCAAGAAGTCGAGCGCACCGTCCGGCTGCGTCCGCGCACATGCGGTCGCCGCGTACTCGAAGACATCCACGGCGAGCACGGCGGTGAGCTGCTGGGTCTCCGTGCCCTGCCCGACCGACCAGCGGGCAGTTCGAAAGAAGGCCTCCCGATCCGGTCCCGGTCGGCACAGCGTGGCAACCAGCGGGTAGAGTTCCTCGGCTCGCTCGGGATCCTGAGGCGGTAAGCTCAGAAGGCTTCGGATCCGCAGGTAGAGATCGCTTCGAGGGGGTGGCGCCGTAGGGGAGCGTCCGGGACGGGACTCTTGGCAGCCGAGGCCTCCCCCGAGTACGGCGAGCAGCAGAGCGCTGTGCACGACTCGGGGGAGGCCTGGGCTACCTGCAAGGATTCCCTCCCCACTCATTCTCCTTTGGCGCGTAACGCCGCGGATGACGCGGAGGCAAGTGAACCCCCGGACCGTCGAGGCCAGGCAGACCTCGACGGCGCTCCGTCCCATGGCCCGCAGGGAGATTGCCCCCTGCGGATGCTCTCGATGTCATGTCGATGAACTCGTTGCGTCGAGTCGAGGCTCAACAGCGCGCGTGCCCCAACTCCAAGACAGCCTGCCGCGGTTCGATCTCCACTGCTACCTCCCCCAGCCCCGTTGGACGGCCTAGGAACCCGTGCGTGTTCAAGGCGAGGCTTGGCAACCAACGCAGCGCCAATCGAATTCGACGTTTGTCTCGACTCCTCCAACCGCTCAGCCACAGACGACATGACCCGTGTACTTCCGACCACCTGCGCATCGGCGCTTCACCGCCTCCGCGTCAGCCGCGAAGCGCAACGTGTTGCGGCCCGGGAATGCCGTCAATGGTCCATTTGGCGGTCGGACTCCCACGTTCTGCTAGATGGTGAGAATCACGGCGGATCCCTGCGACGAAATTTTTGGGGAGCCGAGCTGTTCCTTTCCGGGCCCGCATTCCTCCACATTCTTTTCAGAAGCGACGGTAGGCGAATCGAAGAGTCGCGAGTCGCACGAGTCTGCGGCGCAACGCTTTGCCGGGCTCCAGACAAAATCCACAACGCCGATGGGGAGCTTGCGGAGCATCCGAGCTGCGACTCCTTGCCGCTGAGCGAATTCAACGTGAAGGGGCTTTGATCTCGTTGGGCCACAGGCCATTGCGGACCAGACCCTGCTCAGGACGCTGCGCACGAGGGTGGCAAGGGCCACGTCGGGCCCCCGGCCGGTTTGGGCTGCGGTTTCGGAGCGAAGGAGTGGCCGTTCCTGTTGGCTTTCCTGTCGTCTCGGGAAAATGTGAGGCATCTGCGAGGTCTAGAAGCTCAGGCGCCAGCAGAGGCTATCGATGAAGTGTTACCACTGTAAGGAGATCACCCCAGATTCAGCATCTTTCTGCCCGCACTGCGGTCAGAACCTGAGGACGGCCGGCTGCGCGAGCTGTGGCGAGCCCCTGACGCCCGCGGCCCGCTTCTGCACGGCGTGCGGCGCCGAGGTCATCGACGCAACAAAGATTGCGCCACCGGACGAGGACCCACCATCCGAGCAAGACATGTTGCGGCTGGCCGCGGCCGAGCTTCCGCCCGCCGCCCCGGCTCCAAACTCTTCGGTGGGATCCAACGTCCTCGTGTTCGTCGCAATGCTGGCCTTGATCGTGGTGGGCATCTACGTGGCCAACAAGGGCAAGCCGCCCGAGGCCACCATGTTCTCTGGAGGACCGATGCCGGGACGGACCGAGGAGCGCCCGTCCGAGGCGGAAAGCGGTCCGACCGAATCGGGGCAGCTCGTTCGCGGGCGGGTCGAGGTCGCCTCCGATGTTTTCGTTCCGCCCGATGCCGTGCTGTTCATCACGGCGCGCTCCAGTGCGGCCCAGGGCAAAGGACCGCCGCTGGCGGTGCGTAGGGTTGCCCAGCCCGCCTTTCCCCTGGAGTTCGAGCTCGGACCACAAAATCGAATGATCAAAGAGATGCCGTGGACGGGGCCGCTCGACGTTTCCGCGCGCCTCGACCTCGACGGCAACGCCATGACCCGCGGCGAGCGAGACCTCTCGTCCGGACCTGGCATCAAAAACGTACCCCTGGGGCGCGATGACCTTCGTCTCGTGCTTTCCTCCACCGCGGAGCCATGACGGACACTCGGCCATCCCAACCCAACGATACGACCGACGACCTGGAGCGGTTGGATCGTCGCGGAGGAGAGTGGCAGGTTCAGTTGCGAGCTGACGGTCAGCTGACGTCCTCCGACCCCACGATCATCGCGCTTCTCCAGCATCGCTTACAGCGGGCGGAGTTGCTGCACACCGACCCCGGGTGGACCGTCCTCCGATCGCTCCATCCATCCGCTCATGAGCCTGGCTTGGGCGATGCCCACCGAGTCGTCGTCGCCGGCTCGATGAGTGAGGACGGACTCTCGCTGATCGACTTCATCGGGTTTTTGGCATCGGGATGCCAAAGCGGCGTCCTGACGGTTGCCGATCTCGATGCTCAGAGATCGATCTACCTTCATGATGGCGACGTGGTCTGGGCTTCGTCGACGGCGGTGGAGGACCGTCTGGGCGAGTTTCTCGTCCGTCGGGGCAAGATCACGCGGGAGCAGCTTCAGACCGCGATTCGCCATGGGGGTTCGCCCATCGGCCAGGCCTGCGTCGATTGCGGGTTCATCGCCGCGCACGAGCTTTGGTCGATGGTGCAAGCTCAATTGCTAGACATCTTCGACAACATGCTCCGGGCCGAAACCGGGACCTGGTCCTTCGCCCGCATCAGTGGGGCAGCGCTCGCCGAGTCTCGGATCCATTTGTCGACGCAGGGCTTGCTCATGGATGCATTGCGTCGCCTCGATGAGATGAAGGTCTTTCGCCAACGCATTAGTTCGCAGGCCACGTTGGTCCGACGCGGGGCGGAGGTGAGCGAAAGCGCCGACCTGACGGCCCGCGCTCAAGAGACGGCGGACGACGAAGCCGCGAGCCTTCTGCGCCAGCTTCCCCGTTCGGCCACGATCGCGGAGCTCATGCGGCTCTTGGGCCGTAGCGAGTATCAGGTAACGAGTCTCGTGTATCGCCTCATCCAGCAAGGCCTGGTCGAGGTATCCAATCCCGAGCCCGGGGCCATGACTCCGCGGCGGGCCGAGCAGGTCAGCCGGTCCAAAGCCAAAGACGTCATCGATGTCTACGCGATGGCGCTCCGCGAGATGACCCAGGAACTCGGAAATAGCCCGCGAAGGACCGCTTTGATCGACGCAGTGCGGGCCTTCGTCGATGACCCCTCGCATGCGATGAGCCACGTGCTTCGCGAGGTCGCGATATCGAATCGCGGTGAGCTCGAGGCGGCGCCCTTGCTGCTGGCCGCCACCGAGCAAGGCGTGGGCATCCAGGAGCTGTCAGATGCGCTCAGCGAGCTCTTGTTCTTCGTGCTCTTTCAGGCCACCGACCTGTTGGGGCATCGCAAAGGCGACAATCTGGCGCGGCGGGTGAAGATCATCTTGGACCTTCTCTCGAAGGACGACGACGGCTGACCGATGGTCGAGGTACCCGTACCGCCGCTGCGCACCCCGGAGCGCGAGCCCATTCCGGGCCTCCCCGAAGAACTCACCGAGCTTCATCTTCACCTCGGAGGCGCGGTCGCCCCGCACATCCTTTTCTCGATGGCCCATGACCAGGGATTCAAGCTGCCCGTCCGCAGTTACTTCGACTTCGTCGACCTGGTGACTTCGAGTCCCGACAAGGTGCAGAGCCTGGAGGACTACATCCGGATCATGCACCAGTGGACGGAGAGGATTCAGTCCAGCCCCCACGCCATCGAGCGCGCGGTGTACGAGGTCATCACCAAGGAGTATCGCGGCTCCCGAGTGTCGCGCATGGAGCTGCGCTTCAATCCGATGAAACGGAACCTGGGGGGAGAGCGCGACCTCGACCACATCATTTTCGCGGCGATTCGCGGCATGGATCAAGCGTGCCTCGAGTACGGGCTCGATGCCGGACTCATCTTCTGTTTGGCCCGTGAGTTCGATGCCGACCTCAACGAGATCATCGTCGAGAAGGCGATCCGCTGGCGAGACCGGGGCGTCGTGGGCATCGACCTGGCGGGAACGGAGAGTAACAATCTGGAGCTCCAGCCCGCGAGCGCCGAGCGATTCGCCGGCATCTTTCGCCGCGCGAAGGACGCGGGGCTCAAAACGACGGTTCATACCGGTGAAACGCCCCACACCGCCGGCGACGGCGTCATCGCAGCGGTGCGAACCCTCGCTGTCGACCGCATCGGGCACGGCATTCGCGCGGCTTACAGCGATGAAGCCATGAAGGTGCTTCGGGAGGAAGGTATCACTTTGGAGATCTGCCCGACCTCCAATCTGCACACACGAGCCGTTCGCGACCTGGACGAGATGGCGAAGGTGATACGAACGTTTTTGGACAACGACGTCCGCTTCACGATCAACACCGACGCCACGTACATGCTTCAGACCGACCTGCGGCGTGAGGTCGAGCTCTTGGTAACCGCCGGAATCCTGGGCGGGGACGACGTTGCGCGGTGCTTCGACTACGCTCGAGAGGCGAGCTTCCTGTAATCGAGGCCGTCGAGCCCGGTCCTGGCCCCGAATCTCGTTGGCTGGTGGCAGACGGTCAGTAAGGGCCGAGGGCCTTAACGTCTTCGAACATGCGCGCGTAAAGCCGCTGACCGTATGCCTCGATCCGTTTCTTTTCGATCCTCTCCATCGAGCTACGGCCGATCTTCGCCGACCAGACGCACGTCTTGTTGGTGTCCGGCGCCTTGGGGTGAATGAGGCACAGGCTCGCCGTCGAAACGAAGGGCGCATTGGCGATCACGGCGTTCGCGACGGCCGATGCATCCTTGACGGCGTCATCGGATTTCGAACCGCGGAGGCGAACGTAGGCCACGACGTGCTTGGGTTCCGTGTCGTCGAACTGAAGCTCGATGACGCGGCCCTTGACCCGGCTGTCTTCAAAGCCAGCCTTGATGGCCGCCGCTCCGAGCTCGGTCGGATTGCCGCCCAGACTATCGACCTTGGTGAGCGCAGCCTTCAGCCGCGTGCTCTTCCAGCCCATGTCGCGAGCGACGATGCGGACCTGCTTGTCTCGCGTTTTCAGCTCTGCGACCTGCGGGAACTCCAAGGCTCTCTGGAAGTACTTGAAGCCGTAGTAGTCCTCGGCGGTGATTTCCGTGATTTCGGTGGCCATCGCCAGCGGGGCCCCGAGGACCACCGCGACTGCGCACAGCAAGCGTACAGGTGCTTTCATGATGAACGTGACGGCCATGGGACCGACGATGACCGCTTGGGCCAAGCCCAAAATCACCTCCGGTTTTTCTTGCGAGCCTTCTGTGCCAGCTTTTTCTTGCGGCGCTCCTTGGCCTTGTCCGACTTACGCTTCTCGCTTGTGGGTTTGCCCCAATTGGCAAAGTACTCCCGACCTCCGGATTGGCGCGTTTCAGGCGCCGGAAGGGGCTCCTCGACTTCTGGCTCCGGAGCCGGAGGTGCGAGAGCCTCCGCGAACTCGTCGCCGAAGATTTCGCTCAGGTCGAGTCCACGGAGCTGCCGGACCTGCGCCAGCTGCTGAAGGCCGGGAATCTTGGCCAAGAGCGACGGCTGGTCGCCCAGCGCGATCATCATGCGTCGCATGGTGTCGAACTTGTCGAGAACCTCGCGAACGACCGGCTCGCCGCGTCCAGTGCCCCGGCCCAGTCGCCGCAGCCGGCTGGGCTCCCGAGCCAAGGCGGGTCGACGACGCTCGGTTGGCGTCATCGAGTCGTGCACCGCCACGATCTTGTGCAGCTCGCGCTCGTCTGGCCGCATGCCCGGCTGCATGACGGGCATCTTCTCCAGGAGCTCGGTCAGGCTGCCCATCTTCTGCAGCGTTCGGATCTGCTCCACGAAGTCCGCCATGTCGAACTGCCCCCGAAACATCCGGTCGGCGTCGTCCTCGGCCTTTTCCTGATCGATATGGCGCTCGTATTCGCCCACGAGTCCCAGGACGTCGCCCATCCCGAGTACGCGCGAGGCCAGGCCTTCGGGTCGGAACAGTTCCAAGGCTCCCGTGCCTTCGCCGGTGCCCAAGAACTTGATCGGTCGACCCGTCACCTCCCGAATGGACAGGGCCGCGCCGCCGCGGGCGTCGCCGTCGAGCTTGGTCATGACGAAGCCGGTCGTGGTGAGGGCTTCGTCGAAGGCCTTTGCCGTGCGGACGGCGTCTTGCCCCACCATGGCGTCCACGACGAAGAGGATTTCTTGGGGCTTCGTTCGATCCTTGATCGTTTGCAGCTCGGCCATCAATGTCTCGTCGATCGCCAGTCGCCCTGCGGTATCGAAGATGACGACATCGCGCTTCGTCTTCCCGGCGTAGGCGAGTGCCTCACCGCAGAGCTCGTCGGCGGTGGCTCCCAACTTCGAGAAGACAGGCACGTCGACCTGTTTGCCCAGAGTCTGGAGCTGCTCGACGGCGGCTGGGCGCTGGAGGTCGGCGGCAACCAGGAGGACCCGCTTGGACTCGCGCTCCTTGAAGTATCGAGCAAGCTTGGCGGACGTCGTCGTCTTGCCCGAGCCCTGCAGGCCCACCATCATGATTGCGGTGACCCCCAAAGGCGCGTACTCGACGGCGGCGGGCTCGCCCCCCATCAGGCTTTCCAGCTCCTCCTGACAGATCGCGATGAATCGGTGGTACGGGGTGATGTCGACCCGTTGGCCGTCGCGCAGGAAGTGGTCGGAGCCCTTGGCCAAATCGGCCTTGGCCCGCTCCCGAACCCGTCCGATGAAGCGCTTCACGACGTCGAGGTCGACGTCGGCCTCGAGAAGAGACAGCCGGATGTCTTTGACCGCGGCTTCGACCGCCGTGTCGTCGAGGGTGGAGCCAGACAGACGCTTGCCGGCCGCCCGAAAACCTTTGCTAACCGTCTCTAGCATCGAATTCAGCCGCCGACGGCTATCATTGGCGACGGGTCTCGTCCACGCTTGTCGAGAGGGTCCGAGACCCGGGTCGCTGCATACCCGTTTACAGAGGGGGATCTCGCAGCTACCAGGCCCCCGTGGCACGTAAGAAGGAGCCCGCGACGCAGGCCCCGCTGTTTGCCGGAGCCTTCGAAGCGCTGATGTTCGTCGCTGCTGCGGGCGTCATGATCGCGACGGCGCTGATCTTCAGCCGCTACGTCAACCGGGTGTTCGACGTCCCCAAGGCGACCACCCTCAAAATCGGGGGTGGCCTGACCTTCATCGCCTGGCTGCTAAATGGCACCTTCGGGCCCGGCTACCACTGGCGAAGCGCGTCCCTCTTCATCGGTCCCGTGTTCGCCCTGCTCGCAGCAGTGGGTATGTCCACCCTCGTTTCCATCGACCCCATCACGAGTGAGGTCGGTGTCTACGAGCGCCAGTTTGGCTTTCAGGGCTACCTGGCGTGCGCAGCACTGTTCTGCGTCGTATCGACGACGCTCGTAAGCCGGCGGGGAGCCTACCTGGCGCTGGGAAGTCTGGTGGTCGTCGGGGGGCTGATCGGGACGTATTCGCTCCACCAGCGCGTCGGCCTCGATCCGTTGGGGTTCTTCAGCGCGCCGCACAACAAGGTCTATTCGTTCCTCGGCAACGCCACCTTCGCCGGCAATGCGCTGGCGCTGATCTTTCCCCTGAGTCTACTGATGGCGGTCGTCGCCGTGGCCGAGACCCTTCGGGATGACCGCGAGTCCGACGGCTCCGGCTCCAAGGCGTCGACGCTCAAGACCTCGAGCGGCCGAGGGACTGGGGGTTCCGGGCTGGAAACGATCCTGCTCGGGGCCGCCATCGTGCTGTCCCTTCAGTTGGCAACGCTGCTCTTGCAGGTCGCGGTCCCGTCCATGTGGGCCTCCTGGTCCCCCGAGGCCCGTTCGAATGTCTACGGCCTCTTCGCGCTCGCATCGCTCGTTCTGATGGCTCGGTGGGCGATCCTGGGGAGCCAAGGCCTCCCGAGCTTTCGTCCCGCTGCGGTCCTTGATCTGCGCCGCTTCGACCGTCTCTTGGCGGGAGGCCTCATGGCTTGCGCCATCGGGATCATCATCGGCCTGGTGTGCAGCCGCACTCGCGGCGCGTGGGTGGGAAGCGCCACGGCGGTGGTGGTGGGACTCGTGCTGCTGCCGGGACTGCTTCGGCAGCGGCCGGAACTTCGCCGGCGCGTCGCGGCGACATGCTGGACGATCCTCGGCGTTCTCGTCGTGGGTGGCGGGCTATGGGCCTCGCTGTCCGAAGACCTGTATGCGCGAACGATCCGGTCCATCCCGGCCGCGTTCGACTCGTCTCGCACCGATTTCGGCAAGGGACAGGGCACGCGCCCTCACCTCTGGGCGGAGAGCATCCGCGTGCTCACTCGACACGAGGAAACACTTTCCCGACTCGACGAAGACCGCCGCGAGTATCGCGAGCGCGCGGACCCCAAGCTCTTGGGAGACGTCCCGCTGCAGTCGGTGCCGCCGGAGCCCTGGGCCAAGGTGGGATGGCGCCGAAACGTGCAGTGGCTCTTCGGAATCGGCATCGAGACCTACCGGTATGCCTTCATGAGTCACAAGTCGCTGCGGCTGGAGTCGCTCGACCCGATGACCAATCACGACAATCCACACAACAACTACCTGTACCTTCTCGCCTCGCTCGGCATCGCCGGCCTGGCTGCATACCTCTGGCTGTTGTGGCGATTGCTGCGGTCATCCTGGGTGCGGTTTCGCCGCGACGACGACGACTTGCCTCAACGGGCGCTGGCTTTCGGCGTCCTCATGTCGTTCTTCAGCTACGCCGTGTATTCACTGGCCGGGTTCGACTCGGTCGTATGCTCCGTCTTCTTGTACTTTCTGCTCGGAGCGACTGCCGTCCTGTACGAACCGAGTCTCGGCACTCCGCGCCAGACCATCCCCGAAGCAATGGCTGGTCGCCCGGGCATGGCCGTAGTCGGCCGGCCGCTGGCGGTGGTCGGCGTTCTGCTGCTCATCGTGCTGTCGGGCCGAACGATCATCTCGGCCTATACCGTCGACCGGGCCGACCGAGCGTTCGTGGGCGACCCCACGGTGCGCCCGACGCTTGAAGGGCGAATAGAAGCGATCGAGAACGCGATCACCATCAATCCCCACGAGAGTTACTACCGCCAGTCGTTGGGTTCCATGCTCTCCCGAATGTCGGTCAGTCACCTTCGCGCGGCGGTGGAGGCCCAAAAACAGGGCAACGACCGGATCGCACAGGCCCATATGCAGAAGGCGGACGACACGATCGCTCGGGCCAACGCGGTGCTGGCTTCGGCGCTCAACCACGCATGGGCGCCAGAAAATATCTTCATAACCGCGTTTCAGCTCGAATATCAGCGCCAGTCCTTCGACGAAGCCCGGCGTGCTCTGCTCCGTGCCCTGGACCACTCACCGCATCTGGGGGCGGTACGGTCCAATCTCGCGCTTTTGGAGTTCAAGGCGGGCGATGACCAGGCGGCGCTCTCCGACTGTCGATGGGCGATCGAGGCCAAGTCGAACGACCCGCTCGCGCACCGCGTATGCGGACAGGTTTTCCTGAAGCAGGGTCGTCTCGACAAGGCCGAGCGTCACCTCCGGCGGGCGGCAAAGATCCAGCCGTCGGACCCCGTAACCAAGGCCTACATGGCGCGGCTCGAGCAGGCCCGGGCATCGACGACGGGCGCGTCATCCGGCGACTAGAACTGCGCCGACGAGCAGAAGCGCCGCGACCACCGCGATGCCCAGCGTCAGGCGCAGCCGGCGCGTCAGCGTGGGCCCCTCGCTGGGGTTGGCCTTGGGCATGACCATGAAGCCGAGCACGGTGCCCAGGCGGTCGAGCTGGGCCTGAACCTGCGGGTGGTCCGGATGGCGGGCACGGAGGTCGCGATAGCAGCGGACCGCGAACTCGACTTCCTGCGCCCGGATGCAGTCGTGGACGAACGCGGCGTGGGCATCTCGGTCGTCGATATTTCTGCGGAGGGCCATGAAGGCGCGGCCGAGGGCCTCGCGATCGGGGGGGGGACCCGCGGACGAAGCCGGCGGGGGAACCAAGACCTCGGTCGTCCCCGGCAGCAGATCCGCGGAGTCGTCGTCCGCGAACGGGTCGTACCCCCGCGGCTCAGGCATCTTCCAAGACGAGAAGCACGTCGCCTTCATCGACCGGCTGACCTTCCTTCTCTCGGATTTCCTTGACGGTGCCGTCGTCATCCGCCTCCACGGGCATCTCCATCTTCATGGATTCGAGGATCACGAGCGTGTCGCCTTCTTCGACCTCCTGGCCCGAGCTGACCTCGATTTTCCACACCGTGCCGGTGATGTGGGCCTTCACTTCCGCCATGGCAGGCTGGTGCATCGGTCGCCTCGGGTGGTCAAGACCGACACCTTGAATCGCTTCTGTCCGCCCTCCCAATGCTGTATGCCCCGGGCCTGGATGTCTGCCCAACGAAGGCGACCCGTCCCCCTGGTCCTGACGGCCGCTCTGGTGATCTCGGGCTCGGCCGCCGCCGCCGAACCCCCGCCGGCTCCCGAGTTTGCCGACGGGTTTCCGGTGACCCGGGCCGATTCCATCTACGAATTGAGCGAAGTGCGTCGGGGTGACCGGGGCATCGGCTATACGGTCTTCGCCAGCGACGAAGTAGAATCGTTCGAAGTCGAGGTCCTCGGCGTCATGGAAGACATGCTGGGGCCGGGCGGCGACGTGATCCTTTCTCGCCTTCACGGCGAGCACATCGAGTTTACCGGCGTGATCGCCGGAATGAGCGGCAGCCCGGTGTATATCGACGGCCGCCTGGTCGGAGCGGTCGCCTACCGATTCGGTGCGTTCGTCCGTGAGCCGATCGCGGGCATCACGCCGATCCGGTCCATGATGGCCGCTCGTCGTGCGGGCGGTCCGCGACGGGCCGTTTCGAGGTTGTCGGTCGCCGAACTCGGCCCCGCCGCCATCCACGGCCGCGACCCGCAGTGGTCGAAGCCTCGCATTCCGTCCGTCTTGGCCGGCCGACGCGACGCGACGCCGATCACCACGCCTTTGGTGGTGTCCGGCATGAGCGCCGGCGCCAGAGCGGCCCTGACCGAGGCGCTCGACGGGTCGTCCGGAGCCGTCGTGAGCGTGGCCGGAGGCCATCATGCGATCGGCGGCCTCAGCGCCAACGAGGAGGGGTCGGTGGGCGGCGTGGTCGCGCTCCCCATCGGGCCCGCCGGTCCGGTCGCCGCGCTTTTGGCCAAGGGCGCCGTCAACATTGCCGCGATCGGAACCGTCACGTTCGTCGATGGCGAGTCGGTCCTCGCCTTTGGCCACCCGTTCGTGGGCTCGGGACGAGCCTCGTTTCCCATGGCGACCGCCGCGGTTTTGAATACGTTGGCCAGCGAAGCCGGTTCCTACAAGCAGGGGATCGCGGCGAAGGAAGTCGGTGTCATCGAGAACGATCGGCTGACCGCCATTACCGGACGCCTGGGGCAATCGGCCGCGATGGTTCCGGTACGCGTGTCTTTTGCGTTGGGTGACGCCCGACTGGAGACGGCCGAAATCGAGGTTGTCTCCGACCCAGTTTGGTTTCCCATCATGCTGGGAGCGGTGGTGAGCTCGACTCTCGAGGGGCGGATCGACGTCGATTCCGGCGGGACGCTTCAGGCGCAGATGCGCCTCGCCATGAAGGACCGGGCCATCGAGCTCGAGGAACTGTATTCCGCCCCTTCCCCGGTGCAAGTCACCGGCAATGTCGCGGCCGACATCCGGTCCCTGGCCACGATCATCGCTCGTAACGACATCCGCGAGGTCGAGTTCGAAAGCGTGGAGGTCGTGGCTCGCTTCGAACCCGAGGTTCGTCGCGCTGCGATCGTCTCGGCCGAACCGCGGGACCGCCACGTGCAGGCGGGTACATCCCTGACCGTCGATGTTCGGCTGCGGGCCTACCAGGGCGGCTTTCGCAGCGAGTCGATCCGGGTCGAGGTGCCGCCGAGCGCCGAGGGCGAGCTCACCGTGTTCGTCGGCGGCGGCTACGAATACGACGTGGAGTTGGCGCGGCAAGGCGGTCGCCGCCGCGCGCAGACGGTGGACGATCTCCTGGTAATGCTGCTCGAGCGGCGACCCACGAACCTTCTGGTCGGAGCTCTCTTCTCTTCGGAAGCGAGCTTGAGCATCGGCTCGACCCGCCTCTCTTCGCCGCCACCAACCTGGGCCCACCTCATCGAATCGGGTTCCGATGGATTCGTGGCGCAGGGTAAGGGTTCAGTGGTCGCTTCGACCAGTCGTCTGCTCGACACCGTCGTCGACGGCGATGCCTCCTTCAAGATTCACGTGAGACCTCGGAGATGATTCTTTTGAGACGAAGTACCGCACCGCTTGCCGCCTCGGCCATCCTGCTGGCGTCGGGCTCGGCCTGGGGCGAGCCGACTCGCGAGCTCTTCATTCGCGACACCCAGGAGATCTTCCGGGGCGACCCGATCTCCAGCCGACTGACCGCGCGCGGGCGGATACGGATGGGGCTGCGCCAGAACGCGCTCGCCGAGGCGCTCGATGCGCCGGTGACGGCGGTCCTGCGCCAGGGCAACACGCTGGTCGTGGGGACGGCCGGCAAAGGCCTATTTCGTCTCGAGCCCGGCGGGGAGCCGGTCGCTCTGACCGATGAAGGCGTCATTACCGCCGTGGCGAGCCTGGGGAAAGACGTCCTCTTTGCCACCGCGGCTGACGGGGTCATTCAGCGGGTCCGGGGCTCCGAGGTCGAGCGATGGTCGGAAGTGGAGGCGCGCTACGTCTGGGCTCTCGCGTCGCAGGGTTCCGACATTTATGCCGTGACCGGCGACCCAGGTCGACTCGTACAGCTGACCCCGGGAAAGAGCACGACACTGTTCGAAGCCGAGGAAAAGCATCTACGAAGCCTAGCCATCATCGATTCGGACGACATGGTCTTCGGCGGCGGTGAACGCGGGATCGTGTACCGGCGAACGGGCAAGTCGGTGCGGGCCCTGTACGACTCGGGTCTCGAAGAGACGACCGCCCTCGCCTTCGATCCCGGAAGCGGTGACATCTTCGCCGGTTTCAGCAGCTCACGGGAGAAGGGCCGTCTCCCTGCGTTTCGCTGGATCGGCTCCGTCGGCGACGACACGGGCTCCGACTCGCCCTTCAAGGGTGGGGAGCTGGTGAAGATCGATGGCCGAGGTCGAGTCGAAATCGCCTGGCGCGGAGCAGGAGAGGGTCTGCTCGCGCTAGCGAGCACCAAAGACGGTGTGGTCTTCACTACCGGCACCGCACCCGATGACCGCGCTCGGCTCTACCGTCTCGCCCGTGAGGGCAGCGACCGGCTCGAGTTGGTCGCGAGATTCGAATCGTCACTCGCCACGGCCGTCGTTCCTCGGGACGACGGTGCGTTCTTGGTGGGAACGAGTGGTGAGCTGCTCCAGGTTGGCCCATCGATGGTCAAGGAGGCCGAGTACACCTCGGTCGAGCAGGACTTTCAGCGCGTGGCACGGGTCGGCCGCCTCTGGTTCGAAGCTGACGTGCCCCAGGGGGCCGCGGTCGCAGTCTCTTTTCGGACCGGCAACACGTCGGAGGTCGACGCGACCTGGTCCGAGTGGTCGAAGCCCGTGGGGCGAACCTCGGGCGCCAAGGTCGACGTCCCCGTCGGCCGCTACGGGCAGTTCCGCGTTCGGATGAAGGGCGGGCGTTCCGGAGCAGAACCGCAGGTTCGATCGCTGCATGCGTCGGTCGTGCGGCTGAATGATCCCCCCGAGATCCATGAAGTCTTCGCGCTTCGGCGAGGAACGGCTCTCGATCCACTGCCGCCCAACGGCGACCGCGACAAGACGCTGACGCTCTCTCCAGCTTCCCTGAACAAGCTGCGGCCAGAGGGGCCGCCTTCCGACCCCGATCGAGACCGGGCGCGACAGAGCAACCGCGACGGATTTCTGACCGTGGCCTGGCACGCCGTAGATACGAACGGCGATCGATTGACCTTCAGCGTGGACATGCAGCCCGTGGGGGGGACCGGCTGGGTTCGGCTCGGCGAAAACCTGGAGATGCCTTTCCTCTCCATCGACAGCCGGTCGTTTCCTGACGGAGACCACATGTTTCGGGTGACGGCCAGCGACCGACCCTCCAATCCGCCGGGGGAAGCGCTGACCGCAACCCGGATTTCAGAAGCCGTGTCGATCGACAACTCGTCGCCCACGGTTACGCGGTTCACTGCCGTGCCCACGGACGAGGGGATCCGGGTCTCGGCGTCGGTGAGAGACGCCAGCCGGCTGAGTGAAGCCGAGATAGCGGTCGACGGGGGCGTTTGGCGTATGCTGCCGGCGGTCGATGGAATCGTCGACGACTTCGAGGAGCAATTCGCCGTGGAGCTGAGCCGAGCGGAGCTTCCTCGGAGCTGGGACGGTAAAGCTGCCCGCGTCGTGGCGATTCGGGTGACCGACGATGCCGGCAATGTTGCAACGCGCTCCGTCGTCATCGCCCCCCGATGACCATCGACCGGTCGATCCCGTCGTTCGGCGGCTCAGTTCTCGAGGCCAGCCGTGCGGCGAAACTCGTCGATCGTGTGGTGCGACCCGCCGGCGGCGTACTCGGCCCAATCGACGAGGCGTAGGGCATCGGCCGCTTGGCCGCGGTGCCAGGCGATCCGAGCGAGGGCCAGGATCGCATCGACGTCGGTGAGCTCACCTTCGGTCAGGTCGCTGATGCCCGTCACCTGGTGTCGGCCGAGGACGATCAGCTCCCCGCGGTGGGGCCGCGACCAAAGACTGACGGGCGCCTCCGGCAGGATTGCGCCGGCGACCAATCGGCCCGTCCCATCGAAGAACTGGAGGTGGCCCGACTCGAATCCCACCGCGACGCCACCCGGCCTTCCGGTGGCGACAACGGCGGCGCTCGGTCCATAGCGATACGGACCGGGCTGACCCGAGATCACGTCGACGACGCGAATGCGGATCCCGTCGGCCAGCACGACGTGATGTCGAGACGCGCCGAGGACCGGCTGCCCGTGGCGGGGAATGGGGCGACCCATCGGTCGTCCGTCCTTGGTCTTCCAGATGACGAGATCGCCTTCGGTCAGGATGAGCGTACGTTCACCGACGACGTAGGCCGCGCGGACGGACACGGTCGTGGTGTTGGACCACGCCGGGGCCTCCTGGCCGGCGCGATGGAAGGTCAGGACGTTTCGGCGCTGCGTGAGCGCCCCCCGCTCGCCCACGGCCAGGACGGCCGCAGAGACCGCCCGCACGACTTTCCCGTGCGTTGGGTCGATCCAGCGAACGCGATCCGCGTCCCACGCGGCGACGAATCCGCCGGAGAATCGGGCGCCCTCCAGGGCCGGCATCGGGAGGGACCACCCGAGAGAGCCGTCGAAGTTCCGCCGATATAGGCGGCCCTGGGCGATCGCCAGATCGAAGTTCGGACCGGCGGCCACGATGCGCTCGTCGGTCGGCTGCCATCGCAGCGCCCCGGCACCGGTCGGCGGGACGGCCAGCACGCGCAAGCCCTCGCGCTGGAGCACGATGCGATCCGCGTGAACGAAGGCATCGGCGTCGGCGGGGAAGCTCAGCGGCTGGCTCCAGCGCCGCAGGCGCGAGGGCGTAAACTTCAGAAACGTCGTCCACGCTTCCACTTCCTGATCGGTCTGCCCGTTGCGCCGTGCGACCCGGGCCCGGATGAGCGCCCCGTCGGCCCGCTCGTTATCCGTATCGCGCTGGGTCTCGTCGGCCTGCAGGGCTCGCACGCGAGCCCATCCGAGAAGACCATCCATCCACAGTCGGTCGGCAAAAACGGATGCTCGGTCGTACATGAGCTGCGCCTGGAGAAATCGGCCCTGGAGCTCGCGCTGGCGAGCTCGCCCGAGAAGACGGTGGAGCTCCATGGGTTGCTCGTGGACCGACGGCGTGACCTCACCCGGAGGTCTGCCCAGAGCTTCGGCCGCGCGCTCGGCCAGAGTTCGGGCCAGCCGATCGAGGTCGGAGAGAGCGCCCCGGACGGTCGCTCGGTGGTCGTCGAGCGCGAACGTAACCAGCACGGCCGCCTCCTCTCCATCCTCGTGCCGCGCCGAAAGGCTTATCCGCCGTACGTCCGCGGGGGGCTCGACGACGGCGAGCGGATGCGCCAAGCCGACGCCTTCGACCACCAGGTGGAAGGCCACACGGTCGGCCAGCCGCAGGGTCCACCAGTCGGGAGGGCCCGTCGTGCCGCCGGTATCGACCACCACCACGGGAACCGAGATCGCCGCCGCGGTGACGAGCCACGCTCCGAACACGGACGCATCGTCGATGCGGCCTGGAGCGGGGTCAACCAGGGCGACCTTCACTCCTCTTCGGCGTCCGTTTCTGATAGCCGGAGGGGTCGATGGCGGAGCCGCGCACCAACGTCGACCGGTCGAGCGCCCTTCCCTATTGGCTCCTCGGTGCCGCGCTCGGGGGTGGCGTGGCGGGGATCGCGGTGGGCTTGGTCGGTGCACGGATCCTCTACGGGAACCCGGAACCGGTCCGTCCCGCTCCGCCCCGAACCATCGAGTGCCCCCCCTGCGAGCCATGCCCGGTGATGCCTCCCTGCCGTACCGGCCAGGAGATGGCCGAGCTTCCCGATGTCGCGCCTCTGCCCGAGCCATCGGGTCCGGACCCGGCCACGGGGCCAGGCCTGTTCGTCTCGACGGTCGAAGCTGCCCAGCTCGAGGTTGCCCAGGCCGTCGGCCGCTGTCCCCCCGGGGACGGGATGGGCCTGCTTCTCCTGGAGATCACCGTCACCGGAACGACGGCCCGGTTCTCCGTCGCCGAGTGGACCATGGGAAGGATCGATCCCCAGGCCACGCGAACCTGCATCGTCGAGGAGCTCCAGGCGGCTCGCTTTGCCGCTACCGAGTACGAAGGCCGAGGCACCCTCAAAGTCCCGGTTCGGCTGTCGACACCGTCGTCGCGCTAGACGGGCTGGATCTCCCGGCGGCGGGCCGCACGTTCGACGCGCTTGTTCTCGGTCAGCTCCAGACCTCGGATCAGGGTGGCTCGAGTCTGGCGCGGATCGATGACGTCGTCCACGTAGCCCAAGGCCGCGACCCGTTCGACGTCGATATGGGGTCGGAGTTGATCGGCGAGCTGTCGATGCAGTTCTTCGGGCTCGTCCGCCGCTTCGAGCAAGCGGTGCGCCGCGATCGCGACCATTCCCTCCGGCCCCATGACGCTGACTTCGGCGGTGGGCCAGGCCACGATCAGGTCCGGCTCGAAAGCGCGTCCACACATTACGTAGTACCCGGCTCCGTAGGCCTTGCGGACGACGACCGTCAGCTTGGGCACCGTCGCCGCCGACACGGCGTACAGCATCTTGGCGCCGTGTCGAATGATGCCCTGCTGTTCGACTTTCGAACCGACCATGAAACCCGGCACGTCCTGGAAGAAGATGAGGGGGATGCGAAAGGCATCGCAGAGGTTGATGAAGCGAGCGGCCTTGTCCGAGGCGTCGATGTCGAGGATGCCGCCGCGATAGCGGGGGTTGTTGGCTACGACCCCGACCGAGCGACCGTCGATTCGCGCGAATCCACACGTGATGTGGGCGGCCCACCGGGGCTTGAGTTCGAAGAGGTCTCCCCCGTCGACGACGAGCCGTACCAGGTCTCGCATGTCGTACGACCGGCGAGACTCCGGAGGGAGGATGTCGATGAGCGCTTGGTCGGCTTCGGGGGGCGCTGGGCGTGGGACCACCCGCGGAGGCTTGTCGTCGCAGTGGGAAGGAAAGAACCCGAGGTAGGTACGGATGGCGGCCAGGCACTCCAGGTCCGATTTGCACTCGAGATCGGCGACGCCGCTGATCTTGGTGTGCACCGAAGAGCCACCCAGCTCGTCCTCGGTTACGTCTTCACCAACCACCGACCGAACCAAATAGGGCCCACCGATGGCCATCGACGACGTACCCTTCACCATGGGCACGAAGTCGGCGAGGCCGGGGATGTAGGCTGTCCCCGCGGCCCCGGGCCCCATCATCGCCGCCACCAGCGGGACGACGCCACTCATCGCCACCTCTTCACGAAACAGATGGCCCGTGTCGGCGAAGCCCGAGATGACCGTCGCGGATTCAGGGGAACCGAACGCGGACTCGGCGTGAATTCGAGCGCCAGCCGAATCGATCAACCAGACCATTGGAATGCGGTGTCGGAGGGCGAGCCGACGGAGGCGGGTCAACTTGACTTCGCCCACATGCCCGATGGACCCCCCATAGACCGTGAAATCGTAGGCGGCGACAGCCACGAGCCTCCCATCGATCTTGCCCGTGCCGGTGATGACCCCATCCGCGGGCGAGGGGCGGGGCCACTCCTCCTCGAGGAGACCACGATCCGTAGCCAAGAGCCCGAGTTCGTGAAAGCTGTCCTGGTCGACGAGGGCGTCGATGCGTTGCCGAGCGTCGAGTTTGCCCCGCTCGTGTTGGCGTTCTACGCGCTCCCGACCGCCCATCCCCCGGAAGCGAGCCTTCTTCGCCTGGAGACGCCGCAGCCGTTCTCGCATGTCCATGTGGTCTAAGGACCCTCCGCGCCGTACCGGGTCAACCGGGGAAACTTGCCTCTCCCGGCGGCTTGTTGCCATAACCCGGGAGATGGGGGCGACGAACGGCCGAAGCGAAATCTTCAAGTTCGCCGTGCCCGCTCGCCTCGAGTATCGCGACGCGGCGCGCGGATTCCTCACGTTCATTTGTCGGTCGCTGGAGCAGAAGAACAAGCTGCCGACGGGCGCCGATCATCAAGTGGCGTCGGCCTTCGTCGAAGCCTTCAACAACGCGGCCGTGCATGCGTACCGCGACCTCCCGGTGGGGACGGTCGAAGTCGAGCTTCGCCTCGAAGCCCGGCGACTGACCGTGGCCGTGAGTGATTTTGGCCGAACGTTCCATCCGGAGGGCGTTCCCGAGCCGGACCTCGACGCACTTCCCGAAGGTGGGCTGGGCCTGTTCATCATCCGCAATTTCATGGACGAGTTCGCTTATGAGTCGCTTCCCGACCGCAATGTGCTGACGATGTCCAAGGTCCTAGCTGCCGCCAACGGGGCAGAGGAGTAATGCCGTGTTGACCGTGAAGCATCGCAAAGAAGGCACGGTCTCGGTGGTGACCATTCTCGGCACGCTCGATGCCCTGTCCGTCGGCGAGCTGAAGGAGACGATCGAGCCCCTTCTCGACGTCACCCAGCCGAGGCTGGTGTTCGACTTGGGGGGCGTCGACCACATGGACAGCTCGGGCATCGGCTCGATCGTGGCCGCTTTCAAGCGAGCGAGGAGTCGCCAAGGTGACTTGCGAATTGCATCCCTTCGCGGCCAGCCTCGCGAGGTCTTCGCCCTTCTTCAGCTCGATCAAGCGTTCGGCATCTACGATGATGTCGACTCCGCATCCTCGGGGCTGAGCGACGCCTGAGTCATGGCTGGCCAGCTGCGCGAGACCGAGGGCCCCAATGCGGGCGCCATCTACGAGCTGAAGGATGTCTGCATCCTCGGTCGCGCCTTGGACTGCCATGTGCACATTCGAGACCTCACGGTTTCCCGACGCCACGCGCGCATCACGGTCGTCGACGGGCGCTACGTGCTGGAAGACCTGGGTTCTGGAAACGGCACGTACGTCAACGGCCGATCCGTGACCCGCCATCAGCTGCGGCATGAAGACCAAGTCCGAGTATGCAGCGCCAGCTTCCGGTTCGAGGAGGTGGAGCGAAAGACCGACTCGGTGACCATGGTCAACGTCCCCGGGGGCGGCCCGCGAATCGTCAAGACGGTCGACGTTTCCAAGTCGATCCTCCCCGAACCCACGATCACGGAAGCATCCAGTCCTCGCGACCTGCTGGAAATGGCGTCGCGCCTCAAGACGGTCTACGCCGTCTCCGAAGCGATCTCGAGCATCCTGGACGCCGACGAACTACTCGCCGAAGTTCTGGCTCGCCTGTTCGAGGTGTTTCCCAAGGCTCAGCGCAGCTTCGTGATGCTCAAGGACGAAGCTCGGCAGCAGCTCGTCCCCAAGGTGGTGAAGCGCCGGCAGGAGGACGACGACGGTGATATGACTGTCTCGCGCACGATTCTCCATGAGGTCATGACGCGTCGCCACGCGGTACTTTCTCACGATGCCTCGGAAGACCAGCGCTTCAGTGCCGGCCACTCCGTGGCCAACATCGGCATTCGATCGATGATGGCTGCCCCTCTCGTGTGGCGGCGGGAGGCTTTGGGCATCGTGTATTTGGACAGCTCCGGGGTTGCGGCGTTCTCCCAGGCCGACCTCGAGCTCCTGAGCGGCATCGCCCGACAGGCGGCCACGGCCCTCGGCAATGCTCGCCTTCACGACGAGCTCATGAAGCGTAAGCAGCTCGAGCGCGATCTCGTACTCGCGGAGCGCATCCAGCAGAGCTTCTTGCCGCGCCGGATTCCGCGTCTCGAAGGCTTCACGTTCTGCGCGCGCTACGAGCCAGCCTACGAGATCGGCGGGGACTTCTACGACTTCGTACCGTTGCCCGACGACCGACTGGGGATCGTCATCGGCGACGTTGCCGGCAAGGGCGTGAGCGCGGCGCTCTACATGGCGCGGCTGACCCGCGACCTTCGTTACTTCGCGCTCTCCGAGCCCGAGCCCTCGCGGGTCCTGGACGTGCTGAACCAAGCCGTGCTCGATAGCGGCCAGGACGACATCTTCGTCACCATGATCTACGCCGTGCTCGATGCTCGAAGCGGACGATTGCACTGGGCGAACGCCGGGCACATGCCGCCCCTGCTCCGCAGTGCAGCGGGGAGCGTCGAATCGATCGAGGGCAGCGGCGGCTTGCCATTAGGGGTCATGCCGGAGCCTTCGTACGCGACGGCGTCCATTCCTTTGTCGAGCGGCGATTGCGTCGTCCTTTACACCGACGGTCTCGTCGAAGCGCTGAGCCCCGAGCGGAAGATGTTTGGACTCGATCGGCTCCGGCTGGCCGTGGGGCGCGGAGCCTCTCAGGCAGACCGGGTGTTGGAGCGGGCGATCTCCGATTGCCAGAAGCACGTCGGAGATGCCCCACAATTCGATGACACGACGGTCGTCTGCATCGGGCTCGATGCGGCCGAGGCGCCGGCCCCGGTTCAGTCGATCACGAGCTTGTAGCGGTCGCCCTCGTCTCCCGCGCGCTTGACCCGAAGGCGCGAGCCGCACCACGAGCAAAAAACTTCATCACCGACCGAGAAGCCGTCATCCCAGGGATTGTGCGCCGAGCACTCGGGACACTCGAACTCCGTCCAGACCTGTTCCTTGCTGCGCTTGCGGGGGGGCGGCATGAGCGGACTGAACGGAAGTCTGGCCTCGAAAGAGGGAATGCACAAGCGAATAAACCCTTAACAAGGGCCTCGTCCTCCACGGTGCCGCAAGGTCGTGGGTCCTTAGCCCCGGCCGGCAATTATGCCAGGGTCCCGGGTGTTGCAGGGGGAACAATGAGCGTGTCGCTTGACGGTCCCAGAGGCCGTAGCTATAGCCGGCCAGCCAAGGATCTCGAGCAGTGGCATCCAATACGAAAAAGACCGAAAACAAGCGCCAGTCCAAGGCGCGAGCGATGGGAAAAGAGCGCAAGCGGGGGCTCGAGAAGCAGGGTACGACCCAGAGCGAAGCCTCACTCTTTGGCAATACGCTGGAGCGCTGACGCTCCCTCCCATACATATCGGACCCGCGTGCGACGGGAACTACCCACCTCGTCTCACGTGGTGACCGTACCGGTACGCAGTCAGGAAGGAGTTGGTACGTGACCGAAGGTAAGGTCGGATCATCCGGCGAGGGAGGCATGGACATTCCGATCCTCCCGCTCAGAAACTCCGTATTTTTCCCGGGCAGCATCATGCCCATTTCCGTGGGTCGTCCAAAGACCCTGGCGATGGTGAAGGCCGTCGAAGAGTCGGGCGAGCCCATCGGGATCGTGGCCCAAAAAGACGGGTCGGTGGACGACCCCGGCGCCGACGACCTATTCGCGATGGGCACGACGGGCCGGATCGTCAAGGCCCTCAAGGCCGGTGAAGAAGGCTTTCATCTCGTCTTGCAGGGCATCAAACGCTTCCGCGTCTTGGGACTCACCCAGACCACGCCGTACCTCCGTGCTCGCGTAGTCGAGGTGCAGGACGTAAACGCTGATCCCCTCAAGATCGAAGCCCTCGTCATGAACGTCAAGAAGGCGGCCCGCGAAGTGGTCGGCCTCATGCCCGAGATTCCCTCGGGCGCCGCTCAGTTCGTCGAAGGCATCGACGACCCCGGGCATCTCGCCGACCTGATCGCGGCCAACATGGACGTCTCCGTCGAAGAGAAGATGGAGGTCTTGAATCTGGTCGAGGTTTCTCAGCGCTTGGAAACGGTGCTCGAGCTTCTACACCGCAAGCTCGAGGTCTTGAAGCTCTCGAACAAGATCGACTCCCAGGTGAAGGGCGAGATGAACAAGACGCAGCGCGAGTACTACCTGCGTCAGCAGCTCAAGGCGATCAAGGAGGAGCTCGGCGAAGCCGACGGAACCGAAGGGGATCTCGACGAGCTCGAGCAAAAGCTCAAGAACTCCGGACTTCCGCCCGAGGCAGAGAAGGTCTCGCGCAAAGAGCTGCGCCGGCTGCGACAGATGCCGTCGTCATCGTCGGAGTACACCGTGGGTCGGACCTACCTCGAGTGGTTCGCCGACCTCCCGTGGCACAAGAGCACCAAGGACAGCCTCAATATTCAGGAGGCGCGCGAGCTTCTCGACCAAAAGCACTACGGCCTGGAGAAGGTTAAGAAGCGCATCATCGAGTACCTCGCCGTCAGGAAGCTGAAGGAAGACATGAAGGGGCCCATCCTGTGCATGGTCGGTCCCCCGGGTGTCGGAAAGACGTCGCTCGGCGCTTCTATCGCGGAGACTTTGGGCCGGAAGTTCCACCGGATCTCTCT
>CAYYOT010000065.1:0-27343 GCA_964473255.1 uncultured Myxococcales bacterium | reverse complement strand
CCCCCCCCCCCCCCCCCCCCCCCCCCCCCCCCCCCCCCCCCCCCCCCACCCGCCCGGCGCCCCCCCCCCCCCCCCCCCCGCGCCCCCCGACGGTGCCCCGTCCGATGTCCACTATCGCTGCCGGCAGCCCAACTGGTATCCCGACTTTCCCGGGGCGAATCCGTTTCAAGACGTGGATGATCGCAACGGCTTCGGGCCTGAAGTCATCACGCTGCGAGGTGACGGCCCCGAGCAGTTCATTCCCAGCGATTCCTTTCGGATCGAGGTTCACTACTACGACGACAAGGAACGCCTCTCGTCCTTCCCCACGACGATCTCCAACGCGACGGTTCGCGTCTTTCTGTTCGGGGCCAAGGTCGCTGAATACGACCGAGCGCTCGAAAAGACCGGTATCCGTTGGATAGTCGCCGACATCGATTGGCCGTCCGGTGAACTGACCGAGGTCGACCAAGCCTTTGACGGCTTTGAGTGTGGGATTTTCTGATGAGACTGCTGGTACGCACAAACCTCTTTGCTTTCGCCCTCGTGACCCTGTTTCCCCTGTCTGCCTGGGCCCGCTCCAACCTGGAACTCGTTCGGGTCGAGGCTCCCGAAGCGGCGGTGGGCGGACAGTCGGTCACCGTGACGCTCTCGGTCGACTTTTCCGGCGAGGTGCTGAGCGGCGACGTCCCCTATGAGATCTTGCTGGTCCCGGGCTTCGACCTGGAAGCGGGGACGACCGTAGCTTCCGGCACGAGCCGCGGCCCGGCCAGCCGGCGCGACATCGAGGTCTCGGTCCCGGTCCCTGCCGACCGCGTCGGGCAGTGGCGAGTGGCGGCTCGCCTCGATCCCGACGACCAGGTGCAGGAAACCAACGAGTTCGACAACGAAGCGTTCGCCCGGGATCTGCTGCGGGTCGCAGCCCCCCGAGTGGACTTCCTCGTGGCCGCGGTTTCGGCCTCGAAGTCGGTCGTTCGCGAGGGCGAGACCCTGGCCATCACGGCTCGACTGCAAAACCTCGGCTCCGAGTCGGGCACCGCGACCGTTCACGGCGTCCTCAGCCGGGGTCGGGTGCCGACCGGCGACGACGCCGAAATCGAGGCGACCGTCGTGCAGCTCGAACCGGGCGCCGAGACCACCGTGTCCCTGAGTCATTTCGTCCCGACCCTGGATGCCGGCTCCTATCGCGCCGGTGTATGGCTGGAAGTGGACCAAACGGACAGCGATCCCGCCAACGACCGGGCGGTGGCCGACGAGGTGGTGACCGTCGTTCAGGACCAGCTGCAAATCCTGACCGGCACCATCGGCGATGGCGTCGTCGCGCTCAGCTACTTCGTCTCGCTGGACGCGCGCGGCGGTGACGGCAGCTACGTCTACACCGTCAGCTCAGGGGCTTTGCCTCCGGGCCTCGAGCTGGACGGCAACGTGATCATGGGCCTGCCGTCGACGAGCGGGATCTATCCCTTCGCTCTCCAGGTCGAGAGTCGCGGACTGACGGCGGAGTCCACCTACGAAGTGGAGATCTTCGGGACGAACCAGGATCTCGTCGTGGTGACCTCTACCCTACCGGGGGCCCGGCTGGGATTCGCCTACGATCAGGCGCTTCTGGCCGGTGGAGGCGAGGGCCCGTACACCTGGGGGCTCGCGGAGGGGGCGCTTCCCGACGGTCTACAGGTCTCGGGCGACCGGCTGTCCGGTACGCCCACCGAGGTTGGGCGCTACGAGTTCACCCTCCGCGTCGAGGACCGATTGGGCTCGGCCACGGAGCGCTCGTTCTCGATACGCGTCGAGACGTCGGAGTCGGTGCTCGTGGAGTCGGCCCTCCTGCCCGTGGCTTCGGCGGGCGTGGCTTACGAAACGAACCTTGCGGCCACCGGGGGCATACCTCCGTACCGGTGGGTCGCCCTGTCCGAGCTTCCGGTCGGTGTGCGGCTGGATCCCGATGGGCGCGTGTCCGGCACTCCGGGGCGACCGGGGGCTTTCGTCTTCCGGGTCGAAGTCACCGATGACTCGCAGCGCGGTATCGCAGACCGGAGCATCGTGTACCTCCTCGTCGAAGACCCCGCCAACTTCGAGATCGTGGCGCCCGACATCGATACCCTGCTCTTCGGCAACGCCTTCGAGGAGGTCTTCGAGGTCGTAGGGGGGGTTCGGCCGTATCGATGGAGCGTCGCGCCCGGCAGCCGCCTCCCCGACAATACTTTCTTCGCCAACGGCGAGGGGGCAGACAGCGACCGAGGCATCTTGTTCGGTGCACCGCGGGAGCTGGGCGCTTTCGGCTTCGGCGTGCTGGTCGAGGACGGCCAGGGCCGCCGTCGCGAGCTGGGGGTCGCGGTCACCGTCGACCGGGTGGGCGGGACCACCGATGGAGGCTGCGAGTGCCTCGGAGTGGGCTCCTCCACGAGACCGTTCGCCGGCTTCGCCGCGCTCGGACTGGTGCTGCTCGTCGGCCATCGACGACGCCGCCGGTAAACTGAGTGCTTCAGCGAGTGAGTCGATTGTGATGTAAGGAGCCGGTGACCGGACTCCTGATCTTCGGGGCGTCGGGATACTCCGGCGGTGAACTCATCCGGTGGCTGCTGCGCCACCCGGCTCCGGTCGTGGGCGTGAGCTCCGACCGCTGGCGGGGACGGTCGGTGAGCGAGCGCATTCCGGAAGCGCCGAGCGAATGGACGTACCGCTCGCATGCGGACCTGCTTCGGGATGCGCGAGAAGAACAGATCGCCTTCCTCGCGACTCCAGCGGATTCGAGTCTGCGGCTGGCCCCCGCGCTGTTGAGTAAGGGACTTCGCGTCATCGATCTGTCCGGAGGCTTTCGCCTGGGTCCCGACGCCTACCCCCACTGGTACGGGTTCGAGCATACGGCCCCCGGGTGGCTGGCGCAGGCCGAGTATGGCCTGCCCGAGCTGTTCGCCTGGACTCGGAACGACGTGCGCCTCGTGGCCAACCCCGGCTGCTACGCGACGGCCGCGCTCCTGGCGGTTGCCCCCCTGTTGACGGCCTCCCTGGTGACGGGACCGCTCATGATCGACGGGAAGAGCGGCACGACCGGCGCCGGCCGCAAGGCCGACGAGGCGCTTTCCTTCAGCGAGGTCGCCGAAAATCTACGGCCCTACCGGGTCGGCAAACACCAGCATACGCCGGAGATCGAGCAAGGACTGGAACGCCTGACGCCGGACCCTCCCCGCGTGAGCTTCACCCCGCATCTGATCCCGATGACCCGTGGTCTTTTATGCTCGGTGTACGCGGTCGCGGCGTCGGCCGCGACGAGCCGTACGGTTCGCGAGGCGTACGAAGCGGCCTACGCCGACGCACGACTGATCCGTCTGGTCTGGGACCGCGGGCCGGAAACCGGGCGCGTTCGCGGGACCCCCTACACGGAGATCTACGCACACTACGACGAGATCAGCGGAGTCATTCAGGCGGGCGCGGCGATCGACAACCTGGTCAAAGGCGCAGCCGGGCAGGCGGTCCAGAATCTGAATCGTCTCCTGGGTCTTCCCCTGGAGACGGGCTTGGCCCTGGGAAAGCGACCCTCATGAACGATCTGCCAGCCGGGTTTCGAGCTGCCGGTCGGAACCTCGGGATCAAGAACCGTAAGAAGGACTGCGGAATCTTGGTCGCCGACCAGGCGGTGCCTGCGGCGGCTGTCCTCACTACGAATCGCTGTCGGGCGACGAACATCGACCGATTGGCGAGGCTGGTAGGCCCGGGGCGCCGGGTCCGGGCCGTCCTCGCGGTGAGCGGGAACGCCAACGCTCTCACCGGACCGGAGGGAGCACGAGACGACGAGCGGCTTGCGGGTGCGCTCGCCGGTGAGCTCGCCATCGAGCCCGATGACGTCTTGACCACCTATACCGGGGTCATCGGTCATCGACTCCCCGCCGACCGTCTGTGCGCGGGAATGCCCAAAGTCGTCGCGGAGCTCAGCCGGTCGTCGACGGCCTTTGCCGAGAGCATCCTGACCACGGACCGGGTCACCAAGGTTGCGGTTCGTGAGGTCTACATCTCCGGTGCTCGGGTTCGGATTCACGGGATCGTGAAGGGTGCAGGCATGATCGCGCCATCCTTGGCGACCATGCTGGGGTTCATCACGACCGACGCCGACCTCGAGCCTCGCGCCCTCCAAGCGTCTTTGCTGGACGCCGTGCGGTCGACATTCAACATGCTGACCGTCGACGATGACATGTCGACCAACGACGCGGTGCTTCTGATGGCCAGCGGTCGCGCCGACAACCGGCGCATCGAGCTCGGGACCGAAGACTATCGCGTGTGGCAGGACGCCCTGACGACGCTCTGCCTGGAATTGGCCCGGGCCATCGCTTCGGACGGCGAGGGGGCCAGTCGCCGGCTCGAGGTGGAGGTCCGCGGCGCGCCCACCCTCGAGCAAGCGCGCGGTATGGCGATGGCGGTGGCCAATTCCCTGCTGGTCAAGACGGCCATCTTCGGCGGAGACCCCAACGCGGGAGGCAGGATTCTCGCCGCGGCCGGGGCGTATGCGAGTCGCGAGTCGGTGCCTTTCGCCCTGGACCGCCTGGAGCTAACCCTGCAGGGGACATCGATCTACTCGGGCGAGGCCGGGGGGCTCGTCGAGGCATCGAAGATCAAGCACCGGATGCGTGAGCCGGTGGTCGAGACGACCCTCGACCTGAAAGTCGGCCCCGACGCGGCTCGGGCGTTCGGATGCGACCTCTCCTACGATTACGTCAAGATCAACGCCGACTACGCAGCCCTCACCTACGCCGATGATGGCAAAGTCGGCGTGGACGAGCGCCTGAGCGAGCTCGGTCCGAGCATCAAGCGAAAGCTCCTCGTCGAAGCTCTGCGGTACATCGACCGCTTCAAGGACACCCGGGCAGTGATCAAGCTCGGCGGAGCTGCCATGGTCGACCCGAAGCTGGAGGCGCAGTTCGCCGAGAGCGTGCTCTTGCTCCGAAACGTCGGCCTTCGCCCGCTGGTCGTGCATGGAGGAGGTCCCGAGATCAATCGAACCCTGAAGTCCATGGGGCGCGCTTCCGAGTTTCACTCGGGCCTGCGCATAACCGGTAGCGACGATATGCGGGTCGTCGAGATGGTGCTCACTGGAAGCGTCAATCAGCGGCTCGTGGCAGCCCTAAACGAGCACGGCGCTCATGCGGTCGGGATCTCGGGAAAGGACGGAGGCCTCATTCGAGCCTCCAAGCTCGAGGCGGAACGGGACCTCGGGCAGGTTGGTGAGATCGAAGCGGTCGACGTGCGGCTCATTCACGTGCTCGAGGAGCGGGGGTACATACCGGTGATTTCGCCGGTCGGCCTGGGAGAGGCCGGGCAGACGTTCAACATCAACGCCGATGTCGTAGCCGCGCGACTGGCCAGCGCCGTCGGGGCTTTGAAGCTGATCTACCTGAGCGACGTTCCGGGCTTGCTGGATGGGGACGACGTCGTCTCCGAGCTGACCGGAGACCAGCTCAAGGCCCGCTTGGACCGGGGCGAGATCACGGGCGGAATGAAGCCGAAGCTCGATGCCGCTCTGGCCGCGCTGCGGCAGGGTGTGGGTTCCGTCCACCTGGTCGATGGGCGGGTACCGCACAATCTGATCGCCGAGCTCTTCACCGACCGCGGCGTCGGCACGCTCATCCGTCAGAGTTGAGTCGTCAGGTTCGCGGAGGCCAGACGTCTTCCAAGACGAGGTTGACCTCGGTCGGGTCACTCGACTCCACGACGTCGATACCGTCGACGCACCCGACGGTGAGCACGTCGCCCCTCCCTCCGATCTCGGAGGTGACGATCACCATGAGGATGAAGTCTTCGCCGGCAGGGCTCTGCGTGAGCGTCGGATATGAGAGGCCGAGCTTGATCCGCCCCGGGATCGCGTTGCGGTTGGTGTTTACGATGTTCAGCGTCGGCTCGTACACGTCGCAGGTCCGCAGGAGCTCCGAGCAGGTGACCCGCCGTCCCTCCGAGGTCCAGGGTGAGAGCAGAACTTCGATCGCGGTCGCGCCGCCGTCGGCAGCGAGGTTGCCAATGAATCCTGATTTGACCGAACCCGTACGGTCGAACCGACGGCAGGTCCCCGCTTCGCACACCTGAAAGCGCGCGGAGTCCGGGCAGTTGGGGCACGACGCCGGCTCGACGTTGTCTTCAGTCGAAAAGCCCGGGCAATCGGCCATCGTCGCGCAATCGTTGTCGAGATCCGTCGCGGCCACGGGGCCGCAAGACTCACTGGGCTCGAATCCGCCATCGTTGCCGACTCCGGGGTCGAGCCCTTGGGGATCGTCGGAGCATGCGGTGGTTGTGACGACGACGATGGCGAAGAGCTTCCGTGCGAGCACGGCTCATCGTGCGACCCAGACCACGCGGGAGCAACCGCATTGCTCCGCTTTTCACCCGCGGGCGTTCGCGCTACGCCTCGACCCTCCGATGCGAGACTTTTTGACCGAGCTCGATCTGACGCCCGGCGAGACCGAGCGGATCCTGTCCGATGCGGCGGCGCTCAAGGCCGAACGGGCCTCGAGGCGAACCCGGACCGACCTCGATGGGCGCACGGTGGCTCTCTACTTCGAAAAGCCCTCAGTGCGCACGCGGACGTCATTCACCGTGGGAGTTCAGGAACTGGGCGGACGGGTCGTAGAGCTGTCGGGCTCCAACACCAAGGTGGGCAAGGGCGAGGACCCCGAAGACTTCGCCAAGGTCCTGGGTCGCTACGTCGATGCGCTCGTCGCCCGCGTTTTCGAGCAGTCGCTGCTCGAGGTCTTCGCGCGGTCGGCCGGCGTTCCGGTCATCAACGCTTTGTCGGATGAGCGGCATCCGTGCCAAGCACTCGCCGACGCACTAACCGTGCTCGAGCGCTTCGGCACGGTCGAAGGAACGACGATGGCCTTCATCGGGGAAGGTAACAACGTAGCGGCTTCCACGGGACTGCTGCTGGCCGCCTTGGGGGCCGAGGTGCGGGTCGCATCGCCCGCGGGATACGGTCTGCCGGACGCCATCGTTTCCGAAGCCGACGGGCTCGCGGGGCGCCTCGATTCAACGACCGATCCGACGGCCGCCGTCGATGGCGCGCATGTTCTCTACACGGATACGTGGGTCTCGATGGGTCAGGAGTCCGAGGCCGGCGAGCGACGGGCCCATTTTCGCGGGTACCGTATCGATGCCGATCTAGTGGCCCGGGCTCGGCCCGATGCCATCGTCATGCACTGCCTACCGGCGGTGCGGGGCGAGGAGATCGACACCGACGTGATGTACGGCAGCCAGTCGGCCATCTGGGATCAAGCCGAAAACCGACTCCATGCGCAGAAGGCCCTCTTGCGCATGCTGATGACGACATGAGTCGACGCTTTCGATACGCGCTGGCCGCTGGAATCCCGCTGCTGTCTGCGTGCGGGGGGACGGGGCCTTCCGAGGACGAAGCGCTCAAGGTCCGGATCATCGAAGTGAGCCCCGAGGGCCGAGTCGAGTCCACTCAGCCCATTCAGGTTCGATTCGACAAGCCGGTCGTCGACCCCGAGCGCGTGGGCGAGGTCCTGGGCGGAGAGCTTTTCGTCGTTTCACCCGTGGTCGAAGGTACGTACCGCTTCGTCGATGTCGACCGGCTGGAGCTGCGCCCGGATGCGCCTTTCGCTTCGTCGACTCGATATCGGGTCACCGTTCGACCCGAAGCCGTGGGGCTGGGGCGGACCCTGGCCGGTCACCGCGGCTTTCGATTCCACACGTCGTTGTTCGCCCTGCTGGGCACGACGTGGCAGGAACGGGGCGCTCGGGCGCGGGCGGCCCTGCGCTTCAGCCATCCCGTCGATCCCGCCGAGGTCGAGCGCGCGTCGCTCTTCGAAACCGGCGAGGGTGTCTTCGTACCAGCCGTGGCCGTCACGCGTCGTCCAGGGCGACGCGTCGTCCTTCGACTCCCCATGTCGCTCTCCGAGGCGCGCGAAAAGGACGTGCGCATTCGCATCGACGGTGCTCTCAAAGCGCTGACCGGTGGTGAGCCCCTCTCCAAGACGGTGGTGCGCGGCATACCGTCGCCCGAGTTCGCCCCGGAGCTTCGGATCCTCGGTCTGAAGGGCCTGCAGGTTGGGCTGAATCCGGCGATCGAGGTCTTGACCACCGAGCCGGTCGAGCCCGACGTGTTCGAGGCGGCGCTCGGATTGGAGCCGTCGGCTCGACAGCTCGAGTTGCTCGATTCCGGTCGGGGACTGCTCTTGATGGGCGATCTCCAGGCGGGCGGCACCTATCGCGTGCGGGTCTCGCCGACCGGAGGGGGCCGCGATGGGGGAGAGCTCATCGATCCCTTCGTCGGCGAGGTCACGCTGCCCGAACTGGGACCGGGCATCGAGTTCGTGGATCGGAGTCGCTACCTGTCGGTGTCCGACGCGGGTCGACTTCGGTTTCGTGCTCGGGGGATCGAGACCGTCCGAATGGCCCTGCGCCCGGTCCCCGAGGTCAACGCGGTGCACGTGCTCGACGCTTTGGAGCGAGGCGTACCGCTGGCGTCGACCAGTCTTCTCGGTCCGAGCGACGAAGTCGAAGTCCCGGTCGAAGGCACGGGCGAGAGCACGGCCTATCTCCCGGCGTCCTCCGGCCCGGTCCTGGTGCAGGTTAGCCTGCAGGATGCGTCTCGACCCTGGATACGCACCGATCGATGGGTGACCAGCCGGGGGCTGAAGCTGGTGGTCAAGGTCTCGGACGGGCGGCTGTTCGCTCATGTTCTCGACGTCGAGCGTCGGGAGCCCGCGAGCGGCGTCCGAATCTCGGCTCGCTCGCGGACGAGCCAAGTAGTCGCTCAGGCGACGACGGGGTCGGACGGTACGGCTTTACTGACGATGGCCGAAGGGCGTCCGATCGTCGTCTCGGCCCGGCGAGGCGACCGCTACGCGTTCGTCAGCCTTCGGTCGGCGCCTCTGGTGCGAGGACCCTCGCGTTCGTCGTCGGAGATGTCTTCGATCCTGGTCGACCCCATCGAGGCTCGGCCCGGAGATCCGGTGCGTCTGGCCGCCTATCTGCCGGCCGCGGGAGACTCCGTCGCTTTTCGGCTGGTGGATGGCGGGGCGATCATCGACGAGGTCGAGGCCACGTCCGAGGTGACCCACTGGTACGAGGGGACGCTCCTCCTTCCGCCGCGCGTCGACCGTCGACGCTGGACCGTCGACGTCGTCGACGGTGGTCAACCTCGTGGGTCGGCCAAGGTACGGGTCCGACCGGCCTTTCACGAGGGTCTCGAGTTGTCGGTCCGGGCCACAGGCCGACAAGACGAGCGGGCCGAGTTCGAGGTCGGCGCGGGCGACGATACCGACATCGAGGTTCGGTGCGTCTACGAGCCGCGCGCTCTCCGCGATGCAAGTGGACTTTCAGTGCGGAGTCGATTCCAGCCTTTTCGAGGGCCCAAACGCAAGGTGGAGCCCGGGGCGGTGACGTGTCCGATCCCGGAGAGCGTTCGTGGGCCCGCATGGGTGCGCCTGAGGGCCGAGGGCACCGATGCGCTGGGACGCCGCAAACAGGCCCAGGCGGAGCTGGCGGTCGCTTCGAGTCGGACCTTCTTGGCTCTGAACGTGCGACCGGGTGACGCGCCCGAGGTTCGGGTTGGGATTCTCGATGACCAAGGTCGCCCCGTCGCTGGGCAGCTCGTCCAGTTCGAGCTGAGCCGGGTGTTGGTCGAAGAGGCCGCCGTCTTCGAGCCGAAGCTAGGTATCGTGGCCGAGGGTCGTCGGCGGGAACTGCCTGCTCAGCAAGGTCGTCAGACGACGGGGCAGGCCGGCGTGGCTCTACCGCTCGACGTCGAGGATCCCGGACGCTACCGGCTGGCGGTGCGCTGGTCGGACCAGCAGGATGAAGTCAGCTTCACCTCCGGCGACCCTGACCCGCGTCTTCAGCTGCGGGTCGGACCCGAGCGACCCCTCGCTGGGTCGAAGCTGCGGGTCACGGTACGGTCCCCGGAGCCGGGCTGGGCTTTCGTGAGCCTCGAAGGCGACGAAGTCTATGACGGTCGGTGGGTCGAGCTGAAGCATTCCGAGGAGATCGAAACCGAGCTGAACATCCCGTCGGACGTGCCCGAGGCCGCCCGGGTCGTCGTACTGCATCGAGGGCGAGCCGCGGTTCGTCCGGTGCAGTTCGGAGCGCTGGGCGGACGACGAAAGCTCAAGGTCGAGCCCTTCGGGGTGGACCAGGGGCTCCTTCGATACGTCGTCCGGATCGAGCCGCCCCCGGCGGCCGCCTCGTCGGTTCTGATCGCCGTCGAGGGCTCGCTCCCGTCCCGACGAGCGGCCGCCGCTCCATTGGCCAGCTACGGAGGCCCGCCGCTGTCCTCCGTTCGTGTCGAGGCGGGCCGAGAATCGGCCGCCCCCGGAACCGCGACTTGGCAAGCCTTGATGGTCGGGTCGGATGGCTTCGGCATCGTCCGATGTCCGGAACCGATCGAACCGGGTGAGCACGTGGTGTGGGTGTCGTCCGACGAGCGCCTGTCGACGCGAGTCGCTGAGGTCGCCGTCCACCCCGATGCAGCCGTCGAGCTCGCGGGGCCGTCGCGACTCGCGGTCGGCGACCGCGTGCCGTTGCAGGTCCGTTCGACCGCGGATCCGGGTTCCCTGCGATGGGTGGGCGTGTCGCCCGACGAGCAACCGATGGTCGCACCAAAGACTCCGGGGACCTTGGTCGTCACGGCTGCGGCCGGAGCAGCTCAGTCGAGCCTACGCTGGGAAGTGGGCGGCGAACCCCGGTCGGATCTTACGGCTCAGCGCCTCAATGCAGGGTACGAGCGCCCGGGTACGGTGGAGGTGGCCGGCTCGCAGGCCTGGGTTTGGCTCGGAGCTCGCCCGGCGTGGCTCGCGATCGCCGACGTGGTCGCGTGGGAGACTCGACCGGACGACGAGGCGGTGGCAGCGGCGCGCCTGCTGATGTCCAAGCTTCTCGGGCCCGGGGCCACCCGCGTCTTCGCGCAGGCCGTCGGCGGGGATGGGGTCGACGATGATCGGAACCTCGAGATCCTGCGTCGCTCCCTGCTGACCGGACGCCTGGCGGGTCTCGACCCGTGGACTCGACTCGCGGCCTTGGTCGCGCTCCGCGAGACGGGAGATCGGACGGACCAGGCGGCGGCCGAGGCTCGACTCCGGCGCCTGCCCGATCCAGTGAAGGCGGTCGCGGAGGCCCTGGTCGAGTCGGCTGTCTCGGGCTCGACGTCGGATCCGCTCGCCGCGATGTTGGTTCGGGCCCTGGTCGAGCCGACCGCCGTCGACGTCGACGCGTGGTCCCGTCGCTCGAGTGATACGCCTGCGGCTCGAGCGCTGCAGGTATGGGGCTTGGAGCGGGCGCATTGGTTTCAAGGCCCCCGGCCCTACTGGGGAACGCTCACCCTCGACGAGGAAGTCGTGCGACGCTTCAATTCGGAACGCTCACTCGCAGAGAGCATCGAGGCTCGAGGTATGCTGCGAGCGGAGACGACGGGCTCGGGACGAGTCTACGGCTCGGTCTTGGCCGCGAAGGAGACCGCAGAGTCGCCTTTCGAAGCAACGTTGCGGCACTTGGACGGTCGGCCGGCGGCGAGTCTGGCCGTCGACCAAGTCGTGTGGCTCTCGCTTTCGGTCCAAGCGGAAGGCCACTGGTCGGCGGCCGTCGACCTGCCCGGGGGCCTCGCCGTCGAGGGGGTTACGGGGTGGGCACCTCCGAACGATGCTTCCGGCCCGCCCCGCGTCGATCCTCAGGCCGTGGAGGTCGATCCCGTCGCGGGGCGCGTGCGCATCGCGCTGTACGAGGGGCCCGGGCGTCTGCGGCTCGCGGTGCGCGGCGAGTGGCCGGGGCGCTACGCCGGACCGTGGGTTCGGTTCGCCGCTGCCGAACAGGCGGGCACCGGCGTCGCGCGAAGCTTGGGTCCGATCGTCGTGACCGCTCCGCAGGCGAGTCCTCGGTAGTCACCGGCCGCGCCCTGGGTCACCATACCGCACATGGGCGAGACCGAGGACAAAGGAGGAGAGACGTCCAAAGATCTCGAGTATCTGTCCCGGCCTCCGGGGCCCTCGCGGCCGGACGCCGATTCGGAGACGTCGGAGCCGGTCATTGCGCCGGGTGAGGCGCTGCAGCTCGTCAAGTACTCACGGAGGGGACCGACCTTGATGATATCGGGTCTGACGCCGCACGGCCGACGTCTGACCTTCGAGCAGCGCGAAGACCGTGAGGGCTGGTACGTCGTGGCTGCGGGTCGTCGTCGTCGTCCGACCAATCGCGAGCTCGCCCTGGTCATCGCGAGCATCAGCCGTGAGATCGAGTCGGCGGGAGCCGCCGATGGCGATGACGAGGTTCGCTCGGCGTACCGTCTCGCTGAAGCGTCCGAACAACCCGGAGTCCGGGTGCCGGGACTGCAAGCCTACCGCGACCTCCTGCTCGACGAAGCCTCGGCCTACATTGCGGGACAGACGAAGCGATTGGGCGTGGTAGCCATCGAGTATCAGGCCTTCAAGCGGTTCGCTCTCCGCCACGGTCATCGGGTCGGCCAGGCCTTCGTGCGGGCCCTCGGGGAGCGCCTTCACCTGCTCTTCGACGCGATGGAAGGGATACGCGTCTGTCACAAGGCGGGAAAATCGTTTCGCATGATCGTTGCCGATCGAACGTCGGCGGAAATCCAGGAGTTGGTCGACCGCATCACCACCGACGAGACGCGAGCTTGGCTGGTGGCTCGAGCATGGGGCGAGGATCCGCGGACCCATCCCGACGAAGTGAACTTTTACGTCGGGGTGGCCATGGCGCGTCCGTCGGAGCGGAAGAGCGAAGACTACGCATCATTGGCTCAGCGCCTCAACGACGATGCCTATCGCGCCGCGAAGCTCGGGCAGATGTCCGGTCACACGTCGATCCAGTCGGCGAAGACCGACTATCGAACCACGGTGTATCGTTGGGTTGCGTCCTCCGAAGATGAGATCGAAGCTCTGGCCACCGACATGGATGACGGGCCGGCCGAGGTCGTGGCCGAGACCGTCGACTACCTGAACGAGCTCGTACCGGCAGATCTCGAGGGTATGGCCGTCGAGGGTGACGTCTCGGCTCTCATCCATCGCGCCATTGCTCGTGATGGCTTTTGGCAAGGCTCGACCGCGATGCGGATCGCCGCCGACGCGCTGATTGCGTCGTTCATCGACGGACGCGACATCGACGAGGGCCTCAACTCGTTCGTGGGAGGATTCGACGTGGGCGACGAGTTCTACGGCGTCGCCATCGAAGACGATGCGCTCTATTTCTGTTGGGGCGACGTCAACAGCGCGGGAGCAACCCGCGTGCGTTCGGGTCTCCAGCGCGTTCGTGACGCCGTGGGTTGGCGTCGGCAAGACGGCGGAGGTGTCGTTGGTCGGTTCCTCCGCGCGATTCGTCCCGACGCGTCGACCGAGGCGGGTCTGATCACCCGCGTGCGGGGAGCAGCAGCGTCCTCGTTCGAGGAGACCTGGAGGGAGCCCGGGCTCCACGTGAATGACGCGGTCGACATCGCGGACTATCTGTGGACGACTGAAGGCGAGCCCATCGGTTCGCATCATCTCTACGAGGGCTCGAAACTCCGCCTGTCGCTACCCGAGCGCGACCTGGCCGTGGTCGTCGTGGAGCGTCGGTCGAACTTCTTGGTGAGGCTCGAGATCGATGGCTCGGAGCACGTGGCTGCGGTCAACGAATCGCGAGGGGGCGTCGACGTGAAGCTCCGAATTCGTGACACCGTAGTCTCGGCCGCGATCTGCATTCTGCGGATGACCCGCAGTGAGCTGCTCGAAGTCTTGGCCATCGTGCGGGAGGACAATGAGCTTCAAGACGACGACCCGCTCAACGTGGTCGGCTTCCTTCGCCACATCGCCGACCTGTTGCTCGCTCAGGGGGTCAAGGCGCCCGGAAAGATCATGATGGCTTTGGGCGAAAGCTATGACCCCGAGCGATTCGTGAAGTCGTACACGCTCGAAGACGCGCGGGAGCGCTATCCGGGCCTCTTCTACGAGGCCGTGCACCAGGAGCTCTTGATGGAGGTCGTACCGGGGCTGGACCGCAATCTGGTCGAGCTCGTGGCCAAGACGATGCTTCGTCGGCCGCGGCCTGAATCGCGGGACTGAGGCACACGTTGCTAGCACCGGTGGAGAGCGTCGACTTGCTCGTGGCTTTTCTGGTCACGATCGTGGGCGCCTGGGTGCAGGGCTCGTTGGGGCTGGGCTTTGCGATCGTGACCGTGCCCCTGCTCGGACTCCTCGACCACCGGCTCGTGCCGGTGCCGCAGATGCTGGTCGTCGTGCCGCTGACCGTAGGCATGGCGTGGCGGGAGCGGCACGCCCTCGAGTGGAAGAGCATGGGGTGGGTGCTGGCTGGTCGAATTCCCGGAGCCGTATTGGGCATCGCTTTGGTCAAGCTCGCGAGCCAATCCGTGCTCGACATCGGGATTGGCGTGTCGGTGCTGGGTGCTGCCCTGATCCTCGCGACCCGCGGACAGCCGCGTCGTACCCCCCTGCTGGAATTCTCGGCCGGTACGGCCTCGGGCGTTTCGGGCATGGTGAGCGCGATCGGCGGCCCGCCGGTCGCGCTCCTGTATCGCAAGGAGCAGGGGGCGACCGTTCGCGCCAACCTAGCGGGGATCTTCACCATCGGAGTGATCATCACCCTCTTCACCCGGGCATCCGCCGGGGAGATCGCGGCCCGCGATCTCGAGGTGGCGGCGGCGCTGCTTCCTGCTCTTCTCATCGGTCTCGCGCTGAGCCACCGGACCCGCGGCTGGGTGGAGGGCCCGTGGCTCCGGTCGGGGGTCCTCACCCTTTCGGTCATCGCCGGATCGGGCCTGATTTTGAGGGGATGGAGCGGGTTGCTCGACCGTTGACAAACCCGCTCGACTGCCCCATTGTCCCCAGCCCGCGGACCCGTCCGCCCAGGAGAACTCGTGAAGGCCGACATTCACCCCCAGCTCTATCCCGTCGTCTTCGTCGACGCCGGGACCGGCGATGAGATCGTCACCCGGTCGACCATGCGCAGTCGCGAGGTCCGAGAGATCGATGGCGTGCAGCATTACGTCGTGCGCAGCGACGTCACGTCCTACTCCCACCCGTTCTACACCGGGCGTCAGCGCCAGGTCGCCGCGGTGGGACGCGTCGAGCGCTTCAACCGAAAGTACAAGAAGCGTCGGCGCGGCGGCGAGTGACTCAGTTCCACGCGGCTGAAATCAAGAACTGTCCCAGTCGCTGAAGCTTCTGCGCCTCGGGAGGGATGTCCTCCATCTCCCGAGTCATCATCATGAACCGGTAGATGAACTCGAAGGCGCCGATTCGGGCCGCCAGACCAACCTGTCCCTCGGCTCCGAAGCTCCGGCGGTCGATGCTCGGTGAGTCGGTCCCAACCGGCCCGTCGAGGAACGCGTCGTAGGCCGTGAATCGAGCGACCATCCCCACGAACAGGTACCCGTGGAGCGGAAAGCGCGGCTTGCTGGTCGAGGATGCATCCCATGTGTCGACGGGCAAGGCACCTTCGAGCGTGACCCGAGGAAGATAGCCGACCCGCACCGTCGTTCCGAGGTCGCACTCCACCCGGATGGTTCCCACTTCACAGTCGGTCGATCCCGATACCCGGGCCCCGCCGCGGCTTCCGTTCCTCAGCAGCGCCCGACCGCTTCCCCAGGCAACGCGAAAGGCGTCCGACTCCAGGCGAAACCGGAGGCCTATCAAGAACGCGTCCTGGGTTTGATAGGCCCCCCACCCCTTGGGGTCGCGCGGAAGGACCGGACTGTTCAGCGTCTCTCGGACCCAGCCATGCCAGCTTCGCTGGATCTGCTCGGTTCGGGTGCTCGGGCCGGTCAGGCCCCCTTCGAGGCCGAGGGTGGCGATCGTGTATCCGTCGGGTGCGATGCTGCCGCGAAAGACGATTTCGTCGAATATCGACAGACCCCAGTAGCCGGCGTAGGGCCGGTCATCAGCGAGCACTTGGGCCGTCCGCCCCTCGAGATTCGTGGGTGTGTAGATGTCGAAAGCCCCGGTGAGGCCCCAGTGCTCCGCGATGGACGCTCGACCCAGTCGCCCCCGCATCCAGCCCCGAAGTCCGTCGCCGATGAACGGGGCGAACCGTGCGGTGAGACGAAGGCCCGACGTGTAGCCCTCGTCCATCGTCGAACCAAAGGCGTCGTTGATGACGTTCAGGGTCAGGCGCCCCGCGTCGCTGCCGGGGACCGGGGTGGTCGTCGGGCTCGTCATTGCGGTCGGGACCTCACCGGTACCCGGGAGCAGCGCGAGAACCACGATCGCACCTGAGGAGGCCCCCCACACCGCCACGCATTCCTCCTAGCCCGAATTTCACGCTCTGCCGACCGATTAGCCGAATCGACCTCCCGGGCTACAGAGAGACGGCGGTCTCGACCGTCGAAGAGCGGATCCGGGCCAGCTCCTGCTTCAGTATGTCCGCGGTTTCCAGCAGCTGAGCTTCGGTGTGGAGCGCGCTGATGAAGAAACGCAGTCGGGCGGCATCATCCTCGACAGCGGGATACACGATGGGCTGGACGTTGATGCCTCGCTCGGCCAGGGCCTCGCTCAGCTTCAGACACTCCAAGGAGTTGCCGATGATCGCCGGAACCACTGCGGCGCCGATCGCATCGCCGGTGTTGATGCCGCGCGTGCGGAGAAGATCGAGAAAGAAGCGTGAACGCTTTCGCAGTCGCTCCACCACGTCCGGCTCCCGCTGCATGAGCTCCAAAGACTTCACGGCCGCGGCGGCATTCGGAGGCGGGAGTCCGGCGCTATAGACGAAGCCAGGAGCCGTGTACTTGAGGTAGCGCACGAGGGCTTCGGATCCCGCGATGTAGCCTCCGCAGCTGGCGAAGCTCTTGGAGAGCGTTCCCATCCAGATGTCGACGTCTCGCGGATCCACGCCCCCAACGTGATGAGCGATGCCCCGGCCGCTCGGACCGAGAACACCGATCGAGTGGGCTTCGTCCACCATGAGGAGGGTCTTGTACTTCTTCTTCAGCTCGATGAGGCGCGGTAGGTCGCACGTATCTCCGTCCATCGAGTAGATGCCTTCGGCCGCGATCAAGACACGCCGGAAGCTCGACCGGACCTGAGCCAAAGCCTTCTCCAACGCGTCCAGGTCGTTGTGAGGGAAAGGCCGCCGGCTCGCTCCCGAGAGGTAGACCCCCTGCAGAATGCTGTCGTGGATGAGGCCGTCGTGGAGCACGAGGTCGTTGCGATCCAGGAGGTGGCCCACCGTGGTCACGTTGGTCGCGTGACCGCTCACGAAGACGATCGCATCGTCCACGCCGATGTGAGCGGCTAGACCTTGCTCGAGCTCTCGATGGAGGGGCCGCTCCCCGGACGCGATCCGACTGGCGGAAACCGACGTGCCGAACGTGCGGATCGCATCTTGGGCTGCCTCGACGACCTCCGGGCGGCCGGAGAACCCGAGGTAGTTGTAGCTGCTGAAGTTCAGCATCTCGCGGCCGTCGATCACGCTGGTGTCGCGGGCGGTTCCGGCATGGACGTGGAAGTAGGGGTTCTTGAGGCCCATCAGCTCGGCCATCTGAATCCGCTGGTCGAGCGACTCGACCTCGGGGAATCGAGCGAACTCGTACGTCTCGGGGTCGATCTCTTCTTGCGGAAACTCCGGTGCGCTGGTGTGCCCGTTGACGCCGTTGCTGCTCTCGGTCGAGACCTGGGTCGAAGCCCGCACGTCGGCGAATCGTCCCTCGACTCCGGTGATCTCGGCGATCGGCGTCCCATCCGCGGCGACATAGCAAACGTCACCGCGGAAGGTGTCGTCGGTCAGGTCCTGAAGTCGGATCCGGCAGCGGACCGCGTTGGTGAGAGGCCCGGTCCAGCGGACCGATTCCATCGCGACTGGGTAGCCCGTCTTGCCCGCCTGCTGGAGCGACCAAAACCCGGCCAGCTGCAGGCTGGAATCGACGATCCGCGGGTCCAGCAGCCATTCCGTCCGGCCGATGTGCGGCGCCCACTCACCGACCGTCGAGCCTTCGACCGTGGCCGCCGCCCCCCGCTCCGTGAGGCGGTCGAGGGTCTCGATCCCGCGAAAGCGTGGTCCATGGAAGGTGTGGCGCTCATAGAAGTCTGAGAGATCGACCGAAGGCGTGATGGCGTCACCGGCGATGTCGAAGCTCGACGGTCCCGGCTCGTTGCCTCGCGCGACCTTTGCCCGGTAAGCGATGCGTCCACTGCCTTCCTCTCGGGGAGCCCGAGTTCGGATCTCGACCTCTCCGGCAAAGGCCCCGTGGGCGTCGATGCGACCGGTGAGCTCGAGGCGGGCTTCTTCGTCACCCATGATCCCCTGAACCAGTTCGAGGTCCGAGACCGATGGTTGCCCCGGGCCATCGGGGATGCTCCACGCAACCCAGTCCAAAACCACGGCCATCGGAACGACGGGTCGGCCCTTCAGCTGGTGGTCCGCCAGATAGGGCTCCGACTCGAGGGTGAAGGTCCGCTCGGCCACCAGATGGACTTCCTCCAGGGGCACGCTGCGACCGACCAGCTGAATGCCGGAAGCGCCGCTGGCGAAAATCTCGTCCAGCATGCGCACGCCTTCCTCGGCGTCGACGAAGGTGACGCCTCCGGCCTTCATCGCTTTCTGCAGTGCCTCGGGGATGCTCCGCACCATCGAAGTGTCGTTCCACGGGGGCCACTCGATGGAGACCATCCGCGTGGAACCCATCTGCGTCACGGCCAGACGGTCGAGGAGCGCGTTGGCGGCGGAGTAATCCGCCTGACCCGCGTTGCCGAACCGGCCCGCCCACGAGGAAAACAGTACGAGGTCCGTCAGGTTTGGAAAGGCCTGCAGGAGCGCTTGCGCTCCCATGATCTTCACGTTCAGAACCCGGCGAACGCTGGCCAGCGACTTCTTGGCCGCTGGGGCGTCCTCGATGAGACCCGCGCTATGGATCGCCACGGTGACCGGACCCAGACGCTTTTCGATGATCTCGGTCCCTCGGCGTAAGCCCTCGACGTCGGCGATGTCGGCCGAGACGTAGGCCGCGGCCGTTCCCTGCCTGCGCAGTCGCTCGAGGAGGCCATTGATGCGGTCGTCGGCCGGCCTTCGCCCGACGATCACGACGGCCTTCGGACGCTGCGACGCGGCCCAGGATGCGGCGTGGGACCCGATGTCTCCGGCACCTCCGGTGACCAGCACGACGTCGTCCTTGCTCAATCGGCGCGGGGATGTCGTCGGCCCGTTCGCTCCGAGGGCGGGGATCCAGCGTCCGCCCCCGGCGAGGCCGACCTCCGGTTCGCGGTGGGGCCCGAGCAGTTCATCGGCGACCCATCGAGCGTTGTCGGTCGACGAGGCGCTGGGGTCGATGTCGATGCTCCGCACGCGGGAGCCGGCTCGTTCGCGGGCCAGCGCTTTCGCGTAGCCGGTTAGGGCGGCCTGGGGCAGGTTACGGCGCAGATTGGGATGCGGCTCCAGGCCCATCTTGCCGCCGAGTGCGGTGACCGTAGCGAGCGTCGTCACCTCCAGGCGAGCCGCGAGCGGATGGAGAAGCGCGAGCGGAGCGTGAAAGTCGCCGTCGTCGGCCGGCGTCAGGCCCACGGCGTGGATGTACCCGGTCGGATGCAGATTCGATGCTTCCAGGGCCTCGGGGAGTCCTTCGACGAAGGACTGCGGCCAGACATTCAGCGTGGTGGCCGAGAGGCGGTCCGGTGCAACCACGCCGTCCTTGGTGAACCGCACCCGAACCACGGTTGCGCCGCGGCGCGCGAGCTCGCGGCTGATCTCGGCCGAGAGTCGACTGTCGTCTTCGGTCACCAGCCAGGTCTGGTCGTCGAGCGAGGCCCGGGTCATCGGCATGCGGGGTCGCTCGGCAGCGACGACTGTGTACCGCTCGATTTCGGCCGTCGGTCCCGCGGTTTCCGCTTTCGGTTCCGCGGGCTTCGACAGGGTCTCGACGAGGTGTCTCGCGAGATCGCCCACCGTCGTATCGAGGCTGAAGAGCGACTGGGGCAGACCTCCGACCTCGGGAAAGGCGCTGTCGATTCCGCCGCCGAGGTCGGCTACCATCAGCGAGTCGAAGCCCAGCTCGTCGACGAGACGCTGGTCCTCTCGAATGTGGTCCTTGGGAAAGGCGCTCACCTTGGCCACGAGTCCGAACAGGGTCTCGCGAATCTTGGCGATGTCGACGCCGACCTCGACGGGCTCGGTCGGAACGATCGCAGGGGGGGGCGTCGGAGCATCGATGGTCGGGGCGACCGCCTCGGCGGTCCGTGCTGGTGCGACGGGAGAGTCGGCGGGCGTCGGTTCCCGGAACGGCGACGGGGCGGCCGGAGCTTCCGTGGAACCATTCAGTACCGTCATCAGCTCGCCGAGATCGGTCGGCGTCGCTCCGCCGGTCAGGAGCTGCGTTTGGGCGGCAACGATCTCGGCGTGACGGCGCAGGATCTCGTTTTGGCTCCGAAACAGTTCCACGAGTTCGGACGTCGAGCCGCCTTCCTTCGACGACGCGGTCCTCGAGCGCACGAGGCGCACGTCATCGTCGTTGCCCTTCGACGGTACCGTAAACTTGGGAACGGGTTGGGGACGGTCTTTCACGGGCCAGTACTCCTCGCGCTGTAAGGGGGTCTCGGGAAGCGAGGTGACTCGCCGCCCCTCGCCGTCGTAGACGGCTTCAAAGTCCACGGCCACGCCGCGAGCGGAAAGCTCGCAGAGCGCCCGGATCATTTCGTAGCCGCGGTCCCCGGCGGCGGATGCGACGGTCAAAGCATGAGCTTCGGGTCCGAGGCAGGGCTTGACGAAGGATGTGAGGACCGACCCGGCGCCGAGCTGGACGTATACGTCGGCTTCGGCGTCGGCGGCCTGACGCAAACCGCGCAGGAAGTCGACGGGGTCGGTCGCGTGACCGGACAAGACCGAGCGGGTGCGGTCGCGGTCATCGTCGTAGGGTTCGTCCGCCACACAGGACGCCACCGTGGGCTCGGGCACGCCGATGCTCGTCGACTGAAGCCGCTCCGCCATACGAGCGCCGACGCCATCCATCAGCGGAGAATGGAAGGCATGACTCACGCTGAGGCCTCGAACGTCCAGGCCCTCGCTTTCGAGCCGCGCCACCGCGACCCCGACCGCCGGCGTCGTGCCGGAGATGACGCACTGACGAGGGTGATTGACGTTGGCGATCACCACGCCGTCGATCGTCGCGAGTATGGCCTCGACGCGCTCGCGCTCGGCGAGCACCGCCGCCATCTTCCCCGGGTCCGAGAGGCCGAGCTCGGCCATGGCCCGACCTCGGAACGCGACCAGCCGGATCGCGTCGTAGGGGTCGAGCACGCCCCCGTACGCCAGAGCCGAGAACTCGCCCAAGCTGTGTCCGAGACACACGTCCGGCTGCACGCCGAAGCTCGCGAGCGTGCGGCCCAAGGCCAAAGACAGCGCGGTCAGCGCCGGCTGACAGACTTCGGTCGCTCGCAGGGCGGCCTCGGTGTCCGGGTTGGACCCCTCGAGCGGGTAGAGGTAGCTCGACAGGCTCCGCGGAAGGTCTTCTTCGACCGCGGTTTCGAGGTCGGCAAAGGCTTCGGCGAAGACGTCGAATCGCTCTCGTAGGTCGGATAGTGCGCCGACGCGCTGTGCGCCCTGACCCGGGAACAGGAAGGCGACCCGCGCCGGGCGGCCCTCTTTCTTGCTGTGGTGGTGGACGGACAGCGTCGGCGATAGGGCGGCCGCACTGTCGTGCTTCGAGTCGGAGATCTCCGCCGTGAGTTCCCGGAGAGAGGCGATCAGCTCGTCGAGGTTCCTCGCGGGGACGACGGCTCGGTAGGCTTCCTTTCGGCGCCGAGCGTTCAGCGTGTAAGCCAGGTCGGCGAGGGTCACGCGCCGGCCGGCTTCCGATTCGAGGAAGTCGGCCAGCGTTCGGGCGTGTTCGGCCAGCAGCGGGAGCGTGGGCGCCGTGACGAGCACGGCCTCGGGCCACGGCTCGGCGGACGCCGCGCGATCGGTCCGGACGACGTAGGGCGTAGACGCCGGTGCTCGCGCCGCCGAAGGCGCTTCCTCGAGCACGAGGTGCGAGTTCGTTCCTCCAAAACCGAAGGAACTGACGCCGACCCGCAGCGGGGAATCGGGCCTCGGGTCGAGGGACTCGGCCGAGCCCGTGACGTGCAGGGGCTGCTGATGGAGGTTGAGGTTTTGGTGCGGGCGAGTGAAGTTCGGCTGCGGGGGGGCGATCCGATGCTTCAGCATCAGGATGCCTTTCATGACCCCAGCGATGCCGGCCGCCGCCATGGCGTGCCCGATGTTGCCTTTGACCGAGCCCAGGAAGGCCGGTCGAGCTTGGGTGACGCCCGAGCGCGAAAGGAAGCTTCCGAGCGCCTCGACTTCGACGGGATCGCCGATACTGGTCGCTGTCCCGTGAGCTTCGAAGTAGGCGACGGTCGCCGGCGAGATGCCGGCATCTTCGTAGGCGAGCTCCAGCGCTTCGACCTGACCCACGACTCGCGGAGTCATCGGGCCCTCGCCGCGTCCGTCGTTGTTGCATCCGCTGCCGCGGATCACGGCGTGGATGCGGTCGCCGTCGGCCAGAGCGTCTTCCAGGCGCTTCAAAAACAGAACGCCCACCCCGTCGCTCTGGACGAAGCCGTCGGCCTTCTCGTCGAAGGGCCGGCAGGCACCGGTCGGGCTGATCGCACCGATCTTCGTGAAGGCCACCAGGTTGTCCGGACTCAGATTGACGTACGCGCCACCGGCCACGGCTTGGTCGAGGGCGCCCGCTCGGAGTTGGACCACGGCGTCATGGATCGCCACCGAGGCCGAGGCACACGCGGCATCGATCGCGTACGCGGGGCCGCCCAGGTCGAAGGCTTGGGCGACCGCGGCCGCATTCAGCGCGGTCAAGGAGCCGGGCAAGGTGAAGGCCCGCATGGGGGCGATGTTCGAAGTGAGCTCCATGAAGCTCTGGCGAAGGTCGTCGTCCGCAGCGGCCTTGTAGTCGCCGGCCACCATCTGCATGGCGTGTATTCGGGCCTGGGCGATGTTCTTGAACTCGCTGACTGAAATGCCCGAGAAGACGCCCGTCCGGCGCCGGTCGAACTCTCGGGTCTCGTAGCCCGCATCCTGGATGGCCCACCGCGTCGCTTCGATCAGCAGACGCTGCTGGGGATCCATGACCTCCAGCCGCCGAGGCGCGATGCCGTAGTGCATCGCGGCAAACCGACGATAGTCACTGATGAACGAGCCACGACGGGCCCACGTCTTGTCGACGTCGCGCTGATTTGCACTGAAGAAGAACTCGTGATGCCAGCGGTCGCGGGGGACGTCGCGAAACGCGGTGCGGCCCTGGGCGATTGTGTCCCAAAACGCATAGGGGTCATCGCCTTCCGGAAAGCGGCAACCGATGCCGACCACCGCGACCGGAAGGGAGCTGGAGTCGTTCCTCTTCATGAGAGCGGGGCTAGGAGAGGCGCTGAATCAGCGCGGTGAGGTCGGCCATGCTCTTGAGGGTCGCGAGGTCTTCATCGGGGAACCGGATGTCCAGTCGCTCCTCGATGATGCCGATGACCTCCATCGTGGCTACGGAGTCCAGGCCAAGAGAGGCGAGCTCCGTTGTGGTATCGACCTCGTCGACCGCAATGTTGTGGTCGACCTCCTTCACCGAACTCTTGAACAGCTCGACGATGTCTTTGTCTGAGGGGGCGCTCATGGCAGTCATAGTCTCCTAGCGATTTTCAGTCGTCGCGCCGGTTCGACCGGGATCGTCGGCGTACGGTGTGAGTGATTCGAGCAACGGCAGAGGCGGTCACATGGCGGGCGAGAGTGAACTTCGTCGCGGTGGAGTCGGCCGAACGCGCACCTTCCTCCCCCAGCGTCTCGGTCTCGTACATGTTGCGGGTCTTGCGGCGCTGAAGCTTTCCGCTCGAGGTCTTGGGGAGCACGCCGGGCTCGACGAGAACGATATCCCGAGCTCGGATTCCAAAAGCCTCGTGAATCCGGCTCTTGATGCTCTTGTTGAGTTCGGCCGTCTCCGTCGACCGCGTCTCCGCGACCAGGACCAGTTCTTCGGACTGTCGGCCCGGGACGGCGAAAGCCACGACGTTGCCGCGGCGCACGCCCTCGACCTGCTCCGCCTCCCACTCGATGGCCTGGGGGTAATAGTTACGACCATTGAGGATGATCAGGTCCTTGATGCGCCCCGAAATGTAGAGATCTCCGTCGAACTTGAAGCCCAAGTCCCCGGTATGGAGCCAACCTTCGCGGAGCATGGCTCGTGTCGCGTCGAGATTCTCGAAGTATCCGCTCGTGTTGCTCGGGCCGCGCAGCACGATCTCGCCGACCTGGCCCTCTTCCACGGGTCGTCCGTCGTCGCCCATGATCTCGACCTCGTGGTCGGGGAAGGGCCGACCACACGACACCAGCTCGAAGGCATTGGGTGCGTCGCTGATCTGGACGCGTTTGTGCTCCTCGTACGCCTCGCGGTCGATACGGAGGGTTCGAATCGGCTGATCGAGCCGGTCGAAGGTGATGGCCAAGGTTGCTTCGGCCATGCCGTACGCGGGCATGACCGCGTTCGGGTCGAGCCCCGTCGGAGCGAACGCATCCACGAAAGCTCGCATCGTGTTGGCATTGATCGGCTCCGCGCCGCAGCCGACGACGCGCAGGCTGCTGAGGTCCAGCGACTCCGCCCGCCGTGCGTTCAAACGTCGGGCTGCCAGCCCGAAAGCGAAGTTCGGAGCGAAGGTGATCGTCCCCCGGTACTTCGAGATGGTCTCGGCCCAGCAGTTCGGTGCTTTGATGAAGTTGAGCGTAGGAATGAAAACGACGCCGACCTGGGTGACGAGCGGCGCAACCACGAACCCGATGAGGCCCATGTCGTGGTACAGCGGCAGCCAGCTCACGCCGAGGTCGCTTTCGCCGTTCGACGCGACGCCATCGACCATGATGGCTCGAGCGTTCGCCACGAGGTTCCCATGGCTGACGACGACTCCCTTGGGATCGGAGGTCGACCCGGACGTGAACTGCAGGAAGCACGGATCCTCGGGCCCAAGCCCCGGGTCCTCGAACGGTCGAGCGACGGTCTGCGCTCCTTGGGCGACCTGGTCCGCCGAAAGGATGTCCTCGAGACTGGAGACGCTCCGCACCAGCGACCAGACCAGAGGCGCGAGCTTTCGCGACGTTACGAGGATCCGGGCACGGGAGATCCCCAGGATTCGCTTTGCCGACTCGATGTACGCATCGAGCTTTCCCAGAGCCAAAGGCGGGTACATGGGGACCGGGACCAGGCCCGCCCGAACGGCTCCGAGGAAGGTCAGGACGAAGTCCTGACCATCCGGAAGAACGAGGCCGATCCGCTCGCCTTTGCCCAATCCCAAAGACTGGAAGTAGCGCGCACGGCGCTCGGCCTCCGCGTTCAGCTCCGCGAACGACCAGGGGCGCGGCTCCAGGCTCTCGTCGAGGAAGTTGTACCCCCGGTGGTCGATGTCCGATGTGGCGCGCAACACGTCGATGAGTGTCTTGCTCATAACTGCGGCATTCCTCGCGTCGGCGGTCGGCGTTGTGCGTATTTCGAACAAACGCCCAAAAATGAATGACCGCTCAGCTCTCGCGCGCCGCATATGACGTACTCCCACGGAGGCGTCAACGTTTGTGTGACTTCGTGCGGGGCCGCACAACCCACCGACTTTCCAGTAGGTTTCGCTAAGTCATGAGTTTAGCGAGACAATCAAAACCTACCGACGAGTCAGTCAGGGGCAGGGAAATCTGCGACGCGGGACCCCCGCAGATCACTCGGTCACTGGCGCAGCGCGCGAGAGACGATCTCGAACAGATCCCTCGACGGGTTGGAGTCTGCCAGTCGCTGGATGGCGGCTCGCATGAGGGCCCGCCGTTTGGGCTCGTAGCGGGCGAAGCCGTTGAAGGCCGACGCGAGGCGAGCGGCGATCTGAGGATTCGCTCGATCGAGTTCTGCAATCTGGCTTGCCGTCCAGTCATAGCCGCGCCCCCCCTCATCGTGAAAGTACCGGGGGTTGGCTGCGCTGAAGGCCCCGATAAGGGACCGTGCGCGATTGGGGTTGGCGAGGGTGAAGTCGGGGTGCTCTCCCAGCCGCTGCACCCGCTCCAGAGTGTCGGGCGCTCGTCCTATGGCTTGAACCATGAACCACTTGTCGAGTACCAGGGCGTCCCCCCGCCAGCGGTCGTAAAACGATGCGACCGCTCGCTCGCGGTGGGGCGTGGCGTGGTCGCACAAGATCTGCAGGGCCGCCTGAGCATCGGTCATGTTCTCGGCCGTGGTGAACTGCCGCTCGACGAGTTCCAGGACCTCGGGACGCCCGGTTACGGAGAGGTAAACGAGCGCCGCGTTCTTCAATCGACGGTAGCCAGCGCCACCGTCACCCTTCGCGCGGGCCGCGCAGAGTTCGTATAGGCGTTCGAAATCGGACGTGAAGCGAGTGCCGATGCCTCGGCGGGCCGCTTCGCGCGCTCCATGGATCCGACTCGGGTCGACCGGCTCCATTCGCTGGGCCAAGACCCGCTCGGACGGCAGCTGGAGCGCGAGAGCTCGCCATGAAGGGTCGGCGTCATCATCGGCGAGCACATGCGCGACCGAACCGAACAGAGCGGCGAAGGCGTCGTCCGTGGGCCCGCCGGTCAAGTCCAGGCTTCGCACCAAGAGACGCTCGGCGAGGGTCTGACCTGCATCCCATCGATTGAAGGCATCGGTGTCGTGGGCGAAGCGAAACGCCAGGTCGGTGTCGCTCGTCTGTTCGTCCAGCCGGACGGGGGCGGAAAACCCTCGAAGCAGCGAGGGCACCGGCGGTTCGTCCACATCGACGAACCGAAAGGCTCGGCTCGAGCGATCGAGCATCAGGACCCGCTCCCGAGGAGCGTCCGCTTCGCCGGCCATCTTCAGCGGGATCTCGGCCCCGTCTCGGCCCAGGAGCGCGGTCCTCACCGGGATGGGCATCGGACGGTACGCGGGCTGGTCGTTCAGCGGCGGTCGGTCCTGAGCGAGGGTGAGCTCATACACTCGGGCTTCGGCGTCGTAGCGTCCTTCGGCCCGGACCACGGGCGTGCCCGCTTGCTCGTACCAGCTCTCGAAGCTGGCCAGGTCGGCGCCGTTGGCATCCGCCATGGCGGCCCGGAAGTCGTCGCAGGTGACGGCGTGTCCGTCGTGGCGTTCGAAGTACAGGTCCATCCCACGGCGAAATCCGTCGGGTCCGAGAAGCGTCTCGTACATCCGCACGACTTCGGCGCCCTTGATGTAGACCGTCGACGTATAGAAGTTGTTCATCTCGATATACGACTCGGGCCGAATGGGGTGCGCCATGGGTCCGGCATCCTCGTCGAACTGCGCCCCGCGTAGCTGACGAACGTCGCCGATGCGTTTTACGGCTGCGGAGTGCATGTCGGCGGTGAAGCTCTGGTCGCGGAAGACCGTCAGGCCCTCTTTCAACGTCAGCTGGAACCAGTCGCGGCAGGTGCCCCGGTTTCC
>CAYYOT010000064.1:0-29542 GCA_964473255.1 uncultured Myxococcales bacterium | reverse complement strand
GGACCGCTTCGCTGATGAGGCTGCGGCTGGCGCCGGCGACGTACAGCGTCGTCGGGTGGAACTGCACCATCTCCATGTCGCGCAGCGTCGCCCCCGCGCGGAAGGCCATCGCATGTCCGTCGCCGGTGGCCACCGCTATGCCGCCGACCCAGTCGGCGATGCCGCTGGACTTTGGGGCCACGAAGTCCGCCAAGCAGAGGTTGGGGCGGTCCTTTGCCTTCTTCGTCTGCTGTCGAAGCATGCAAAGCGTGGTTGCAACTTCCGCTCGGTCTTCATCGGTGAAGATCTGGATGTCGTCGCCCACCCGGTTCGCCGGGAACATCCCGACGACAGCGCGTGCGGTCACCAGCTTTTCGTCCACCATGCGTTCGAGGAGTCGGCGCGCATCGGCGAAGAGCTCCCGCGCCTGGTCGCCCACGACCGAGTCTTCGAGAATCGCGGGGTAACGCCCGGCGAGCTCCCAGGTCTGAAAGAAGGGCGTCCAGTCGATGGCCTCGACGAGGTCGGCCAGCGGATACTCGTTGAACACCTCGACCCCGCGCATGCGGGGGGGGGGAGGGGCGTAAGATGACCAGTCGGTCGCCAGCCCGTTCTCGCGAGCCGCGCCTATCGAGAGCCGCTCCTTACGGTCCCGCTTGCCCTCGTGCGCGGCGCGGACGCTGTCGTACTCCGAGCGAACGTCTTTCACGTAGTCGTCGCGAGCGTCGTCGCTGAGCAGCTTGCTCACGACGCCGACGCTGCGGGAGGCGTCGGTCACGTAGATGGTCGGACCCTCGTAGCTGGGCGCGATCTTGACCGCGGTATGGGCCTTCGACGTGGTGGCACCTCCGATCAGGAGCGGGAGCTTCATGCCCCGGCGCTGCATTTCTTGGGCAACGTTGACCATCTCGTCGAGCGACGGCGTGATCAGTCCGGAAAGACCGATGACGTCGGCCTGATGCTCCTCGGCCGCGTTCAGAATCTGGTTGGCGGGGACCATCACACCCAGGTCCACGACCTCGTAGTTGTTGCAGCGAAGGACCACGCCCACGATGTTCTTCCCGATGTCGTGGACGTCGCCTTTCACCGTGGCCATGATGATCTTGCCCTTCGCCTCGCTCACGCCGGAGGCAGCCTTTTCCTCCTCGATGAACGGAACGAGGTGAGCGACCGCTTTCTTCATGACCCGGGCGGACTTGACCACCTGGGGCAAGAACATCTTTCCCGCCCCGAAGAGATCGCCCACGATGTTCATGCCTCGCATGAGCGGACCCTCGATGACGTGGATCGGTCGCTCGGCGGCCTGACGCGCCTCTTCGGTGTCGTCCTCGACGAAATCGGCAATGCCCTTGATCAGAGCGTGGGCGAGGCGGTCTTCGACCGATGCCTCACGCCACGACAGGTCTTCGGTCCTCTCCGTCTTGGTGGCCTTCACCGAATCCGCGAAGTCCACCAGGCGCTCGGTTGAATCGGAGCGCCGATTCAAGAGCACGTCCTCGACGCGCTCTAGGAGGTCCTTCGGGACCTCTTCGTACACGTCGAGCTGACCCGCATTCACGATGCCCATGTCCAGGCCGGCCTCGATGGCGTGATACAAAAACGCCGAGTGCATGGCCTCGCGGACGGGGTTGTTGCCCCGGAACGAGAAGGAGATGTTGCTGACTCCACCGCTCAGCTTGGCGTAGGGCAGGTTGGCCTTCACTTCTCGGCAGGCCTCGATGAAATCGACGGCGTAGTTGTTGTGCTCTTCGATACCCGTCGCCACCGCGAAGATGTTGGCGTCGAAAATTATGTCTTCCGGCGGGAAGCCGATCTTCTGAGTTAGGAGGTCGTAGGACCGCTTGCAGATCTCGAACTTCCGCGCCTGAGTGTCGGCCTGGCCCTGCTCGTCGAACGCCATCACGATCACCGCTGCTCCGTAGCGGCGAACCAGCCGAGCCTGCTCGAGGAAGGGTTCTTCACCCTCCTTCAAACTGATCGAGTTCACGATGCCTTTTCCCTGGATGCATTTCAGGCCGGCTTCGATCACTTCCCACTTGGAGGAGTCGACCACGACGGGGACGCGGCTGATGTCGGGCTCGGCCGCCACCAGATTCAAGAACGTCGTCATCGCCTCCTCGGAGTCGAGCATGCCCTCGTCCATGTTCACGTCGATCAGCTGAGCGCCGTTCACCACCTGGTCGCGGGCGACTTCCAGCGCAGTCTCGTAGTCGCCGGCCTTGATCAGTTTGCGGAAGCGCGCCGAGCCGGTGACGTTCGTTCGTTCGCCGATGTTGGCGAACGTGCTTCCTTCGCCGAGCTCGAAAGGCTCGAGGCCGCTCAGGCGAAGCTTGCGCTCGACCTTGGGGATGGGCCGGGGAGCCAGGTCGGCGACCGTCTCGGCGATCGCCCGGATGTGATCCGGTGTGGTGCCGCAGCAGCCGCCCACGATGTTGACGAAGCCGTTCTCGGCAAAATCGCGAATGTGGGCCGCCATGTCTTCGGGCGTCTGGTCGTACTCGCCGAACTCATTGGGCAGGCCCGCGTTGGGATGGGCCGATACGTTGCAGTCGGCGATCCGGGAGAGCTCCTTCACGTACGGGCGAAGCTCTTCCGCGCCCAGCGCGCAATTCAGCCCGATGGCAAAGGGCGCCGCGTGGTGAAGCGAGTTCCAGAAGGCCTCGGTGGTCTGGCCGGACAGCGTCCGCCCGCTGGCGTCGGTGATCGTACCGGAGATGATCACCGGGATGTCGTCGCCGCTGGCCTGCCGGTAGTCGCTGATCGCGAAGAGCGCGGCCTTCGCGTTCAGGGTATCGAACACCGTCTCCACCAAGATCATGTCGACGCCGCCATCGACGAGGCCGCGAATGTTCTCGGCATAGGCCTCGACGAGCTCGTCGAAGGAGGTGTTGCGCATCCCCGGGTTGTTCACGTCGGGGGAGATCGAGGCCGTCCGGTTGGTCGGTCCGAGCACGCCAGCTACGAAGCGGGGCCGACTCGGGTCTTTCGCCGTGTAGGCGTCGGCCGCTTCTCGCGCGACCCGCGCGCCCTCTCGGTTCAAGTCGTAGACCGCATCTTCCAGGCCGTAGTCCGCCTGCGCGATCCGCGTCCCGGAGAACGTGTTGGTCTCGAGAATGTCGCTCCCAGCCTCGAGGTAGGCCTCATGGACCGAGCGCACGACGTCGGGACGGGTCAGGTTGAGGATATCGTGGTTGCCCTGCAGATCTTGGTCATGACCTGCGAAGCGCTCCCCGCGATAGTCGGCCTCCACCAGCTCCCGCCGCTGGAACATGGTTCCCATCGCTCCGTCGAGAAGGAGGATCCGCTCGCGGACGAGCTGGTTCAGCTGTTTTCTTCGTTCTTCGGTTGTCTTCATGATCAGTTCTCGGGCGTCCCGCCGCCGGGCTTGGTGGCGTGGGCGGTGATGATGTCGAAGTGAGGCTTCTGCCTCTCTTTGTGCGTTATCGCGCAAAGGGAGACGTCGAGGCCGTTCTCTTCGAGCATGTGCTCGATGTCGTTGGGTGCGAAACCCATCTGCACGTGGTCGTAGAGACGCGCGACATCGGCGAATGCGTGCTTGCTCAAGGCCACGACGACCGCCTGCCCGCCGGGTCGCAGCACGCGGGTGGTTTCTTGCACGACGGCCGGAGGATTCTCGGCGTAGGACAGTGCATTCAGCAGGAGAACGCGGTCGAAGCTTGCGTCGTCGAAGGGAAGGGCATGCATGTCCCCCTGCATCAGCTCCACGTTCCCAAGATTGGTGAGGCGCGACCGGGCGGCGTCGACGACTTTGGGGCTTATGTCGAGGCACGTCACCGAGCGCGACCGGGGCGCGAGGAGCTCGGCCAGCGCACCGTCGCCCGAAGCGACGTCGAGGACGTCCCCGAGCTCGACGAGTCCCAGCAGGCCGCGGGTCGTCGACTGCCAGGTTCGGCCCGGCGAATAGTGTCGCTCCATGCGGCCGGCCACCGAATCCGCCCAACTTCCGGAGCGGCTGCGCTGGTCGACCAGGAGCGCGGCGCGACGACGGTCCTGATCGAGCAGCGGGTCGGCAACGCGATTCTTCAGCTCGGACCACACGCGGGCCGCGCCCTCGTCTTCGAGGTGGCTGGGGACCGAGTACATGGATCCCGGGGCTGTCTTCCGGACTTTCACCAGGCCCGCCTCGCGCAGTCGACCCAGATGGGTCGAAACCCTCGATTGAGCGAGTCCGAGAAGGTCGGTCAGCTCGCCGACGGTGAGCTCCTGCTCGGCCAGGACGGCCAGCAGCCGAAGGCGGGTCTCATCACCTAGCAGGCGAAAGACGTCATGCGCACGTCGCAGGTCCATGGGTGTCTGGTTTCTCCGAGTGGCCCGAGCAGCTTCGTCTGCCAACTGGCCATCCGGCCATCCGGATGGCGTGATACTTAGTGGAAACACGACGGACGTCAAGGCCTAGTGGCCTCGACGTTGGACGTTTTGGGAGGAAAGTCGCGCCGGACACGGTCCCGGAAGGGGGGTTGGGGAGGGGTGGACCGTGCCCGGCGGTCATGGGGTGAACCGGACAACCCGGTCGGCTATTCCGTGAACATGCAGATCGGATCCCGTCGGACCTTTTTGGCCGGGGCGGCTGGCGCCGCGATCGCTCCTCGAGCGTGGGCCGGGACACGCCGGCCATCGATCGAGCGCCCGACGCCTCTCCAGGTCGGCGACGTGAGCACGGACCAGGCCCTGGTCTGGGTGGACGCTCCCGGGGCGACAGGGGCGAGGATCCGGCTCACCGGCGGCGGTCGGACCCTGCGCTACGACCGGCCGGGACCGTCCGCGGGGCGGTCGACGGTCCAGTGGACCTTCGATGGTCTGACGCCCGGTGCCCGGTATCAGCTTCAGGTTCGCTTGACCGACGCGGCGGGCGTGAAGTGCGGTGAAGCGACGGGGACGTTCCGGGCCGCGGCGGACCGGCCCGAGGACGTGAGCTTCCTCTGGTCGGGGGACGTGGTGGGGCAGGGCTTCGGCATCGACCCGACCCGCGGTGGCCTCTTTGCCTTCAAGACGATGGTCCGCGAGCAGCCCGAGTTTTTCATCTTCTCGGGCGACACCGTCTACGCCGACCAGCCGCTGGTGACCGAGTTGAAGCTCCCAGACGGGTCGGCGTGGAAGAACCGCGTCACGCCGGAGAAGTCCCAGGTCGCGGAGACGCTCGAGGCGTTTCGCGGACAGTACCGCTACAACTGGCTCGACGAGCACTACGCGGCCTTCTTTCGCCAGGTCCCGGTGATCGCACAGTGGGACGACCACGAGACTCGAAACAACTGGTACCCAGGGCGTCGCCTCGCGGACGACGACCGCTACACCGTCGCCGACTGCACCGTGTTGGCCGCCCGCGCCCGGCAGGCTTTCGGCGAGGCTTTCCCCCGCAGCCTGGGGGCTCAGAGCACCATCTTTCGGCGCATTCCTCGGGGCCCGCTCCTCGATGTCTTCGTGCTCGACGCCCGGAGCTTCCGGTCCTCGAACGTGGTCGCGAGTCGTGGGCCGCACCGGTTCTTCGGTCCCGCGCAGGCCGACTGGCTGGTCGAGTCGCTCGCCCGCTCCCGGGCTCTTTGGAAAGTCGTGGCCTGTGACCAGCCCTTGGGCCTCGTCATCGGCGATGGTCCGGGGGCCATCGAGGGCCTGGCCGACGGAACCGCGGGCCCGCCGCGCTTTCGCGAGGTCGAGCTGGCGCGCCTCCTCGACCGGCTGGCCAAGGCGAGCGTCGAGAACCTGGTCTTCTTGACGGCCGACGTGCACTACGCCGCAGCGCATCGTTACGAGCGTCCGCTCTCGTTTTGGGAGTTCGTGGCCGGGCCGCTCCATGCCGGCCAGTTCGGACCGGCCGAGCTCGACCCGACCTTCCGGACCGAGGTCGTCTATCGAAACCGAGAGCCCGGACAGCCGCAGAACGTGCCTCCGAGTGCGACAAGCACTTCCTACGGCCGGGTCACCATCGACAGAAAAAGTCGCGCACTGACGGTCGAGCTGAAGGACGGCGCCGGGCGACTCCTCCATCGCCAGCGGCTGGCTGCGGCTGAACGATAGCCGAGGCGCGAGCTCCGGTGATAGCGTTCGCTCTACCGATGGCCAAGATTTTCGACTCCATCCTCGACGCGATCGGCCAGACGCCGATGGTGCGCATCAACAATGTCGGATCCGAATACGGGTGCGAGATCTTGGGGAAGTGCGAATTCCTGAATGCGGGCGGCTCCGTCAAGGACCGCATCGGCAAGCGCATGGTGCTCGAAGCGGAGAAGGCCGGTCGCATCAAGCCGGGCGATACGCTGATCGAGCCCACGAGCGGCAACACCGGCATCGGTATGGCGCTCGCGGCGGCGGTTCGCGGCTACCGGATGGTCATCACCATGCCGGAGAAGATGAGCCGGGAAAAACAGGTCGTGCTGGAGGCGCTGGGGGCCGAGATCATCCGCACGCCGCCCGAAGCCGCGTTCGATTCGCCGGACAGCCACATCAGCGTAGCCAACAGTCTGAAAGAGATCCTGCCGACGAGCCACATCCTCGACCAGTACAGCAATCCGGACAATCCGCTGGCGCACTACGAAGGTACCGCGGAAGAGATCATCGAACAGACCGACGGGCAGCTCGACTACTTCGTGGCCGGCGCGGGCACGGGCGGCACGATCACCGGCGTGGCCAAGAAACTCAAAGAGAAGCTGCCCAACGTGAAGGTGGTGGGCGTCGATCCGGTCGGCAGCATCTTGGCGGGTCCGGGGCCCGTCCAGTCCTACAAGGTAGAGGGCATCGGCTACGACTTCATCCCCCGGGTCCTCGATCGGGAGGTGGTCGACGAGTGGTACAAGTCCGACGACCGGCGCTCGTTCATTCTCGCCCGTCGTCTCATCCGCAAGGAGGGGCTCTTGGTCGGCGGCAGCAGCGGCTCGGCCATGGCCGCGGCCATCGAGGTGGCCAGGAGAGAGGGTCCGAACAAGCGGATCGTGGTGCTCTTGCCCGACTCGGTGCGGAACTACATGACCAAGTTCGTCGAAGACAGCTGGATGAAGCAGTACGCCTTCACCGAGCACACGTGGGAGCAGGAGACGATCGGTGACCTGCTCGAACGACTCGGGCACCGCGAGGTCGTGACCGCCGAGAGCCGCGATACGATTCAAGACGCGGTGAAGCGGATGAAAGCTCACGGAATCAGTCAGCTCCCGGTGATCGACGACCAGCGCCTCACCGGCATCGTGACCGAGTCCGACCTTCTCGGCCGCCTGGTCGACGGCCACGCGACGCTCCAGACTCGCATCGGCGAAGTCATGTTCCGCCGGCCCGACACCGTCACCGTTCATCAGTACGCCAGCGACCTTCTGCCGCTATTTGCCAAAGACGAAGTGGGCGTGGTCTTGGACACCAACGGCACGCTGGCCGGCATCGTCACAAAGATGGACCTCGTCGACCACCTCACCTCCAGCACCGCCAGCCTCAGCGCCTGACCTACTTGGACGTCATCACCAACTTGTTGCGGGCCACGAGCTACGGTTCGGCGCGAGCGTAGGTCTGTTCGAGGTTGATCGGAGTCTCGAGACGTCCGCCGCTCATGCTCACGAGCACCCGCATCTCGCCCGGGCCGACCAGGCGATACTTCGCGACACGAGTCCCGCCATCCCCGGCCGTTCGTAGGACCAGGTCGCCCGCTTGCTCCGCGGCCGTCATCTTGGCGCGCTGACCGTCTCGCTCGATGACCCGGGGGCCGCCGTTCAGCTCCAACTCCACGGACTTGCCGTCACGGGTCAAACGCACGCGGGTACCGTCGACGACGATGTCGAGCTTGGGGACGGGTCGGGTGCGCTCGCCGAGCTGCTTGCGGGCCTTGCGGCGGGCGAAGGGCGGCATGGCCTTCGCCGCCTCCTCGACCGCCGCCTCCCGCTTCGCCGCCTCGGCCTCCGTCTCGGCGGAGCGCCACTGGCCGCTGAGCTCGCTCAGGGCACCAGCTTGCGCGGGACGGGGGACCGACACGGTCGAGAGGATTAGGCAAGAGATCGTGATCATGGCTGGTCTCATCCGGTTCCTTCTAGAAGCCGGGTTCTCTCCGCGTCTAGGTACGATAACGCTTCCGTGAGGGCTCGGGCCGTTCCGTCTTGCTGCGAGGTGTAGAGCGCCTCAGAATTGGGCGAAGAGGTCGGTGAGGCTGTCTTCGGTCAGGTCGGTCACGCGGCGGACGTCGTCGGAGAATTTCTCCAGCTCGCTGGTTCGGTGCTGGGCCACGTCGATGACGATGGAGCGGATGACGAAGCGGTGGGTCTTTTTGGCGGCGGCGATGCGCGTGAGGAGGTCGGGGGGAACGGAAGACTCGCCGTCGGTGAGGAAGACGATGTCGCCCCGGCGATAGTCGCCCTGGGTGACGTGGTAGACCGCGCGGTCGAGGGGTTCGGTGAAGCTCGTTCCCCCATTGGGAAAGTGCTCGGCGAAGGCGAGGACTTCGTCGGCGCTCAGCGCCTTTCGGGTGCTGCGGGCGGACGAGCGGCGCGTGAGCTCCACTTCGAAAAGCTCGGGCCCGGCGGAGAAGATGATGCCCAGACACGGCCGCCGCTGGCGTCGCGCCAACTCGACCAGGGTGAGGGCGACGGCCTTGGCCCAGATCTCTTTCGAGCCCTGCATGGAGGCCGAGCCGTCAACGCAGACCACCAACGGACCGCGGTCGGCGGGGGCTCGGAGCTCGTACTGGAGAAGCTGCTGCTCGGTGTAACGCCGCAAGAAGTCCAGATGTAGACCGCGGCGCTTCGTGGAGACGCCGAGGAGCTCCACCGGAAGGAGGTGCGCGAGATCGCTGCCCGTCCGGACCGAGTGCGTGGTCTGCGGCGCGCGGGTGGTGCGGTTCTTTCGCGCCTCGAACGCCACTTCCTTCATGGCCCCGAGGAGCTTGGCCAAAAGACGGAGCTTCTTGCTCCGCATCAGCTTGTCGCCGAGGTCCAGGCGAAGGTCGGCCGTGGTGGTCGCGCCCGAGCCGCTGCCGAGACCGAACGCGCTAAGGGCGTCCTTCACGTCACCGAGGTTTCCGCTCAGGTCGTTGAGCGCACCCGCCATGTCGTGGTCGAAGCCGACCGGAAGCTCGCGGGCGGCGGCCTTCTGCCCTCTTCGGGCTTCTTCGAGGCTCTGCTTTGCGTCTTTGATGGCCTGGTCCAGGCTGGACTTCACCTTCTCTCGGAGCTCCTCGCCGAACGCGTCCTCGCCCGCTTCTTCGAGGCGGGCCTTCTGCGCTTCGAGTCCGTCGAGATCGTCCTCGTTCTGAGCCGCTTCTTGGGCCTGCATCAGCTCCGAGGGCACCAGGCGGTCGTCGCGGCGCAGGCCGGCGAGAACCCGATGAGCGAGCACCACGAGCGCTTGGCGCGACGCCGCCGGGTCGAGCTCGGTGCGGGCGCGAAGGGCGGCCAGGCCCGCATCCTCCAGCAGGCTCTGGACGATCCGCCGGTTGAGGAGCGCCGAGGCCTCGACCTCGCGCTCCTTCGCGACCACGACGTTCATCTTGTATGCGAGGCAGAACAGATCGGTCAGAAGCTCCTCGGTGCGGGGAAGCAGGCGGGAGAGCCGCTCGGCCGGCTCATCGAGCTGCGGCGTCGAATGCCGGATCTCGGTGAAGAGCTCGCGGTCGAAACCGTCGTGCAGCACGGTGTACGAGGATGCGGTCAATGGCCGGCTCCGAGCAGATCGACCTGCAGTCGCGCGATCTGGCCCTTCAGACTCTTCAGCCCCTCGGTGTCGCGCTCGCGCTCCTCGGCGGCCGCGATCAGATGATCGAGTCTTCGCTCGATGTCGTGAAGCTTCGTGTGCGCCTCGAGCGCCGCCCGGGCCTTCGACGTCTCGTCCGGCCAGTGGCGGAGCGCGTAGCTGTAGATTTCCTTGGCCTGGTCGGCCAGACGGCGCGCATCTTCGTCGAAGCCGGTCGCCACCTGGCCGAGGACCTCGTTCACCTTGGCCTGATCTTCGGGGTCGGTCCAGAGCACGTGCCGCAGCCACGACAGGTCGCTCGTCTGCACCTGTCGTCGATCATCGAGCACCGCAGCGGCACGGAGCACTGCGAGTCCCTGACGATATCGCCGGTCAGAGGGAACGACGCCTTCCCGCGCGAGCTTCTTTCGAATCTCCACGACGTCGGCGACGACGGCGCGGGGAACCTCGACGGAGGGCACGCGGGACTGAAGCGTCGCGAGCTCGTCGGCACTCAGGCGGGGGACGGCCTCGCCCTGATCGGAGAGCGTCAAGAGGCGCCGGACCGCATCATCCTGCTCCAGGTAGCCAACGGAGAAGCGCAGGAGAAAACGGTCGTAGAGGGCGGCGAGCTCATCCAGGTCCGGTAGCTCATTGGCAGCCGCGACCAGCGTCTCCAGCGGCACGCTTCGTACGGCCGAGCCGTCGTGGAACTGCCGCTCATTCATGATGGTGAGGAGCGCGTTCAAGATGGCGCTGTTCGCTTTGAAGACCTCATCCAAGAACGCGACCGAAGACTCGGGCAGCTTGCGCGCGGTGAGGCGCTCGTAGCGACCCTCCTCGAGGGCACGCAGACTCACGGGACCGAAGAGCTCTTCGGGCGTCGAGAACTTCGTGAGGAGCCACTCGAAGTACATCGCGCCATCCACCGCCGAGCAGACCTGGCGCGCCAGCATCGACTTGGCCGTTCCCGGAGGACCGAGGAGCAGCACATGCTGCCGCGAGAGAAGCGCGACGAGCATTCCGTCGACGATGACGTCTCGTTCGATGAAGCGCTCCTTGAGCGCCTCCCGAACCTGCTGCAGCTTCGCCTGGGTCATGGGGTGGATGGTACGACCGTTGCTCCGGCCAATGAAGCAGGTTCCGTAACCAGCACCCAGATCACCACGCTCAGCGTCGAGACGGTGACGAAAAGGGCCAGGAAAGTATGGAGCAGCATCAGCTTGGTCCCGGGTCTTGCCCATAGCGTGAGGAACGCGCCGAGATTGAGGGTCGCGGGCAGGGCCACGTAGGCCAGGCGACCCGCAAACAGGGTCTCGCCCAGGATCCCCAGCGACAATCCGTGCAGGGCGACCATCACGAAGCCAGCCGAGGGACCGCCGGCTACGGCCGCCAGAGTGCGCTTGCCGACTCGTTCATCTGCGACTGCATCGGGACGGGTGGTGGCGAGGGCGCAGCCGAGCTCCAAGGGTAGAACCCACAGGAGCACCGCCCAGGGAAACGCCACGAGCGCTCCTCCTTGGCCCAAGTAGCCGTAGAGCGGCAGCACCAGGCCAACGCCCACCATCTGCAGGAGCTCACCGCCACCGCGGTAGGACAGCCGGACCGGCGGGTAGCTGTACAGCCAAAGGAGCAGCACCGCGGTCAGTCCCAGGAGCGGGAGCGGATACGCGCCGACGATGAACCCCTGCACGGTCGAGAGGAGAACGCACCCGATCGCTGCGGTCACTGCAGCTCGAGCGAGTGCCGCCGCCGACAAGTCGCGGTCGACGAGGACGCGAGACCCTCCGGCGAAGGGCGTGGGGTGAGGATTGTGAGGGTCGTCGTCGCGGTCGGCGAAGTCGTTCGCCCACACGATGAAGAGCTGGTCGCATAGACCGAAGAGCATGGTGAGACCGAAGAGTTCCCATCGCCGAGGCCAACCGTTGTCGGCCAGCACCGCGCCCAATGCCAGTGGAAGAAGGATGGTGAGCTGCGCGGGGAAGCGAGCGGATTTAGCCCAGGCGCGGACCTTCATGCGGCTACGCGGCTCCCGGGTCGTCGAGTCCGAGGTCGCGCGCCGCCTCTTCTCGCCAGCCGGCGAACGGCTCCGACCATCGCGCCTCGGCATCGGCGTCCCACGCCCTGACGGGAAGGCGGTCGAGCGTCGCGAGCTTCCGCAGAAGCCGCGCTTCAGAGTCGGCATCGCGGGCGAAGGTGAACGGGTTTCGATGCGCCCCGCCCTCGAGCCGCGGATACTTCGCGTCGTCGTCCGCGATCAGCGCTTCGAGCTCGGTGCGGCGCTGCTCCAGGTAGCCGAGGAATTCGTCATCGAAGGGTCCGACCGCCGCTCGCGTCTCGGGGCTCCGTTTGACCCATCGGCACCAGTCGTAGCCATACAGAAAGTCGTGCACGTACTGAAAGCGTATGTCGGACCGGCGACCGAAGCCGCGCGAAAGCGCAGCGACCCGCTCGGCGTTCGCGGTGATTGCGTCAGGGCTGCTCGCGCGGGCCAGGTCTTTCGCCAGGCGGTCGCAGTCCCAGAAGAGGTTTCCGGGAAAGCTTTCGAGCCAGCATTCGACGATGCGGGTCAAGCCATCGGCGAGCGCCGACCGTGCAGCATCGCCTGGTGCGAAGCGCCGGACGAGCTCGGCGATCGGCGTCGCCCGCGCCCGACCGGGCGCCAGCGTCGCGGCACCGAACGCGCGAGCTTCCAAGAGTCGGTCGACCGCCGCAGCCGACCGCATGGCGCCCGTGTTCACCACCGCACTCCGACGAGAGCGACCGACATTACCAGCGTTCCATACCAGATCGCTTTGTGGAGCTCGTTCTTGTAGCGCTTCTGCGCAGAAAAGGCGTTCGTCACCGCCGAGGGGCTGATGTCTTGTGCCCGCTGACCGTAGTGGCCCACGACGAATCCCCCGGCAATGACGGCTCCGATGCCGCCACTCTCGAGGAGGGCGGTACAGAACCACACCATGACCGAGAGCGGAATCAGACGCCGGATCCAGGCGCGGACGCTCCGGTTGCCGAAGGCGGTGACGAAAGTGCGCTTGCCCCCGGCCCGGTCACTCTCCTCGTCGGAGAGACCGCTCGCCAAAGCGCTGGCCATGCTCAGGACCGCGTGGCCTCCGATCAGACCGTACGCCGACGCCCAGACTTCGCCGCTTTGCGCGTACGCGTTCAGCCAGGGCACGGCGATACCGATCCCGAGCATTTCGAGAAACTCGCCGCCTCCTCTGTAGTTCAGACGCAGCGGACCGAATGTGTAGGCCTGAAAGATGAGCAGCGCCGCCACGCCTCCGGTGAAGAAGAGTGGGCGCTCCATCGACGCGGCTCCGAGCGCCACCGCGCCCAATCCGATGGAGCCGCAGACCAGACCGCCGGCCAGGACCGCGCGGGCCGACAGAACCCCATCCGGAATGGTCTTCGGCGAGCAGCCGTCCGGAAACATGCGGCGCTTCAGCGCATCCAGCTCGCGGTCGCCCCAGTCGTTCAGGAGGACGATGTAGCCCAGGTAGGCGAGGGTGAAGATCCCGCCGAAGCCGAAGGCCCACGGATCGAATCGCTCGGCGGTGACCACGCCCAGGGCTTGGCCGAAAGCGAAGGGAGCGCCCAGTTTGGGCCAGCTTCCGGGCTTGAGCGCATAGAGCCAGCGCTCGCCGAGGCTCAGCTCCTTCATGAAGTCGAAGGCCTAGCCCATGCGGTTCGCGGGCTCACCAACATTCGCGGCGTTCAGACGCGGCTCCGTTCAAAGTGGGCAACATGAACCAAGAAGCCGGTAGACAGCACCAGAGCGCGCATGTCGGGCGAGGCCAGCTCGCCCATCTCGATGTGAAACCCCGTGCCGTCCGGCCCGGCCGTGGCCTCGATGCTCCCGACAGTCAGGCCGTACTGGTCGAGGACGAAGCGTCGATTCTGGATGACCGACGCTTCCGCCGCTAGCTCTTCTCCGGTGGAAGCGTGGCGCATGAGATAGCGATAGCGGAAGAGTGAACTCCGACTCTTGACCGTGCCCATGAGCTCGGCGTCGGCGGCGCGGACTTCACAGGTCGCGCCCCAGGGGCGAAACTTTCGGGTGATGGTCAGGCCCACGGCGTCGGGCGATTCCACGGTGGACAGCTGCACCTGAAAGGGCCGGAGCTTGCCCAGAATGAGCCGACTTATCACCTCGGCGGCGCCGAACCGTTCTTCGACGGCGAGGACCGGCCGTCCGTCGGCATCCATCACCTGGGTCCGATGGGCATATTCGCCGGTGAAGCCCAGGCCGGGCAGGCGGGAGGGATCCAGGACGGTCAGCTCCGGAAGACGCGCGAAGGCACCGACCACGTTCCAGGTGGCGTCCGTCGTCGGAAAGCCCGATTCCATGCTGCTTTGTACTGTACATCGCCGACGCGACGACGGAAGGGCCTGTCGTGGGCGAGCTCGCTTCTCTCCTCGCCGCAATGAGCTGGGCGGTCGGAAGTCTACTCTTCGCGAGCGCCGGCAAGCGCGCCTCGCCCTCGGCTCTCAACTTCGCCAAGTGCGCGCTAGGCCTCGTAATGCTGATGGCGACCAGCATCGTGGTGGTGGGGCGAGCTTGGCCCACGACCGCTTCGTCCGAGCAGTGGACCTGGCTCGGTTTGTCCGGGCTTCTGGGCCTGACCATCGGCGACACGGCGTTCTTTTCGGCGCTGATGCGGCTCGGTCCCCGGCGGGCCCTGGTTCTTTGGGCGCTCGTTCCGCCCCTGACCGCCGTGTTGGCCTTTATGGCCCTCGGAGAGCCGCTCACCGTCCGCATGCTCGGCGGCATCGTCGTCACGACGCTCGGAGTCACCTGGGTCGTGCTGGAACGGGCCTCGCGGTCGTTGGTTGCGCCGGGGCACCTGGCGGCCGGTGTGGCGTTCGGGGTGTTGGCGTCGCTGTGCCAGGCGGTAGGAAGCATCATGGTCAAGCAGGCCGATCAGGACTTGTCGGCGCTCGACGTCAGCATCATTCGCCTCCTCGCCGGTACGGTCGGACTCCTCCTGCAGATCGGCTGGCAGGGTCGGATGCCTCAGATCGGACGCATGATGCAGGAGCGCGCTCTCGGCGCGCAGGTCTTCTGGGCGACCTTGATCGGAACCTACCTAGGCATCTGGCTTTCGATCTACGGGCTTCAGCACACCTATGCCGGCATCGCTGCGACTCTACAGTCCACGAGTCCGCTCTTCGTGCTCCCGCTGGCCGTGATCTTCTTGCACGAGCGGCTGTCGGCACGGAGCATCCTCGGTGCCGCCGTCGCCGTCGTCGGCGTTGCTCTCTTGCTTCTGTAGCGATGGAAGAAGATCAGGTCGAGTTCGAGCTTCCGCGACCGTGCGACTTGGGACGGAGCCTCGTTCTCCAGCCGTTCGGAGCGAATGATCCCACGTTTCGCGTTCGCGGAGCGGACGTCTACCGGGCCCAGTGGACTCCGGAAGGTGAAGGCGCCTTGCACCTGACCGCGCTCGGTCCGACGAGGTTCCGGGCTCGAGCTCGCGGCCGGGGACGCGCCTATCTGCTCGGTCGCGCGCCCGCGATGGTCGGGGGCGAAGACGACCCTACCGGATTCGAGCCGAACGACCCGGTGCTCCGCAAGGTCCAGCACCGGTTGCCCGGTCTCCGGCTACCGCGGATGCCCACCGTCTACGAGACGTTCGTGAACATGGTCATCCAGCAGCGGGTCAGCTGGCGCGAGGCCTCCTGGTCCTACAAACAGCTCGTTCGGCGCCATGGACGGCCCTTCCCGTCGGACTGGGACCTATGGCTATCGCCGACGCCCGACGTCATCGCCAAACTCCCGGGTGAAGCGTTTCACGAGCTCGACATCGATCCCCAGCGGGCTCGCGCCCTCAAGGCGGGCTCACGGTCCGTGCGTCGGCTCGAGGAGGTGTCGAGCATGACGTTTGAAGACGCCGACCGGAGACTGCAGGCCTTTCCCGGCGTCGGCGTTTGGACGGCGCAGTACGTGCTCGGCTTGGCTCGGGGCGACGCCGATGCGGTTCCCTTCGGGGACTACGACCTGCCGCGGCTGGTCTCGGTTGCGCTGAGCGGAGACCCGCACGGCGACGATGCGCTGATGGGCGAGTTGCTGGAGCCCTACCGAGGGCACCGCTTTCGTGTGATCCGATTGCTCCAGGAGTCGGGCATCAAAACACCGCGCTTCGGGCCCCGGCGCCCGCTGACACGTCGCATTCGCCGTGGACGTTAATCCCGGACGTCGATGTTGATCCGGAGGTCGCACCGCGGACAGCGGTTGGGCCCATCCTGCAGGTGCAGGTCTTCGCGGCACCGGGGGCAGACGCTTCGGATGTGATAGCCCGCGAGGCGGCGTCCGCGGCTGGCGACGAACAGCCCGACCGTCCCGCCAAGGGCGACGGCTCCGAGCGCGAGTCTGAACCAGAGGGGGCCCACGGAAGAAGACTACATCATCCGTTCGAGCCCGATCCAGCATCCGCGTGATAGACGAAGGCATGGCTCGCTTCCATCGCACACTCGCAGCGCTCTTGTTCGTGCTCACGGCGACCGGCGCTCCCCGGCTCGCCGGAACGTGCACGGTGGCTTTGAGCGGTGTGGTCGATGATACGATCGAACCCCCCCGCCCGGTGATTCGACCCGGGGTCGAGGCGCCTACCTTGGCTGGGGCCTTGATCCGTACGCCTCCGGGGGACAGCGGGGGCTGCGGCGGAGAATCTACGTGCGAGGACGTGCGGTTTTTGCAGGTGGAACTCGTGGTCGACGACTTCACCCGCATCGTCGAAGTGCGACCACCCGATGAGCCCAAGGTGTACCACGACCCGACTCAGGCCGCCGGAAACGTCCGAACCTACGGACCGTTTCCGGCGATCGAGTGCGATGACCAAACCCTTGAACTCGCCGCCGTGTACACGGACAGTACGCCCGCCCAGCGCTCGCCTCCGCTGCGCATTCGCTGTAGTCAGGTCGCGGGCGCGGCCTGCGGCCCGTGCAGCTAGCTCGGGGTCTGGCGACCGCCGACCCGATCCACTAGCGTCCGGTCATGTCCGCGCGCACGTTCATCTTGGCTTCGGCCCTGCTGCTCTTCACTTCCACCAGCCCGGCCCAGAGCTTGAAGCCGTACGGCCCTCCCAATTCTGGTTATACGGTAAAGATGCCGATCAAGCCGGAGCACATCGTGAAGAAGAAGAAGACCGCGATCGGCGAAATCCAGACCGACGTCATGGAAGCCGATCACGACGAGGTTCGCTATCGGGCGACGTTCACGGAACTTCCCAAGTTTGCCGCGCGATTCGCCGGCTGCAAGAAGATCGTGGCCAACGCCAAGGGCGGGATTCTCAACGACGTCTTCGCCAAGGAAGTGTCATTCACCGATGTCGAGCGTTGGGGATTTCCGGGTAAGCGCCTCGAGTACAGGACGGCTGACACCGATGAGCTCGATCCGCTCATCGGCGTAGCCGAGATCTACTGTGACGGCCGCTACCTCACGGTGCTCAACGTGACCACGCTGCAGGGCAAGAAGGTGCCTCTGGAGTTCTTCGATTCGGTTTGGGTGGCTCCAGAGTTTCGTCAGCCGTCGAAGTAGCGGGCGTGATTAACCGCTGGCCTCGCTGAGGCCGAGGGGCTACGTCCCCGGCGTGTTCAGACATGTCGTGAGCCGCCCCTGGTCGACGGCTGCGCTCGTCCTCGGCCTGGGGTTCGTAGCCTGCACGGAGGAAGAGGAGCCGGACCTGGAAGAGCAGATCGGGGATCCCGGACAGCGCGAAAAGCAGCCGTGCCCCGAGCTTCCCGCGTCGGGATACGCAGTCACTCCCGAGTTCGCCGAGAGCCTCAGGCTCGAAGTCGTGGACTGCGGTTTGGCGCTGCCCTCGCGGATCCGTTTCGCGCCGTCCGGCGAGTTCTTCGTCGTGGCTCAGCTCAAAGGGGTCGTCGAAATCTTCCGTCGCGAGGGTGAAGGCTTCGTCGCCGACTCGAAGCCCCTTCATGATCTGGGTGACCTCGGGGTGCGCGACGAGGCGGGTCTCACCGCTCTCTTCTTCGGGGCCGACTTCGATCTGGATGCCGAGGATGCGGCTCGGCGCGACCTGTTCCTGAATTACCAGAAGAGCATCGACGGCCGGAATCGGAACGTCATCCGCCGCCTCACGCTCGCGCGGAAAGGCTCGGCGATCGCCGCGACCGACGCCGTCGACATCATCACCTTCCCCGACCCCACGAGTCAGGCGCACCAGATTCAGGATGGATTCGGTCTGGTCCACGAAGGCGCTCCGCACATTCTCGTGGCGGTGGGCGACAACAACACACCCTCCACGGCCCGAGATCCGGAAGACTCGAACGGCAGCCTTCATCTACTGCAGCGGGATGGTTCGGAACCCTTGGGCCAGCGACCGTGGTCGAGCAGCCCGTCGGTCGTCGCGATCGGCCTTCGCAATGCATACAGCGTCGTGCGTCTTCCCGCCGAGGTGGATGAACGCCGTGGGGTCGTGGGGTTCGAAAACGGTATCAGCGACAACGACCGAGCGTGGCTCATCCGGCCCTTTCCCGAGAGCGGCGCGCCCGCCCAAATGGACCTGGGCTATGAGGGCAACGACGACTCCCAGAAGTGGCTTGCCTTCGAAGATCTCCACACCCGCGGAGCTCTCGGCGGCAACCGGACGGCCGTGTTCATGACCTTCAATCCCACGATCTCTCCCACGCAAGCGGCCATCCACCCCGGCGGAGGCCCCTTTGCCGACACGCGCAGTGGCCTGGCCAACATCGTGGTGGCTCATTTCGGAAAGAGCGGTGATGGCAGCCTCGGTCCGGGAAAGACGCTGCAGATGGTCACCGTTTCCAATATCTCGGGAGCTGCCCTTCAGTCCGATCGCGTGACGATCGTGCAGCGTCGCTCCGAGACGGAAGGCGAGTTTCGTCACCCGGTCGCGCTCGACGTCGATCCGACCAACGGCGACATCTTCTTCGCCGACATCATCACCGGGGAACTGGCCCGTATCGACGTCCTCGACGACTGAGTCGCCGCTACTTCGATCGAGCAAAACGGCGAAGGTCCAGCGTGAAGGGCTGCTCGGGGTGCGTCGGTGCCGGCCGAGGCACCGCGGGGTAGGGCGCATGCCCTTCGGTCGTGAATCGCTGAGCTCGACGGGCAGCGGCTTCGAATGCCGTGAGCGGTGGCTCATCGTAGCCTCGACCTTCCGGATGCCACACGTGGTAGGTCACGGCGCCCAAGCTGCGGCGGGCCCAGGTGTCGATCACGTCGAACCGGATCGGATGGTCGATGGGCACGGTCGGCTGCAGACCGTGCGGGGGCTGCCAGGCCTTGAATCGGACACCCGCCACGAGCTCGGTCGCCTCGCCGGTGGGGCGAAGCGGCACCGTCCAGCCGTTCGCGGTGACCACGTGTCGCTCGGGCGTCAGGCCTCGAGCCTTGATCTCGAGGCGCTCCACCGACGAGTCGACGTAGCGTACGGTACCGACCCTCGTGCCCTCTTCTCCGAGCACCGGCCACGGCTCGAGGGCGGAGCGGACTTCTAGTTCCACGTCCTCCATGACGTGCCGCCCTACCAGTGGACACCGGAAGTCGAGGAAGGGCCGGTAGTGGTCTTCGGAGAAGGGCAGGCCCGCTTCGTTCAGCTCCCAAAGGACGTCTTTGAAGTCGGCCCATAGGAAGTGGGGCAGCATGAAGCGGTCATGAAGCTGGCTTCCCCAGCGGACGATCGGTCGCTCGTATGGCCGCTGGCTCAGCGCGGCTACGATGCTTCGTACGAGCAGCATCTGGGCGGCGGCCATCCGCTCGTGCGGCGGCATCTCGAATGCGCGGAACTCGAGGATGCCTTGACGGCCGCTGGCAAAGGCCGGGTCGTAGAGCTTGTCGATGCTGATCTCGGTTCGATGGGTGTTGCCGGAAACGTCGATCAGGAGATTCCGGAGGAGCCGGTCCGTGAGCCAAGGCGGAGGCACATCCTTCGCACGTTCCAGTCGGTCGAGCGCAATCTCGAGCTCATAGAGAGCGTCGTGACGGCCCTCGTCGACCCGCGGTGCCTGGGAGGTCGGACCCACGAACAGGCCGGTGAAGAGGTAGGAGAGCGAGGGATGGTTCTGCAAGAACCGGATCATCTGACCCAGAAGCTGCGGGCGCTGGATGAAGGGACTTTCGAGCGTCGAAGGCCCGCCCAGCGTCAGATGGTGTCCGCCACCGCTCCCGGCGACGCGGCCGTCGAGCTGAAACCTCTCCGCGGTCAGTCCCGCGTGATTGGCAGCGTCGGTCACGACTTCGATGAGCTCCACATACTCATCGACCGAGCCGGTCACCGGGAGATTGACCTCGAGCACCCCGGGGTCCGGAGTGACCAGGCAGCTGCGAAGACGCGGGTCGGACGGCGGGGGATAGCCTTCCAGACTCACGGCAACGCGGCTCTCGGCGGCGGCCTCTTCGACGGCCGCGACGAGGTTCAGGAAGTCGTCGCTCCGCGGCAGAGGCGGGAGAAACACGTGGACTACGCCCCCGCGCGGCTCGATGCACAAGGCGGTTCGGACCTTTTTGCCGGGCCGGAGCTCGGCCACCTGATGGACCTCGAATCGGCCGGGCTCGCGGCCATCGGCGGTCAGGAACGCCTGACGCTCCCACGGCGGGAGCTTCAGCGCTTCCCGCAGCGATGAAGGGTCCTGCTCGAAGGTCTCGACCGGCTCACCGCCGACTCGGTCGAGCGGAAGACGCAGGCCCATCGGGGAGTCGCCGGGGATGAGGAACAGGCGGCCGCGGCGGAAGGTCCACCGGCCCGTCAGCCAGGCGTCGCGATCCCGGGCCAGCGGAAGTACGAAACCGACCGGTCGACCGAGGCCTCGGTTCAACACTCGGGCGAGTCGCCGACGCTCCTCGGAGTCGTCGAGGTCGGCGCGAAGCGGATCGACATCGGTCGGTAGGTCTTCCTCTTCCCGGATGAAGTGCCATGGGTCCTCGTAGCCATCGATCCACGCGTCGTCATCGAGGCCCAGGGCGCGGGTCAGAGAGTCCTGGAACCGCTTGGCTTCCTCCCGCCCGCGACCGTCCGGTGGCTGGCGACCGTCGTCGAGGGCAGCGTGTCCCCCGGAGCCGAAGTCGAAGTTGCCTCGGTCGCGCCAGAGCGCCTGACCGTCCGGACGCCAGATGATGTGCATTGCCCAGCGGGGCAGGCTTTCGCCGGGATAGTGCTTGCCGAAGCGATGGAGGAGCAGGCCGTTCGGCGCGAGGCGGTCGAGAAGCTCCCGCGTCATCGTGACCCCTTGCGCCCACTTCGTCGGACCGAGCGCGTCACCGTTCCACTCGTCGGCCTTCGGATGAAGGCGCGAGGTCCACGTCGGCTCACCGCCCATGGTCAGCTGCAGTCTTGCGCTCGACAGCATCGCGTCGCTTCGACGTCCGACGTCGATCATCGCTGACCACTGTTCGTCGGTATACGGTCGCCGAGGTCGAGGCTCGTGACCGAGCCGCGATACCGTCATCTCGACATCCATGTGGGCCGCTGCCGACGACGCCGTCCCCTCGATCGGTCCCGCCAGCGACGGGTCGGCCGTGCCGGCGAGAGGAACGTGCCCTTCGCCGCACAGCAGCCCGCTGGTACCGTCAAGGCCGACCCACCCCGCACCCGGCACGTAGACTTCCGCCCACGCGTGCAGGTCGACCACGTCGCGGTCGACGCCCTTCGCCTCGTCGGGAATGTTGCCCTCGTCGGTCAGCTGGATGAGATAGCCGCTCACGAAACGAGCGGCGAGACCGTGTTGGCGTAGGACAGTGACCAAGAGCACGGCGGAGTCGCGGCAGCTCCCCGAGCCGATCTGAAGCGTCTCTTCCCCGGTCTGAATCCCGGGCTCCGTGCGGATGATGTAGCGGACGGCCCCAGCCACGCTTCGATTCAGCTCGACCAGGAAGTCGACCAGGCGGCCCTGAGGACGATGGTCCGCAGCGAACTCGCGCACGCGGGGGCCACTTTGGAGTGGGCTCAGGAAGGGGGCGAGCTCCCGCGCCAATCGAGGTGGATACGCCGCGGGGAGAGTTTCGAAACTCTCTTCCACGAAGAAGTCGAAGGGATTCACCGGTCGAACGTCGAAACTCGCGTCGACGGTGACATCGAGCCGCTCGGTCGGGTCGACTTCGTCGAACGTGGCCCGGACGATGCGGTTTCCCCAGGCGTCCTGCTGCGCATGGGTCCGGGGGACCGGTGAGATCTCGAGGTTGTAGGCGAGAACGCGGGCGCGACCGTGATCGGCGGGACGCAAGCGAACGACGTGAGGCCCGAAGGTCGTCGGCTCGTCGTACAGGTACGATGTTCGATGCTTCATTCGGACGCGCACGCCCTGGGCCTACGGCGAACGAGTGCCGATGTCACGAGCGGAAGAGTTCACGGCGGCCGTCGCAATGCCTCTCGCCACTGCGAGCCACTCGTGGTTATCTGCGCCCATGCCCGACAGCCGAAGGCAGTCCTCGACGGGGCTCGCCCTGAGTGAGCACCAGGCGACACGCATGGTCGCGCTGTCCTTCGATTCCGCGGCTTCGCCCAACTTCACGCTCGGAGGCTTCGACCGATGCGCCGAAGGTCGGGCCTACGGTTGGGGCTTCGCTTGGTACCCGGAGCAAAGCGGGGCCGCCCTAGTGGTCAAGGACGCGACCTCGGTCGGCGAAAACGCGATGACGAAGCTGCTCCGGGAGTGGGAACGCTTCGAGTCAACGACGTTCGTGGCTCACCTCCGCGGGGCGGCGCGCATCTTGGCCGAGCAGGATACGCATCCCTTCAGCCGTACCCATGCCGGTCGAGACTGGGTGTTCGCCCACAATGGCGACCTCGACTCGGCGCAGGGCTACCTGTCGGGCGCGCTCTCGCTCGGGGAACGACCCGTCCACGAGCCGATCGGTCGGACCGACTCCGAGCACGCGTTCTGCTGGCTGTTGAACCGCGCTTGGGAAGCCGGAGCACGAACCCTCGCCGACGTAGGCTGGCCGCGCCTTCACGAGTGGCTCTCCGAAGTCGACGGACTGGGCACGGCCAACATCATCTTGAGTGACGGACGTGACCTCGTCGCCTATGCCGACGCCGAGGGCTACAACGGCCTCCACGTGGCGCGGCTCCTGCCGCCGAACGTTCCCAAGGTCTTGCGGGCGAAGGAGCTCTCCGTGGGCCTGCAGGATGCGCGAGACCGTACGCGGACCGCGGTCGTGTTCTCTACGGTCCCGCTGGGTGACGTAGGCTTCAAGGCCCTACGTCCGGGGCAGATGCTCGCCGTGCGGCGTGCGGCCTTCATCTATGACAGCTCCGTCGAGACGTCGAGCTCGCGGCTGATGGTGCCCCCCATCGACGCTCGGGCGCCTTCGAACGAGCCGAGCTCCGAAGGCCAACGACCGGCCGCCGACCAGCTCCAGGCGGAGGGCAGCGGCGCCGGCCCGAGCCAAGAAGCGACGTCCGACATCGCGGTGGAGTCGAAGACACCAGCCACCAACGATGTGGGGCCTTCGGCTGACACTCCCACGCCAGCGCCGGCGACGAACGAGCCGAGCTTCTACACGCGAGAGCTCGCCGGTCGCGTCCTCGCTATCGAGCACCGCACCACCTACAACTACCGAACGGCGGTGGAGCGAAGCTCCCACCTCTTCCGGCTCCATCCCGTCCACGGGCGACGGCAGGAGCTATTGGACTTCGAGCTCGACATCTCGGTCGAGGGGCTCGTTCGGGGCTACGAGGATGTCTTTGGCAACTGGGTTGTTCGGGCTGACGTCGAAACGCCCTTCACCGAGCTCGTGGTTTCGGCGAAGTCGGTCGTCCGGGTTCACCAAAGGCCGGCCGACCTCGATTCGCCTCACCGGCGTTTCAACATTCCACTCGTGTGGATGCCTTGGCAGCGGCAAATGATGACGCCGTATCTGCTTCCGCCGGAGCTTCCCGAGTCCCAGCTGCGAGAGCTTTCCGACTTTGCCATGAGCTTCGTCGAGCGTCAGGATTACGACCTGGTCCAGACCTTACTCGACATCAACACGACGCTGTACCGCGACTTTTCGTACGTGTCCGGCTCGACGACGATGGCGACTACGCCGTTCGAGGTCTTCCTGCATAGGCGGGGAGTGTGTCAGGACTTCGCGAACCTCCTGATCTGCATGGCGAGACTGTTGGGCGTCCCGGCTCGGTACCGGATGGGCTACATCTTCACCGGCGGACGCTACGAGAACGAGATTCAGTCCGACGCGTCGCACGCCTGGGCCGAGCTGTATCTCCCGTGGTTCGGATGGCAAGGGTTCGATCCGACCAACGGCGTCTTGGTCAACGATGACCACGTTCTGGTTGCGTGCGGTCGAAACTACGGGGACGCGACGCCGACCAGCGGAACGCTCTACAAAGGCGGCGACGACGAGACCCTCCGGGTAGATGTCCGAGTCGAAGAGTCCGAGCTCGGCTCTTCGGGAAGCTGAGCTCAGGACTGCGACTGCGACTGCGACTGGGAGGGCGGTCCCAGATCAAAGAACGTGTTCTGCATGGCCAGACCGACCGTATTGAGCTTGCGCTGGAAGTCGTCGACCCAGTCATGAAGTCCCTGCTCGAGCACGTCGGCGACCTCGCCGAACTCGAGCTCGGCGCGAAGGCGCCCCAGCCGTCGCTCGGGTTGATTCCGAGGGTGGTATCCGCCGCCGACGTCCAGCGAGTGTAGAGCCTTCTCGGCCCGGGTCACGCAGAACCGGATGGCGCGAGGAAACTGTCGATCGAGGAGAAGAAAGGTCACGACCTTGCGGGGCTCAAGTACGCCGCATCGCTGTCGATACATCTCCAGGCCCGAGACACTCTGCAGGAGAGCGGACCACTGCAGGTCGTCTTCGGTACCACCGATCTCGGAGGCGGTTCCGGTCGCGCTGCTCCCGGAGGGGCGAAGGAGGAAGTACTTCACGTCGAGGATCCTCGATGTCTTGTCCGCTCGTTCCAAAAGACGCCCCACCTGCATGAAGTGCCAAGCATCGTTATGGGTCATCGTCAGCTGAATGCTTCCGTTGACGCGGTAGCAAGCCGACTTGAGCTGATGAAGGTACGATTCGGGATCGATCAGGACGTCGTCTTCCCGTCGCGTGGCTTCCTTTACCAGATGATAGGCGCGATTGATCTGTCCCCAAACATCGGAGGAAATGATCTCGCGCACCGATCGAGCGTTTTCGCGGGCGGCCCGCAGACATGACCAGGTCGAGCTTCGATAGTCGGAGTCGAGGAGCAGAAACCGCATGACGTTCGAGCGCGTGTACGCCGATCCGTATCGCTCGACGAAAAGCGAGTCTTCCCCGGTGGAGGAGACGAGCGACCTCCACTGGTGCGATCGGTCGCCGGGGAGGTCGAGAGTGAGTGACTCGTTGGCGTCCACGAAGCGGGCAATGTTCTCGGCACGCTCGATGTATCGGCTCATCCAGAAGACGGCGTCGGCAACGCGACTAAGCATTTGCGGCTCCCGGCTGGGGCTCCAGTACCCAGGTGTCCTTGCTTCCCCCGCCCTGCGACGAGTTCACGACGAGCGATCCGCGCTTGAGCGCGACGCGCGTGAGCCCTCCGGGGATGACCTCGATCGATTGGCCGTACAGGATATATGGGCGGAGGTCGACGTGTCTCCCTTCGAGCTTTGAGCCGATGAGGGAAGGCACGCGTGAAAGCTTCAGCGTCGGCTGAGCGATGTAGTTTCGGGGATGGGCTTTGATCTTCTCGGCAAACTCATCCTGCTCCGCCTTCGTCGACTTGGGGCCCACGAGCATCCCGTAGCCGCCGGACTCGCCAGCCGACTTCACGACGAGCTCGGAGAGATTGTCGAGGACGAAGGCTAGGTCGGTATCGGACCGACACATGTAGGTGGGTACGATGGGAATGATCGGGTCTTGATCGAGGTAGTAGCGGATAACCTGGGGCGTGTAGGCGTAGATGACTTTGTCGTCGGCCACGCCCGGTCCGGGGGCATTGGCCAGAGCCACTCGGCCCGCGCGATAGACCTCCATCAATCCGGGAACTCCGAGCACCGAATCGGGCCGGAAGGCCTGCGGATCGAGAAACGTGTCGTCGATCCGTCGGTAGATCACGTCGACCTGCTTCAGTCCGCGCGTCGTCCGCATCTTCACCCAGCCGTCATCGACCACCAAGTCTCGACCCTCCACCAGTTCGACCCCCATTTGCTGGGCAAGAAATGAGTGTTCGAAGTACGCCGAGTTGTACATGCCTGGCGTCAGCACGACGACGACGGGATCGCGGCCGGTGGGACACATGGCCTGCAGCGCTTCCAAAAGCCGAGATGGATACGTTCCGACAGGACGTACGCCGGCGGCGTCGAAGACGCGCGGAAAGGTCCGCTTCATCACCGTTCGGTTCTCGAGAACGTAAGAAACGCCCGAAGGACACCTCAGATTGTCCTCGAGGACGTACCATTCGCCATCCCCGTCGCGAACCAAGTCGGTTCCGGTGACGTGAATCCAGACGCCTTGCGGAGCGTTCACGCCGCGGCAGGCAGGCAGAAAAGCGGGGCTCGACTCGACGAGCTCTCGGGGGACTACGCCATCCTCCAGGATCTTCTGGTCGTGATAGAGGTCATCGACGAAGAGGTTCAGCGCCTCGATGCGCTGCTTGAGCCCGGCCTCAAGGCGAGACCACTCGTCGGCCTGGACGATGCGCGGCACGATGTCGAAGGGGAGAATCTTCTCCGTACCCTGCTCGTGTCCGTATACGTTGAAGGTGATGCCGAGGTCGAACATCGCCGACTCGGCCAGCGCCTGTCTTCGTGCCAACTCTTCGGGCGGGAGAGCGGCCAAACGCTCGACCAGACGCTCGCAGCCCGGCCGGGGTTGGCCTGGTGCCGCGAACATCTCGTCGAAGAATCCTTCCAGTTCGTAGCCGTCAAACGCCACCGCGGGACGCTAGCCCGGCGGGAGGTCGAATTACCAGCGCCTCCGATGCCGACGTCAACCGGCTTGGCGGGCCGCTGACTCGAGATGGGCGGTCAGGCTGGCCTGCTCGGCTTCATCGAAGGTTCCGATGACCACGAGGCGGCTCTCCGGCGTCTCGCCGTCCCACGTTCCGATGGGCTGCGCATACAGGCGTCTGCCCACGAGGTGGGCGACGACCTTCTGCTGCGGGCGCTCTGCGAGGTTTAAGAATCCCTTGGCCCGAAGGACCGACGGCGGGAACGAGAGTATCCCGTCGAACATGGGCTTGAAGGCTACGGGAGCGGCGTGGACCCAAGTGAAGGTTCGAAAGTCCGGATGCTCGGCTGGGCCACGCGCGCGAACCGCACGAGGAGGTAGGCCCAAGAGGACGTCGAGCGGAACGCGGCCGAAGGTCGATTCGACCAAACGTGCTTCCGGCTCCACGTCGCGGATCGCTTCCTTCACGCGTGAAGGCTCGCTTACGAGGTCGATCTTGTTGACGATGACGAGATCCGCCCCTTGGACCTGGCGCCGCATGAGCCGACCGACCTCGTCGTCGCCGAATCGAACCTGGTCGGCGTCGACCACCGTCACCAGACCGTCGAACCTAATCGCGCCGAGGCCCTGCAGCTCGCGAAACGCCTCGACGAGCGCGCCCGGGTCCGAGGCCCCGCTCGCTTCGACGAGCACATGGTCGAGGTCGTCCGATCGCTCCGAGAGCCGCATCATGGTGTCGATGACGCCGGAGCGCATGGAGCAGCAAATGCACCCGTTGCTCAGACGCATCACCTGGTCGTCGACTCCCACGATCAGGTCGGCATCGATGTTGATGCTGCCGAAGTCGTTGACGACCACGCCGATGCGCCGCCCGCCGCTGTGGCGCAGCAGATGGTTGACCAGCGTCGTTTTGCCAGCGCCAAGGAAGCCCCCTACCAGGGTTACCGGGAGCGGATTGGTCGGTTCGCCCACAGAGGTATGGGGCCATGCCGACCGCCCGATGTCGAGCAACCTTGCCCCGATGCATCCGCGGTCGCTCCACGTGCAAGCGTCGACAACTCGGGTGCAAAGCCGCAACAAGGGCATCATGGACGTCATGGGTATTCTCATCTTTCTCGCGATCGGCGCCGTTGCTGGCTGGCTTGCAGGTCTCATCACCAAAGGCGGAGGCTTCGGCCTGATCGGCAACATCGTGGTCGGCATTCTGGGGGCGGTCGCCGGCGGGTTCCTGTTCGGACTCGTGGGGATCGCGGCCTACGGCTTCGTGGGCTCGATCGTCATGTCGACCGTCGGCGCGGTCGTCCTGCTGTTCATCGTGGGCTTGTTCAAAAAGTAGTCGCCGAACGCGCGCTCCGGTTGAGATACCTGAATCCAGCCAGTGCGACGGAGTGCTCGGCTGCCAAGCGGGCGAAGATGAGGTCGGCTGTCCGGTCCAGCGCTTCGACTGCCGCGATGATACGACCGTCCATCCTCTCGATCGCTGCGATGGCTTCCAAGATTGCCCCAACAATCTCGAGGACGACGGGTGCCCGACGCCGACGTTCACCTGCAATTGAGTTCTGGTCTTGTTCGTCGGCCGTCGGCGGTCGGCGGTCGGCGGTCGGATCACGAGTCGGACCGCGACCGCCTCAGGTCGCCACCGTTCGCGAGTCGTTGGGGGTGCGCTCGCTGACGAAGGTGCGCAGGAGCGTGACCCATGCCGGACTGAGGAGGAGGCTCAGGGCGACGACGGCGACCGTGAGCTGGTAGGCGTAGCGCTCCACGATGCCGCTCTGTAGCCCCAAGGCTGCGAGCACGAATCCGAATTCTCCCGTCGCGGCCAGAAGGGCTCCGCCGTACACGCTGTCGCGCCAGGGCCGTCCCAAGAGCCGGAACACCAAGAGATTCACGCCGGTACCCATGACGAAAACGACGGCCAGGAGCTCGACGAGCAGGAGGGCGTTTCGCAAGAGGAAGCCGAAGTCGAGCATCATGCCGATCGAAACGAAGAACATGGCCAAGAACAGCACCTGCAGCGGGTAGAGGACGGCGTGAACCCACGCCGTATCTTTGGCCGAGCCCACGACCACGCCGCCAAGAAAGGCCCCGAGCGCAGTCGAAAGACCAGCGAAGCCGGTGAGACACGCGAGACCGAAACAAACGACGAAGGCCTCGAACACCTGAAGCTCCGGGTCGTCGCTCACCCGCCGGCCGACCACGGAACGGAACGAGCCGCCGCGCCCAACGTACAGCAGCACAGCGATCGCGACCGCCCCGCCTGCGAGCTGCATGGCGACCGCGCTCGTGTTCGGCGCCTGCCCAGCGAAGAGACCCAGGACGATCATCATTGGGATGATCGCGACGTCCTGCGCCAGGAGGATGCTCACGACGTCGCGACCCACCGGGAGCTCGAGCTCGCCGCGCTCTCCCAGCAGCTTCAAGACGACGGCGGTGCTGCTCAGGCTCACCACGAATCCGATGAGCACCACCCGGGCCAAGGGCCAGCCATCGTAGGCTCCGATCCCGGCGACCAGACCGATGCTCAGGAGCACCTGCACGATCGTACCGATGATGGGGACGTTCCATCGGGCCAGGAGGTCGGGCAGCGAGACTTCGAGACCAGCGAAGAAGAGAAGCAGAATGACCCCGAACTCGCCCATCCGCTCGGGCGTCTCGTGCTCGCTGACAAGCCCCACGCCATGCGGCCCCGCCAGCATGCCCGCGAGGAGATAGGCGACGACCGTCGGAAGGCGCAGCCGCTTCGTCGTGAGACCGATGAGCAGCACCAGGAAAGCCAGCCCAACCATAGGGGGCAAAAACGGATCCATATGCACGACCTCCACCCCTACGTCGTGAGGCCCCGGACAGCCACCGCGATGTCCTCACGCTCGGCGGGATCGACACGGGCGTAGCTTCTCGACTCGGTCGAGCTGGCCGGAAGTCGGAGGCCACTTCATGGCGGGGCCGCGACGTCACCAACCCGAGCGTGGCGGAAGGAACGGTCAGGTCTGCCTCTCAGAGTGGGAGGGCGCGCTGCGGTGCCGTCCGTGGACGTGGAGGATGGGGGTGCGTCCGAAGGTC
>CAYYOT010000063.1:0-29894 GCA_964473255.1 uncultured Myxococcales bacterium | reverse complement strand
GGGGTGCTCGGAGCTGGTGGCGGCCTGCAGACGAGCCGCGACGTCGAGGTCTCGGTGGAGGTTCCGCTGCCCATCATCGACGCGTTCACGACCGCCGGCCTCTCCAACACCGTGGTCTTCGGCCAGACCGTGACCGCGCGCTGGAGGGTCCGCAACACGGACCGCGTTCGCGTCCTGTTCGACGGGCAGCTCTGCGGTGAAGACGACCGGGTCAATGCGGGCTCGGACCCGGTGGAGGGGCAGAATCGATGCCAGAACTTCCCGGTGACCGAAGCCACGCATACCCTGCGTATCGAGGCCTTCAACACGAACACCCCGGAGCCGAGCGACGCCGTGGTCGAGGAGATCACGATCATGGGCACCGCCCCGGTCTCGATCAACGCCTTCGAGCTCGACCCGTCCACCTACTGGGAGGGTTCGGTCGACGTCACGGCGTCCTGGGACGTCGCCGTGGCGAACCGCGTGGAGCTCCAGCGGCTGGTCGACCCGGCACAGGACATCTGGGAAACCGTGTCCGCCGCCCCGACCGACCCGGTCAGCTCGTACGACTTCGCCGCCACGGGCGGTGACCTCATCGACTTTCGTATCCGCGCCCGCCTGGTGGAAGAGGTGGACGGCGACCTCGTGACCATCGATTCGGAGACTGCGGTCGCAACGCTCACGGGGGACTTCAACGAGCCCGAGCCGAACGACGGCCGGACCAACGCCCTGGAGATCCAGCCCAAGAACTACGGGTTGAATCACCGAGCCACAATCGACGGCCTCGACGACGAAGACTGGTTCTACATCGACGTACCGGAAGGCGGCCGCGTATTTGCCCAGGTCGGCATCGACGAATTCGACCTCGATGGGCTGAGCCTGACCTGCGCGCTCGACACCCAGCTCGAGTTCCTGAGCGAGACCGACTCGCTCGGTACGGTGACCGGGAACCTGTTCGACGGGATCGTGCCCGGTGCCGACACCACCTGCGCAGAGATGATCGGAACCCGCCATCCCTTCGCCCTGAACCTGCCCGCCGGCCGGTACTACCTGCGCGTGACGGGACAGAACGCGGCGGTCGGGGAGTACCAGCTGCAGGTCAACGTTACGAGCCCGGTACCGGAAGACCCGCTGACGGGCTCGGTCCCCCGCAACGGTCCGTCCTGGGACGTCGTGGACATCAACGTTGTTTCCATGCCGTTCCTCGACCCGGCGGAGACGATTCCCTTGAGCGCCCTGCCCTTCTGGGTGCGCGAATTCTACATCCTGAATGCGCACGGCATCCAAGACCCGTTCCCCATGTCCAACTTCCCGTGGTTCGCCGGGGGAAGCCTCAGCGCCCGCATCGTTCCCCAGGTCGCCCACGTGACCGACTACTCGCAGGAGATGCAGGCCGGCTTCCAGGCCTTGGGACTGCCGATCAATTCGGGCTTCGTCCGGCAGGATCTCGGGATCGAACCGCCGGGGAACGGCGCGATCCAAAACGCCATCGTGCTGGGCTACACGGTGATTCCCAAGACGACCACGGCGACCGGCACATCCGCCGACACCTTCCTCACGAACACGCCGAACCTGCCCGTCCTTCGCTGGAACTTGTTTCCGTTCCGCACCGACGAGGTCACGTTCGGCAAGGTGTTCGAGGAAGCGCTCTGGGATGAAGTCGACAACCGCATGGGCAATCCCGTCGAGTACGTCATTCACCCGAACGACAGTCAGGACCTCTTCGATGGGGCGACGCACCGCCACTTCCTGCACGTGTTCGGGGCGAACCTGTTCGACCCGCCCGCCGAGCCGGAGGACGCGTCCGGCAACTACATCTGGAAAGTGCGGATCCGCGACGCCACCGACGCCGGCTACGACATCGAAGTGCCGATCAGCAACGTTCCCTGACCGAACGCTTCTGGGGGCGGGGCTGCCGCGCGCAGCCTCGCCCCTCCTCCCCTTTCGCCATCAGCCACCCTTCAGGTTTCGGTCGATGCCGAGACGAGCGAGCGCAGCAACGTTCGGCTGGTTCGATAGAAGTCGGCATCGTGCAGCTCATGGCAGGCGTGCGCGAGCTCGTGGGCCAGGACCGGCAGCAGCGCCACGACCGCCAGGTCGGGGTCGGGTGCGCGCGCCAGCCGTCGGATGGCGCGATGCTGCAGATTTAGTCGGATCTCGCCCTCGCGGTAGGCCGCGACCGGCCCGAAGACGTTGGACGAAGCCCCGAAGCCGACGCTGGGCATCGGCCCCGCGATCAGTCGACCGACCGCGGCCACGACCGCGGGCCGGGCGAGAAAGCGGTCGACGGCAAAGAGGAGGCGCCGCTCCGGTTCGGGCACTTCGTGAGCCGGCACGTCCGTGCGGAAGAGCGAGTACTCGGAGCGGGGCCCAGCCAGAAAGCGGTCGATCAGCCGCGACCCTAGCCCCGGCCGAGCCACGACTTCGGCGCGCGCCACGGCCGGCATCTCCCGCGCCCCGGCGACTTTTCGGAAGATCTCGCGCTCGTTGGAATCGTCGGCCCGAAACACCATGCCCCGGACCGCGGTCGGCCCGGGCCGAAACGACTGTGCGTAGAACTCGCCGCGCCGCGCGAGCTCGACGAGGGTCTCGAAGCCGAACAGCTGGCGATTCGACCACGAGCGAAAAAGCGGCGCCCGGATCACGGCGCTGGAAAACAGGTCGTCGGCTTCGGCGATCATCTCTTCGGGGGTCGCGGTTCTCAGACCTCGGCGAATGGCGTCGACGAGCACCAGGCGGGCGTACGGCTCCCGGCGACTCTCCCAGCACTGCACGACGCGATAGGCGGCCTCGCGGACCAGGCGCAAGACATCGGACTCGAGCTGGGCGAAGCGGTCGTCGTGAATGAAGTCGTTTCGACTGGCGACGAGCCGCAGGCCTTCGGCGTGAACCGCGCCCACCGCCCCGCGGATCCAGGGTCGGCCGCTCGGCCGAGGCACGGTGAGGGTTCGCACGAACAGACCCCGGTGGTGCACGCGGATGGTCGCTTCGGCGCGGGCGGGGTCGATCGCCGCGACGCCCAGCGGTCCTCGGACCACGGAGGCCGCGGCCAGCGCGCGCTCGGCTCGCGCGAACGGCTGAGCTCGAAGCTCCTCCTCGACGTAGTCGTCCAGACTTCGAGCGAGCCGCTTTCCGTTGACGTAGGTCTCCACCCCGGAATAGGCGGCCTGCTCTTGCAGGATAGCTTGCGTTCGGGTCGCCCGTTCCGATCCAGCTCGCTCCGGCTGAAAGCGGACGGCTACGCTCGTCCCTTCACGCCGGGATGCGACCTCGTCGACGCGGATGGTGACTCGACCATCGTCCACCACGAATTCCACCCGCACGCTGCCCGGCGCATCCGAACGGTCGGCCAGTACGGTGACGGTTTCCACGCCCAAAGCCGGATCGAAGACGGACACGAACCCCATCCCGAAGCGGCCGATGGCGTCGGTTCCTCGCCGGGTCGAACGACCGAGGGTCGTGAGCGCCTCCAGCGAAGGCGCATCGAGACCGACTCCTTGGTCGTGGATGACGACCTCGGTCGGGCTCACGGAGATGTCGATGCGAGGCGAACCGCCGGCGCGGACGGCATCGAGCGCGTTCGCGTAGAGCTCGCGAAAGGCGAGATACGGATCGTCGAACTGGCTCGTCGCGAGCAGGCGAAAAATCTGCTCGGCGTCGGCCTCGTACAGAAAACGCGAAGCCGCCGGAGCGACCGACAGCGGCTCGAACGAGGCCCCGGATGCCGCCCCGGGCTCAGGCGAGGAGACCACCCGCAGTCGAGGACGATCGCCGCTCACGAGGCCCTCGAGAAACGACGGAGATTGCGCGAGACGAGCTCCCACTCCGCCTGTCGCGGATCGACGTCGCGAGCCAGATCGGGGTCGGCGGCCAGGAGCGCGTCGAGGAGCATGCGGGCCCGCACCCGATCATTTTCCGCCATACGCAGCAGGCGGCGGACGGTGGGGTGGTTCCGGTTCAGCAGGGCCTTGGAGCCGCGCAGGACGAGGACGCGAACGTCGGACGCCTCACCGCCGGCCGACATCAGATCGACGAAGCCGAGCGGCGTCTGGTCGAGGTCCAGCCGTCGTCCGGTGGTGGTCTCCGGCTCGGGCATCAACTCTCGGTAGGCGTCGAGACCGGCGGGCTTGACCAGGGTGTGGCGCGCCCACCGCCGGGCGACCCAGAAATCGCGCGGATGAAGGAGGACCCGTCGGACCGAGCGCCACGAGAACCCGGTTCGCCTCCGCTTTCGAGTTCGACCGCGGCGGACGACCAAAGAACCCGCCAGGAGGACCAGCAACGCCGTCGTCACGCCGACCCCGACGGTGAGCATTCGGCCCCTCTCCTCCGGCGCCTCCTCCGCCTCGAACGACCGCTCGGACCCGAGCGCGGGCACCGGCATCGCGGGATCCGGGTCGGGCGAGCGCGGCTCGGCCAGCCACTGGTCGAAGCCGAACACCGAGAGGCCCAGAGCGACGGCGCACGCCGACCAAAGGAGCCAAGACCGGAACGCGACGGGCGACGACGTCGACGGGCGCGGATCGTCCCGCAGCAGCGCACGCTCGCCGGGCCCATAGGCGTCCTCACCGACTTCGGGCCCGAGGACGTGCGCGTCGACTTCGACCAGCTCGTAGCCCGCTCGCACGAGAAAGTCCTCGAGGTCCCGATACAGAAGAAGAACGGGAACTCCACGGTCGGCGTAGCCGGCCACCTCGTCCGGCCCGAGGGGCGTACGACTGACGGCTAGCCGAGACTCTCGGCCGGCGACCTCGCCCAGCGTCGCCGCCGAGACCAGGTTTCCGTCGGCCGTCTCGAGCACGGGGGCTTCCCAAACCGCGGCCGCCGCACCGTCGTCTCGGAGGAGAGCCTGGCGCACCCAGTCGACGGCGACGCGATCATCCGCATCGAGGTTGCGCTCCACCGGCGACGGCAGCCGACGCAGCTCGGTGATGCGGTCATCGAGCGCTCGAACCACGCGGCGCGTGAGCTCCTGTAGCTCGGCGCGCGCATCCCGGAGCACCCCGTCGAAGACCCCGTCCCGGCGAACCGCGTTCCGCGACAGCGTCGGCGACAGGAGCGGAGACTCGAGATCGTAGGAGACCGAGTCTCCCAAGATCGCCGAACCCGACTCCAGGACGATCCCGCCGCTGCTCAGTCGACGAATCGGGTCGGCGTGGATGCCCAGACAGCCGGAGACACGATTCGTCTCGAACACGTGCACATAGCGACCGGTGGGCGCCCGAGGCCCCCCGGCCGTGATCACGACGCCGTTCACCGCGACGACGAGCGGCAGTCCGGCACAGGTGTCCACGAGGAGTTCGAACGTCTCCCGGCCGAGCTCTTCGGCACGCTCGCGAGTGCACTCCTTGTAGACGCGGACGGTGGTCCCCCGGTCTTGCGGCGGACGGGAATCGATGGAACCGGAACCGTCCCCGCGAAAAGTGATCCGCGTACCGACCGAGCCGTCGCTCGTCTCGACCGTCATGCGGGCGATGTCGAGAGCGTAGGGCGAAAGCTTTCCGATTCCGAAACGACCCCGATGTCGCCGGGGGTCTTTGTCGGAGAAACCGATCGTCAGGTAGGCTTCGACTTCGTCGGCCCCCATGCCCGAGCCATCGTCCTTCACTTCGAGTCGAAAGAGCTTTCGGTGCGCGTCATAGGAGACTTCGACGGCGACCCGGGACGACCCGGCGTCCGCTGCATTCTGGACGAGCTCGCGGACGCACAGGAGGGGATTGGGAAACTGCTCGGTCAGCGCTCCCAGGAGCGCTGAAACGTCGACGGCGAAAGACTTGAGCGGCTCCACGGCCACGCCCCGGAGCGTACCGCTCAGGAGCCAAACAGGTACAGCCCCACCAGCACCGCGATCGCGACCACGAGCGTGAACCCCGCGTACAGATACTGGCGACGCTGATCGCGCCGCAGCACGCTCGCGAAGTCTCCAGTGTTTCCGTCCAGAACCGCATCACGTCGGGGCGGAAGCGGAGGTACGGAAAGCACCTCGGAGGTGGGCTCCGGTTCGGGAGGCGCCGGCGGAAGGCTTCTGCGGGTCGGCTGCGACGACGACAGCGTGCCCGTCGAAGTCCAGATGACCTCGGCGTCGTCGGAAGCGTTTCGCCGCTGATCGAGCACCGGGCGCGAGAGCTCTTCGTCCAGCGGTAGCCGCATGGCCTCGAGCCACGACGAAACGGTGAGCGGACCTTCGTCGACCGAATACGCCGAACTCGAAGCCAACTGGCGCGCCATGTCCGCCGCGTCCGGGTAGCGGTCGTCGGCGTCGCACTCGAGCCCTCGGAGAATGACGTCGAGGACGTCCTCGGGGATGCGGGCACGGACTTCGTCCGGCACTTCCGGCGGGTCGAACGTCGTCCGCAGCAGCTCGCGGACCGACTTCTGCGGAGGCCACGGGTGATGGCCGGTGAACAGCTCGTAGAGGATCACGCTGGCGCTGAACACGTCGGCCCGCGCGTCGATGAACTCGGCCCGACGATGCTCGGGCGCCATGTAGCGGGCGGTCCCGATCAGCTGTCCAGGAACGGTGATCGACGGCCCGTACATGTCCTTGGCTATGCCGAAATCGATGAGTACGGCCTCGCCATCGCCGGACACGATGATGTTGGCGGGCGTGACGTCGCGATGGACCATCGGCCGCAGGTCGCCCGCTTCGTCACGAACGCGATGCAGAGCAGAAAGACCGTTCAAGATCCCCTGGCCGAGGTGCGCGGCGACGGGCAAAGGCGGTGCCTTCCCTTCCTTGAAGATGGGCTCGAAGAGACGGTGGAGACTGTACCCTCGCACCTGATTCATGACGATGTAGTAGCACTCGCCCACGCGCCCGAATTCGCGGAAGCGGACCAGGTTGTCGTTGACAACGCGCGAGACCACCTGAGCCTCGAGAAAGAATCGCTGTTGATACTCTCGACGACGCGCGTAGTCCGGCCGAATCCTCTTCAGTACGAAGCGTCCCCCCGCAGCTTCGTCTGCGCGAGTCGCCAGGAATACTTCGGCCATGCCGCCACGACCGAGGAGCCGATGCAGCTCGAACGGCCCAAAGGGCTCCGACACCAGAAAAATCAAGCATGGCTCGACGACGAACGAAAGCTCATTCGTTCACGTCCATGAGCCGAATGGGCTCGAGGTCCGGCGACTCGACGTTTTCGAAGACGACTTTCGTGCAGCCCGTCTGCAGCAGCCGGGCCGCCGCATCTTCGACGTAAACCACGATCAGCGCCGCTTCTTCGCGGATCGTCGGCAGCTCGATCCGGCGCTCGGGCTGGTCCGACGTCCACTCCGCCTGTCCCGAAGCGGGGAGATCGCGCACGTTGTCGGCGCGTACTTCGCTACACTCGAAGTCGACCACCCACGACGCGGTGATGCGGTCGGCGCTGGCCGACAAGCCCTGGAGGTCGACGGCCACCGGGCGAATCGTCTCCGGATCGTCTCCGCAGGCGAGGACGGAGGCCGCAAACAGGAACCGGCAGGCAAGAGCGCACCTCGTCGTCCACATCATGGTAACGATTGTAGCCGCCCCACCGATGATCGTCGCCTGGCTGACATCCATGGCGCTCGGCATGAGTGCTGCCGCGGTCCCGGTCGAGACGTTCAGCCCACGGCTGGCGCTGGAGCCCGGCCAAACCGTCATCGTCGACGCGCCGGTCTCTCTACCGGGTCGCCTCCGGACGGCTCGGGTCGAGATCCGCACCCTGGTGGCCCCGGGCGGAGTCGACGTGCTGAAGTGGGGTGGGATCGATGCTCGGGGACGAAAGAGCCGCCTGCAGTACGCGATCAGCGCCGGTCCCGAGTTCGACGGCGGCGTGGTTCGGCTGGTGGCGTTCATTCGCGCCAAGAAGAAGCTGATCAAGCGGGTCCGGATCCGCCAAGCCATCCTGACGGCGCCGCTGTCCATGGACGAAGACGAGTTGACGAGCCTCATCGGCGACGTCGAGGGCGATGGCGAGGTCTACGACGTGCCGCCGGAGGCACGGGATGATCGGGCCGCCGTCCTCGTCGACGACCCTCGGCTGATCCGGTGGGCCGCGGCCCGAAGACTCAAGGCCGTGGCCCGAGAGCCCGACGACCGGGGGCGGCAGGCGTACCTGGCGGTCGGCCGAGTCACGCCGACCGCGCCGCTTTCCGTCGCGGAGGCGGATGTGCTCGACGCTCTTCAGTCGGTCCGACGCAAGCTGGGGGGGTTCGACATCCGCGCCGCGAGAGACGCCCTGGCCAGCCTACGGACGCGTTCAGAGCTCAGCACGGGCGAGCTCGCTCGGCTCCTGGAGCTGCTCGGTTGCGTCCAGGCGGTGGAAGGTCGCGACCCTTCGGCCCGCAAGACCTGGCTGCAGGCGCTTTCGCTCTATCCGGAGCTCCAGCCGTCGTGCCCCGTCCCCTGGGGGCATCAGCGCTTTCAAGAGCTGCGGGACCGCCTCGCTCCGGATCGACCGCTCCGCCTCGGACGCATCGTCTTGAGGGCGACGGGAGACCGACAGCTCGAAATGGTGGTGAAGGTGGCTCCCGATCCGGGTCGCATCGCTCGCACGGCGGAGGTCTGGGTCCGAGCCCATCCCTCCGAGGATCCCCACGAAGCCTCGGCCGCCATCGAGCACGCCCAAGACGAGGGACAAGCGCGCTTCGTGTTCGCTCTCACCGAACGTCCGGACCGCCAGCTCCCGGTGCGGGCCCGCATCTTGGATACGGCGTCGATCACGCTCGCCGAAGAAGGCTACCCCGATCCCTTGTACGTTCCGATTCAACAGGACAAGAAGAGAACCCGGGTCCCGGCTTGGGTCTGGTGGGTCGCCGGGAGCGCGGTGGTCGCCGGTGCAGCGACCGCCGGCATCGTGTACGCGGTCGACAGCGCCCCTGCGTCCGAACCCAATCGGGGTCTGGGACCCGCCGACATTCGATTCTGAGCCGGGTCAGAGGGTCCGAAGAAGCATCTCGAGCTCGCCGAAGAACCGCTGGACGGCGGGACGGTTCGAGGGTCGTGGCACGATGCTGATCCGTGCCCAATCCCGGATTCGAAAGGCCAAGCCCGGCTGCTCCGAGCACCGCACCGCCTCCACCAGGGACCGCGCAGACTCGATGGTCTCCGCCGACTGCGACCGGCGGTTTCGCAATCTAGACCCGATCGACTCGACGAGCCGCTGAAGGACGGCTTGGCTCGACGCACGGTCCGCCGTCGAGGGAAGCGCCCCCGGCATGAGGCCGGCCAGATCGCGCTGAGCCACCCACACGTCGTCCGGGTCTGCGGCCACGTCCCAGGCCTGAAGGTGACGGTCCAGCTCACGCTCGAAGAACTCGCCGGCTTCGTCGCGTTCGACCTCGAAGAGAGCCCGGGACACCGCGGCCCGTCCGCCGTCCGCGACGCGACCGAGCCGTTCGGCGACGCCGCGGCGCAGACCAGCTCGTGCGCGCTGGCTGCGGAGCCGTCCGGCGGCTCGCGCCGCCTCGACGCACACCTCCACGTTCGCTGCAGAGTACGTAGCGCGTTCGAGGAGTCGGGCGATCAACTCGTGCGTGGGCAGCACGTCGCGCTTCAAGAGCTGAAGAACGGGCTCCGATGGCACGACGCGAATCCAGTCGTCGACCTCGAGCAGCCAGCGGTCGGCGGCGTTCACGAGCACATCCGTGGCGGCTTCTTCCTCGAAGCGACCGATCGCCCGATAGAGCTCGGCCTGCCGGCGCGGTCCGAAGTTCCGGGTGCCGTCTTCGCCCAGGGCGGCTTGAAACTCGGGAAGGCTCGAGCTCAACACCGCCAGGGCTTCGATCAACCCCCAGCAGGCGTCGCGGTGGGAATCGGGAACGTGCCGACCGCGGTCCACGCGGATGCGGATCAACTCGGTGAAGCGTTCGTCGACGAGCGCACACAAACGGTCGACGAGCTGCTGGCCTCGTCGACCATCGTCTTCGAGCTCGGGGCCGAGGGAGCCGGACCGGCCCAGCCGGTCGATCAGTTCGAGCGCCTCGAGCACCTCCGGGTCCCGGGCCGCGGCTTCCTCCAGCGGCGCTCGCGCCTCCCACTCCCGCTGATCGAAGGCCTCCAGCTCACTGCGCCGGTGGCGCACTGCCCGCCGTCGATTCGAACTGAAGAGCTCGGGCGGAGCGACCTCGCTGAGCTCCTCTTTCGTCTCCTCGATCTCGGCGACGGATCGTCCCCCGAGGACCTGCCGGTCTCCCTCCTGCCATCGCGTCAGCCACTCGCGACTCTGCTCGACCCAGGGATGCCGATGCCGAGCGGTCAGAGCCAAGACGGCGCGGAGCTCGTTGTCGTTTCCCAGGAAGAAGTGATTCCACAGCCAGTAGAGGGCGAGGTGATGGCGCTGCTCGAGGCGCGGCGACTCTTGGGCGAAGCCCCGCAAAGGCAAGGCACGCCCGATCGTCGTGGTGAGCGGCCGCCCCGCTCCCACCAGGGCCCGAACCAGCCACTCCGCCCGAGCGAACAGCCCGCCGGGGTCGTCCAGGCCCGCCAAGGGCTGCCGACCCGACCGCGACTCGTAGAGCTTCAGCGCGGACACCAGGCGGGCCTCCTCGGGACCGTCGTAGCGCCAGTGCTGAAACTCCGGACGGTCTTCTTCCTGCACGATCCGGAAGAGCCGGCCCGCCAGAGAGGCATCGGTTGGCCAAACGCCCCAGTCGCTCGGGTGAAAATAGTAGATCCGACTGGCCCCATCGTTCGTCCCGCTCCACGACGCGAGGAAGCTCATCTCATCCTGCTGGGCGATCACCACGCTGCTCGTGAAGGCACCCACGACATCGGCGATCAGCGAGGGGCGGGGTCCACGAAGCAGGTCGTCCCACCGTGGGAAGAGCCCGGGCGGGCGAAGCTCGGTCTCGGCCGGATCCACGACCTCGAGGTCGTAGCGCTCGAAGAGCCGGGCCCAGGTCCTCAGCTCCTCGGACGCGTGCGCGAGCTCGGGGACCTCGAGAGGAACGGCGACGACCCGAGGCTGGGCGATGCGCTCGACGATGCGGCGCAGGACATGGCCTTCGCCACCGAAGAGCGCCCGGGCCTCGACCGCGTCGACCAGGCTCACTCGGCGACCCACGGGCTTTCGAGGGCGCGAGCGTCGATCTCGACGGTGGTCGCCTGCTCGAGAAAGTCCGGGAGCTCATCGGGACCAACCGGGAGGTCCGTGGCCCACAGGCGGACGTTGGCATCGCCGCTCCCCGAGACGATCCGGTCCCCCGAAGGGAAGAACGCGACCGAGAACACGTCGTACCGGTGGCCCTGCAAGCGCCGGTACTCTTCGGTCCGCGTGTCCCAGATGCGCAGATTGTCGTCTTTGCCCGCCGCCGCGCTCACCAGAGCCCGACCGGAGGGATCGAAGGCGAGGTCGCGCAGCTCACCGCGATGGTCGGGCAGTCGGTCGCACCGATCGTAGGCCCGCCAGCAAAGCCACAGCGCCGTCGACCGGCTGCCGACGGCCAGATAGCGCCCATCGGGAGAGAAACGAACGATCGCGGCATCGTCGAAACCTGAGCGTTCCCAGGTGAGTTCGCCGGTCGACGCGTCCCAGGTTCGGACGGTGCCGTCGAGACTCGCAGCCGCGAGGACACCCCCGTCGGGACTGAACTCGATGCTCCCCACCTCCGAGCTGAGCTCGGCGACGACGGTAGGCTGTCCGCCCGGGACCTCCCAGAGCACGACGCGACCGTCGCGGCCCGATGAGGCCAGCCGCCGGGAGTCTGGTCGGAACGCGACGTCGGTCACCGGCGCCCGATGCGTCTTCAGCGGACGTCCCGTCCCGCCCGCGACGTTCCACAACCATATGCGATCGTCTTCCCCGGCCGACGCGAGCCAGCGCCCGTCCGGCGAAAACTCGATCTCTTCGACGTCGGCGTCGTGCCCCAGGAGCACGCGGGCGCCCTCACCATCCGTTTCCCAAAGGCGTACGGTCCGGTCGTCGCTCGAGCTGGCGAGCAGAGCTCCGTCCGGCGAGAATCGCACCCGAAAGACGTGGTCCTCATGCCCATACAGGACGCGCGCCTCGCCCGTCTCGACGTTCCAGATCCGCACCTGATCGTCGTGCCCGCCGGACGCGACCCAACGCCCGTCGGGCGTGACGTCGACCGCGTGGACCCCCACCGAATGCCCTCGCAAGACCGTCGTCGACTGCCGGGGGATGCTCCACAGACGCAGCTGCTTGTCCCACGCGACGGTCGCCAGCCGCTCGGCGCCGCCCACGAACGCGAGGCCAGCGATCCGCCCATCGTGCCCGCGGAGAGTCCGTGGCGCGCCGTTCGGGCCCCCGAACAGGCGAACGCTTCCGTCCCATCCGCCGAGAGCCAGGCTGTCTCCGTCGTCGGAGAAGGCAGCGCTCGTGAAGCGGGTCCGCATGCCGTCGAGCCACCGCGCGGCCCCATCGGCCAGACGCCACCGCGCGACGCGACCGCGAACGTCGGTGCTGATCATCTCTCGACCGTCGCTGGAGACGGCCAGGGTTTCGATCTCGACTTCGTGTCCTTCCAGCTCCCGGAAGGTCTCGTCCGACAGGTCGAAGACGCGTACGATCCCCGACCTCCCGCCGCACACCAGGTGCCGGCCATCGCTGGAGAGCGCGAACGCCGTCACCTCGCCCCGAGGGGCGCAGTCCAGGAAACGGGGCGGCGCGTCCGCCCGTGGCCAGAACGCGACCCGACCCGCGTGTCCACCGGTCACGAGTGAGCCATCCGGTCCGGCAACGATCGCCAACAGACGATCGGCGCGCTCGAACTCGCGCGTCGAGAGCTCGGAGCCGTCGGAGGACCAGCGGCGGATCGTGCGGTCGGCGCCGACCGAAACGAGCGAGCCGTCGGCCAGGAAGACGACCCCTTTTACGTCGCCCCGGTGCCCGGTCAGAACGCGCGATGAACCATCGCCGAGATTCCATAGGTGGAGCACGTCGTCGTAGCCCGCGCTGGCCAGCCACGTTTCGTCGGCCGAAAAGGCCAGGGCGGTCACCCGGTCATCGTGTCCGGCCAGCGTCTCGACTCTCCGGGTCTGGGCATCGAGGATTCGCACGCCTCCGGCTCGGTCGCCGGCCGCGATCCACCGGGCGGAGGGCGAGACGGCGACGGCGTCGACCTCCCGTCGGAAACCGGTGACCACGTCGGTGGCGACGCCCCGAGAAACCGCTTCGGCGGCGACGGACGCGGCGCCCTGAACCGGCTCCTTCAACTCCTTCAACCAGGCCAGACTCATGGTCGGGTCGCGGTCCAGCTGCAGCCTCGCTTGCGAAAGCTTCAGCGCGCGGTTGCGCGCTGCGGTCTCGGCTTCGGCCGCTTGGGCCGCGTTCCGCTCCCTGATGACGCGCTGGTAGCTCACGACCCCGGTCCCAGCGAGGAGCAAGGCCGCAGCGGTGGCGATGCCGACCGCTGCCGCGTTGCGGCGGATGAAACGAGAGCAGATTTCGAGAAACGAGTAGCGGTGGGCGTCGACGAGCTTGCCTGCGGTGAAGCGGCGCAGCTCCTCCGCCATTTCCTTGGCCGACGGGTATCGCTCCTCCGGTCGTCGCGCCATCGCCTTGTCCGCGATCGCGATCAGCTCCGGCGGGATGTCGGGCGCCAGGTTGCGGAGCGGACGGGGCGGCCCGCTGACGACGGCGACCAGAATGTCTTTCGACCGAACCTCTTGGTATGGGCGCTTTCCACAAAGGCAGTGATACAGCATGGCTCCGAGCGCGTAGACGTCGGAGCGCTGATTCACGTCGTGGGCGGCCGCTTGCTCGGGGGGCATGTAGGGCGGCGTTCCCACGACCATCCCGTGCGAGGTCTTCAGCACATCCGGCGACGGACCGTGGTCGCTGTCGCTTGCCGGTTGGTCGCTGTAGAGATCCTTGGCCAGCCCCCAATCGATCACGACGGTCTCGCCGAAAGGCCCCACCATGACGTTTCCGGGCTTCAGGTCGCGGTGCAGGATCCCTTGGCTGTGGGCGTAGGCTACCGCGTCCGCGACGTCGATCAGGTGCGGGAGCAGCGCCAGGCGCTCTTCGCGAGTCTCGGCGGCATCCAGCGCTTCGGCCAGCGTTCGGCCCTCCACGAGCTTCATGGCGTAGAAGCGCTTGCCGGAGGGCCAGCGACCGGCTTCGTGGATGGGAACGATCGACGGATGCTCCAAGCGTGCGGTGATCAGGGCCTCGCGCACGAAGCGTTGCTCGGCCTTGGGGTCTTTGGAGATGAGCTCTTTGACCGCCACGTGACGGCGCAGCCGCCGGTCGCGCGCCCGGAGGATCCGGCCGAGTCCACCGCGGGCAAACTCATGTTCCAGGTCGTAGGAGTCCGGGTCGACCTCCCGGAAGTCGCTGCCCGGACGTTCGGGGGCGGGACGGGGCAGCGTGTCGTCGGCCGACGTCAGGTCGGCGTCGTAGGACGATGCGTCCTCGGCGTGGGGCTGGTCCTCCCCTTCCGCCTTCGCCGGGCCCGCCATGCGCGGAGGTTGCACGATCCGGGTCGCCCTCGGAACCAGGAACCACGTGTCTCGAAATTTTCGCCCCTCGAGAACGACCTCAGGGGGCTCGAGGCCGGGCGCGGGGTGCCGCTTCGCGATCGGTTTCAGCCGGGGCGGCCGGCGAGGCGCGGATGGGTTGCTCGGGCGCGGCGGGCGGCCGCTGTCGCAGCCACAGCGCGAGCATCAAGAGCATGAGCGCCAATCCGAACAGGCCGATCGAGCCGAACAGCCGAAGCTGACGCCGCAGGCTCGAGCCGCGCCCCCGCGACCGCCGTCGCGCGGACCGCGGTCGCTGCGCTTCGCGCTTCGCGCGAGACCCGGTCGTCGGTCCGCGACTCCGGTGACGCTCGGTTTCCGATGGTCGGCGGCGCGCGGACGGGGACTGGGGGCCGGGCGCCAGCAGCGCTCCCGGCATGGTGATGACCGATGGTTCGCGCGGCTCCGGCGCAAGCAACTCCAGCCCCTCGACGTCCGTCGTCTCCTCCTCGGGTTCGTCGGGCGCTCTTCGGGCCGCCGCTTTCGTCTCGGCTTTGCGGACTCGCGCGATGCGAGCCAAGACCTGAGCCTCGACTTCGGCCACCCGAGGGCGAAGCCAGGCCGCGATCGCCTCGCCGGTTGCGGGTGTACCGATCGACGAAAACGCTCCCATCACGCGAAACTGGATCTCGCGCATGCGGGGGGATTCGTCGGACTCCGGCGCCCTGAACAGCTCGACGACGGCAGCGTGAACGTCCGGGGGAAGGTCTTCCCGCTGCGGCGGACCGGCGGCCGGGGTTGGTGCATCGAGGGTCAGCATCTCGTACAACAGACCCAGGAACCCGGCTGCATCGCGGCCGCGGAGCGTCTCCGGTTCTTCGAGACCTCCGGCTCGCGGACGCACGACCTCGTAGTCGCCGAGCTGGAGCTTGCCCCAAAAGTTTACGAAGGCGGTCGAAGACGACACGCGGCCGTGGCCGAGTCCGAGGGACGTTCCGTCCGAGGCGCGTACGTCGTGCAGGTAGGCGAGCGCCTCGCTGGCATCGCGGGCCCACGCGAAGACGATGTCCAGCGGAACGACCTCTCTTCGCTCGCGAGCGCGTCTCAGGATCTGCGCCAACGACGTCCCCAAGACGAGTTCTCGCAGCTGGCAAAGAACGCCCTCCTCTTCTCGACGGTCGAGGAGCGACACGAGGTTGGGATGGACCAACTCTTTCAGGTCGGGACGGCGGAGGACCTCCGGGCTAGCGAAGCGGTCGACGAGTATCAGCTCGACGCTGCCCGACTGGCGTCCGATCCACGGGCCGCCGACGTCGCGGGCGTCGAGCGGCTCGAAGAGCGTGAGGGATCCGAGGACGACGGGCTCGGTGCTCGTGCTCTCGGCCCGCACGCCGGCATTCTACCGTCGACCCGAGCCACCGGCCACGGGGGGCGCCCCTCCGGGACGGGATACTTTCGATGCGGAAGAGAGGACTTGAACCTCCACGAGCATACGCCCACAGAAACCTGAATCCTGCGCGTCTACCAATTCCGCCACTTCCGCAGTGACCGTGAGGCGGGGGAAATAGGGGACACTCGAAGCCTTTGTCAATGTGGAATTCCCTGCTGGTCTTTGAGGGCTTCGTAGACGGCCCGGATGCGGGCGAGGCGCGCCGGGTTGCACACGGGGCCCGCCAGGAGCGCCGATTCCGAAGGCGCTCGCCCGTCCAGCATCGACTCGCGAAGGGAGAGAATGCGTGCGACATCGGTGCGTCCTCGGGCCCGGGCGACGGCCGGCGACCAGCCACCGAGCTTGCCGATCGACCGATAGGCGCTCTGCGCATCGAGGGGCAGCATCGGCGGCTGGCATCCGCCTTCGGTGAGCAGAAGCAGAAGCACCCAGTCGCGATAGAGTTTTTCATCGAACGGAACGACGACGAGACCCCGGACCAGCATCTCTTCGGCCTCCGACCAGCGCATCTCCATCGAATAGGCCGTAGCGAGGTTCGAGTACGGGACCGTCGAGCACCCGCCCGAGCGTTCGATGTTGTCCTCCCAGAGCGCACGTCGCGACGTCCAAGGTCGCTGAGCCAGAAACGACAGCGCCGCCAAGAGGACGACCAGTGCGGCGAGGATGCCCCGGTAACTCCGCCTTCGGCTCACGGTCACCAGGGCCAAAGCCGTGCCGAGCAAGAGAACCAAGACCCAGCGTCCCGAAAGGATGGTCGGCGTCGGTACCAGATTCAGATAGGGAAGGATGCCGAGCGCCGACAGTACCAAGGCGAACGCGGTCACGCGCCGGTCGAACCGCACGCACGCGATGACGACTGCGACATGACCAACGATGGCCAGCGCCCCGAGCCCCACGCGAAGCGGGCTCGCAACCAGACACGGAAGGGGTGGAGGTGACTGAGCGAACGCGATGACGCCTGCATAGTAGGTGACGGTCGCGAGAACGGTCCGGACATCGAACCAGGCTGCGCTCTTGGCCGGAAGACCGACGTGCCAAACGACGGCGAACGCGATGGCGGTGAGCACCACGCCCCACACCGCAACCCCCACGTCGTCCCCACGCCATGAACGGAGCGTGACCCTGCGCTCCACCAGGAAGCCCTGCGCCAGGGGAGCGAATCCGAGCGGCAGCGCGTAGCCCGACTTGCTCCATGCGGCGGCGGTCAACAGCCCCAGCAGCAAAAAGAAACGACGCGGGGACGAGGGGCGAGGAATGACGGCCAACATGGCCGCCCCGAACGTCATCGCCATCAGGTCCTTTTGACTGGCGAGCGAGGCATAGGACTCCACCATCGCGGGATGAGCGACGACGAGCGCCGCTCCGAGCCAGGCCGCCGACCACGAGTCCGTGTACACCCGGAATCCGCGAAGAAGTGCCCAGCCCATGACGACGAAGAAAACGACCGAAAACAGGTGCCAGACGAACGGGTCCTTCGAAACTGCACCCTGCAGACAAATCAAGGACACATGGAGCGGGTGGTAGCCCTGAACGAAGGGCAAGGTCCACGCCGTGGACACGCACGTTGCGAGAGGTTGAGCGAGAAGCGGGTTCTCCGTGTAGTAGCGACCGTCGTCCCACCCGGACAGGCCGAACCAGGGAACCCGCCACGAAAGCGCGAGCGTCAGCGCAGCGATGGCAGCGACCGCGATTCGGTAATTCCGCCGCTCCGCTGCCGCTTCCGACATGCAGCCCGCATGTCACAGGTCGACGGACGGGCCAAGCCGTCGATCGGCACCCTCCAGGTTGGATCCCGAGGTTGCTCGAGCCCCCGCGCGACGGCGGTCCGGGGGTTTCCGAAAGGCGTCGGAATGCTACAAGCGCCTCGTGACCACCGATTCGCTACCATTGGACAGCCTGCTGTCCCCGCAAGTCGCTGGACGAAACTTCGCCGTCTTCACGAGCGGCGGCGACTCCCCAGGGATGAACGCGGCGGTGCGCGCGGTGGTGCGCACCGCTCATCACTACGGGATATCGATGTTCGCGATCTACGAGGGCTACCAGGGCATGGTGCGAGGCGGCGACGCCATCCGCAAGATGTCATGGAGCGACGTGGGCGGGATCATTCAGCTGGGTGGCACCGTGATCGGCTCCGCTCGGTCGGCGGAGTTTCGAAAGCGGGCCGGGCGCCTCACCGCCGCCCAGAACCTGGTCGAGCGGGGCATCGATGGGCTGGTCGTCATCGGCGGCGACGGCAGTCTGACCGGAGCCAATCTCTTTCGAGAAGAATGGGGAGGCCTCCTGGCCGAGCTCGTCGCCGACGGCCGCATCACGGAAGAAGCAGCGGCCAAGCACCCGTACCTGCAGATCGTCGGCCTCGTGGGATCGATCGACAACGACATGTTCGGCACCGACATGACGGTCGGCGCGGACACGGCTCTGCACCGCATCGTCAACGCCGTCGACACGATCACCAGCACCGCGGCCAGCCATCATCGGACCTTCGTCATCGAGGTGATGGGTCGCAACTGCGGCTACCTGGCCCTGATGAGCGGCCTGGCCACCGGTGCCAACTTCGTCCTGATCCCGGAATGCCCGCCGAACGTGGACCACTGGGAGGACGAGATGTGCCGGATGCTGCAGGCCAGCCGCAACGCGGGGCGTCGCCACGGCATCGTGATCATCGCCGAGGGCGCACAAGACCGAAACGGTCGCCATATCTCCTCCCACTATGTGAAAGACGTACTCGAGCATCGCCTCGGATCCGACACGCGCATCACGATCTTGGGACACGTGCAGCGCGGTGGCGCCCCCAGCGCCTTCGACCGTTTTCTGAGCACGGTCCTCGGCGCGCGCGCCGTCCGTACGCTCATCCAATCCCGACCCGAGGAAGAGCCTCAGCTCCTCGGCATCCGGCAGAATCGCGTCACCGCCGCGCCCCTCATGGAGTGCGTTCGCAAGACCAAGGAGGTCGCCGAAGTCATCGCCAATCAAGACTACGCAACGGCGCTCAAGATGCGCGGTGGGAGCTTCGGTGAGGCGTGGGAGCACCTGCAGACCATGCAGCGGGCTCACCCCAAGGCAGAGCACGAAAGTGGTCAGGGCCGGCGCTTTGCCGTCCTGCACTGCGGAGGTCCGGCGCCGGGGATGAACACGGCCGCCCGCTCCGCGGTCCGGCTCGGTATCGACCGGGGCCACACGGTGCTGGGAGTTCTCCAGGGCTTTCGGGGCCTGCTCCGCAACCGCGTCCAAGAGATGACGTGGATGAGCGTTCACGGTTGGGCACCGCGGGGAGGGGCGGAGCTGGGCACGGCGCGGCTCATCCCTCGCGACGACGAGCTGCAGGAGCTTTCGGAGCGCCTCATGGAGCACAAGGTCGAAGGGCTACTGCTGATCGGCGGCTGGTCCAGCTACAAGGCCGCTTACCAGCTCTATCGAAATCGGGATCGGTATCCTGCGTTGAACGTCCCCATCTGCTGTATCCCGGCGTCGATCGACAACAATCTCCCCGAATCCGAGTACAGCATCGGTGTCGATACGGCGCTCAACGCGATCGCGGACAACATCGACAAGATCAAACAGTCGGCCGTCGCCTCACGACGCTGCTTCGTCGTCGAAGTGATGGGCCGTGACTGCGGCTATCTGGCCTTGATTTCCGGTATCGCGACCGGCGCCGAGCGCGTCTATCTTCCCGAAGAAGGCATCACGCTCGACGACCTCAAGGCCGACGTGGACCGCATCGCCTCCGAGTTCAAAAAAGGAAAACGGCTGGGTCTCTTCATCCGCTCGGAAAAGGCCGACCGCTGCTACACCACCGAGTTCATTGCGAGACTCTTCGAACGCGAGGGGCAGCACTTGTTCGACGTCCGGACCGCGGTGCTCGGCCATGTTCAGCAGGGCGGCAACCCGTCGCCCTACGACCGCATCCAGGCGACCCGCCTCGCTGCGCACGGCATAGACATGCTGGAAGAGCAATTCGGCGCCAAGAAGCCGGCGGTGGGCGCGATCGGCCTGCGCCGCGGCCAGGTGACGCGTCTCGACCTGGCGTCGTTTCCGGACCTGATCGAACCCAAGGCCGAGCGCCCCAAGGACCAGCCGTGGCTGCGGATCCGGAACGTGGCCCGCGCCATGGCCTATCCCCATGCTGAGAATCGGAGCGTCGTCTTGGTCCCCGACCAGTAGCCGACGCCCTCAGAGAACGCCGCGTTTTTCCTGGTCGCGCTCCAGCGCTCGGAACAGCGCGCCAAAGTTCCCTTCGCCGAAGGCGAGGTGGTTCTTTCGCTGGATGAGCTCGATGAAGATGGGTCCGATGATGTTCTTGGTGAAGATCTGGAGGAGGTAGCCCTCCTCGTCCCCGTCGACCAAGACCTGATGACGCCGGATCCGGTCGCGGTCCTCCGTCACGTTCGGAACGCGCTCGAAGACCTCGGCGTAGTACTCGTCGTCGATGTCGAGGGTCTCGATTGTCGAACCCTCGAGCTGATCGAGGCTGGCGAGTAGGTCCTTGCTCAGGAAAGCGAGATGCTGGATTCCGGGACCCTTGTACTCCCGGAGGTACTCTTCGATCTGCGACTTCTCTTCCGAGCCCTCGTTGATCGGAATACAGAAGCTTCCGTCCGGCGAGCGCAAGGCGTACGACGTGAGCCCGGTCTTGGCACCGCGGATATCGAAGTACCGGACTTCAGTGAAGCCGAAGACGTTCTTGTAGAAGTCGGACCAGGTCTCCATCGTCCCCTTCAGAACGTTGTTCGTCAGGTGGTCGATGACCAAAAAGCCCTTATCCGGAACGACCCGCGGCTCATCGAGCGCAGTGAACTCATCGAGATACGTGCGCTCCCCGTCCTTCACGAAGTGGATCAGCGAGTCGCCGATCCCGTAGATGGCGGGGGCTCCCGCGTACTGAGCCGGCCCGTCATACGGCTTGGCACCGCGCGCGACGGCTGCCGCGTGAGCGGCCTCGGGATCGTTCACCTTCCAGCCCATCGACGCGATCGAAGGCCCGTGTAGCTCGGCGAAACCGGCCGCGAAAGACGTCGGGTCGCGGTTCACGAGGAAACGAATGTCGTTCTGTTGGTAGAACAGAACGTCCTTCGTCCGGTGTCGTTGAAGGCACGAAAAACCAAATGCCGTGAAAAGGTCGTCGAACATTTTGGGCTCGGGGCCGGCAAACTCGACGAACTCGATACCCGTTAGACCGATGGGATTGTCCTGGCTCATGGATCACCTCGCGGAGGTGACGGGCTTCATACGACGGCCTCGAAACGTCAACGGTCTTCGCATTCCGTGGGGCGAACCCCGGCTGTTCCCGTCGGCGTCGGGCCGCGTTTCACTGGAGGGCCATGGAGCGCGCAACCACCGCGCGCTGCTCGCTCGTGAGCACGTCGCCGGAGGCCGCCCAAAACATGAGATTGTCGGCGCCCAAACCTTGGCACTCGTCGGGTGCCAGCGTCCGATTCCGGTCGGCGTCGTTGTTCGGTGTGCAGACCGGCGTGTCATCCAGCGACTCGATCGTCGAGCCCCGAAACTCACTCGTATGAAACAGCCCCAAGAAGTGTCCGATCTCGTGCGCAAAGACGATCCCCAAAAACTCGGGATCGTCGCGCAACAGTCCCAGCGATACCGCCACGCCGGACAGCCGTGTACCGTGCGCGATCGCCGGGCCCGGAATGCCGCCGGCGAGGCCGAGTGCTCCGTCGACGCTCTGGACCAGGAAGACATTGACGGCCGGGCGGCTCGCCCCCGTGGAGAGCCGCCACAGTTGGGAAAGCTCGAGGTCGCCGTCGACGAAGTCGAGCTGGGAGGCCAGCCGGCCGACGACCACGCGCTGACGGATCCGACCGAGCCGCAGCGTGCCCTCGTACACTCGACGCACGACGGAGAGGGCGGCTTCGATGATCGGCGGCGGAGACCCGTCGAACATCGGCCGTTCCCGCACCCCAACATAGAACAGGTTCAGGTCCAGCACCGTCCCCGGAGCATCGCGTTCGAAGCGCGTGATGAAGAGCTCGGTGTTCGGCACGACGAGCTCGATCTGGAGACGAAAGTCGCGAGCGGACGGCGGCGCGCCGCTGCCGTTCGGGTAGCGAAAGAAGGCGGGATTGCCGGACGGGTTGATCCCGGTGAGCGGAGCGACGGAGAAAAGCTCGTCGAGATCGAACAACACCTCTTGCGGCGTGGCGACTCGAGCGATGACCACGTCGTCGAGCCCGGATGAGTCGGTGTCCAGCATGAGCTCGCCCGACAGCTCGAAGTCCAGAGTCTGGTCCAGGAGGATGGTCTCCCCGTCGGAGCCCGGTCGCGGCCCAACCTGACGCTCCGAGACCCGAACGCCCGGGGGTGGGTCGAAACTGCGAACGCATCCGCGGAAGGTCTGCATGGACCGAGGTCCGGTCTGCGTGAATCCGGGGTCGCACCGAAACCCCACGAAACAGTCGCTGTCGGCGCGGCAAGGTTCGATGCAGCCGCCCGCGACGGCGCAGACTCCGCTCACGCAGTCGTCGTTGTCGTCGCACAGCTCACCGACCTCGAGGCGCCCGATCGGAGGGCCGCAGACGAGCGACAGAGGACTGCGGTCGGACGCTGCGGCCTGCACGTCGCGCACGCATCGCACGTCGTCGGCGCAGTCCGTGCGCGTAAAGCACGGGTCGACCGGGCTCGACGCATCCACGGGCGATCCCAGAGCGTCCGGCAGAAAGACCCGAGCGTCGGCGCGCCCTTCGCCGTCGTCGATCGCCGTGCCGCTCTCATCGGCGCACGCCACGACCAGGAGCCCCGCCCCGAGGCTCCGAGCCGCCGCCTTCACCGGACGCCTCCATCCAGGGCTCGCTCGAGCGCCCACCGAACGCGTTCATGGCGCTCGACGGCTCGCCGCGCCTCCAGCGGAGCTCGGAGCCGAGGCCGCTTCGACAGCTGTCGAGCGAGGGCATCAACCACCTGTTCGCGGACGAGCGGCTCGGCATGGTCGAGCTGGCCCGACCATCGATGGACCTGATCGGGCCAGGCCGTGACCCAGGCTCGGATCGCAGCCCGCCGGAGGATCGGCGACTCTTGGGGCCGCTGAAGAACGACGCGGGCGGCAGTCTCGGCGGCCGGCGCATCGAGCGCCCCGAGCACGCCCAGGCTCCGCACCCGCACGAAGCTCGGTCGGCGGAGGTCGGTCGCGAGTTCCGCCAGGACCGCCGGCGCAGTCGACCCCAGAGCCTCCGCGACCTCGGCCGCGGTGGGGCCGCGCTCGATGGAGGCGAGCATGATCGCAGCCCGGTCAGCCGCGGGCGAGGCGACCGGCGACGCCGCCAGGCCGAGCAGGACGAGGGTCAGCGGCGCGGCCACCCGGAAAGGTTCGGCCGAACCGCACCGAACGTCACCCGAGATCGCCCGCTTTCGCGGTCGAATCCCGTTCCGAGTGCAGGGGCGGCTGGTCGGTGCTCTGCCCCCAGGCACCCGGGTACTTGATCACATCGATATCGCCCTCGACTCGACACTGGCAGGCGAGGCGCAGACCACCGTCCGCGCTATGCGGGGGTTTGGCGAGGCGCCATCGCTCGACCTTCGTCGGCTCGCTGACCGGTCCCGTGATCTGGACCGCACAGGTGCCGCAGGTTCCGAAGCCCCGACAGTGCAGCAAACCCATCGGCCCGTTGTACAGAGGGAGCTTCGCCTCGAGCAGGACCTTTCGGAGATTGGCCCCGGGCTCGCACTCCACGGTGGTGTTGGCAAATCGCACGGTCGGCATGGAACCCCTTTGCCCGCGGACCGCCTCATCTCCAATCAGGGGCCGACCAAATGAAAAGGCGAAGGGGTGCTGCTCGAGGAGAAAGGGGTCGATTGGGGGGGAAAACCAGTGAGCAGCACCCCTTCAGCGGTTTCCGTTGATACTGAGAATAATTATCAAAGTCAACCCACTCGAAGTGTACGCGCCGGGTGTCGGAGGGAGGATGATCGGTTCGAGCGAGAGAGCGCCGCGTCAGACGAGGAGGTTGGGCAGGGCTCCCGACAGGGAGAGCGTCCGCGTGTCGCCTTCGTGCGGGCCGCGCTGAACGGCCCCTTGAACCTCGGTCACGCCCAGATCCTCGATTGGCATACCCATCGCCTGGCAGAGCCCAACCAGGAGCTGGGAGTTCGGATGGCCGACGAACTGAGAACCGTAGTTCCGGTTCCAGGGTGAGGGGTTGTTTCGCGGGAACCGCACGTACCGCCCGGTGCGGAGCACGTTTCGTCCGCCGACCACCACCGCCGGCCACTGGTCGTGACCGTGGCCCCCGTGCGCGATCTCGTCGGCCCACAGGATCACCGTGTGGTCGAGGAGCGTGCCCTCGCCTTCCGGAATCGCCTTCAGCCGGGCCGCCAGGTCGGCCACGACCGAGAGCTGATGCCGCGTCTTGTTTCGATGAACCTGGTAGGCGCTCGCCCAGGTGTCGTAGTCGGCGCTGCCCTGTTCCGCGAACTCCTTCCGCGGTGCCGACCCGTGGCTGTAGTAGTGATGGTAGTTTTCGCCTTCCCTCGCACCGATCATCCCGAACGGGGGCGTAGGGAGCTGGAGCCCCACCGTCCGCGTCAGCCCGCAGGACAGCGACGCGACCATCAGGTCGAGGAACGCATCCACGGTCGGCTGGTAGATCTCGTCGCGCGAAGGTCGAGGGTTCTCTCGCTCGAAGCGCTCCGGTCGGGTGCACACGAGCGCCCGCTGCGCCTCCACCCGCTGCTGAATCTCGAGAATGAGCTGACGATGCTGATCGAGCTTTTGCCGGTCGGCCACCGAGAGTCGGCGATTCGCCGCCCGGTAGCGATCGGAGACGATGTTCAACACGTCGAGCTGTCGGGCCTCCACGGGGTCGGGTGCCTCGGCGGGCAGCGGAAACAACCGGTCGAACACCGCGCGCGGATCCTGGTCGACCGGGGTGCGCACGATGTCGCCGTTCGTATCCTCGTTGAAGAAGAAATAGTGGAAGCCGTCGGTGCTCGCGCCCGAATACCCGTAGGCGTTCACGCGGAGGTTCAGCGAGGTGAGGTCGGTCAGCGACGGATCCTGCTGCCGCATCCACTTGCCGATGCGCTGGTCGAGGGAGGGCGCCGCAGCGTGGCTCTTCTGGGAGGTCTTCTCGTAGGCGGCCGGGTTGCCCGTAACGGCGGCGAGAAAGCCCCGCGCGTGCGCATCGCCGAAGCTGTCGAGTGCGGTCGTGGCCAAGCACAGTCCATCGAAGGCCAGAACGTCTTCACGTAGGTCATACAGGGGCTCCAGGGCGTGGCTGAAGTCCGAACGCGCGACGTCGGCCAGACGGAAGTCCCACGACTCCTCGTCGGGCATGAAGTCGTACTGCGGGTCATAGTTACTGCGATCGAGCAGACTTCGGGGAGCTCCGGGCGGCGTCATGCGGTAGCCGCTGATCTCGGGGCCGAGCTCCGTGCAGACCAAAACGAAACGCATCGGCGGGTCACCGGCGGTCTGCGCCCGGCCCAGGGAAGGCAAGAAGAAGGCCGAGCTCCCGATTCCAGCGGCCTGAAGAAACTGTCGTCGATTCCAGTGCATGGGTGCTGCTCCGTTGGTCAGGGCGCCGGGTTCAGGCGGAGGGTCCGAAACTCTTCATGGCTGACGACCGCCAGCACCAGCTCGCGAAGGCTTCCGTCGTTGATGGTCACGTCGGCCACGATGTCTTCGAGCACGCAGGGGTCGAGCCCGGCCGGGCTGCCGGCGAAAACGTAGCGCAGGAAGTTCTCGGTGATGCAGCCGACGGTTGCGGGATCGGAACCCAGGTTGCGAGCGAGCTCCACGGCATCGCCATAGCTCGCGCCGAGGAGCTCACCGGAGGCATCGATGGTCACACCGTCTTCATCGGTCACGAAGCGGCCCATCGTATCGAAGTTTTCGAACGCATACCCGGCGTTGTTGATGAACTCATGGCAGTACGAACAGTCGGGCGACGTCATGGTCACGGCGTCGTATCGCTCGCGGTTCGTGCTGGGCTCCCCCATGCCTTCGGGCACCATCGCCATCTCGGCCTCCGCCGGCGGGCTGCCGAGATTGAGGCATAGGAGCCTCTCCAGCACGAAGCTGCCGCGAAGCACCGGTGACTTCTGTCGGGGGTGGGCATGGCTGGCGAGGAAGCTGGCCTGGCTCAGTACGCCCGCCCGCCCGGCGATGGTCGCCGGAAACCACTCCGCCGCGTCGGCGGGCACTTCGACACCGTACAGCTCGGCGAGCGAGGCGTTGATGAACGTGGTCCTCGACGTCAGAAGATCTTCGACCCGGCCACCGTCATCGAAGAGCAGATGCTCGGCCAGGCGCAGCGTCTCCTCCTTCATCGCTTCGCGCAGCCGCCAGTCGAAGCCGTCCTCGGGGAGCTTCGAAGTTCGGTCGAGTCGATCGAGATCGAGCCACTGACCGAAGAAGTGGCGGAGGCCGACGCGGGCGCGCTCATCGGCGAGCATGCGCTCGGCCTCGGCCCGCATGCCCTCGGCCGAGGACAGTCGGCCCGCTTCCGCGGCAGCGAGCAGCGCCGGATCGGGCGGAGCGGCCCACAGTGCATAGGACAGGCGCTCGGCCAGAGAGTGTGGAGCCAGCGGGTACGCGCCCGGGGCCGTCACCTCCGTGGCCGGCAGCTCGATGTGATACAAAAAATCCGGGCTCGCCAGCAGAGCGCGCAGCGCCAGAGTAGCGCCCTGCTCGAGCGTGAGGTCCGGGCCGAAGAAGCTGCCGTAGCTCGCCGCTTCTTCGCGCGTCAGTGGTCGGCGAAACAGCTTCGAGCCCCAATGGTCGGAGAATCGGACTCCGCACGCCGCCGCGTCGATCTCCGAGCAGTCGACCGCGGAGAGCGCCGCCGCGGCGAAGCCCGAGCTCAGCTCGGCGGCGAGCTCGAACTGGGCTTCGACCAGAATACCGTTGGCGCGAAGGGCATCGTGGTCGTTGTCGAATCCGTAGGGCGCTTGGTCCTGCGGAAGCTCGAGGTTGGGAATGACGTCTTGCGGGAAGTAGGCCTGCAGCGTGCGCTCCAGCTCGAAGTGGCTCAACCGTCGGATCGGCGTCTCGCCGGTGGCGCACTCGGTCGGCTCGCTGGGCTCGCGGGGGTCGTCCGGCACGCTCGGGTCGCGGGGGTCGTTCGGATCGTCGGTCCCCTGGGGCGAGCGCGGATCGACGAGCCCCGGCTCCTCGGCGGTGGGCTCGAAGATCGTGGCCTCGCACCCGAGCAGCATGAGGGCCGGCATCCACGAGACCGCAGTCGCGGCCCACCGCAGGGGAGCATGGGAATGCCTCGGCATGTCTCCGTCTTGCAGCACGCGCTGCGCGGTATGCTAGCCCCTGACTCAAGACCTCAGCCTACATCGACGCACCTGCCCACCCCACGGAGCCCACCCCGACTTCGGCCACGGCCGTCTTCTCGTTTGCGCTCGAAGGCGACAGCCATCGCGCATAAGCTTCGCCAAAGGGGACTCCGACTGCCCGATTGGACGACTCCGAGCCTTGGCCCCTTGGACAGTGTGGCCCTCTATATGCCGAGAAGGGTCGGCGTCGAGGACTCAGGCGGTGGGGATGGCGTCGCCTTGCGCGAGCTCGAAGGTGCCGGTGGGGTCGAACCGAACGTTGAAGGTGGGGAGACCGCCGGCCAGGGCCGTGAGCGTGGCCAGACCCTGTTCGCCGCCGATGGTCTTCATGGCGCCGATCAGCGAGTCGAGCTGAGTTTCGGCCAGCGGCAAGAGGTTTCGGATCCGGGAGTGGAGGAAGCGCGCGCCCTGCTCGCGCAGGGCCTCGACGACCTGCGGGTGCATGACGAACATCTGCGCACCTCCCACCGAAGGCGCGATCATGGGGATCTCGGAGAACGGCTGGAGCGGTGCTTCGTCGAGCTCCACGTTGACCACCGCTCCTTCGTTGTGGTCACCGCCGAGCACGTTCCAGTGGAGGTCCCGCGCCCCGCCCCACAGACTCTCGAAGAAGGCCTGGAAGAAGCTGGTGATGACCTCCGGTCGCACGTGATACGCGTCGGGCTTGTTCATCGATAGTTTGATGTGACCGCACCCTACGTGGTCCGGAGCGAAGAGATGATCGAGCAGGGAGCGCCGAAGCTCCGGCGGCGGGTCGCGCAAAAAGGCCTGCCATTCGGTGGCGGTGATGACACCCTCGACCAACGGGGCAACCTTCGGGTCGGCCCGAAGCGATCGGATCAAGCGGTTCAACGCGTGATTGTCGGTGTGCAGGTAGACCCCACCGAATGCATCCGCGTAGGCGCGAGTGATGTCGGGCATCTTGCTCAAATCGATGGTCCCGCCCAAATCTTCGACCGCAGCCAAGCCCAAGAGCAGGTCCCCGGCATCGCCCCCGGGCGTACCGACGATGGCGCGGTCTTCTCGCCCGTCGACGCACGACATCTGGTCCGCGAGAAAGATGGCGGCCAGCTTCACCCGCCGAACCTTCGCCACGTCTCCGAGGTGCTCGACGATCTGGTCCCGCGTGAGATGTTTCGGTTCTCCGTCGAAGTGGCGAAGGAGGGGGCGTCCATCTGAGCCGTGGCCAGGTTCCGGCCGGGCGAGCATCGCCTCGATGACCCGGGCGTCACGGGAGGCGGCATAGCCCTCGGCCCGCCAGGCGAGCATGCCGCCGTCCATCGCTGCAACGGCGTCCATACCCATCTCCATGAGGAAGCGCGCGGCGATACTCGACTTCTGGCCGTCCTCACACACCAGGACGACCGCCGTATCCGGAGCCAGGACCTGACGGATCTGGCCAACCCGATCCAACGGCATGCGCCACGTTCCCGGGACGTGGCCGGTGGGCCCGACCAGGTCGCCGGGCTCCCGGATGTCCACCACCCACAGCCGACGTCCCGCCTCCGCGACGAAGGTCGGCGGCAGCGTCGGCGTACCGTCCCAGTTCATGCGGCGGGCCACCTCCCAGTTGCTTCGAAACAGGACTTCCGGGTTCGAGTAGTCGGTCAGCGGCATGCCGTCGACTCTACCCAGGAAGATGCGCCAAACCTAGCCCGCTCCGGTGGCGCTAGGCCCGGCGAGTCGTTACGCCCGCGCCCCCAAACGGCCACGGGGCTCAACCCTCGTACGCGAACCGACGAGGTTGGGCTTGCGAAACGGGGCCGGCCCTGTCAGCGGCGCGGGGTGGGCTGGGTGCGCCAACTCTGGCAGACGTACGTGCTCGACGTTCGCAACGCGGCGGATGGGGAGGCGCGAGACCGCCTGGCCGCAACGTCCGCCGACGCGGTGGATCGGCGCTTCGTCACTGTCATCATGACGGTGATCGGCTGCCTCATTCTGATTCGGTTCTTCGGGAGTCCGGCCCGCTACATGTGGCTGGTCGATCTCCTGAAAATGATCGGCCTCCCCGAGGCCGCGTCCGACTTCGCCAACTGGATGAGCACCGACAAAGACTACCGATTCCATCGGCGCATCTTCTGGGCGACGACCCGATGCATTGCCTACCTGCTTATACCGATGGCCGTCATCAAGTTGGTCTTGCGCGATTCGCTTCGGGACTACGGCTGGAGATTTCGCGGCATCCTTAGGAGTGGTCTGACCTACGGCCTCATGATGCTCATCATGCTGCCCGTTACGTTCTTCGCCTCATTCGGCGCCGGGTTTCAATCCAAGTATCCATACTATCGAGTGAGTCCGGGAGAGAGTCTTTGGCCCTTCTTCATCGGCTGGGAACTGCTCTATGCCCTCTCTTTCGTCGGACTCGAGTTCTTCTACCGCGGCTTCATGGTTCACGGCACCCGCTGGCGAACGGGCTACGCTTCCATCTTCATCATGATGGTGCCCTACACGATGATCCACTTCGGAAAGCCGCTGCCCGAGGCTGTCGGCAGCGTCATGGCGGGGTTCGTCTTGGGAACGCTCAGCCTGAAGAGCGGCTCGGTCATCTGGGGCGCCGTCATCCACATTGCCGTGGCATGGCAGATGGACTGGCTCGCGCTCTGGCACCAGGGTCGCCTCGGCCCGCTCGGCGACTGACCCGATGCGGCCCACCGGCTCGACGCCAACGGACAGCCAAACTGGACCTACGATCGCGACGCTGCAGGACAGAACCCAGGACCGCGGCATGGTGGGAGCCGGACTTGAACCGGCGACCTAGGGCTTATGAGACCCTCGCTCTAACCAGCT
>CAYYOT010000062.1:0-30622 GCA_964473255.1 uncultured Myxococcales bacterium | reverse complement strand
GAACGTGATGACGCGCCTCGTCCTTCCGTAGTATGTACTGTCGGTAGTACAGCTCTTCATTCGCGTCCGCGGTCTGCCCGACGTTTTGGTGGAGCCGGGTGGAGAGGCCGTTCGTCCGATCCTGGGGAGCGTCGAGCGCATGCGGCTCTTGCATGGAGACCTGCGCTGGGTCTCGGCGACCATCTCGCGTTCGGCGCAGAACCAGAGCATTCGCGTTCCCGCGGGGACGTTTTCGACCACCGTGTTCGAAGTTCGACGGGACGACGAAAGGTACCGATTCTTCGTCGAGGCCGCGTTCCCGAATCGCCTCGTCCAGTGGGACGGACCCTCGGGCGAGGTCGGTCGGCTCACCGGCGCCCTACGAACCAGATACTGGATGGAAAACCGCGAGGGCGACGAGTCCCTCTTGCGCAAGCTCGGACTCTGATCGGCGGCAAAGCCGTCGAAATCGGCCTCAGAATCGGACGGCGAGGGAGCCGACCCCCACTTCGACCGCGACCCGGTCGGGTCTTCGGTCGTCGGTCGGTCGGCTCAGGTGAAGGAAGAGGGCAGCGGCTCCCGAGGCAGCGGCCACCGTCCAGCCGACGACCGCGGTCGCTGCCTCGCGTTCCTGCTGCGCGTCCAGAGCCCGCACCTCTTCTGGGGAACCGCCGGCTTCCGCCGCGGCGTCCACCGACGAGGCCGTATCGACCGCGAGTCCGGTGAAGGTCGCCCCGACGACGACGCCACCGGCCGCCAAGCCCGCGAGCGCGTAGGTCCAGGCCGTCCGCGCCCGCAGGTCCCTCGGCGGGGAGGGGGGCGCCGAGACGTCGGTCAGTAGCAGTGTTTGTCGGGAGCCGGCGGTGACCTCGACGGAAAAGGGGGCGCTACTCGAGGTCCGTACTTCGTATACCCCGGCCCGCAGTCGCTGCTCGGTCGGCGTGCGCCCCGCGATGCGGCCATCGACGAACACGAGAGCCGGCGGTGCGGCTACCAACCGCAGCACTCCAAGGCAGGCACCGTCCAGGGCCTCCCGTTCGCGCCGCCCTGCCTCCGCGAACTCGCAGTCGCGTCCGCAGGACGCTTCGAAGCGAGCAAGAGCGGTGAAGGCGTCGTCGCAGTGGCCGCCCCACCGGCGATAGGCGATCGCGATGTTGAGGAGCAGCCCCGGGTTCGGGACCAGCGCATGGGCCGATGAGAGATGCTCGATGCCCGCAGCAAAGTCGTCGTCCGCAAGTCGGGCAAACGCCCGATCCCGCAACTTTCGGGCCTGGGCTCGTTGGTTCTCCGTGGGGGCGGGCGCCTCTTTCGAGGTGACCTCTTTGGGCGGACCATCTCCGGCGGAGAGTCCAACCAGCAACACGACGGTCGTGAGGCCAACCGCGCTCACCTACGTGTCCCCACATGTGCGGATCGCAGTGCTGGCCATTTCCATGACTTTGCTGTCATCCTCCGGACCTCGATCGTGGAGCATGGAGCGCTACTCGGGCCTCGGGATCCGGCTCGCGGGGACGTCATCGGAGGCCGCTACCAACTCCTTCACGAGTTGGAGCGCGGCGGAACCGGCACCGTCTACCGCGGCGTCCACGTCCACGTGAACCGACCGGTCGCGGTGAAGGTACTCCGGGCTGCGCTGGCCGGCAATGCTCGCGTCGCCGATCGATTCGCGCGAGAGGCTCGGATCATCTCATCGCTCGAGCACCCGCATACCTTGAAGCTGTACGACTTCGGGTGGATGGAGGACGACCGCCCGTACCTGGTCACGGAGTTTCTGGACGGTCAAACGCTCGCTCGGCGGCTCGAGTCCGGCCCGCTTTCGGTCGGCGAGTCTGCGCGGGTCGCGGTCGCCATCCTGAGTTCTTTGGGCGAAGCGCACGGGAAGGGCATCGTTCATCGCGACCTTAAGCCCTCGAACGTCTTCCTCCAGTCGACCGATCACGGCGAGCGAGTCCGAGTCCTGGACTTTGGCATCGCCCGGTTCACCGCGTCCACCACGTTGACCGAGCCAGGGATGATCATGGGAACGCCGGCGTACATGTCGCCCGAGCAATCGCTCCGGGATGACATCGACGGGCGGAGCGACCTGTACAGCGTGGGAGCGATCCTCTTCGAGTGTTTGACGGGTCGACCGCCCTTCATCGCTCCGAATCCCCAGACCCTGATCCTGAAGCATGCGCTCATGCCGCCGCCGAGGCTGTCGGATCTCGCGGACGGACTGCCGTCGGGTCTGGAAGACGTCGTTTCCGTTTTGCTCGAGAAGAATCCCGAGCTTCGACCCCTGGATGCGGATACGGTCATCGAGCGTCTCCAACCGTTCGTGGGGCGTCCGGAGGTCGCGTGGCCTCGACATCAGGATGAACTGATGGAGCCGGACTGGGCGCCCTTGCTTCGTTCCGCCGTGGAGCGCGTCGAGCCGGTCATCCTCCGAACGCCCCAGCGGCGTCCGGCCCACCCGTGGCTCCGCCGGGCGACCGCGGTTGCCGCCGGACTCGGAATCATGATGCTGGGCACGGCGGCGTCGTTGGCGTTCATGCGCAGCTTCAGCGGCGAACCCCAAATCGAAGCCATCGTGGAAGACGTCGAGCCGCTTCCGGCGCGTCCAGAGCCGCTCATTGAACCTCGGACGGTGCCCGCTCCGCTCGCCAGCGAATTCATCGATCACGAGGCGGTCGACCTGGCCGAGCTCGCGGACACAGATGACGTCTCGTCGGTGCCGCGAGCCATTCGGGCCCCTCCCGGTTACGTGGACGTCGAGCTATAGCTCGCGCATGCTCGGACGGCTCGCCGCTCGACTGCGGGCGTATGCCCGCCTGCACACGGAGGTCGGGATCTGGTTTCATCCAGGTTACGGTGGGCCCTGGTCCACACAACCCGCTCCCATCGGGCACATCGAGCCGCGCCGCGGCGACCTCGTCGTCTCCCGTCTGCTCGCCGAGCGGCTGATCCGTCAACGGGACGTTCGCCAACCAGAGCTGGTCGACCCCGCTGACCTCGCAAGGTTTCACTCGTGGCGCTACGTCGAGGAAGCGGGCAACGTCGCCAATCTGGCTCGCATTCTCGGGCTCGACCCCGACATCATCGACTCCGACGGTGTCACGTCCGCTTTTCGGCGGGCGGTCCAGGGGACGCTCGAAGCTTCGCGGTCGGTGGCCAAAGGGGAGCTCAGGATCGGCATCAATCTGGGCGGCGGGTTTCATCACGCCGAGCCCGAGCTTGGATCCGGCTTCTGCGTCTTCAACGACGTCGGAGTCGCCATCCGAGCGCTTCGCGCGGCGGGCTACGAGGACGCGATCGCCATCATCGATCTCGACGTCCACCAAGGAAACGGCAACTCTGTGGCCTTCGAACGCAAGGACGACGTTCGCATCTACTCGGTGCATGGATCCGTCTGGAGTCATGGGCAGGATCGGGTTCATCGCGAGATTCACCTCCGTTCGGCGGTTTCCGACGAAAAGTATCTCGCCGTTCTCCGGACGACCCTCGGCCCTTGGTTCGAAGACGTGCGTCCTCGGCTAGTGTTCTTCATCGCGGGAGCCGACGTTCTGGCTGGCGACCGGCTCGGCTCCTTTCAGCTCAGCCTGCGCGGTGTGTTCGAGCGAGATCGCTACGTGACGGCTCTGGCCCGCGACGTGGGGGCAGGACTCGTGGTGACGATGGGAGGCGGCTACAGTCCGAATGCCTGGCTTACCCACTACAACTATGTCCGGTTCCTCCTGACGGGGGCGGTCGACATCCAGACCGAGACCGCCGAGCGCGCGGAGGTCTTCGATCGCGCCTCTCGCGAGCTCGATGATCTCGAGCTTCAGCAAAATCCCTCGGATTTGGGGCTCGACGTGACGCCCGAGGAGCTCTACGGCGATCTGGTTCGCGACAAGCGGAGGGCCATGCGCCTCCTCGATTTCTACTCGGAGCAGGGAGTGGAGACGGCTCTTCGAAGGTACGGTATCTTCGCCAAACTAGAAGAGCGAGGCTACGAAGACCCCCAAGTCACGCTCGACCTTCGCGATGTCGATCGACAGCGGGTCATGCTGGAGGCGGAGAAGAATGATCGCCGTCATCGCGTTCTCGAGTTCGTCGTGCGACGCGGTCCGCTGTCGATTCCCGACTCCGATGACCCGCCGATCGATTGCCTATGGGCCGAATGGCTGCTGCTGCAGGATCCCGAGGACGAGTTCACGCTGGCGCGGCCTCGACTCCCCGGTCAGACGTACCCCGGTCTTGGGCTCGCCCGGGACGTCGTGCAGCTGCTCATCAAGGTGTGCGAGCGGCTCGGCCTGGGCGGGATGGTAGACCGGCCAGCGCACTACCATAATGCGGTCGGCGCTTCGCCCGAGTTCCACTTCCTCGATCCTCAGGTAGAAGGTCGCCTCCGGGCGTTGGAGACGGTCCTGGCCGGAACGTCGGTCGCGGAGGCTTCGTGGCTCGTCGAAAACGGAGACGTTCGGACCGCCGAAGGCGACGTTCTGAAATGGCTTCCCGAGCCTCATGTGCTGCCGTTGAACGACCGACTCCGAGCCTACTTCAGGTCGGAGGCGTATCGCGCCGGCGTGCTTCGAGCGACCCACGACGTGCTCGCCACCCATCCGTCGATTCAGCCGGGCGCAGTCGGGGCAGCGCCGGCCACCAACAGCAGTTCGGCGCCGGTTGTGAGCCAGTAGTCGGGGCGCGACGGCTCGAGCTGACTTCGTTCGAAGGGGCCCCAGAGCGCGGCCGCGCTGACCACCCCGGCCGCACGCGCGGCCGTCATGTCGTGCGGCGAGTCGCCCACCATCACCGCGTCTGACGGCGGGGCCTCGAGGGCTCGCAGGGCCGCCTCGATGGGGTCCGGATGAGGCTTTCCGCGAGACGTCGACTCCGGAGTGATGACCACCGGAAAGGCGGAAGCCAAACCCGCCAGCTGGATCCCCAGGAGGGCGTACTTTCTTCGTTTACCGGTAACGATGGCGAGTCGCCGGCCATCGGCGACGAGCTCCTTGGCGGCTTCGACGGCATGCGGGAACGGGCGCACGAGCTCGTCGTGTCTTCGCTCGTTGTACTCGGAGTAAACGTCCATCATTTCCCGCACCAGCTCCGGTTTAGGAGACAAGCGCTGCAGGTTCTCGATGAGCGGCGTGCCGAACCCACGGATGACGTCGGCTCGCTCGACGCCGACCCCCGCCACCCGATTGAGCGTGTAGCGATAGCTTTCGACGATCAGCTCGGTGCTGTCGATCAGGGTTCCGTCGAGGTCGAAGAGAACCGTGCCGAATACCTTCGTCATGACGCGGACAGGGCCCGGATTGTGTCCTCGACCGTCACCCGGAGTCGATGGAGGAGCGAGGGCAGCCGATCGGGCGCGGCATGGATCTCATCGGCGAGCGCCTCCAGACGAGCCGCTCCGAAGTTGGCGGCCAGGCCCTTCAGCCGGTGGGCAGCGCTGCGGACCGAATCCTCTCGGCGATCCGCCGACAAGGAAGCAAGCTCGGCCGCTTCTCGGAGCGCCGCCGAGCAGAACTCGGTCTTGAGGCCGGCCCAGGCCGAGGCTGGCAGGTTGTCCTGCAAGTGAACCTGACGCTCCGGATCGAGGAGCGACGGGAGATCCGATGTGTCGTCCGCCATCATGAAACGGCCCGCGCGCCGCTCGACCCGGCAGCGGAGCGGCCGGTTGGCCGCGACCGACCTCCCTCGTACCAGCAAGGGCGTGTAATTTGCAGCCACGGCTCGGACCCGTCCGGGATCATCGCCATCTCCCTCGAGAGCGACCGCGTCGAGCTCGGCGCCCACCTGGCGCTCCAAGAAGGCGTCCCAAAGCCGGCGGGAGCATGCGTTCAGACGCTGACTGCGACTCTTGATCCGACCCGGGTCGACCCGAGGTCCGAGGCGCGTCGCGGCCGTGCCCGTCCGGCCGGAGTAGCTGAATACATGGACGTAATCGAGAGCGATCGACTCGACGAAAGCCAGGGTCTCCTCGAATTCCGCGTCGGTCTCCCCCGGAAAGCCGACGATCACGTCCGTGCCGAGGCACGCGTTCGGCAACCGCCGGCGGATCCGCTGGATGAGCTCCCCATAGGCCTCGGGCGTGTAGGGGCGGACCATCCGCTTCAGGACGGTTCGACACCCTGACTGTAGCGGCAGGTGGAAGTGGGGCGCGAGCCTGGGGTCGTTCGCGGCAAGATCGATGAGAGTCTCGGGAAAGGCGATGGGTTCGATGCAGCTCAGACGAAGACGCCCGAGGCCAGGAAGGTCGAGTAGGTCGCTCACCAGTGATGCCAGGTTCGTTCCGCCCGACTGATAGGTGCCCAGATGCACTCCGGTGATGACGATCTCGAAGTGGCCGCGAGCAATGAGCTCGGCCGTCTTCCGAACGACGTCGGCGGCGCTCGCGCTACGCGCAGGGCCCCGAACCGCGGGAATGATGCAGTAGGTGCAGTGGGCGTCGCAGCCGTCTTGAATCTTGATGAAGGGACGCGACCGGTCCAGGACGTCGGCGATCGGGTCGACCGGAGGCAGAGCGGTCGGATCGAAGGGGGCGCGGAAAACCTGGGCCGGAGTGCTGCTACTTCCCGTCCGAATCGCCCGCGCCATTTCTCCAATTCTGGCTTTGTCGCTGTTTCCCAACACGCCGTGAACCCCTCCGAGCTGGACCAGCTTGTCGGGAACGCGTTGAGCCATGCAGCCGGTGACGACCACTCGGGCCGACGGATGCTCCCGCTGAATCCGATGCACGGCCTTGCGCACATCGGAGTCGCTTCGATGTGTGACGGTGCAGGTATTGAGTACGATGACGTCGGCATCGAGCTCGTGCTGGGTCCGAACCCAGTTCTCCGCCGTCAGGTGCGCGGCCAGCTCGACCGAGTCGGCCTGATTCACCCGACAGCCGAACGTCTGGATGAAGTAGCGGCCGGCCTCCACCCCGGCTTGATGCCCGACGGTTTCGACGCGAGCAAGGACGAACCGAAGGCCCCTTGCTCGGACGACATCGTTCGGGGCATCGACGGCGTGTGCACCCCGTAATCACCGACCTTCACCCCAAGCCCGGACTCACCGCCGTGGTCGATCGCGAGCCGAGTGGGGTGGGGCTTTCGCTCCTACGGCTGTCGTCGGGCGAACGCTGGTCCGAGACGACGCCCGCGGAAACCGCGCTCCTCCTCATGGGCGGCCGGGTGACGATGAGCAGTACCCCGATGGCGGTGAGCGCCGAGCGTGATTCGCTGTTCGATGAGCTCGGCGGAGTGCTCCTCGTTTCAACCGGAAGCCGGGTCGCTGTCGAAGCACATTCCGAAGTCGAGCTGGCCGTCGTCCGCGTCGAGGGGCAGGGCGAGTTCGACCCGGTGTGGTTTGGTGAGACGGAAGCGCGGGTCGATCGCCGGGGCGAAGGGGGGCTCAACGATGCCGCCTTTCGCTTCGTCCGTACGTACCTCGATCGAGCCAACACCCCTCCGGAGAGCTCGATGGTCTTGGGCGAGGTCATCAACCTCCCGGGACGGTGGTCGAGCTATCCTCCGCACCATCACCGCCAGCCCGAGGTCTACCACTATCGGTTCTCACCATCCCACGGGTACGGTCACGCCGAGCATGGCGATGACGTGTACAAGGTGACGAACCTCGACTCCTTGGTGATCGAGCCAGGTCGAAGCCATGCGCAGTGCGCGGCCCCAGGGTACGCGATGTACTATCTGTGGGCGATCCGACACCTCGACGGCGACCCCTACCTGAAGCCGACGTTCGAAGAGCGGCACGCCGGTCTCTTGGACCGCGATGCTCCGTACTGGACTCCGGACGATACCGCATGAGGGACGGCCGAGACTTGCTCTGCCTGGGGCGGGCAGCCGTTGATCTGTATGGCGAAGAGCGCGGCGTCGGCCTCGAGGACGCCGTGTGGTTTCGGAAGAGTCTCGGTGGCTCGGCCGCCAACACCGCGGTCGCGGCGGCTCGGCTCGGGTTGCGCGTCGCAATGCTCACCCGGGTGGGCGCGGACCCGATGGGGCGGTTCGTTCTGGAGACCCTGGCTCGGGAGCGGATCGACGTCTCACAGGTCGGAGTTTCGGCCGGTCACTTGACGGGGCTCGTCGTGCTGGCGCTGCGAACGGCCGAGGACTCGCCGCACATGTTCTACCGAAACGACTGCGCGGACATGACGATCGGGCCGGACGACGTCAATGAAAGACATGTCGCCTCCGCGAGAGCCCTTCTCCTGACCGGCACGCACCTGTCCACCGAGTCGACGCGGGCCGCCAGCCTGAAGGCGGCCCGCATTGCCCGGGACGCCGGTCGAACCGTTGTGCTCGATGTCGACTATCGTCCGAGTCTGTGGGGAGCGGCCGCCATCGGCCAGGGTGGGGCTCGCTCCGAGGTGAGCCTCGCCGCAGTGGAAGCGTTCCGGGCCGTGTTGCCTCTTTGCGACGTCGTGGTCGGGACCGAAGACGAGATCCGCGTGGCCGCGGGCATGTCGGATCTGGAAGCGGCGGAACGTGCTCTGGCTTCCGGGGAGCGACGGGTGGTGACCAAGCTTGGAAGGCGCGGGGCGCGGTCACGCGAGCAAAGCCGCGTCTACCGACTTGACGCGCACCGTGTACGAGTGGTCAACGCCGTCGGAGCGGGCGATGCGTTCCTCGGGGCATATCTGTTCGGCTTGCTTCGGGGGAACGACCCGGAACGGTGCCTCGCGCTCGGCAATGCCAACGGGGCGGCGGTCGCCGCGCGGACCGGCTGTGCTCCGGCCATGCCCACCCGCTCGGAGCTCGAACGCTTCATGAGCGAAGCTCCCCGGCTTGGTGCCTACGTCGTCCCCGACGACGAACTCCACTGGAGACTCACCCGTCCGGCTGCGCCTCGTCGACTGTTCGTGCTCGCGCAGGATCACCGGGCCTTCTTCGAGTCGTTGTGCGACGACCGCCGCCAAGACCGTGAGCGGATCGCCCAGCTCAAGCGCTTGATCTTCGCCGGCGGGCGGGCCGCGTTTCAGGATTCCGCGCTCGCCGAGGATGAAACCGGTTTCATCATCGACGCCGACTATGGTCTCGACCTGCTGGCTCGCGAGCGTGTCCGGTGGGTCGCGCGACCGATCGAAGCGGCCCAGGCGACCGAGCTCGAGTTCACCGGAGCATCGAACGTGGCTCTGGAGCTCCTTCGCTGGTCCCCGCGTCATACGGTGAAGGTGAAGCTGGCTTACCATCCCGGCATGGACCCTCGCGTGTTGGCCCAGCGTCGAGCCAAGCTCGACCTTCTGCAGACCGCGTGTCGAAGGCTGGGTCGCCAGTGGCTCCTCGAAGTCCTGCCGATCCGCGGAGAGCATCTCGATCTCGGTGCGCTCCCCGAGATCATGCGAGGCCTCTATGCCGCCGGTTTGGCGCCCGAGTGGTGGAAGCTGCCGCCGCCGGACCGCGACGAAACGTGGGACGGGATCGAGGCCGTCCTGGAGTCCGAGGATCCCGATTGCTTCGGGGTCCTGCTCCTGGGGAGCAAGGTAGGTTCGACCGACCTCGAGGGCCGCATCGCTCGCGCTGGCCGCCGCGCTTCGTGCCGCGGTTTCGCTTTCGGGCGCACCGTGTTTTCGGCGCCCGCGGCCGCCTGGTTTGAGGGGAAGCTCTCCGATGAAGGTGTGGTTTCCGAGGTTCATCGTCGATTGGCCGACCTCATCGAGCTCTGGTCAACGAGCGCAGCCTGAGCGATCCCTTCGGCATGAGCTCGTCCCTTCGGCTCACGACCGCCGAAGCCCTCGTGCGCTTCGTCGGCGGGCAGCGCTTCGAGGGGACGATGCAGCCGCTGTGCGGCGGAGCGTTCGCGATCTTCGGTCACGGCAACGTGGCGGGCTTGGGACCGGCTCTCGCCCACGCGGACTTCCCCGTGCGTCGAGCGCATAACGAGCAGGCGATGGCGCTGGCCGCGACCGCTTACGCCAAAGCGCGTCGACGCCGCGGCTTCATGGCGTGCACGACGTCGATCGGTCCCGGCGCCACCAACCTGGTGACCGCGGCGGCCACGGCGCGGGTCAACCGCCTGCCGCTCTTGCTCCTGCCGGGTGACACCTTCGCCAGCCGACGACCGGATCCCGTGCTCCAGCAGCTCGAGGACCCTTCCGACCCGAGCCGCACGGCGAACGAGTGTCTTCGCCCGGTGAGCGCGTACTTCGATCGAATCGAGCGCCCGGAGCAGATCATCTCGGCGGCCGAACGGGCGATCCAGGTCCTGACCGACCCCGTTCGCTGCGGGCCGGTCACGCTGACGCTTCCGCAGGACGTGCAGGTCGAGGAACTCGAGGTGGATCCCGAGTGGCTTCGGCCCCAGGTACGGTCGATACGGCGTCCGGCGCCCGACCCGCTCGAGGTGACCCGCGCCGCGGACCGGATCCGTCTCTGCCGTCGGCTGGTGCTGATCGCCGGCGGCGGCGTGCGTTACTCCGAGGCCGAGGCCGAGGTGGAGGCCTTCGCTCGAGCCGTGGGAGCCCCGCTCGCCGAGACGGCTGCGGGTCGCGGCTCGGGTGCGGGTCTCGGCGCGCGGAACCTGGGGGGGATCGGGGTCTGCGGCACGGAGCCCGCCAATGAAGCCGTCCGGCAAGCCGAGGTCCTCTTGGTTCTCGGGAGCCGCCTGTCGGACTTCACGACGGGGTCGGGAGCTCTCATCGCTGGGCGGACCCTCGTCCACGTGAACGTCGACGCACACGATGCGGCCAAGCATGGCGGTTTGGGCATCGTGGCCGACGTCGCCCGTGGCGTTGAGGCGCTCCGGGAGGCCCTCACGGGCTTCACCGTGGATCCGGCGTGGACCGCCACGCTGGAGGAACGAAGCGTGGCCTGGTGGGACGACCGCGCTGGCGAGCCTCGCGGCGATCCGCTCCGCGACGGTGACGTCGTCGACACCATCGCGGGCTGGTCGACGGACCGGACGACGGTCGTTGCCGCCTCGGGCAGCATTCCGGGGGAACTTCAGAAGCGATGGCGCTCGCGCTACGCCGACACTCTACATCTCGAATATGGCTACTCGTGTATGGGATACGAGATCGCGGGAGCGCTGGGGACCAAGCTGGCCTGGCCCGACCGCGAGGTGGTCGCGCTGGTCGGCGACGGTGCCTATCTCATGATGAACTCCGAGCTTCAGACGTCCGTGGAGATCGGAGCTCCGATCGTCGTCGTGGTGCTCGACAACCGAGGATTCGGCTGCATACACCGCCTGCAGGAGGCGGTCGGTGGGCCCGTGTACAGCAATCTTCGCGAGGGCCACGTCGACTTCGCGGCTCATGCCGCGAGCCTCGGTGCGCACGGCATCGACGTCGCGACGCCCGTCGAACTCGAGCAGGCTCTCGAGGCCGCTCGGCGAACGGCACGCTCCACGGTCATCGTGGTCAAGACCGACCCCGACGCGGTGACCCAAGCCGGCGGAGCCTGGTGGGATGTCCCGCATCGACGAGGGCGGGAGCCTCTCGCATGATCCGCGTCGGCGTCAGCCCAGTCCTCTGGTCCAACGAAGATCATCCGGTGTTCGGGGCCGACATCACCTTCGAACGATGTCTCGATGAGGCCGAGGCCGCCGGTTACGAGGGGATCGAGCTGGGCTACAAGTTTCCGCGAAACCCATCGCACCTGCGGCGCGCCCTGCACGAGCGGTCGCTACGGCTGGTCGGGTCATGGCACTCGACGGGGCTCCTCGAGCACGACCTCGAGGACGAACTCCGGGTTCTTCGGCCGCTCGCTGACCTGCTGCTGGACCTGGGCGCGACGACCATCGTGGTCGCGGAAGGGACGGGCAGCGTCGTTCGGGATCGCGGTACGCCGCTATCCAGCCGGCCGGTCCTGCACCCGGAGGGGATGCGCTCCTTCGGCGACAAGCTCACCCGCCTGGCGGACCGACTGGGCGAGCAGGGCCTGGCTCTGGCGTACCATCACCATATCGGCACCGTCGTGGAGTCCTATGAGGATCTGGAGGCCCTGGTGGCGTCGACCGGCTCCTCGGTGGGACTGACGCTCGATACGGGTCATGCCGCTTTCGCCGGCTTCGATCTCGGCCGAACGATCGAAAGCCACGGCGCTCGCATTCGGCATGTCCACGTGAAGGACGTACGCACCGCCGTCCTCCGAGATATCGCGGAAGCGCCGGTGAGCTTCGTCGACGCCGTGGCGGCCGGTGTCTTCGCGGTGCCCGGCGAGGGTGACCTCGAGCTTCGGCAACCACTTCATGAACTGCTTCATGAAGCAGGTGGGTACGACGGCTGGTTCGTCGTGGAGGCCGACCACGATCCGGCGGTCGTCGAACCGGCGGTCGTAGCTCGGCGCGGCCGGGAGTTCGTTCGCGGGATCATCGGCCGTTAACGGCGGTCTTTTCCACGCGGACTGCACAGTCGTAGAACGTTGCCCCTCGACCCACGTCGGTCAGCTGCTGGCTGGTCACGGCGTTCGCGTTGCGGTGGGAGGGTGTGTGCTTCAGCCACCAGACGGAGGGCGCACAGACCGTGCCTCTGCGGATGCCGTCCGTCACCGAAACCCGGGCGATGAAGGCGCCGCGCGCGTTTTTCACTTCGACGAGGTCGGCATCGGCGAGGCTGCGAGCGGTCGCGTCCTCCGGGTGCATCAGCAGTCGGGGCTCCGGCTCGTCCCGGCGGGCGAAGGGCAGGTTCGCGAACGACGAGTTCAAGAAATGGTGAGCGGGCGGGCTGATCAGAGCGAGCCGGTCGGAGCCGGCGGCTGTCTCTGCGGTCCCGACCTCCTCGGGGGCGACGAACCAGGGCCCGGGAAGCCCATCCAAAGCGATCTTACGACCGTCGTCGGCCGGACTCGCGAAGGGCAGGTAGGGGCTCGGCACGCGGAGGCGCATGGGGCCGGACCGGAGCCGATCGACGCTGATGCCCTCGAGGCGCGGGTGGTCCCAGTCGAAGGCCTGCTCGATCAGGGCGGCATCCTCGTCGAAGAGCGCTGGCTCCGTCAGCCCCAGTCGGCGGGCGAGCCGGCGGAAGAGCTCGGTATTGCAGACCGCCTCCCCGAGGGGAGCGATCGACGGCTGATTCAGCACGATGTCGAGGTGTCCGTAGCTCTTGTGCACGTCCCACTGCTCGAGCTGCGACGTCGCGGGTAGGAGCACGTCGGCGAAGCGGGCCGTGTCGGTCATGAACAGCTCGTGCACCACGCAGAAGAGGCTCTCTCGCCGCAGGCCGTCGAGCACGGCGTTCTGGTCGGGCGCGACGGCCGCAGGATTCGAGGCATAGACGAAGAGCGCATCGACCGGAGGACGGGTCGCCGCCGGGTCCAGAGCGGCACCCAGACGATTCATGTTGATGGTGCGCGGGCGCGGATCGGGCAGAAGGTCCGGCCGACCGAGGGCTCGGTTCACGGGGAAAGCTCCGGAGGTCGAGAGTAGGGCTCCGCATCCGGGATGCTTCCAGGCGCCGAGCGCCGACGCCAGAGCGAGGATCGCGCGGACGGCGGCGCCCCCGCCAGCGTGCCGCTGAAGACCATAGTTCAAGCGGATGGCCACCCGAGGATCGTCGCCGAGGTCGGCCGCGAGACCCCGGATGACGGAAACGTCGATACCCGTGACCTGAGCCGTTCGCTCGGGCGTCCACGCGTCGGCTTCGGATTCGAAAGCGGTGCTCCCGGTGCACTGCGTCTCGAGAAAGTCGCGGTCGACCCGGTCCGCCTTGAAGAGAAGATGCGTGAGCCCCAAGGCCAACGCTCCATCGGTCCCCGGATGGGGCGCGATCCAGGCGTCGGCCCGCTCGGCGGTCCGCGTCCGTACGGGGTCGATGACGACGAATCGTGCGCCTCGCTCTCGGGCCTTGCGGACGAAGGGCCACAGATGCACGTTGGACGTTAGCGTATTGGTGCCCCAGCCGATGATGGTCTTTGCCCGGGGAAGGTCGGTGATGTCGGGTCCCTCCCGGCGTCCCAGCACGGCGTCGAGGGTCTCCGACCCGCAGGTGCTGCAGATCGTTCGGTCGAGGAGCGAAGCTCCGATCGCGTGGAAGAAGCGGCGGTCCAGCGAGCCGTTCTGCACCAGACCCAGCGTTCCGCTGTAGCTGTAGGGGAGTACGGCCTCCGGTCTCCGCTCGATGAGCGGGCCCAGATTTTGGGCTATCCGGTCGAGCGCCTCCTCCCAGGTCGCCGGGCGAAATCGACCCTCGCCTTTCGCGCCGGTGCGGATCTGCGGGACGAGGATCCGGTCGGGACTGTAGGTGCGGTCGAGGTACCGGTTCACCTTGGCGCATAGAAAGCCTTGGGTGGTCGCATGGTCCGGGTCACCGCGAACCCGCGTGGCTCGGCCCGACGCATCGACGGTGACGAGCATCGCGCAGGTGTCCGGACAGTCGTGGGGGCACGCGCCTCGAACCACGCGCACGCTCATCGACGAGCGCTCCCGTCTTCGGTGGCGATGGTGCCGGAAGGCAGACGCTCGGGACGGGTCGACATGAGCCAGATGAAGTCGGCCGCCGATTCCTGGATCAGCGGAGCCAAGCCGTCCGGCAGCTCTTCCAATACGACGGGGAGAATCGTGGCGTACGGCGACGCCCCGCGCCGCGCCGCGCGTTCCGGCACCCCGAATCGACGCTCGATGTGCCCCGAGCCGGCGATCACGACCAGGCGGTCCGGCCCGCCTTCCGAGGCCAGCACGCGTGAGGCCGTGTCGGCCATCGTTTCGTCCCACACGACCTGCGCCTGGTAGAACTTCTCGAAGTCGAATCCCTCATGCGGCGTTCCTCCGTCGTCATCGGCGAGCCCGAACGCGGCCCGGATGAAGGTCCGATGCTCCTGATCCTGCAGGTCGAGTTGCGGAAGGTCTGCCGCCAGGGCCGGCTCGAGGTTCTCCAGGCCATCCCGAGAAACGGCCCGCGTGAGCTCGGACCGAGCGTTCAGCGCGTAGATCGGGAGACCGTGGTCACGAGCGTACTGGAAGAGCGGTCGGTACAAACCGAAGTCGAAGCCCCAGGTCTTCGGCCAGTCGACGGCCTCCAGGAAGTCTGCTTCATCCAGCGTCCCCGCGACGTAGGCGTCGAGTTGCGGCTGGAACGGACGGGGAAGCATCTCGATACCAAGACCGACGGACGGATTCTGCTGATGAACCACGTGGAGCGCCCAGAGCTGGACGGCATGGTCCGGGGGACGGTCGTGCCGCTCGGCGACGTAGACGATGCGGGCCTGCTCGAGCTTGGCTGCGAGTTCTTCTTCGGTGATCGATGTACCGGTGAAGCCTTCGATCACTCGGTGGGGCAGCTGCCAGTTTTTCGCCAGCTCACCGGGGTTGTTCACCGGGACGTCGTACGCGGTCTTGGTCGTGGCGCACCCGGCGAGGAACAGCAAGGCGACGGCGATGAGGGTCCTCGGTGCGAACGTGTTAGAGCCTGGGCGATGAGGAAAGCCGAGAAGACCGCCCGAATTCTCCAGATCCTCGAAGAGCTGTACCCGGACCCTCCGATCCCTCTCGACCACACGGACCCCTTCCAGCTGCTGGTGGCCGTCGTTCTTTCGGCGCAGACCACCGACAAGAAGGTCAATCAAGTGACGCCCAGGCTGTTTGCCGCGGGGCCCGACCCGGCAGCGATGGCTCGTCTCGAGGTGGAGACCATCCGTGAGCTGATCCGTGAAGTGGGCTTGGCTCCGCAAAAAGCCAAGGCGTTGCGGGGCCTGGCCGAGAGGCTCCGCGACGTGCACGGGCAGAGGGTCCCCTCCAGCTTCGAAGAGCTGACCGAGCTGCCGGGGGTCGGTCGCAAGACCGCCCAGGTCGTCATGGCTCAGGCGTTCGGGCTGGCCGCGTTTCCGGTCGATACGCACATCCACCGCCTAGCCTCCCGCTGGGGTCTGAGTCGCGCCAAAACACCCGACGGCACGGAGATCGACCTCAAGCGGAGCTTTCCGGAGTCGACGTGGGCCAAGCTTCATCTTCAGATCATCATGTTCGGGCGTGAGCACTGTCCCGCGCTCTATCATGACCTGGATCGGTGCCGGATCTGCGGCTGGGCGGCGACCAAGAGGCGGCGCGAAGACGAGCGACGGCGAAATCGTGAGCTCCGAGCTCGGTCGCGTCGACCGACCGGTCGGCCAGCCGCGCGTGCGGCGGGGCGCGGTTAACGGGTCGAGAACCGAGGGCCGACGGGCATATGGGCGACACGCCTGATGTTATCTCGCCGGGTGGCGTTCCGTCCGGCGAGTTTTTAACCGTTGATCGGTCGATTTATGATCAGATTCTCGCGGGTCGGACACTCACCTAAATGAGACGCCGGGAAACCGTCGCCTCACGCTTCATCGTTGGGTAATCAGGACTCGTGCCTGCACGGACCTGGCTAGGGGAGTCAGGTTCGTGCAGGCGGGAGCCGACCTGCTGGGCGATCCGCGTGTCCCCCATTTTTCAGCTTTGATGCGGATTCCCCCCATCCTTCGGACCCGGCTGAACCGAGAGCGCGTCGCGTCCGTGCTGTCGCCGACGTTCGCTCGCATCCGCAATCTTGAGCCCAACGAAGGGTACACCCGACTGGAAGTCGCCCTCCTCCAGCCTGGCCTACTCGAACCCCTGCAGTCCGCCGCCTGGGTCGAGCTTCAGCGTTTGCGTCCCGGCAAGGAGCCGGACGAAGTCGTGGCCTGGCTCGACAAGCGGCAAGGGCGTCCGAAGCGCTTTCAGCCGGCGCCCATCGCTCGAAGACTCGAGCTTTCCTGGCTCGCCTGGACCATGCGGATCGACCGCGCGGCGGGCAAGGGGACCGGCGAAGCGGCGGACCTTCTCGAGACCCCGGAGGGGCGAGAGTTCGAGACCGAAGGCGCGCAGCAAGCTGGCTTTCATCTGGCGCGGGAGATTTCTCGCTGAGCGCGGGAGCTAGAGGCGTACCGAGTAGACGAACGACGCTTTGGGGGCCCGAAGCCAACGCTCACGGATCGTGGAGAGCAGCTCTTGTCGATCTTCGGCGTCCACGTAGCGCTGCTTCAGACCTTCCGCCGAGTCGACGTCTCCGCTCGCCTTGATGCCGAGCACGCGCGCTTCGAGTTCGGCGATCGCCGAGCTGAGCAGCTCCCGGTCCACGTCGAGACAGCCGGTGTCGGACCCGTTTGCCGCCTTGGTCGTGGGGCGCCAGATCACGGCTTCCCGGTCCACGAAGAACCCGACCTGGATCGCGGCCAGCTGGCTGTACGATTTGGGGCGCTCGGCCGCGTCGTACATGCCACGGGAGATGTGGCCGAAGGCCCAGGCCAGATCTCGCACGTGGCTCTTTTCGGCTTCGTCGTGGCTGATCACGCCTTTGTTGGCCAACCAATCGGCGAGGTAGAGGGCCGAGGTCTGGGCTTTGAGCTCCTCCAGCGTGCTGGCCATCGGGCCGCCGAAGATCTCATCGTCGGTTCGCCCCTTTACGGCGTACTCATGGGCTGGCCCCAGATTGTGGGCGGCTTCGTGAAGGACGACGCTCATCGTGAGCACACTGGGGTCGGCGCTGAAGGACGCCATGGCGTCGGGACAGAATAGCGACGACACTTGTTCGGTGATGGTCTGCCGACTGTCCGCATCCGTATACAGATTCGTCATGGCTACGGTTCGTCCTCGGCCCTGATTCGCGACCGGGCCCCAGTTCGGAAGAGACTGTCCGATCGTGGCCCCGTGTGGAGCGCGTGAGTTCCCGGCGTTCAGGACGATATCGATGAAGTCGGGAAGGTGAAAAGAGACGCGGCGCGGACGGTAGGGGTCTCCGGCCAGGGCCGCCATGGCATCCTCCATTTCCTGCTTCACCGGCTCCAGTCGACGCTGCCAGGCAAGGCTCTCCTGGTTGATGCGGGCGAAGCTCACGTGGAAACCTGCCTTGCGGTTGCAGGGGTCGTAGTAGACTTCGTCCGGCCCGATGCGGAGGTACCACTTGGAATTCTCTGCGTTCATGCGCGACCAGGCCTCGTCGGCTGCGAACCACTGATTGTCTTCGAACGCTCGGGCCGCGGCCCGGAGGTAAGCGACGAACGGGCCTTCCTCGCCCACATCGAACGATGCCGCCGCCGACCGCAGGTGTTCGGCCACCTTGGACATCAACGATCCGTAGGCCTCGGTGTACGGAACCGCCCGCAGTCGATCGCCATCTCGTCGGACCACGGAGAAGGGTGACAGCAGGTCATCGTCCGCGGGAGTATCGGCGAGCGCGTCACAGAAGCTCGGGTTTGACTGGATGGATTCGGGATACAGTCCGACGGCGCGGGTCGCTCCAGGCACTGCGGTACACTCGGGGTCATCTTCGGTCTCGGGAGCCATGCAGAACGGGCTCTGATTACGAATGAGGACCGAGCGGCTCGGAGGATCGAGTTCTAAGAGGCTGGCGAAGGCCGCGCTCGTTCCCTGTTGCTCGGCGTACAGCTCCTCGATCAGCTCGGCCGCGGCGACGATGTGCTTGACGAATCGGCGCTCGTTTTCGGGAGCGTCCAAGAAGCTCCACTCGAGGAGGGTGGGGCGCCCCTGATCCAGCTCGCGGTACAGCAGCTCGGTCCGGCGGTCGGATGCGCGCTCCTTCATGGCGCGTTCGAGGTCGGCGTAGGCGGCATCGAAGGCGGGCGTGAAGCCCGCGTCCGAAATCCAGTGCGACCGAGGTTCGTTTCCGTACGCCCAGAGCACGGCGATGTCGTCCGGAGTCGGCTTCGCCGAGGCACCCGAATCCGACCGCTTCCAGAAGAGCGGGAGATTCAGCTTCATGGCCCACCGATTGAACGCTTCCCGCGTTGGGTCCGAGGACGGGGCCGAGGCGGGCGAGGGTGAACCGTCGGCCCCGTGGCGGCATGCTCCGCCAAGGGCGAGCGCCGTAGCGAGGACCGACAATGAACGGACACGTGCGAACATCCACCCGCGTGGTATAGGCTCCGGCCGCTCATGCTCAAGTGCTGTATGTTCGGGGCCGGCCGGATCGGTGCCGTCCACGCCGAGAATCTGACCCAGCACCGGCGAGCGTCCCTGACCTGGGTGATCGACCCGGCCGAACGGGCGGGACGTGAACTGGCCGACCGACTCGGGGCCCGCTGGTCGGACGCGCCGGGAGACGCCCTCGCCGACCCGGAGCTGGATGCGGTGATCATCGCCTCGGCTACGCCGACGCACGTCGACCTGATCATCGCGGCCGCGCGCGCGGGAAAAGCCATCTTCTGCGAAAAGCCCATCGATCTCGACATCGCGCGGGTCGACCAAGCCATCGCCGAGATCGAGGAGGCGAAGGTTCCGTTCTTCATCGGCTTCAACCGCCGATTCGATCCCGCTTTCCGCAAGGTGAAGGCGGATCTCGCGCAGGGCGTGGTCGGACGGCTCGAGCTGGTCCAGATCACGAGCCGCGACCCCGGCCCCCCCCCGACCGAATATCTGCGTCAGTCGGGCGGGCTCTTCCGCGACATGATGATCCACGACCTCGACATGGCCCGCTGGCTGCTCGGCGACGAGCCGGTCGAGGTCTACGCGGCCGGGAGCGCTCTCGTCGACCCGGCGATCTCCGAGATCGGCGATGTGGACACGGCGGTCGTCGTGCTCAAAACGGCGGAGGGCGTGATCGCGCAGATCAGCAACAGTCGCCGGGCGGCCTACGGGTACGATCAGCGGCTCGAAGTGCTCGGCTCGAAGGGCATGCTCCAGGCGTCGAACGCCGTTCCGCACACGGTGACGGCCTGGACGGAGACCGGGGTCGTCCATCCCAAGCCGCATCACTTCTTCATCGAGCGCTACCGCGACGCCTATCTCGCCGAACTGGATCACTTCGTCACGGCGGTGCAGGACCGAGACCGACCGCTTCTCGCCGGCGCTCGCGACGGCCGCCAGGCACTGGTCCTGGCCGACGCCGCGCTGGAGAGCTACGAGCTCGGCCGGCCCGTGCGGCTCGCCTGACCCAAGTCGTACGCTCGCTCGACCCTGAGAGCACGGTCGAGGTCGAAGGTGCCGGCGGCCATGGCTTCCTCGGGGCGCCGAGTGCCCCGGACGACGTCGACGATCGCCTGGACGGCGCGAACGTTGGCCTCCGCCCAGGGGTCGCCGGTCGTCGCCTCGACGTCGGCGTAGGTGCGTTCTTCAGTGATGACCGGTCCGAAGCGCCACGCGGCCCCGGGCACGAATCCTCCTTCGAAGCTCACCCGTCCTCGTGGTCCGTGGAGCTCCACACCATGGTGAATCCCGGGCGAACCGCCAACCCGTAAGGATGCGTCGATCGGCACCGCGGCGTCGATGCGAAGGCGGAGACCCTGCGGAACGCGCTCCAGGTCGGCCGCGCGCGGCTCACCGAACGCGTGGAGCGCATAAGCCAACGGATGACTCGCAACCTCGAAGAACCAGTCGTCGACGGCGAACGGCGCGTCGAGAGCGACCCGACTGCGGATGACGACGCGCTCGGTCGGTCCTTGCTCGCCCGCGATTCTCAGGGCGAGCCGTGCCGAGCGCAGGAAGGGAAAGGCGTAATTGACGAAGGCGGGTCCAGTCCGACGGGGGAGCTCGGGCGGCCCGCTCGGACCGCGAAGCGGCTTTTCGCAAAGCACGGTCTCCGTCGCGAACGTTGCGAGGAGACGCGCGTGCGTCGGCGCCGGCGTGGCGACGACCACGAGATCGAGCCCGCGCAGGTCTTCCGGCCGCGTCGTCGCTACCGGCACGCCGTCCTCCTCGGCGGTCCGGCGGGTCTTTTCCGGATCGCGGCCGCAAAGGACGCGAACCTCGGCGCCGGCCTGCCTCAGGGCATGAACGTGAAGCCGACCCCAATTCGTGCCGATCACCCCTGCCGTCACCGTCACGGGATGCGCCCCTGAACACCCAGGTGACGGTCGCCGATCGGCTCCACGGTCCACTCGCCCAGCCCACAGACCTGAAGCTGCTCGCGAACCTCGTCGAGGGTGAAGGCAGCCTTCAGACTGTTGAAGAAGTCATCCCGCAAGATCGGATGCTCGTCGCGAGCGTGCTGGTCGACCAGAGCGCGGGCCATGTCCTCCGACGCGGGTCGACGAAGGTCGACCACCTGCACGGGGGCCCCGGGAGCGAGAAGGTCGAGCAACGTGGTCCAGAGCCCGGACGGCTCGTGCAGGTGGTGGAGCAGGCTGTTGGAGATGCCCGCGGAAAACGGGGCCCGCGGATGGTCCGACAACGGGAGACGGCGGAGCTCGAGGGTCACCCGATCGTCGACCTTGGCCTGATCGACACGCCGCCGCCCCTGTTCTAGCATCGCCTGTGAGCCGTCGATGGCCACGATCTCCAGCCTGGGGCGACCGCGGGCCAATCGGACCGCGATGTCGGCGTCTCCGCAGCCGAGATCGACCATGCGACCCTGGCCCACCTCGGGGAACGCGATCGTGAAGCGGTCGACGAAGGCCTGATTGACGGCAGCGAAGTCTGCGGCCGCGTAGGCAGCGGCCTGCTCCGTCGACTCCATCAGCTCCGGCTCGAGCGAGCGCTTCATGGCTGCACGGATTCGAGCAATCGAGCGAGAGGCGCGGCCAACGCTCGATTGCTGGCGATGAACCGTACCGGCTGGTCCAGCCCCCCGTCGTCGTAGAAGGGCGAGACGTGACCCCCGGCCTCCGCGACCAACAGAAGGCCGGCGGCGACATCCCAGCTGTTGATGCGCACCTGCCAAAACCCTTCCACCCGCCCGGACGCGATCGAGGCGAGGGCGATGCACGCCGCTCCGAATCGGCGCACGTCGACGCGATGCTCGACGAGCCGGCGGACGGCGTCCAGGAACGGCTCGGGCCCGCCCTTCGTCCAGTAGCCCACGCAGACCGCAGATCGGTCCAACTCGGCGACCCCCGAGACCGAGAGCCGCTCTCCGTTGCAGAAGGCCCCTCCATTGCGCTGAGCGTAGTAGGTGCGGTCCGCGGCGACGTCCTCGATGATCCCGACGCGGGTTTGGCGGGCCTCGTCGACGTAGGCCAAAGAGACGCCGAACATGGGAATGCCGCGCATGAAGTTGGCGGTGCCATCGATCGGATCTAGAACCCACGCGCCCCGCCCGGGCTCTCGCCCGCGCTCCTCCCCGACGAAGCCTTCGCCGGGGAACGCCTCGCGCAAGCGCTCCCGCACGAGGTCTTCGACCTCACGGTCCGCTTGGGTGACGAAGTCCTGCACGCCCTTGTTCTCGACGTCGAGCGAGCCGAGATCGTGGAAGTAGCGGCGGGCGAGCACGCACGCTTGGGCGGTGATCTCGCGGGCCGTCGCCAGTCGCTCGGAGTCTTCGGTCATGTTCCGTCAGCCATAGCCGTCGACCGTGTGAGGTTTCAAGGTCGAGGGGCATCGGTCGATCTCCGACTTCGCTTGCGACGGCGCTGCGGGAGGACGAGAACCGCCGGGTGAACGACGGCCCTACGGTCTCGGACGCGGCTCGTGACCTGGCGCAGGACGCAGACTTCATCGACCTGCACGTGGACAGCTTCATCCCCGCGCGGCTGTACGGGTACGACGTCGAGAGGCGACACCGCGGTCCCGGGTGGTTGTTCGGTCAGTGGGATCTGCCTCGAGCCCGGGCTGCCCACCTGGATGGCGCGATGTGGTCGATCACGACGCAGCCCTTTGGGACCGACGAATCGCGCTGGAACGCGCTCCGGGCCAATCTCGAGCGCCTGCAGTCGTGGGCGGAGAACACCGATGGTGTCGCTCTCGTCGGCGGTACGGCGGAGTATCGCACGGCCCGCGCGAACGGGGACTTGGCCCTGTTTCCGGCAATCCAGGGCGGGAACGCGCTGGATCGGTCGGCTGGCGACACCCAAAGCCTACCGCCGCCAGGACTCGTGCGGGTGACGCTGGTGCATCTCACTCCGTCGAAGGTGGGTGCGCCGAACCACCCTTTTCACTGGTTCAGGGGCGACAAGGGGCTGACCGCCCACGGGCGCACCATGGTGGAGCGTCTCAATCACCAGCGAGTGTTCGTCGATCTGGCCCACCTGCACCCCACGGGCGTGGACGATGCGCTCGACGTGCACGACCGTCGGCAGCCATTGGTCGCGACCCATACCGGCGTCGACGGGGTCCATCGCCACTGGAGAAATCTGTCCGACGACCATCTGAAGGCGATCGCCGATACGGGCGGCGTCGTGGGCATCGTGACCGCCGACCTGTATCTGGGGCGGGTGCCCGGACGGAGCGGGGTGGACCGGTTCCTCGACCACGTCGATCACGTGATCCGCGTGGCGGGCGAGGGGACCCCGGCGATCGGTACCGATTGGGACGGATTCATTTTGCCCCCCGTCGATCTCCGAGGTGCCCACGCGTACCTGGCGCTCGTCGACGGGATGCTGGCCCGCGGCTGGTCCGAAGCGCGTGTCCGCGGCGTCTTGGGCGCAAACTTTCTCCGTGCTTTGGCCGATCTTCGTGGCTGAGCACGGACGGCTGATATGCTGGGGCCGTGCGCCCCACGATTCCGACCGGCAAGACCCGCGAGACGTCGATCCGCCGCACGGCCGCGGGACGCTGGTTTCATGAGGGTCAGCCCGTCGATCATCCCCGCGTGGTGGCGGCCTTCAACCGCTGGGTCGGCCGGCGGGAAGGACGGTACGTCCTCGAGAACGATGTCAACTGGGCCTTCGTCGAGATCGAAGGGGCACCCGTCTTCGTCGAACGCTGCCGGTGCCGCCCCGAAGCGATCGATCTTCGCCTGAGCCTCGGAGCGTCCGAGCCCCTCGACCCCGAAACGCTGCGGACCGATGAGGACGGTCGGCTCTACTGCGACGTTCGGGGCGGGACCCTCACCGCGCTATTCACGCGGCAGGCCATGTTCGATTTGGAGCCCAACCTGGTCGACGACGCTGCCCGCGTCGCGATCCGCGTGGGCGGCCGCTGCCACCACCCGCCCCGCGTGGCGGACCCGGTTCGCTGAGTCGCGAAGCGAATCGTGCTAGCGCTGATTCCCGCCGAGCTGACGCGCTCGGATGGTCGCCGCTTCGACCGCATCCATGATGGTGGTGCGCAATCCGCCCGCTTCCAGAACGTGGAGACCAGCGATCGCGGTGCCGCCCGGTGAGGTGACGCTGTCCTTCAGCTTTCCCGGATGGTCGCCGGTCTGCTGCAGGAGAAGCGCCGCTCCCTTCAGTGTTTGCGTGGCCAGGTTCTGCGCGACCTCGCGCGAGAGGCCCACCTTCACGCCGGCGTCGGCGAAGGCTTCGAGAATGAGGAAGACGTAGGCGGGCCCGCTGCCGGAGAGACCGGTCACGGCGTCCATGTGCTCTTCCTCGACCACCACCGTGCGGCCTACCGAATCGAAGAGGGCGACCGCCGCTTCGAGGTCTTCCTCCGTGGCATAGGTGCCGCGGGCGAGCGCCGTGGCGGCTTCGCCGATGGTGGTCGCCATGTTCGGCATGGCTCGAATCACGCGCGCGGGAGCGCCGATCCATGCCTCGAGCTGCGTCAGGTGTGTACCGGCGGCGACCGACACCGAGAGACGGTCCTGCAGCGGCTGCGCCAGTTCGTCCACCACGGCTTCCATGATCTGCGGCTTGACGGCCAAGACGACGAGGTCTGCGTCGGCGACGGCTTCCGCATTGGTCGCCGCCCACCGCACGCCCGACGATCGGGCCAAGGACTCGGCGCGGGCGGATCGTCGGGTGGTTACGATGATGCGACCGGGATCGACCGCGGCCTCGAGCAGGCCGCGCAGGATGGCTCCACCCATGTTGCCGGCACCGATGATCGCGATCGTGCGGTTGGCGAGGGGCACAGCGCGACTGCTAGCATCAGCGGACCTCGGTGGCGAAAGGTCAGGGCCTCTCACCTTTGGCTTTCGAGCCGCGAGCCGCTGTGGCAAGGGACCGGCATGGCCAGCTTCGTCTTGGCCTCGCGGTCGCCTCGCCGCCGAGACCTGCTTGCCGCGGCCGGCCTGTACCCGGACGTGGACCCCGTCGACGTCGATGAGTCGGTCCGGTCGGGGGAGACCCCTGAGCGCTACGTGGTTCGCGTCGCTCAGGCCAAGGCCGAGGCCTCCACGCGACCCGAGCCCGTGCTGGCGGCGGACACGACCGTGATCCTGGACGGACAGGCCCTCGGCAAAGCGAGCAGCCTCGAGCACGCCCAGGAAATGCTGCGCGCGCTCTCCGGCCGGACGCACGTGGTCCGAACGGCGGTCGTGCTCCGGGTCGAGCGACTGATCTGGGACGTCGTGGCCACGGCCGTGACCTTCCGCGCCCTGACCGACGCGGACATCCGGCGCTACGTGGAGACCGACGAACCGTTCGACAAGGCGGGAGCCTACGGCATCCAGGGACGCGGCGGCGCACTCGTCGAGCGGGTCGAGGGGAGCTACACCAACGTGGTGGGCCTTCCCATCACGGAGACGCTTCGTCTGCTTCACCTCGGAGGGGTCGGATGAACGACGTCGCCGAGCGGTTTTCGGCGGTCGAACAGCGAATCGAGAGCGCCTGCCGCCGAGCCGGACGAACCCGCGACGACGTACGCCTGGTCGCGATCAGCAAGCGACAGCCGCCCGATCGGCTGCGGGCCGCCATCGAGCTGGGGCACCGAGACTACGGAGAGAATCACGCCCAAGAGCTCGATCGGCGTCGTGCCGACAACCCGGAGCTTCGCTGGCACATGGTGGGCCATCTGCAGCGGAACAAGGTGAAGCTCGTACTGGACTGTGCCCTCATCCATACGCTCGACAGCGTGCGCCTGGCCCGCTCCATCAACGCTCAGGCGCAGGCGCGGGGCATCCGCGTGCCGGTGCTGGTTCAAGTCAATCAAGCCGAGGAGGCGACGAAGAGCGGGCTGCCGGTCGCCGAGCTCGCGCCGGTCTTTGCGGAGCTGCGCGAGCTCCCGCAGCTGGAGATCCGCGGACTCATGAACATCCCTCCGCCCGGCGAGGGACGCCGCTACTTCTCCGAGCTCCGCGAACTCCGCGACCGCCTCCGCTCCGACCACGGCCTCGAGCTCCCCGAGCTTTCGATGGGCATGAGCGGCGACTTCGAGGATGCCATCGCCGAAGGGGCAACGATCGTACGGGTCGGGACCGCCCTCTTCGGGCCTCGGCCGGCGTAGCTCGGCGGGGCTCCGGGCCTCCGATTTGCCGGCGATCGAGCGGCGGGATACGGTGTCGCCATGAAGCTGACGCCTCTGGACATTCAGCAGCAGCAGTTTCGCAACGTGCTGTGGGGCTTCGATCCCAAGGAAGTCGACGCCTTCCTCGACGTCGTGGCTACCGAATTCGAGGGACTGATCCGGGCCAACAACGCCGTCAAAGAGGACGTGAAGCGCCAGGAGAACGAGCTCCTCCAGTTCCGCGAGCGGGAACGGAACCTCAAAGAGACGATGATGACCGCGACCCGGATCACCGAGGACATCAAGCAGAACGCCCGTAAGGAAGCGGAGATCGTGATCGCGCAGGCCGAGGGGCAGGCCGAGCAGATCATCCAGAACGCGCACACCCGGCTGGCCCGGGTGATCGATGAGATCGACGAGCTGAAACGACAGAAAGCGCAGTTCGAGGAGACGCTTCGGTCCCTCATCCAGACTCACGCCAAGCTTTTGGACTCCATGACCGAGCGCGACAGCGCCGGGGCCGAGATGCTCTCGCTGGTCAATCGCCGCAGTCGGGCCGACCGCCGGACCACCCTTGCCTCCGAAAGCTCGGAGGTCGAGTCGCCGAGCCCCGGTGAGGAGCTCCTCAACCCTCGGAGCCAGGGCTAGCCTTCGAGGTCCTCCACCCGCTTGGGCCAATCCTTCTTCATGAGTCGAGACAGGGACCGGTCCGCGAGGAGCCGTCCCTCGTTCTGGCAGGTGGGACAGTAGTTGAGCTCGTTCTCCGCGAACGCGATTCGCATGATCTTGGTGCCGCATACTCGGCACGGTTGTCGATAGCGGCCGTGCACCATCATGTCGTCGCGAAACGCGGTGACCTTCTGCGGTAGTTCCCCACCGGCTTCGGCTCGGATGGCGTCGGTGAACCTCTCGAGGACGGAAAGGGTCGACCGGTGGAGACGCTCGATGTCCTCGTCGGAGAGGGACTGACTGAGCTTCATCGGCGATAGCTGGGCATCGAAGAGGATCTCGTCGGAGTACGCGTTGCCGATGCCGCTGAACAGCCGAGCGTCGGTGAGCGTGCGCTTGAGCGTGTGATTCTCTCGGCGGATCGCCGCGCTGAATTCGTGTCGGCTCGAGCCCACGACCTCGAGGCCGCCGCGGTCGTGGGCGGACAGCCCCTCGGTGCCTTGAACGAGGTGCAGCGAGGCTCGCTTCTTGCTGCTGGCCTCGGTGAGCAGCAGCGTTCCCGAGTCGAAGTCGAACGCCGCGAGTCCCACCTTGCCCGGAATCTTGGCCGCGTCGTCCTTCCACCGGAGGCGCCCCGCGATCATCAGATGGAGAACGAGATGCAGGTCGCCGGCCAATGAGAAGACGATGCGCTTTCCCAGGCGCCGTAGCGCGACGACTTCGCGGTCGAACGAAGCGGACAGCGGGGGCTCGGCCGTTCGCAGCAGGAAGGGACTGGCCAGCCGGACCTCGAGCAGCCGTTGGCCTCGGGTCTTCGCGTCCAGGGCCTCGATGTACACCGAGATGTCGGGAAGCTCGGGCACGACTACTCCATCGCCTCCAGAAAGCCGCGCTCGAGGAGTGCCGTCACGATGTCGGCCGTCTCTCGATCGCCGGTCGGAGAGTGGTCCAAAACGGCGCGCAGAACGCCTTCGTTGTGCGCGAGCTGGAGGAGGTCGAGCTCCTCCGCGTCGAGGTCTCGAAGGCTCATGGCGAGCGGCCGTGGGATACGCAGTCGGGCATGGAGCGGGGGCAGGGCCACGAGAGCTTCGCGATAGGCAAGGACCCTGGCGTCGGCCTCGCGAAGCAGGTCGCTCGTCGAGTCTTCGAGCTCGAGCAAGAATTCGGTGTCGTCGGACAGCGGCGCCAGCTCGAACGTCCCGTTCGGCCAGGCCATGATGCGCCCCATGGCCTTCATCGGTCCGAGTTCGTGGTCGTCGCCCACGCAGGCGTAGAAGATCCGTCCCCGGCGCAGGTAGATACGTCCGTCCTGCTCGTCATGGGACACCGCGAGCACCGTACTTCGCTCGGCGGCCGACAAGAGCTGCAGCAGCTCGCGGACGGAGCAGTCGGTGAGGGAACCGGTGTCGGGTACGATCGGGCCTTCGGTATCGTCGGCCGTCGGCTCGCTGAGTCTCGGCTCGAACGAGGCTCCCGCGGCGGGCACCACCTTGAGGATCGAGCCTCCGATCAGCAGCTGATCACCAGCCTGAAGAACGACCTTGGAGACCTTCTCCCCGTTGACGAACGTGCCGTTGGTCGAACCGAGGTCTTGGATCACCAGTCCCGTTGCCGCTGCGGTCAGCTTGGCATGCTTTCGCGAGACCATGTCCTCCGGCAGGGAGACGTCGGCCTCGTCCGAGCGCCCGACGACCACGTCGCCTTCGAAGGTCAGCGGAAACACCTGACCCTCGAACTTCCCCGCGATCACCTGGAGCGAGTAGGCCGGGGCGGTCATCCCGCCGGAACCTATGCCTGGGCTACGTCACTGTTCAAGCAGGCGCTGGTAGGCCCGAACTCTGGGGTTCTTCGGGTCGCGCTGCTGGGCTTCCCGAAAGGCCGCAATGGCCTGCTCGGGCTCCTGGAGCTTGTCGCAGAGGATCGCCTTACGCACCCAGAGCTCGACGAGCTCGGGCTTGCGGTCGAGCACGAGCTGAAGCTGAGCCAGGGCGTCCCGTATGGCTCCGCGCTCGGCCAAGCACTCCGACAGCCGCAGGCGAAGGTCGACGAAATCGGGCCCCAGCTCGAGCGCCAGAGCGTATTCGCGGCAGGCCTCGTCGAGGGCTCCGGCCGAGCGATAGGCATCGGCGACCTGGGCATGCAGGTTCGCGATCTTGCCCCGGGAGAAGGGGTCTAGGCGGCCGGCGTTCGGTTCGGCCTGGATCCGTTCCAGGACTTCCTGGGCTTCGGCATAGCGGCCCAGGTCGTTGTACGTGATGGCGAGGTTCAGCAGGGCTTCCGTATAGTCGGGGTTGATGGCCACGGCTCGCTCCAGGGCGGCCCGCGCCTGGGCGAAGCTGCCCTTCCCATGGAGGACCACACCGAGCATGTGGTGGACGTCGGCATAGTCTTCGGCGCCGGCCTCGATGGCGGCGAGAAGCAGCTCGGCCGCCTCGTCGGCTTCGCCGTTTTCATAGGCTTTGCGACCCCGATCGATCAGGTCCCGTAGCGTCTCGCTCATCGATCTCCCCTCCCTCAGGACTACCACAATCGACTCCGGCCGCGATGCGCCAACGGCCGGCGACCGAGCGGAGCGTCCAGCGGTGGGTTTGGGGACGCTTCGCCGTGGGGGCCTCGCCGACCTCCTCGTGCAGGTCGAGGTGAGCCAGGTCTTCGCGCAGCTCGAGACGGACCAGCGTGGGCTGGACCGATTTCGAAGGCAGCCGCATCAGACAGTCCACCGCGTCGTCCCGACGATCGAAGCCGTCTTCGTAGCGCGGGTGCAGGAGCATTCGAGCCGCTGCCGGCTCCGGTGCACGCCGAAACGCTCGCCAACCGGCGACCAGCTGGTCCACGTCGCGCAGCGCGGTCAGCCATCCCGACCGGATGCGCATCGGTCCCCACCGCTCGAGGACGACAGGCATGCGACCGAGCAGATGGAAGCTGGGCTTTCCTCCCCAGCGACCGTCGACGCTCAGCTCGGCCTTGGCCCGCCGGCGGGAAGCACCCTCGAAGGTCAGTGCGGTCACGGTCGCAGTGAAGGACTTCACGGGATGGGCCTCGTTGAAGGCACGGAGGGCGGCGATCAGGTCACCGCCTTCCCCGACGCCGTCGATGTAGTTCGGATGGACCAGCGTACGCAGGGCGGCAGTATTCGCCGAGCGAGTGGCCTCGACCGCGCCGGTCAGAGTCTGGGCGGCGTCGCGGTCGCAGGCCACGAGCGCAAGACCGAGGAGCGACGGGAAAAGGAGCTGAGCTGGACTCCTCACGGCGGCGAAGGGCGGTCGACGATCCGGATCTCGACCCGGCGGTTCTTGGCCCGACCGTCCGCGGTGGCGTTCGTGGCCACTGGACGGTCGGGGCCCACGCCGACGGCCGTCATCCGTGCACCGTCGACGCCGAGCTCGACCAGTCGAGCCACGACGGCTTCCGCGCGTCTCTGGGACAGCCGAACGTTCTGCACTCGCGAACCGCGGTCGTCGGTGTGACCCTCCACCTGGACGGCTCGATTCGACGGCAGCGACTTGAGGGCGGCGGCAACGTCACGCAAGAGCGGACCGCTGGCCGGCAGGATCGTCGCCGAGGCCGTTCCAAAGGCGATCGGCTCCAGGAGACGGACCTGGTCGCCGTCCAGGCGAGCCTTGGGCGGGGGACCGCCCGGCCGCGCCGGAGCGGGTGAGGGCCCGGGGGCCGGAGGACAACCGTTGGCCGCTCCGCTCATGGGGTCGGTCGGGCAATCGTCCTGAACATCGGGCACGCCGTCCTCGTCGAAGTCGGCTGCCGGGTCGGGCCCGCCGGCCTGACTGGCCAACGCCAAGCACAAGAGACCGAACATGGATCAGTCCGCGGCCATGTACGGATAGCGGTGGTCCGACGGGCTGACGAACGTCTCCTTGATGCTCCGGGCCGAAACCCAGCGCAGGAGATTCGCCGCACTCCCCGCTTTGTCGTTGGTTCCGGACGCGCGACTGCCGCCGAACGGCTGCTGGCCGACGACGGCGCCGGTCGGCTTGTCGTTGATGTAGAAGTTTCCGGCCGAGAACCGCAGACGCTCGGACTGACGGTTAATGTCCCGGCGATCCTGCGCGAAGATCGCGCC
>CAYYOT010000061.1:0-31236 GCA_964473255.1 uncultured Myxococcales bacterium | reverse complement strand
GCCCCTTGCGCCGGTCCCCAAAGAGAGCCCACTCCGAACCCGCAACCAGCACGAACGCCATCCCCACCACGACAACCAACGTAGGGCACGGGCTGATGCGGTTGGGGCGGGGGTGGAGGGGGCTCGCTTTGGGGAAGTCGGGGGCGGCTACGAACGCCGACCGGCAGTAAAGGCCGACCTGGGCCCCCGTCTAGGCGCCAAGGCCGTCGTACGAAGTAACGATGCCCCTTGCGCCGGTCCCCAAAGAGAGCCCACTCCGAACCCGCAACCAGCACGAAATCCATCCCCACCACGACAACCAACGTAGGGCACGGGCTGATGCGGTAAAAGAGAGCCCACTCCGAACCCGCAACCAGCACGAACGCCATCCCCACCACGACAAGGAACGTGCCGCTCTAGGTGGAGTAGATCCCGTTGGGCACCAGCGTCAGGGCGAGCACGACGGCGCACAGCGCGATCGCGATCCGAGCGCTCATGGAGAGCGACCCACGTTCGTTCCGGATCGGTGGATGACGGATCCCGAAGAAGGACGCGAGCACCCCCCAGAAGAAGAAGACGGGCGAGACGAACGGTCGAAGGCGCACTGCCGCTTCCTCCCACGCTCCCAGACGGACCCCGGAATCCGCCAGACCGCCGCTCACCTGCACGAGGATCCCCAATCCGCCCCAAGCGAGCGCGAGTCCCAGACACGCAAGTCCGATCCGCCGCGAGAGCCTCGGCGTGAGTGCATGCATGAGATGCCCCCCGTCGAGCTGGCCCATGGGAAAGAGGTTGAGGGCGGTCATGAACAGGCCCATCCACGCTCCGAGAAACATCGGACTCGCTTCGTAGTCGAAGCCCGGCGGAGGCGGATCGCTGAAGTAGCCCTCGAGAAAACCGGTGATCAGACTTCGACCGAAGATGAGCTCATCGCCCGACATCTCCAGGAGCGCATCCTGCTGGACGAGAGCCAAAGCCATCATGGGGACGGCAACGACGAACCCAGCCAGCGGCCCCGCTGCCCCGACCAGGGCCAGCTGGCTCCGGTCGGCTCGGTCGGCGCCCATGGCGATGACCGCGCCCAAGGTTCCCGGCAGTCCACCGACCGGGGGAAGCGGAATGAAGTACGGGGGAGACGCAGGCACTCCAACCGCGCGGGCCGTCAGGAAGTGTCCCATCTCGTGCGCGCCGAGGATCGAAAGGAGCGCTACGGAAAAGCCGACCCCGAACGCCATCGAGGTCGTCACTGCGGTCGCCGCGAAGAGGAGCAGCGGTATCCACGGCCGAGCCGGTCGGCGGGCACCGCTCACGGAGTGGCCGATTCGGAATCCTCGGCGTCTTCGACCGGTCCGTCGGGAGGAGCCTCTCGAATGATCCCGTCCTTGATCGTGAGGATGCGGACCGACTTCTCCGCGTCATTTCCCTGGCGAAACGACGTAGTCCCCGTGACCCCTTCGAAATCGTGGATCCGGCTCAGCGCTTCGCGCAACTCCGCGCGCGTCGCCGGAGGCTTCGACTCGAAGATGCCTTTCAGGATGTGAGCCGAGTCGTAGAACAAGGCCTCTGGATAGAGGCGCGGAGTGCGACCATGCTGCTCGCGGTAGCGATTCACGAAATCGACGGTCGCCGGATCTTCGGCGTCCGCGAAGAATCCGTCGGTGAAGATGGCGTTTTCGACGGTACGTTCAGCGCGGTCGATGAGCTTCTGCGAGTTCCATCCGCTGGCCCCGAGCAAAGTTATGGGCGTTACGTCGCGGCCCAGCGTTCGCTCGATCGTGCGGAGTCGCCGCGGATCCTGCTCCACGATTACGTCTTCGAACGCCAGGGCGGCAGCGATCATCGAAATGGAACGGGGATAGTCGGGGATGAACAAGCCATCGAAGTCGATGATCGGCTTCAGGCTCTTGCGCGCGCGCTCCTTGCAGCGCGCCACCCGAAATGAGTCGGGCTGCTCTTCGCACGCCTTCGTCGCCTCCCGGAAGTCGGGCCGGCGCTCGGGATCGTCGCGCGCCACCAGGGACTTGATCTGTCGGCTGAAGGTCGTGTCCTGCAGCCCGTACGCCTCGACGCCGCGGATCTCCCCGTTGCGTTTGGTCACCTCGTCCCAGAAGAGGTTGAGCAGCTCTTCGCCGTACGGGTGCTCGGGATAGACGACCGCGAAGCGCTTCATGCCGAGAACGTCCATGGTGTACGCTACGAGCGCCTCCGCTTGTGCCTGATTGGTGAGCCCGTTCTGAAAGACGTGGGGGCCGATGTCCGCCAGGTCATCGGTGGGGCTGATCGTCAAGAGAGGCGCCCCCAGCCGCTCCGCTTCCAGTCCGGCCTGCCGAGCTTCATAGGTGAAGATCGGTCCGAGGATTCCGATGACCTGATCCTCGAGGATCAAGGCTTCGGCCTGCCGAGCCGCGGTCGCGGCCTCGCTCTCCGTGTCGCGAACCACGAACTCGAAAGGCCCCGCATTTTCGGGGACGGCCATGCGAACCGCCTTCAGCGCCAGCTCACCGTAGCTTCGGTGGCGACCACTCAGAGGGAGCAGCAGCCCAACCCGTCGCGGGTTCACGTTCGAACGTCGGTCGATGTCTCCGAGGAGCCCGCGCGCCCGGTCGGCCAAGGGGCCGCCGGTATACTCTCGGGCGAAGGCATCCAGAGTCTGGCGCCCGTTGGCGACGTCGCCCACGTGCAGCTGAATCGCGCCGAGCCGAAAGGTGAGCTCGGGGACCAGATAATCGTCGGAATCGAGCTCTTCGATCAGCACCCGGAGTCCTCGCGCCGAGATCCGCTCGCGAGCGAGCGTTCGGATCTCCTCTTCCAGGCTTGCCAGCTGGGCCGGATCGCGCTCGAGACGATGAACCTCGTAGAGCCAACGCAGCGCTTCCAGTGCGTCGCCCGCGGCCAGCCCGAGGTCGGCGCCGCGCGAAGCGATCGCCTTCTTCTCGGCGTCGCTTCGTGCCGTCTCGAATTCGGCCCGGAGGGTGGTCTTCGGCCCCGGTTCGGGACCCATTTCGGGTTCGCACTCGGCCCGCCGCGCCCGAGCCGCTTTCGCCTCCTCGGTCTTGGAGTGTGCCTCGATGAGCCGCTCGTCATACAGTCGGGCGGCGTCGCAGCCCGACTGTGTGAGCTTCAGTCGCGCCAGGGCGTCGAGTGCCGCGGGCACCGAATCGGTGTCTGGAAAGGCGTCCAGTAGGTCGCGATAGCGAGCTTCGGCCGAAGCCAGCCGGCCGCTGGCGGCATCCTGTTGGGCTCTCTCCAGCGCCCGGCGCGCCGCCTCGTCTTCGGACACGGTCTCGCCGTCCACCACGGTAGTGGGTCCTGCGCACATGGCGAGCCCCAAGAGCAGCAGCGATCCCAATGCGGTCGGGAAACGACGGGCCGGACTCGTCATGTTGGCCGAGGACGCTAGTTCGACGCCGGCTCGGTTGCCAGCGGACAATGCTAACGTGCGCGCGTCCCGTCTAGACGAGGTTGCGGAGCGGGGTGCGATGGCCACCGAACGGCAAGAGCCCCATCCGGCGGGCGGTCTTGATGGCTTTGGCGAGCTTGCGCTGGTTCAGGGCGGTTACTCCCGAGACGCGGCGCGGTACGATCTTTCCGCGCTCCGTGATGAATCGCGACAGCAGCAGCGGATCACGCCAGTCGATCTTCAGGTTCTTGTCGACGAGGAAGGGGTCGACCTTCCTCTTTCCTCCTCCCCCACCACCGCGGCGGGGAGGTCCAGGTCGGCGGGCAGCTTCATTCATCGACAGATCACTCCTTGAAGGCGTCCCAGCCCTTGCGAGACAACGTGCGCATCGCCCGGGTCGAAATGTCCATGCGCTCCATTCGACCCGTCTTCGGGTTGAAGATTCGCTTCGTCTTGATGTTGGCCTTGCGCACCGTCCGCGTCTTGCGGTTCGAGTGCGAGACCAGGTTCCCGCTCATTCGGGACTTGCCCGTCAGCTGACATTTCGCCACGTCGTCCTCCAAGAGGGCCGGAGCCCAAATGAGCCGACGTCCCTAGCACGCACAATCGAGGTCCTCAAGGCCTTCTCTCTTCCCGATGGCCCGGCCCTACTTCATGAAGTGTTTCCATAAGCAGGATTCGGGGATGCCATGACGTCGTCGGCCGACGTAGACTCGGTGGCTGCATGCAGACGTTCAGGCGGCGGGCCGAAGCGCTCATGGACTCGTGGCGCGACCGCCCGCCCCATCTGTACGTGGGTGGGCTCGAGATCGAGTCCGACAGTCACACCTCGACCGCGATCCACGACCCCGCGACGGGGGACTTCTTGGGCCGATGCCCATCCGCAAGCCCGCGCGACGTGGCTCGCGCCGTGCGGGCCGCGCTCAAGGCCTACGAACAGGCCGCCGGCATCGCCCCCGAAGTCCGTAGGGATTTCCTGGCTCGGGTTGCGCGCCTGGTCGAGGGTGACGCCGACGATCTCACGCTGCTGCACGCATCGGAGAGCGGACGCCCCGTCCGCTTGGTCCGCGATGCCGACGTCGACGCCGTCCGCCAGCACCTCCGTTACTTCGCAGGGTGGACGACCAAGCACACCGGCGAAGTCGCCGTCTTGCCTCGGGACCGCTCGGCGGTGACCCGCTGGGCTCCCGACCCGGTCATCGGGATCATCGTCGACGAGACCGAGCCCCTGGCCGCGGTGGCGACACGGGCCATCCCCGCGCTCGTGGCGGGCTCGACCGTCGTCGCCGTGGTGCCCGAGTCGGCGCCGTTCGCCGTACTGCGCCTGGCGCAGCTGATCGCCGAAGCCGGATTTCCGCCGGGGACCTTCAACGTCCTTTCCGGCGGCGCCGACGCGAGAGAAGCGCTCGCTCGTCATCCCCAGGTCACAAGCCTCAGCTACCAAGGGCCCGTCGAAGCAGGGCGGCGCATGCTGGTGCACTCAGCCAAGAGCAACCTGAAGCCGGTCCATCTCGACCTGGGGGGCCGCGCGACCGCGGTGATCTTCGAGGATGCCTCGCTTCGCAAGGCGGGGCGCGCCGTGGTGCAGGCCGGCCTGTTTTCGCGAGGGCTCTCCAGCTGGGGGATCCAGCGCGTCCTCATCCAGCGCTCGGTCTACGAGGACCTGTGCTCGACCATCACCCACCACGCCCGCGAAGTGGTGATCGGCGATCCGCTCGATGAGCACACCGAGTTGGGGCCGCTCCCGACCGAAGAACGCATGAAGAGCGCCCTCGCCTACATCACCCTCGGCCATCGCGAGGGTGCACGGATCGTGGCCGGAGGCCATCGTCACGTGGACGGCGCTGCGTCCTCGGGATGGTTCGTCCAGGGCACCGTCCTGCTCCAGGCCGAGTTCAAGTTCCGCGTCTTTCGTGAGGATTCGCGTGGACCTTTGGTCGTGCTCGCCCCCTTCAAGAACGAAGACGACCTCGCCGAGATCCTCTCCGGCCTGGACCAGACCACGGGTCTTTCCCTGTGGACCGGCGACATCGGGCGCGGCCATAGGCTCGTCATGCGCTGCAATCCAGGCCTCGCCTGGTTGAACGACGCCGGTCCCCCGCCCCCGCAGGTGCCCTGGAGTCGAACCCGACTCTCCGGAAACCATCGGGGCCACGGGCGGACCGCGCTGGAGCAGCACGCCCACCCAACATCGCTCATCTGGGGAGGCTGAGTGGGCGCCATCTTCGACTGGATCGACGTCGGTGACGCCTTTCGGCTCGCGATCAGCCCCCGACCTCCGGGGGGCCAGCGACTCGACTCGGTGCTCAAGGTCCTTCGCGGCGAGGGCGTCGACATCCTCGTATCGCTCCAACCCGAGGCCGAAGCCCGGGCCTGCGGCCTCGAGCGGGAGGCCGACGCGGCAGCCACGGCCGGTATGACCTTCCTCCGGCACCCGATCGTGGACCACGGCATCCCGAGCGATCCGGCCGCCACCATCGCATTCGCCGACGAGCTGCTAGCGCACCTGCGCGGAGGTCGGTCGGTCCTCGCTCACTGCTACGCAGGGATCGGCCGGTCCGGACTCCTCGCCATCTTGGTCTTGATGCGCGACGGCTACGAATACGACGAAGCAGCGTACCGAACGGCGGCCGCTCGTCAGCTCACCGTGCCCGAAACGTCCGAGCAGCGAGCCTGGCTTCGTGCCCACGGCGGGCCGTGACGACGGTCTCCACGTGCCGCGTCTGGGGAAAGAGGTCGAAAGGCGTCGTACGCTCGACCCGGTAGGTCGGCCTCAGCTCGGCGAGATCCCTGGCGAGCGTCCGCGGTTCGCAGCTCACGTAGACGAGTCGATCCGGGCCCCGCTCCACCAGAGCCTGGACGAGCGCAGGCTCGAGTCCCTTTCGCGGCGGATTGACGACGACCGCATCCACCTCCGCCACCGTGCTCCGGTGCTCGGTCACGGTGCCGGCTCGGACCTCGAGTCGAGACGCAGTCCCGGACACCCACCGAGTGGCCGCTCGGCGAAGGGCATCGACGGCCGACCGGGTCGACTCCACGGCGATGACCCGCTCGGCGCCCCCGTGCAGCAGCGTCTGCGCGATCCCTCCGCTGCCCGCGTAGAGGTCCGCAACGCGTCCAACCCGCAGAAGCTGAGCCTGGACGTGAGCATACAGGCGCGCCGCGCCGGCTGGATTGACCTGGGAAAACGCGCCCGAAAGCAGGTCCTGCCGAATGGGACCGACCTTCTCCGAGAGAGCCCCTCGCTCGAAGCACGTGAGGACCGCCCCTTCCCCCCACAGCGCATCCCCCGAGGTCGAATTCACGTGCTGGTGGACCGCTCGCACCGACGCGACGTCGCGAAGGACCGCGAGGCACCCAGAAACGTCGACCTCGGGCGTTCGGGTGACCAGGGTGACCAGGCTCGCCTGCTCCATCCGGGACGCCCGAACGAGAACGTACCGCAGCCCGTCCGGCGGGGAGCGCTCGGCGAATGCCGCCCGGAGCGCATCGGCGACGTCTTCGATCGCGGGCGCGTGCACGCGACAGCCAGTCATGTCCTGCACGTCGTGGGTTCGGGGCCGGTACGAACCGAGAACTCCCTCGGGACTCACGACGAACTTGGCGAAGGCCCGATAGCCGAAGCTCTCGGGTGACGGAACGACGGGATCGACGTCTTCCGAGCGGAGCCCCAGCGCCGACGCGACCCATCCTCGCTTCAGCTCTTGCTGGTGAGCGACCGTCGCGTGAAGGAGCTGACAGCCCCCGCAGGTGAGGAAGTGCGGGCAATCGGGCTCCACGCGCTGAGCCGACGATCGAACGATCTCCTCGAGCGTACCGAACGTCGTTCGCCGCCCGCGATGAACGACCCGAGCCCGAACCGTTTCGCCGACGAGGGTCCCCGGCACCTCGAAGCGATGCCCGCCCCGCCGAACTCCAACACCGACGCCCGAGGCCTCGACCCGTCGGATGTCGACGGTGGTCCGGTCAGGATCCGACGCCGACCCAGACGCTGCCATCGGCCCGGGCCTCCTTCTTCCAGATGGGGACGTCCGCTTTCAGCCGCTCGATGACGTATCGAGTCGCATCGAAGGCGGCCGCTCGATGAGGGGCAGAGACCGAGATGACGACCGAAACCTCCCCGACCGCGAGGCGGCCCGTGCGGTGGAGGACGGCCACGCGGACGCCCTCGAATCGCACCTCGGCGGCGTGAGCCACCTCCTCGAGCACCCGCTGCGCCATCCCGTCGTACGCCTCGTAGTCGAGATGGGTCACCGAGTGGCCGTCGGTCCGATCCCGGACCGTGCCCTGGAACGTCACCACGGCACCGGCGCCATCATGCGCCACCGCTCGCTCCGCCTCCCGGGGGTCGAGCTTCTCCGTGCGCACCGCGAAAAGGCCGGATGAGCCCCCCGAAACCGGAGGAATCAGCGCGAGCTCGTCGTCGCCCGTGACCCGGTCGCCCGGCTCCGCGAAGCGTTGGTTGACCGCCAGGCGCACGGCGGGCATCACGTCGGCCAGCTCCGGAGCGACGCTCTGCACGGCTGCCAAGACGTCAGCCGCAGTGCACGGGTCGGAGACCACGTCGAGCTCGAGGTGATCAGTGCCGACGCGGTCCCGACATACAGCAAACAAGCGCAAACGGATGCGCATGGCGGTTGAAAGCTGGGTTTTCCCGAGCGTAGAGTCAACCGCTCAATACCCTGGTCCCGGCGTCCTCGGTCGCCGGTATAGATAGGTCGGACTCTGAAATGACTCGAACGCAACATCTCGCCTGGGCACTGCCCGCACTCCTTCTCGCCGCCGCCTGCTCGGATTCCGACGGCGAAAACGTCGGCAACGGCGGTCGCGCCGACGCGTCCGTCGGGACCCCCGACGCCACCATCGACCGCCCGGACGCGTCCTCGAGCCAGCCGGATGCGGGCCCGACCGAGTGTCGCATCGACCAAGAATGCCCCTCGGGTCAGGTATGCAACCTGATCACCAAGGAGTGCGTCGACGGTAAGAGCTGCACGACCGACGACGACTGCGACGCGTGCTCGACCATTCCCATCGGAGACTCCGAGGAGTGTGGTCACGGACTGCACGCGATCGCCTACTGCGACCCCTTCCACGGCGGCGTATGCACGCGTTCGCGGGCATCCTGCGAGCCCTGCGAAGAAGACCGCGACTGCGGCCGCATCACGTTGGGGTCGTTCGCCGACTTCCCGATGTACTGCATCGACTATTCCGAGGTGAGCCCGTCGCTATCCGGGAAGTTCTGTGCCCGTCCGGCGAGCATCGGAGCTGGGATCAAGGGCTACGAGCAGCGCCCGCTGGCCACTGACCAGTTCGGGCGAACCGTCAACGTCTACGTGAATCCGCTGGGCTGCCCCGCCGACGTGAACGAACTGTTCATCTGCCCGATCATCGACAACCTTCCCGAGCCCGACGGCGACGGCATCGCCGAGGCCACGGATGACGAAAAGTGCCTCGGCCAGGAGTCGGCGTGTGTGGACGACCCCTGCCCCGGAACCGGTGGTCAGCAGTGCGCCAGCGCGAACCTCGCCGGCGTCGTGCCGATCTGCAACACCTACTGCACCACGTCGGCCGACTGCCTCCGCGACAGCCCCGCCCGGCCGTTCTGTAACGAGAACACGGGCGTATGCCAGACCGGCTGCACGCCGGGTTCATGCCCCAACGAGCAGGTGTGCCATCTCCGGACCGACGAAGACGGCAACTCGCTCAACGCCGAGTGTGGCCCCCCCTGCAACGAGGAACTTCTGCTGCGACCCAGCGTTCCCGAGGAAGCCGCCCTGATCGCGGAGGCGGACGCTTTTTGCACTGATCCTGAAAACGGCTACGGGCCGAACACGTACTGCAACATCGTGAACCAGCCGCGAACCTTGGAGAGCGAGGACAACGCCGGCAAGCTTTCGAAGACCTACCGCGACGCGAACGCCTGCGCACCGGTCGGCTGCGAGCTGGGTGAAGGCGAGCAGATCAACCGCGACTGCGGCAGCCAGGAGTACTGCGACATCAGCTCGCGTCGGCCCAGCGACAACCTGCCCCAGCCGGCGTGCGCTCCCGGGTGCTTCTCGAGCGATGACTGCATTCCCGAGCAGCGATGCTTGAACGATGACGAGTGCCCCCGTCGCCAGCCAAACTGCAACCCGAACCCGAACGACCCGACCGGACCGGGCGTCTGCCAGGGCAACCCGCTCGACAATCCCCAGGTCTTCCGCTGCGTCGACGCGCCCGAAGGCCAGGTGAAGGACGACCTGGATGCGTGTCGCCAGGCCTGGTTCACGAACGGTCTGACCGAAGAGAATCGGGACAGCGAGCGCCCCGTGCCCGGCGTGTGCTGCGAGTCGGGCTGCATCGAGCGCGACAAGCACTGCGTGGGCTCGGCGCAATACTGCTGTAACGAACTCGGCTCACCGTATGAAGACGAGGACACGTGCGAGCGTCTCGAGGCAGGCAACGAAGACCTGCCGTTCGCCACCGCGGGCCAGTGCTTCGACATTCCGGTGCAGCCGTTCTGCGTGACCTGCCAGAGGAACGCCGACTGTAACCGCGACGTCATCGAGGGCCTCACCGACGACCCGGACTTCCCGCCGTCACTGCCCTTCGATCCGGCGACGCTCTGGCCGGAGAGCCAGAATCGCGACTGCGAAGGCTGCTCCGACGTCGAGCTCGAGGATTACGAGGCGCTCGGCGGGCAGATCAACGGCGGCCAACCGTTCACCGAGTTCCAGCGCTGCATCGGCCTGACGCCGCCGATGACGCCGCCTTACGCCGCTTGCTCGATCAGCTACGACCCGAAGACCGTCAACGACGCCGGCAATCCGCTGGCCGCTGGTGTGCCCCGAGGCTGGGACTGCGGGGGGCGTTCGGCGCGGTGCACGACGGACGCGGACTGTAACGGCCTGACCTGCGTGGGCTTCATCCAGGTGGGCATGATGGTCCTGTCGGAAGGCGCCTGTAAGTGCGGTGAAGACGGCGTTCAGACGGCGGCCTGTCCGGACACGTTGAACGACCGGCTCGTCGGCGAAATCACGGCTCCCACGCGGATGCGCTGCGTGGAGGCAAGGACCACCAACTACCAGGGCCCGCAGAGCACCGACGTCGACGACGGCGACATGTTCTGCGTCCACACCTTCGACTGCACGCCGCCGGGACTGCAGTTCCCCGAGGAAGGCCGCGTTCCGCAGACCCTCCCCGACGCCTGCGGCATTCCCGACTTCTGGAAGGCCGACTTCTAGTCCAGCGCGGAAAGGGATTCCTCCTGCCCGTCAACGGGGGCCGGTCCGCCGGCCCCCCTCCTCCTCTTCTTCCTCCATCGAAGCGACTCTCGCCGTCCGCCCACTTCCCGGGCGCCAACGGCCGGCGTTAGGTTCGTCGAATGCCCCTGAGCGACGACCCCGCGTTCGCCGAGCTTCGCGGCCGCGTCCGACGCGTGCATACCGACGTCACGATCCTCAAGACCGACGTTGCCGAGCTCGAAGAAGACGTCGTCATTCTCCAGACCGACTTTGCCGGCCTCAAAGTAGACGTTTGGGGAGCTTCGAGATCAGCAAAATGACGACGAGGCCCGCCTCGCCGCGCTCGAACGGCGAGTGGACCGATTCGAGGCGCAGGCCGACTCCGACTGATGCGATGCGGCGTTGTCGCTGGAATCCTCTCCATTTCTTATCTAGGTTTCGGTCCTCTTGAGCGCTCCGCCCCTCCAGACGTCCGAGCCTGCGCGACTCCGAGACTTCATGCGCCGCTATGCGCTCGGCTTCGGCGTGGGTGCGGTCTTCCTCGTGCTCACCCAGGCATTTGCGCTGTCGGTGCCGCGTCTTCTGCGGTGGGCGACCGACGGGATCATCGCCGGCCGAAACGACGAGGTGCGCTGGGCGGCGGCAGGCCTGGCGACGGTCGCGGTCCTCGGAGCCATCGCCCGGGTGGCCTCCCGCATCTTGATCTTCAACGGTGGCCGAAGAGTGGAGTTCGACATCCGCGAGGCGGCGTTCGATCACCTGGCGAAACTTCCGCCGTCCTTTTACGGGCAGATGCCGCTGGCGCAGGTGATGAGCCGCCTAGTCAACGATCTCACGCAAGTGCGGCTGCTTCTCGGCCCTGGCATCCTGAATCTGACGAACACGTTCCTCGTCTACGTCGTGGCCATTCCGCTGCTCTTTCTTTCGGACTGGCAGCTCGCTCTGTTCGCGTTGACCCCGCTCCCGGTCCTGCTCTTGCTCGGTCGGGCGTTCGCCAAGCTCATCTACCGATACAGCCGGGACGCCCAGGAACGGCTCGGCGCGCTCTCGACCAAGGTTCAGGAGACTCTCTCCGGAACGATGACGGTGCGCGTCTACGGCGAAGAACCCGGCGAGGAAGCCCGATTTCACGCGCTGAATGAACACTACCTCGACATCAACCTCGCTCTGGCCCGGATGCGAGGAACCCTCTTTCCTCTCATGGGCCTCGCGGGGTCGATCGGGGCGGTCGTGGTCCTCGGCGTGGGCGGCTACCGGATCGCCTCCGGCTCCATGAGCGTGGGCCAGTTCGTCGAGTTCAACGCCTATCTGTCGGCGCTGACCTGGCCCACCATCGCCCTCGGCTGGATGGTCTCTCTGTGGAATCGGGGGATGGCGGCGCTGGAACGCATCAACGAGATCTTTCGAGCACAGCCGACGCTGGTCGACGGGACGGCCTCCCCCCCGCACTTCCGGGGCCGCATCGAGATCCGCGACCTCACGATTGCCTACGGGGACAAGACCGCTCTCGACCACGTGACTCTCACCATCGAGCCCGGCGAGACCGTGCTCTTGGTGGGCAAGACCGGCTCGGGGAAGAGCACCATCATGAAAGTGCTCGCCCGGCTCCTGGAGGTCCCAGCGGGCACGGTGCGGATCGATGGCATCGACATCGTCGATCTTCCCCTGGACCACGTACGCCGGCACGTGGGCTACGCGCCGCAGGATGCCTTTCTCTTCAGTCGGTCGGTAGCCGAGAACGTCGCCTTCGGTGAACCGGATGCGAAACTCCCGGACGTGGAGCGGGCGGTGACCGAGGCCGCGCTCCAGGTCGACGTCGACGCTTTCCCCGAAGGCTTGGCGACGATGGTCGGCGAACGTGGGATCACGCTTTCCGGGGGACAGCGCCAGCGCTCCACACTCGCGCGAGCGCTGCTCGTCGACCCCGAGCTTCTCTTGCTGGACGATACGCTGAGTGCGGTCGACGCCGAGACCGAGTCGAAGATCCTGGACGCGCTCCGTGAACGTCAGCCTCGTCGCACGGTGGTGATGGCGACCCACCGCTTGGCCGCCGCCGAAATGGCCGACCGTATCTTCGTGCTCGAAGAGGGCCGGATCGTCGAGGTGGGTACCGAAGCCGAGCTCCTGGCCAAGGATGGCGCGTACGTTGCGCTGCAGGCGTCAGAGCCCGCCGCGTCCGAACTGGGGGTGGTCGCGTGACCAGCACCGCCCGAGCCATACCCAAGCGGCGGGAACTCAGCGAAGACGTCACCTTCGGCAAGGCGTACGACCACCGGCTCGTCCAACGTCTCGCCGTCTACTTCAAGCCGTACTCCGGCCTGCTCCTCCTTTCCGCTCTCAGCTACCCGGTCGTCGCCGGCCTTCACTTGGTTCAGCCCTACTTGGTGAAGGTCGCCATCGACGAACATCTGGTTCCTCGCAGACTCGAGGGCTTCTCCACGATCATCCTGCTCACCATCGGCGCGCTGATCCTCGAGTTCTTCGGACGATTCCTGCAGACGATCCTCACCCAAAACCTCGGACAGCGGGTAACGCGCGACTTGCGCACCGATCTCTTCCGGAAGCTCCAGACCGTGGACCTCTCGTACATCGAGCGAAACCCGGTGGGCCGTCTGATGACCCGCGTGACCAACGACGTCGAAAACCTCTCGGAAGCGTTTTCCACGGGAGCGGTGAGCATCATCGGCGATGTCGTCACCCTCGTCGGCATCGTGATCATGATGCTCGCGCTGAACGTGAAGCTGACGCTCTACTCGTTCGCGACGCTGCCTCTCCTCTACATCTTCGTTTCCGTCATGCGTCGGTATGCGCGCGAGGCCTTTCGCGCCGTGCGCACTCGTTTGGCCCGGATCAACGCCTTCCTGAACGAGGCGATCATGGGCATGGCCGTCGTGCAGTCATTCCGCCAGGAGACGACGATGGCGAGCGAGTTTCGCGAGATCAACGAAGCCTACCGCGACGCCAACTTCCGCTCGATCCGCTACGACGCAATGACCTACGCGTTCGTCGAAGCGCTCTCCACCGTGGCGATCGCGAGCATGCTGCTGTGGGGGCTATCGCTTTTCGGGGCCGGCACCGTCGAAGTAGGAGTCTTCGTGGCGTTCGTCGACTATCTGCGACGCTTCTTTCAGCCGATCAACGAACTGTCGACCAAGTACACCGTTCTCCAGTCCGCCATGGCCTCCGCCGAACGGTGCGTCGACCTCCTCGACCAGAAGGCAGCGGTGGAGGACCGGCCCGAGGAGGTGAGTCTGCCGCCCCTGCGGGACGAAATCCGCTTCCAGGACGTGCGGTTCCGCTACGGTCCGGATGCGCCCGACGTGCTGAAGGGCGTGGACCTCCGCATCGGCAAAGGGGAGCAAGTCGCCGTCGTCGGGGCAACGGGCGCGGGGAAGTCGACGCTGGTCAAGCTGTTGGCCCGCTTCTACGACCCGACCCAGGGAGCGGTCACCTGGGATGGCGTCGACATCCGCAGCGCACCCATGGCTTCTCTTCGTAGCCGACTCGCGGTCGTCCTCCAGGACGCCTACCTCTTCGACGGGACCATCCGCGACAACGTCGAGTTCGGGGCGCCCCGGGCCGAGCTTGCCCATCTGATGTCGGCCGCCGAGCTGACCCGCGCCAGCGAAGTGATCCGCCGACAGCCTTTGGGTTGGGATGCGAAAGTGGGCGAGCGCGGCCAGAACCTATCGACCGGCGAACGCCAGCTGGTGTGTTTCGCCCGCGCGCTCGCCCGAGACCCGGACCTCCTGATCCTCGACGAGGCCACGAGCTCGGTCGATCCGCAGACCGAGCGTCTCATCCAGGAAGGTCTCGACAACCTCCTCCGGGGGCGCACGGCGCTGATCATCGCCCACCGCCTGACCACCATTCAGCGCGCCGACCGGATCATCGTCATGGCTGACGGCCAGGTCGCCGAGGAAGGCGACCACGAAACGCTGCTCCGCATCGACGGCATCTACAAGAACCTCCACGACCTCCATTTCGGTGCCCCGGCCTAGCGTCGAAGCCCTCGGGTCCGACTCCCACCAGCCGACCGGTCCGGTCGATCGCGATGTCCGTCAGCACCACGCCGAAGTCCCCGATCTCGGTCAGCCTCCCGGTCGGAGGATCATAGGAGAACAAGGTCTCGGGCGTATGGACGTAGACCGGTTCGGTGGCCGGCACTCCGATCGTCGCGTCGCGGCGAGGGCCGACGTCCCCCGGTCCGCCCGACTCCCCGATCGGAGTCAGCACCGCAGTCTCTCCAGTGCAGCCGGCGGCGCACAGAACGACGGTGAACAGCGTCCGCGACACCGCCCTCATTCGCTGGTCATGATGAAGAGGGGGTTGCCCATGAGGGTCTTGTACTTGGGGCGCAGGCGCTCGGCGTCATAGTGACGCTCGACGTTCACGAACTTCTTCGTACCCGTAACGACATCCAGCGGCACGTTGTCGTATCGGCCGTTCCGCACCGAGACCAGCCTCCCCGAGATGCCTTGATCGATCAGGTCGAGAGCGATGTTTCCGAACGCGGTGGGGACGATGGAATCGAGCGCATCGGGGTCGCCGCACCGAACGAGATACCCCAGGCGCTGGCTGACGATGTTGATTTTCCGCCCCTGATTGAACTTCGGCGACCGCGTCTTGATGGCGTTGGCCACCTGGTCACCCATGCCCCCGAGCTTCTTGTGACCGTACTGGTCCACCTCCGTGCCTTCAAAGGACATCTCGTCCGTCCCTTCGAACGTTGCACCTTCGGACACGATGGCTACGGAGTAGTTGCTCGGCGCGCGATCGCGGTCTTGGACCAGCAGCTCGGTCAGGTGCTCGATCGAGAACGGATACTCGGGGATCACGCAGCGGTTGGCCGCCCCAGCCATGGTGGGAAGGATGGCGGTGAAGCCGGCGTACCGCCCGAACACCTCGATGACGAGGATGCGCTCGTGAGAGCCAGCCACGGTCCGGAGCTGATGAGCGAGCTCCACGGTACGGGTGACGCAGGTGCTGAAACCGATGCAGTAGTCGGTCCCGGGAACGTCGTTATCCATCGTCTTCGGCAGCGCGATGACCGGAAAGCCCCGGTGGTGAAGGTGTTCGCCAAAACTGAGCGTGTCGTCGCCGCCGATGGGAATCAGGTAGTCGATACCCAAAAACGCAAGGTTCTCGAGCACCGCATCGGTCATGTCGTTGTACTCGTCCTGGTACCTGTCTTTGAGGTGCCGCGGCACGTTCGCCAGTGGGAGCTTGCTCGGCTTGGTGCGCGAAGTATGAAGAAACGTTCCGCCCGTGCGCCCGGCACGCGCTACACGGTCCTCGGTGAGCTCTTCGAAACAGTCGGAGTTATCCGCGTGCTTGTCGGGAACCAGGTCGACGATGCCGCCCCAGCCCCTCCGCAAACCGATGACCCGGTGACCCTCGCGCAGGGCGCGCACGGTCACGGCTCGTATCGCCGGGTTCAGCCCCGGTACATCTCCGCCGCCGGTCAGGATTCCGATCGTCGCCTTCATGGCCCGAAACCTTGCACGGCGGGATTCGGAAAAACAGCCGGGTCAGAGTACGTAGAGCACGCGGAGGAAGATCTGGGTGTACTGGTCGAGGGCCCCGCCCGCGATCGGTTGGCCCGCCGCGGCATCCTCGGGCGTCACGTTGAAGGAGAAGAAGTAGTGGACGTAATTCACGCCCAGCTCGAAAAACACGGGTTTCAGCAGGTTGAAGTTGAGCTTGGCGGTTGCATCGAATCCGCCCACATCTCCCTGCGGAAACCACTGATCGCTGGTGATATCGCCGGCGTCGAACACGGCCCGGTAGCCCCCGGCAAAGGCGAAGTCGAGGGCTGGGATCAGCTGAATGCGGCCGTCCGCTCCGAAGCGCGCCAGCGTATAGGAGACGCTCGGCGTTCCCGGATCATTGCCCGCATCGTCTTCGTCGATGATGAAGGAATCGGTGCCGAAACTCACGACCGCGCCCAGCTCGCTCGGACCGAGCGGCAATCGACCGCGCAGACCACCGAGGAACGAAAACGACCGGGTGTTGAACTCGTTGCCGTCCTCGTCCGAGGACGTCAGGCCGATGGAAAAGTCCCCTTCCAAGTCGATACCGATATGACGCAGAGCGCCCCGCTCGACGAAGTGTGCGCCGGGGTACCATCGAGCCACGAGGACGAGAGCCGCCGCGAAGTTGGCTTCGTACGGGCGCAGCGGCGTCAGGGGGTCGTTGTAATCGAACTGACGGAAGAATGGCTGAAAACCCAGTCCGATCTCGAGCGGGGACTGGCTCCGCATCTTCTTCGGCTTGTCCTTCTTCTCGGCGTCCTTGTCCTCTTCGTCGGCCTCCTCGCGCTCCACCTCCGGTTCGGGGACCGGCTCGGCCTCCGGCAGTGGCTTCGGCGGCAGCGGCCCCAGAGCGGCCTGAATGGGCGCCCGTAAACGACTGGCGAGGGCACGACCCAAGCTCACGTAGCCTTTCCGCTTCAGCTTGAGCGTCTCGACGAGCTCCCCGTCCCGGCCCTGATGCGTGTAGATCGCGCCGTAGTAGTATCCGCTCCGCCGGAAGATCCGCCCCGATACGAAGGCGTCCACGTTCAGAACCTCGGCGACGGCGATTCGACCGACCGGGGCGGAAAGGGTGACCCCCAGTTCTGCGGCGGTGTCCGTGGCGTCTTTGCGAGGTACGAATTCGATCCCCTCTCCGGACGCGAGCGATTGGACGACCACGCGTCGGACCTTGGCCGCCCGTTCCCCCCCTTCGAAGGTCAAGACGGCGATCCGTTTAGGACCGGCCGGCTCGACGGCCGCGGGGCCCGGAGTCGCCGCGGGCGCCGCCGACTCCGCGGCGCGAAGCGCAGCCCCCAGCTGAAGCCACACCTGGCGCCCCGCGATCTTGGAAAGGTTTCGCAGGCTGGAGCTCGTGAACGACCAGTCCTTCGTGACTTCGCGGGTCGCGACCTCGTGAACCTTCAAGGTGCACTTCCACTGATTGCCGTCCCGAGTTACCTCGCCAGCGACCACCGCCTGAGCGCCGAGCTTCGCGCCGATGGGAGCGATGGCCTCGGCATCGCTCGGCGAGACTCCAAGCGACCCGGCGGCGGCCTCGAACTGCGAGTTGGAGATGAGGTCGACCTTGGAGTCGATAGCTTGAGCCACGGCGTAGCCGATCTGGGCGCCGGTCGGTCCGTCGACCTCACCAACCGCAACCCGCGGTTCGGCCGCCGCGGACGAGGCCAAAGAGAGACAGGCGAGAAAAGCGGGACCGGTCAGGATACGCATGAGTCACTCAGGGCGCGTCGATGACGGACTGCACCCACTCCTCCACGCAGGCCTTTTCTTCGTCGGTGAGGCCTCCCAAAGGGAACGGCATCGGTACGTTGCACGGCGGAGGATCGTCCAAGATGGTGACGAGCAGGCTCTGCGCCGCGCTGGAGGAGTCGATCAGAAGCTCGGTCTCACAGCCGTTCGTCTGTCCCATCGCATCGACCAGGCCGGAGACGTCGCCCTCGAGAACGAGCCCGCCCTGCGCGGACATCGCGTCATGGCAGGCCGGAGTGGAGCACGTGGGGTCGATGAAGTCGGCCTTCGGGTCGGTCGCGCCGATCAGATCGCATGCCGTGCTCGAAGTCCCGGTGTCACCCAGGGCTGCGAGAACCGCCTCGCGGTCCTCGATCTCCCCCGCACACGAGAGCGCCAGGCCTGCAGCGATGACGTTCCACCAACGGAAGGGTCGAAGCATGATCCTGGCTTACGATCGAACGTTCGCGGAGTCGAATCGACGACCCGAGTCCTGATACAACCGTGGAGTCGTGATTCGGGCCTTTCACGTCTCCAAGGTGTACGACTCCGGGGACTTACCGGCGCTCCACGACGTGAACCTCCGCATCGACAAGGGCGAGTTCGTGTACCTCACGGGCCCGTCGGGGGCGGGTAAGTCGACCCTTCTGAAGTTGGTCTTCGCCGCCGAACGACCGACGAAAGGGCAGATCCTCCTGAATGGGCAGAATGTGGCGACCTTGCGCACACGGGACGTGCCCCGCTTCCGTCGCCAGCTCGGAATCGTATTCCAGGATTTCAAGCTCATACCCACTCGCACCGTGGCAGAAAACGTCGCCATGTCGCTGTGGGTGGTCGGAGCCTCCGAGCGCGACGTGCAGCGACGGGTAGCGAGCATCCTCAAGGAGGTTGGTCTCTTCCACCGGGCGCACACCCTCCCACCGAAACTTTCCGGCGGTGAGCAGCAGCGGGCGGCCATCGCTCGGGCTTTGGTCAACGATCCGACCGTGCTGATCGCGGACGAGCCCACGGGCAACCTCGACTCGGAGATGTCGGTGCAGATCCTCGAGCTCCTCGAGCGAGCCAACGCCCGAGGAACCACGGTCTTGATGGCCACCCATGACCGGACGCTGGTTCAGCGCTTCCCCAAGCGAACCGTCGTGATTCAGCGGGGCACGATCGTCGAGGGCGGGCTCGGTGGACATGATGCCTTGGGCGTCAGATCTCGGACCGGCGGCTGACGATCCGTGAAACCAAGCCGAAGTCGAGCGCCTCTTTGGCCTCCATCCAGTTATCGCGGTCGGTCGCGGCCTCGACCTCGGCCAGCGGCTTTCCCGTCTCCTTGGCGTACAGCTCGTTGATACGCCGCTTGGTGTTGACGATGTCCTTGGCGTGAATCGCGATGTCCGAGGCCGACCCCGTCATGATGCCGCTGATCAGGGGCTGATGGATGAGGAACTTCGAGTTGGGAAAGGCCAAGCGATTCTTCTTCTCGGCGCAGAGAGCGATCAGCGAGCCCATGCTCGCCGCCAAACCCGTTACGACCGTGTACACCTCGGGCTGAATGAAGCGGGCCGTATCGTAGATCGAGAAACCCGAAGTTATCTCACCCCCCGGGCTGTTGATGAATAGGTAGACCGGGTCGTCCGGCGACTCCCGCTCCATCGCGAGCATCAAGCGGTTGACCTCGTGGGCCATCTTGCTGCCAACGGGGCCGGAAACCTGGACCACGCGCGATTCCAGAAGGCGCTGGTCGATCGGGGTAAAGAAGGGGAAGTCCATGGCGGGAGGCTAGCTCACCGCTGCCCCGAGAAACAATCAAGACACGTACAGCGCGCGCTCGAAGTCGGCGGGATTCGTCGCCGCCGCCTTCGCCGCCTCGAGGCTGATCGTGCCGCTTTGATAGAGGTCTATCAGGTGCTGGTCGAAGGACTGGGTGCCATACATGTCTCGACTCCGCTCGATGTAGTCCTTGAGCTCTCCCGTGCGCGCAGGATCCTTGATCAGCTCGGCCGCGGTCAGCGTAACCCGCATGATCTCCATGGCGACGACCCGCCCCTGCTGATCCTGCCGGCGCAGCAGCCGCTGGGAGATCGTCGCCTTGAGGTTTTCGGCCAGACGGACACGCACGGCATCCTGAGCATCGTGGGGAAACACGTCGATCAAACGCCCGATCGTTTTCGACGCGTCGGTCGTGTGCACCGTGGAAAACACCAAGTGCCCGGTCTCGGCCGCCTTGAGCCCGGTGTCGATCGTCACCGAGTCGCGCATCTCGCCGACGAGGATGACGTCGGGGTCCTGGCGGAGGGCGGCCCGGAGGGCGAGCGCGAAAGACTCGGTGTCCGTCCCGACTTCCCGCTGCGTCACCCGAGACAGCTTGTCGTGATGAAGGAACTCGATCGGGTCTTCGATCGTGACGATGTGCTTGCGGGCCTCGGCGTTGATCTCATGGATCATCGCCGCCAGCGTGGTGGACTTTCCGGAACCGGTGACTCCGGTGACCAGCACGAGGCCGCGCTCCTCGCGAGCGACCTTCTTGAGCACCGGCGGCAGCCCCAGCGAGTCGAGGCTGGGGATCTCCTGCGGAATCACGCGCAGGACGGCGGCCAGATGTCCTTTCTGCCGCATGAGGTTCACCCGGAACCGACCGACCCGATCGACCTGGTACGACGTGTCGAACTCCTTGAGCTTGCGGAGTTCGAGCTCGATGGCGTGGCGATGGAGGATGTGTCCGACCAGACGCTCCATCGCCGCATCGTCCAGCGGGTCGAGCTTCACCTCCTTTAGAACCCCGTGCACGCGGAGGGTCGGCTGGGAGCCCGTCTTGATGTGGATGTCCGACGCTCCCGCCTTCACTGCGGCCGCGAGGAACTTGTCGAACATGCGGGCGTCCACAGGCTTTGATGTGTCCCGCTCCAGCGCTTTGGTCAAATCGCGGGCCGCCGGCTCGAGCTCCCGACTCGACGTCCATGCGCCTGGAATCCATCCGGAATCCGGGCTGGATCACTTTTTGGGAACCCGCTCTTCCTCGCGGTGTCTGATGCCGGCAGGGACCGAATGACCGACGTCACGACGTCGTAAAACCCTGATTTCAAGAGGAGTAACCACGAATGTTCGAAGAAATTGCCCACCGGTATCAGGAGGGTGGCTGGGGCATGTACCCAATCACCGTTTGCTCGATTTTCATTCTGGCCATCGCCGTCGAGCGCATCCAGTACCTGTACTTCAAGGCCTCCATTTCCAAGGACGCGTTCGTGCAGGCCATGAAGAAGTACATCCTGGCCGGCGACGTGGGTAAGGCACTCGCGCTATGCAGCCAGACGCCGACCCCGCTCAGCAACATCATCAAGGCCGGCCTCGTGAAGGTGAACAAGTCCGACGCCGAGGTTCAGGCGGCGATGGACGAGGCTTCGCTGCGTGAGATGCCCAAGCTGGAGAAGCGCACGCCCTACCTCGCGATGCTCGCCAACGTGGCGATGCTCGCGGGTCTCCTCGGGACCATCTCCGGTCTGATCACGTGCTTCGCTGCGGTCGCCAACGCCGACCCGTCGGAGAAGTCGACCCTTCTCGCCAAGGGTATCGCGGAGGCCATGAACTGCACCGGCTTCGGTCTGATGACGGCCATCCCGGGCCTCCTGTTCTTCTCGATTCTGCAGGGCAAGACCCAGCAGCTCCAGGACGACATCAACGAGGCTTCGGTAACGGTGCTGAACCTGGTCGTCACGAACCGCGACAAGCTGGACCTTTCGTCCCTCGGCGCCGCGCGCTCCGAGTAAAAGAAAGCGAGGTCGATGAACCATGGCAGGTGGTGGAGGCCCTCCAGTACCGGAAGGATCCGGCGGCAAAAAAGCCGTCGACTTCCAGCTCAACCTGATTCCGTTCATCGACCTGCTGTCGGTGCTCATCTCCTTCCTGCTGATGACTTCGGTCTGGACCACGGTGTCTCGGATCGAGGTTCGGCAGTCTCCGAATCTCCCGAGTGACGACCCGCCCCCCGAGGATCAGGAAGAGAAGCTGAACCTCACGGTCGTGATCAAGAGCTCGGGCATCACGGTCTCGAAGAAGAATGCCGTGGTGAAAGACATCGAGAAGAAGGGCGACGAGTACGACTTGGAGACCTTGAACGAGGTCATGAAGCAGGTCGTTGCGGAACATCCCTCGAACCGGGACATCACGCTCACGAGCGAGGATCGGGTCGAGTATCAGGATCTCATCAGCGTGATGGACCTGTGCCTCGACCACAAGCTCGACGGGATCACGGTCTCGGGCGTGGACACTTAGGAGTCGTCAGATGCCGATTCATACCCCACACAAGCGGCCCTTCGCGCCCTGGCTTCAAAACCACAAGGCGCTGGTCGGAGGCGGCGGCAAGAAGGCCGGCAACTTCGAGCTGCTGCTCACCCCCTTGATCGACATGTTCGTGATTTTGGTGGTGTTCCTGATCATGAACTTCTCGGCGACGGGCGAGCTGGTTCAGGTGACGAAGGACATCACGCTGCCCAAGGCCAGCGTTCAGGCTCAGCTCGAGCGAGCGCCCATCATTCAGGTTTCTCCGTTCACCGTTGTGGTGGAAGGATTCCGCGTGGGCGATTCGAAGGACATTCTCGAGGATCCCGACCTGCGAGTGCCGGCGCTGACCGACAAGCTCCAGGAGATGCGCAAGGTCGATGAGATGATGCATCCCGGCCAGGCCTTCAAGGGCCAGATCATCATCAGTGCCGACCGGGACATCGAGTTCAAGCTGGTCCGAAAGGTCATGTTCGCTGCGGCCGATGCCGGCTACACGAACGTGAACTACGCGGTGCTGATGACCGCGGAGGACGGCGAGGGCGAGGGCGGCGAAGCCGCCGTCGAATAGCCCGCGCTCACGAACCCTTCCCTTCCTTTTCCGCTCCTATCGACGCTCGGGCCTCGGCCCGATCGTCGAGCTTCACGCGTCTCGGTGCTAGACTGTTGGCCGTGGAGGCAGGGTTCCCTCCCGTTCGCGTCGGCCCCTACCGGATCATCGCCCCGCTGGGGCAGGGCGGAATGGCTCGGGTCGACCTGGCGGTGCACGAAAGCAGCGGTGAGCTGTGCGTTCTGAAGCAGCTGCATGCGGAGCTCGACCGCGGTGGCGACGCCACCATCCGTTTCATCCGCGAAGCCAAGCTGGCCGGCCTACTCCAGCACCCGAACATCGCTCGGCTGCACGATTCGCACGTCATCGACGGCAAGCTCTATCTCGCCAGTGAGTTCGTGGCTGGGGTCACCTTCGAGGACATCAATCGGGTGATTTGGGCGGACCGGGCTCGGCTGTCGCCGCGCCTCGCGGTTCAGATGATCCTGCCCGTCCTGCGCGCTCTCGATCATGCCCATCGCCTTCGGGACGAGGATGGCCGCCCCGTCGGCCTGGTGCATCGGGACCTGTCGAGCAAGAACCTCATGCTCGGGTTCGACGGTGGTGTGAAGGTCATCGACTTCGGCGTGGCCAAAGGCGCGGTCGACGACCATCGAACCGCAACCGGCATGCTGATGGGTACGCCGCTCTACATGTCGCCCGAGCAAGCTTCCGGGGAGCGGGTCGATAACCGCAGCGACCTCTACACGGTCGGCGTCGTGCTCTGGGAGCTCTTGGTCGGTCGTCGACTCGTTCAGGCCAAAGGACGCGCGCACATGCTGATGAGCGTAGTGCGCGACGAGGCGCCCCGACCGTCGCAGGCCGCACCCGAAGTGCCGCCGGAGCTGGATGCCGTCGTCGCCCGGGCCCTGTCCAAGGAGGTTGAGGACCGCTTCTCCGACGCTGAAGCGTTCGTGCGGGCGCTCATTCCGGTGACCGCGGAAGTCGGGCTGGTCGAGCCGGTGGAACTCGGACACGAGCTCCGACGCCTTCTCCCCGCGCGAGAGGCCGAGGTGTCGGGCTGGCTGAATCAGGCCCGAGAGGCCGGCGAGCGCGGCACGCTCCTTTTTGAGCCGCTGCCTCCTGCAACCAAGGTCGCGGTCGACCCCCGGCCCGCGGTCGATGCCCCCGCCCGAACCCTCGCGCCGCCGCCGGCATCCACCGGTCTCGACAGCCGCCCCGCCCCGCATGCGCGTCGCTCGTCGCTCGTCTGGGTGGCGCCCGGATTGGTCCTGGTCGCGCTGGGCGTGACGGCCGCCTTGCTGTGGGCTCCGGCCTCCACTTCGGTCGTAACCGAGGCGGCCGGCCCCGCAGCCCCGGTCCCGACTCCGACCCCCGACCCCCTTCCCGCCGCCCGCAGCGCGGAACGTCCGGCGGCCGGCCCCGTCGCACGGCCTGCGGCCCCAAAGGAGGACCGGGTCGAGCCGCCGGCACCCGAGCCCGCCCGGCGCGGGCCTTCATCGAGCTCGCGTCGAACGCCCGCGCGACCCTCGAAACCCGGCCCCGAGCCCACCTCGCCCGAGCCCGTGGATGGGCCCCGTGCGCCGGCCGAGCTGCGGGAACTGCTCGCGGAATATCGGCGTCGATACGACATGGACGCGGCGGCGCAGCTCTACCGGCGGCTCCAGGGTCAAGCGCGCAGCGCTTCACCGTCGATCGTGAACTGCCTGGAAGGACCGCTGGCGGGTCTGGAGTCGGTCAAGTTCGAAGAGGTCGACGTGGCGGCGCCGTTCTTTGCTTCTGCGCTACGATGTCTCGCTCGATGAGGACTCCATTGAAGCTTCGCCACGCATCCTCGTTCCTCCTCGCCTGCTCCTTCGGGTGCAGCACCAGCGCGAGCACGCTCGACATCGACGTTGTCCCGGGCCCGCCGTCCAAGCGGCTGCGGCCCCGGCCCCTCGGCACGACGAACGCGCCCGCGGGGTACTACGAATACGTACCCGAGACCTACGGCTCCGAGCCCCTGCCCCTGCTCGTGTTCTTTCACGGTCTGGGGGAGAACGGAGACGGCGACGCCGACCTATTCAAAGTCACGCGGCACGGGCCCCCGAAGCTGATCCTCGCCGACGAGTGGCCGAACGACCGACCGTTCGTCGTGGTTGCCCCGCAGCAGGAGGGCCGCGACTGTCCCGGGGGGAATCGCGTCAAGGAAGTCTTGGAGTTCGCGGTGTCGACCTACGACGTGGATCCGAACCGCGTGTACGTCACCGGCCTGAGCTGTGGAGCCATCGGTACCTGGAACTACCTGGAGACCACTCCCGAGCCGACCCCCGCGGCCTACGTCTTGATCGCCGGAGATGGCCGGAGCGCGGTCGCCGAGCGGGGTTGCCAGCTCGCCCCGTTTCCCATCTGGGCTTTTCACGGCACCGCCGACCGTGTGGTGCCCCCGGAAGGCAGCACGATGCCGATCGCGTCGCTGCAGGCGTGTAACGGGGTCGAACCGGAAACCACCGTGACCCTGTATCCCGGCGTCGGTCATGATTCGTGGACCCAGACCTACGACGGGAACGCCGGCCACGATGTCTATGCCTGGATGCTCTCCTTTAGACGTCTGTGAGACACCATCCTGGCCGTCATCATCCAGTCGCCTCTGGGGACGCGGGCCAGGGGGCACTTGAATCCAGCGATGACGCTCGCCTTCTTTCGCCTGCACAAGGTGAAGACCGTAGACCTCGCGCTCTTCGTCGCGGTTCAGCTGGCCGCCGCGATCGGCGGGGTCGCCCAGCACCGGTATCGGGCATGAGTCTGAACCCGGCACGATCCCTGGGACCGGCTATCGTCAAGGCGGATGGGGTCGATTCACGAGTCCGCTGGCGGGTCAGCCATCGGTTCGGCTTTCGTCGATCAGATCGACGTCGATCCCGATGGCCTTCATGAGGCGCAAAGCGTTGGTCGACTGAATCGGTCCCGGACGCAGCTCGTAGTCGAATTCGATCGCCTCCGAGTCGACCCGGTCCGACATGTGCATTTGAACCATCGTGCCCTCCGGTAGCTCGTCGGACAGACGGGCGAGCGACAGGTCGTGCGTGGTTACGATGCCGATGGAGCCATTTCGACTAAGCCAACGGACGACGGATACCGCTCCGACGAAACGCTCGCGACTATTCGTTCCGTGAAGAATCTCGTCCAGGAGGTACAGAAGACCCGAACCGACCGTGGATGACCGGTCGACCACGTGCTTGAGCCGCTTCAGCTCGGCATAGAAGTGTGACGTACCCTGGGCCAGGCTGTCGACCACTCGAACCGACGTAACGAGTTCGAAGGGAAAGGCGCGAAGCGCTCGCGCTGCCACCGGACCTCCGGCGCGCCCCATCACCAGCGCGAGGCCCACCGAACGGAGCAGAGTACTCTTCCCACTCATGTTGGAGCCGGACAGGAGCAACGTGGCTCCGGGTTCGGCCAGTCTCAGATCGTTTGCGACCACGGCGTCGGGAAAGATCAAGGGGTGAGCCAGCGACTCGGCATCGAATTGGACTGCCTCGGTCAGCTCCAAGCTGCCGTACGCGGGTCGCTCGAATGCGAGCCCGGCCCAGGACGAGGCCACTTCGAACCGCGCGATGGCTTCGAACCAATCGTCCACGGCCGCCCCATGCCGTTCCCGCCACTGTTCGGTTCGGAGGACGAGGTTCAGGTTCCACAGGAGCGCGGGTCCGACCGTCAGCGCGAATATGACGTTTAGCTGCGCGTCGAGAAGGTTGATGAGCGAGACCAGGCGATTCACCGCTCGCGCAGCCGATCCGTTCTCGCTCAAAGACGACTTTACGTCCCCCAGCCACGGCGACGTCGCCGCATGCCCTTCCACTGCTTCCAGCAGGCGCGCGTACCGCGCGAGCATGCGCTCCGGTCCGCTGAGCACGGCGGTTCGTGAACCCACGACATTCCGGGTGAGGAACAGAGTCGCCAGCTGTAAGACGACCGCCACGAACAGGGGGCGCCCTTCCGCGGCGACCTGATAAACGATGAACGTCGCGAGCAGGATCAGCGGCTGAACCGTCGCCAAGATCCACAAGAGCCAGGCGTTGGGGATCGGAGTTCGACCTCGAGCCCAGTCCAGAAGCGGCGTCTCGTCGAGCCGGCGAGCATCGTCTCCCGCGACCGATGCGACGAGTCTCACCCGGAAGTCGAGCTGCGGCTCGAGCTCCTCTCGAGCCTGTCTACGTGCCCGGGTCCCGGCCGCGTCCGGCGGTTCGCAGAGATCCTTGGCCAAGAGCTGGCGACCCCGGACCGGCTCCGCTCGGCAGACGAGTCGAAAAAGGGAGGTCGACCCGATGAGGGCGAGGTCATCCGCGTAGTGAAGAGTTCCCCGCCAGGGGGCGCCGACGTCGTCGGCGACTTCCGGCAGTTCGTCGAGCCGGCCTTCGACCCGTGCGAGTCCTTCGCGGAAGAAGCGCTCGGTGGCCGCCGCGCGCCGACGGCGGTCCAAAGCCCGATCCTGGGCCCATCCCAGCAGCACGAAGCCGGCAAAGATCGGGATCAGCCCCCACCACGGAGCTGGAGACCGCACCACCGTCGGGGCCAGAATGAGGCCCAGGGCGAGCACGGCGAGGACGAGGCGAACGTTTCCGACCCGGTCCGACGTCCGCTCGGCCGCCTGTCGGTCGTCGGCCGCCGAGGACATACGTGCTCGGTAGGTGACGATGACCCGTCCGACCGACTCAGATTGTACGGCGCCGCCCGTCCCCGGGCTTCGTTGGACCATGTTTCGACGACCCGGCGCTCAGCGAGTCGCACGGCTGCCGTCGCCGTCCGCTTCGAGCGGTAGGCCCTCGGCGACCTCGAGATCGAACCGCACTCCGAGACGCTGCTCGGGGGGGAGCGTCACGTCCGGCTTCTGATGAAAAACGATCGAGAGGCGGTTCAGCCGTCCTTCGCGGACTCTGAGCGTGTACTTGGATTCCACCTTGAATTCGTATCCCTGGGCATAGGTGAACACACCGAACGTGCCACTGGCTACGACGGCCTCCACCTCGAACAGGTGCGCGCCGGGTTCGATGGCTCCCTCGTACAGCGGCACGACCTTCTCCGGCGGCTTGGCTTTTTCGTCGCGCTCCAGCAGCACTTGGCCGTCCATGCGGTAGCGGATGGAGAGGAGCTTGTACCCGGAACCCATGAGGTCTCGGTGGTGCACCTTCGCATAGGTCCTTCCAACGCGACCCGAAAGCGCCGTGTCCTTCAGGATGTCGACCTGATCCGAGGCTTCGGAGATGCTGGACTCGATGGAGTCGATGGCCACCTCCAGAGCCTCCAGCTCCTGGAGGGGGTCCGTAGCCGACGACGTGCCGGACTGGGCCGTCGCGGGCCCTGGGAACCAGCCGAGCACAACCGCTAGGGCCAACCGCCGCATCATTTTGGGCAGTAGCATCGATCTACTGCCGGTAGAAGGCGCTCCGCACCTACTACCGACGAACCGCCCGACCCAAACGAGTTGAGTTGCCCGAAAACCCAGCAGCGCGTTAACGGCCTCCATGGCCAAGGTGGAAAAGGACCTGACGCGGATCACGCCGCGGTCCGAGAGCTACCCGGACTGGTACCAAGACGTCGTCCGCGAAGGACAGCTGGCGGAAGTCGCGGGCATCGTGAAAGGCTGCATGGTCATCAAGCCCAATGGCTACGCCATCTGGGAGAAGATCCAGGGCGAGCTCGATCGACGATTCAAGGCGACCGGGCACCGCAACGCCTACTTCCCCCTGCTGATCCCCGAGTCCTTCATCAAGCGCGAGGCCGAGCACGTCGAGGGTTTTTCCCCGGAACTGGCCGTGGTGACCGTCGCCGGCGGCGAAGAGCTCGAAGAGCCCTATGTGGTTCGTCCCACCTCCGAAACGGTCATCGGGCACTTCTTTTCCCAGTGGATCCAGTCCTGGCGGGACCTCCCCCTTCTCATCAACCAGTGGGCCAACGTCATGCGCTGGGAGCTGCGCACGCGAATGTTCTTACGGACCAGCGAGTTCCTTTGGCAGGAAGGGCACACGGCTCACGCCACCCACGACGAGGCTCTGGAAGAGGTGCTCCGCATGCTCGACGTCTACGCCGACTTCGCGGAGCAGTGGATGGCCATGCCGGTCATCAAGGGTCGCAAGACCGATTCCGAAAAGTTCGCGGGCGCCGTCGCCAGCTACTGCATTGAAGCAATGATGCAGGATGGAAAGGCGCTTCAAGCGGGGACATCGCACGATCTCGGGCAGAATTTCGGGCGTGCCTTCAACGTCCAGTTTCAGGACAAGGACGGCCAACTCGACTGGGTCTGGCAGACCAGCTGGGGCGTCTCGACGCGGCTGATCGGCGGTCTGGTCATGACCCACTCCGACGATGAGGGCCTGGTCCTGCCGCCAAAGCTGGCGCCCTTGGCTGCCGTCATCGTTCCTTTTTTCCGGAAGAACGAGGCGGAGAACGACAACGTTCGGCAGGCCGGCCGCAAACTGGCGGCTGATTTGGAAGCAGCCGGCATCAGTGCCAAATTCGACGAGCTCGATGGCTCACCGGGTCCGAAGTTCTACCGCTACGAGCGCGAGGGCGTCCCCCTGCGGTTCGGGCTCGGACCTCGGGACCTGAAGTCCGGGACCATCGAGTTCAAGCGACGCGACCGACCGAAGAGTTCGACCGCACTCGACGGCGTCGTCGACTTCGCTCGAGACCAGCTGAATGCCATGCAGGCCGACCTCCTGGCCGCAGCCCGGCTCCGTCTCGAGGAAAAGACGGCGACCGTCGACGACTACGAAGCATTCAAGGAGTTCATGACGGGCGATGGCGGCTTCGCTTATGCCCATTGGGACGGCACCGCCGCCACCGAGGCCCGCGTCAAAACGGAGACAGGCGCGACCATCCGGTGTCTACCCATGCCCGGCCAGGGACTGGAGGTCGAGCCCGGGACGTGCATCGTAACCGGTCAGCCGTCGGCCCAGCGCGTGATTTGGGCCAAGGCCTACTGAGATGCGCGCCGTCGTGATCCGCGAGCCCGGCGGCCCGGACGTCCTGGACGTCGAGACACGCGAGGACCCAAAGCCCGGCGCGGGCGAGGTTCGAATCCGGGTCAAGGCAGCGGGCGTAAACCGTCCGGACTGCGTCCAGCGGCTGGGGCGCTACGCTCCACCGCCGGGCGTGACCGACGTTCCCGGTCTCGAAGTCGCCGGGGTGGTTGATGCCGTGGGTGAAGCGGTGCTCGACCTGAGAGCGGGCGACGAAGTGATGGCGCTGGTGGCCGGCGGTGGGTACGCCGAGCTTTGCCTCGCTCCTGCCGCCCAGTGCATGCCTCGGCCGCACACTCTATCCTGGGCCGAGGCCGCCGCCATCCCGGAGACCCACCTGACCGTCTGGGCCAACGTCTTCGAAGCCGGGCAACTCCGAGCCGGCGAGATCCTCCTGGTCCACGGCGGTACGAGCGGGATCGGCAGTACTGCGATCCGTCTCGCGAAGCTGGCCGGCTCCTTCGTCGTCGTCACTTGCGGATCAGACGAAAAGTGCGCCTGGGCCCGAGAGCTCGGCGCAGATCTCGCGATCGACTACCAGGCCCAAGACTTCGTCGAAGCCCTCGCCTCTCAGCCCCTGACCGCCAACGGGGTCGACGTCGTACTCGACATGGTCGGCGGTGACTACGTCGGGAGGAATCTCCACGCTTTGCGCTCGGGAGGACGGCACGTAAGCATCGCGTTTCTGCGAGGTCCTCAGGCCGAGATCGACATCGTGCGAGTGATGAAGAAGCAACTCGTCCTGACCGGCTCGACGCTCCGCGCTCGCCCGATCGAAGAGAAGCGCCGGCTGATTCAGGCGCTGACCCGCCGGTTCGGCGGCGCCCTCGACGACGGGCAGCTCGCCCCGCAAATCTCTCACCGTTTTCCTCTCACGGAAGCCGCAGCCGCGCATCGAGTCATGGAAGCTGGATTGCACCGGGGCAAGATCGTTCTACTCCCCTGAAGCACCCCTTTTCTCACGACGCGAATGCGGCTAGGCCGTGCATACCTCTCCCGAGGAAAGGAAACATAATGAAGCACTTCATCATCGTCTGTCTCTTCGCCCTCACCTCAGCCGTCGCCTGCAAATCAGGCGGGACGAGCGAGAGTGGGGATGAGTCCGGGAACATGGAGAAAGAAGCCGCGAGCCAGCCGGCCAGCCAGCCCGCGGAATAGGCCCACGCACCGTTCGGGGTCCCGCCGGGCTCTCCGTCGGGCGGGACCTTCATCGCATCAGGAAGCTCGTGGCTCTTCGAGCTGGGCGCGGTAGAGCACTTTCATACGCTCCAGCGAGCGGTTCGTGCGCTCCACCCACTCGTTGGCTTCGCCGACTCTCTCGGCCATTTCCAGCGACATCTCGTAGACGCGGATCGCCTTCTTCACGAGCACCGCAACTCGCTTCTGAACTTCCTCCGTATAGACCTGGCGGGCTCCTTCGGGAAGATCCATGGGCACGGGTAGCTCGACGAGCTGATCATATAGAATCTCGTACAGGCTCCCGATGCGATAGCCTGCGGCCGTCGCCCATCCGGTGTGCCCTACCCGTATCGCTCGGATGAAGTTGTTTTGA
>CAYYOT010000060.1:0-31640 GCA_964473255.1 uncultured Myxococcales bacterium | reverse complement strand
GTGATGGCGTTCTTCAGCTTGAACGGCGGCTTCATCATCTCGTAGAGAACGCCGTCGATCCGGTAGCGAACGCGGAAGTCTTTTTCGTAGGGCTCGATGTGGATGTCAGACGCCCCTTTCTTGATCGCATCAATCAAGATCAAGTTGACGAGCTTGACGACCGGAGCATCCTCAGCCGAGCGCTCGAGGTCGACGACGTTGACCTGCTCTTCGTCACCGCCGACTTCGATCTCGTCTTCATCGAACTCGGCCATGACGTCGTCATAGTTGAGCTCGCTGGATTGCTCCTCTCGACTGTAATACCGCTCGATCGATTCTTTGATCGCGGTATCGGAAGCGACGACGACCTCGATGTTGTAGCCGGTCAGGAACTTGAGGTCGTCGATGGCAAAGATGTTGGAAGGATCGGCCATCGCCACGATCAGCGAAGCGCCCGCCCGATTCACGGGAATGACCTGGTGCTTTTCCGCGACCTCCTTGGGAACGAGCTTGATGACTTCGGGATCGATCTCGAAGTCGGAGAGATTGATCGAAGGAACGCCGTACTGCTTGGACAGAAAGGCGGTGAGTTCGCTCTCCTCGATGTAACCGAGCTTGGTGAGATTGAAGCCGAGTCTGCCGCCGGCGGCCCGTTGCGACTCCTGCGCTCGTTGGAGCTGCTGGAGCGTGATCAGGTTTTCGCGGACCAGCAGCTCGCCTAGGCGTCCAGGCATGGATGCACGCTAGACCTGGCCCGAGGTGCTGTCAAAAGGACGCCCCACGGCCGCCCGCATTGCTCGGCGGCCGCGCTCGACGGACGCTCCGGTCCAAAAGCTGAGGGACAGCGCCCCTTGCTCCGCCAGCAAAGCGCGACCGTCCTCGGCCGACAAACCGTGCTCCCGGGCCGTGCGCACCACGTCCGACTCCCGGTCCCGATGGTAGGTCAGGTCGAGTATGTGAGGCTGTGCCTCTCGATCGATGAGCCGGTCGACGATCTCCCAGGGGGCAACCACCGCCGGGGGGAGAGCGTGGATGATGACCGACGCGCCGGGCACCCGCTCGAAGGGCGCGGCCTCCACGCCGATACGGGCGGCGATGGCTTCGGCGGAGCGTCTCCCACACAGTACGACCCGCGCGCGGCGCTGGACGCCGGCCCACGCGGCGGCCCGCGCCGCCCCGCCGGTCCCTAGCACCTGCAGAGTCTGACCGGCTTTCAGTCGATCCAGAAGACGCACGAGGCCCGGGCCATCGGTGTTGTGTCCGACCATCCCGTCCGCGCCGAAGCGAATCGTATTGACGCTTCCGATCGATGCCGCCTCGGAGGTGGTTCGATCGACGAGGCCGTAGGCGGCCTCTTTGTAGGGCATGGTGACGTTGGCCCCACGAGCCCCGAGTACCTGCAGCGCGCGAACTCCACGGATGAAGTGGTCACGATCCGCCATGGGGCAGGCGACGTAGGCGAGGTCGAGACCGAGCTCCCAAGCGGCGGCCTGATGCATGGACGGCGAAAGGGACTGCGAGACGTCGCGCCCCAGCAGGGCGAACAAGCTCTTCACGAACCGAGGATCTCCCGCGCCCGACGCACGTCTTGGCGGACCTGGGTTACGAGCTCGTCGCCGCCGTCGAACTTTCGCTCCTCACGAATCCGCTCGACGAGCTCGACTTCGAGTCGCTGCCCGTAGAGGTCGGCTGAGAAATCGAGGAGGTGCGCTTCCACGCGAACCGTTCCCCCGTCGAAGGTCGGGCGGCGACCGATGTTCGTCACCGCCAGGGTCTCTTCGGGGACGACCGAAGCATCGCTCAGACTCCGAGCTCGGCATGCGTACACGCCATGTTTCGGAACCAGCTCTCCCTCAGGCGCTACGTTGGCGGTGGGAAAGCCGATCTGCCGGCCGCGCCGATCGCCAGCGATGACGGTTCCGGTCAGGCTAAAGGGCCGTCCGAGAAGCTCGGCGGCGCCGCGAACGTCTCCCTCGAGAAGGGACGTCCGCACTCGAGAGCTCGAGGCGACGACGCCATTCACCGTGACCGGGGCAAGCTCATCCACCTCGAAACCGAACTGCTCGCCCATGCGCCGCAGGTGGTCAGGGTCGCCGCCGCGCGCCCGTCCGTAGGTGAAGTTGAATCCGACGACCACCCGCCGGGGACGAAGCCTCTCGACCAGATAGTTCCGGACCCAGTCGTCGGCTTCCACCGCTGCCAGTGCTCGATCGAAGGGTTCGACGACCACCCTCGGTAAACCCAGCTTGCCCATGAAGTAGATGCGCCGATCCAGCGGCATCAGCGTCAGCGGAGCATGGCGAGGAGCCACGACGGTGGCCGGATGCGGGTCGAAAGTGTAGGCAACCGCGGGTACTCCCGCGGTCCTGCCGCCTTCGAGGGCCAGCGCCACCAGAGCCTGATGCCCGCGGTGAACCCCATCGAAGGTCCCGAGCGTGACCACCGAGCCCTCCCACGGCGGGTCGATGGACAGGGCGCCTCGGAAAACCTCGACCACCTTCTCCCCTCTAGCAGGGTGCGAATATGTCGGCGAGCGAATCGGCCCGCGGATCGCGTTGCGGCTGCGGGCGACCGGTCTCCATGCTACGACGAGGCGTGAGGTTCGGCATACGGGCCGCGACCGTCGGGGTCACGGCCGGGCTGCTCGCGGCTTCGGCCCGCCCGGTCGCTGCCTGGCCGCTGCCCGACCCCGACGCCCCCCCCGAGCGACTCGCCGAAACGGACGCCTGGCCATCGGATCCCGACTACGGGGCGACGGAGACGACCGAATGCCGGGGGCAGTTCGGACTCTACAGCTTCACCCCAGCCTGTGCGGCCGGTTTGGCCGAGCCGGAACGCTCGTTCGGCACGGGGATCGCGGTCGACGGAGCGTGGCTGCTCACCACGGGCACCTCGGCCGTCCGCCTCGCGATCCTCCACGAGGGCGTCGACTTGAGGGACCCGGAACTCGGTCGCAGCATCTGGCTCAATCGCGGGGAGGTCCCCGCGCCGCAGATCGACGGAACCACGCCAGGCGACCCCTTCGACCCCAACCAGGATGGGCGCTTCGATCTTCTCGACTACACCTCGGCCACCGCGACCGAGACCCCCACCGTGGACACGGTGGTCGACCGACGTCTGGTGGCTCGACCGGACGGCGGCGACGTCAACGGCAACGGACGGCTCGACCCGGAAGACCTGATCCTCGCGCTGTCCGACGGAGTGGACGACGACGGAAATGGGCTCGTCGACGATTTCGTGGGCTGGGATTTCGTTGACGAGGACGCGATTCCCTCGCCCGAAGACGGCGACGAGGACGGGGGTACGGCCTTGGCTCGAGCGGCGGCGGCGGGGACCGACAACGCTCTCGGGGGAGCGGGGGTCTGTCCCGAGTGTCGCATCATCGTCGTACGTGTGGGCTCGGGAGGTGCAGCCCTGCCGGCGGATGCGGGCAGCGGTCTTCTGTATGCGGCCGGGGCCTCGGCAGCGTCGGCCGTCGTCGGTATCGACGTGGCCACGCCCGTCACCTGGCTCGGAGACATCAACGAGCGCATGCTCATCCTCCACTTCGCCGGCCGGTCGACGAGGTCGGCCGTGCTCGACATGGGCGGCGAGGTCTGGATCGTGGGCGGCCACACGTTCGACGGCGGCGAGCCCGCCACCGCTTCCACCTTCCGCGCGCCGGACTCCGGGGTTCGCTCCCTGCCGGAAGTCGACGTGCGAGCTCCGAGCCGAGCCGATGCCCGGAGCGCGGGGATCCTGCTTGGTGCCGTGGGACTCGTGGCGTCGGCGGCACGGGGTGTGCCGGGCGTCGGCATCGAGCCCCGCGCCCTCACGCCCGCGCAGATTCAGGCGCTGCTCATCGGTACGATGCGCACTCCGGCCGCGACCGCGACGCCGTTTCCGACGCTCGACGTACGCGCAGCCGTGGACGCCCTCCGAACGCCGACCGCGATCCCGGGCGGCGCCTGGCTGGCGCCGGCCCGCGGGCGAACGCTCGACCCCGACCGCGCGGTCGACGTGAAGTTCCGCGTGACGGCGCCCCCCGGTTCGAGAGTGGCCTGGACGCTGCGGGCGATGCTCGGCGCTCAGGGCCGGCCGCCCCGGGAGCGAAGTCTGGCTTCGGGGACGGTGGAAGCGGCAACCTCGACCGAGGTGGGCTGGTCCGGCTCGGCCCGTACGTGGTTTCGGGACGCGGTGTCCGCGCCGCGGCGACCAGAGGACCTCGCAGTCGACTTCGAGATCGTCCTCGAGACTTCCGAGCTTCGCATTCCCTATCGACGCCGCGCCTACGTCCACCGCGACCTCGCGAGCTGGCCCGGCTATCCCGTGGACCTCGGCTTCGGCGTCGAGGCCGGCGTCCGTCGGGGTCTGGAGCGACTCGTCGTTGTCGCTGGCGATGGAGGGTTCATCGCGCGCTACTCCGCGCCGGATTCTTTTGAAGCGACCGTGACTCCCGGCGGGGACGACGACGACGCGCTCCTGCGCGTCGATCCGACCGACGTCAGCGGCGGCGCCGACCGACCGTCGCCTCGTCTCGCCGCTCGTGGGGTCTACGGACGGGGTCCCGAAGGGGTTCCGCCCGCCGCGCTGCGAACGCCGCCGACCGCCGGCCCCAACGGCGGACTGTACGCCCTCACCAGCGATGGAAGCCTGCTCGCGTGGTTCGACGACCAAACCCGATTCGTCGACGACGTCACGCCGTTCGAGCCGCGCCCCCCTCGATCGCTGATCCGGGGGACCACGGACGAACTGTGGGCCATCACGTCCGGGATGCTCCTCGAGCTGGCCGCCTCCCCGACGGACGTCGGAGGGATCGGCCGCAGGATCCCGGTCGCGAGCGGACTGGCCCCCGGGGCGAGGGACCCATCCGCGCTCTGGCTGGCCTCGGGTTCGGTGGTGGAACGCATCCGGCTCTCCGACGCGGCCGTCACGTCCTTCGAGGTGGGCCCCGGGGCTGGCCCGGGCGCTCCGGTCACCGCCGGGGTTCGCTTCGACGACCGGGAGGGTGTCGCCGCGGCCTGGCCGGACGCACCCTGGGCGGTGGTCGATGCCAATGGAAGCCGCCTTGCGTCCCGACTTCCGATCGCTTGGACCTCGGATCTCATCGCCGCCGATTTCGATGGCGACGACGAGATCGACCTCGCCGGCTACGTTCGCGATCCCCAGCTGGGGACCGCGGTGATGGTCTACAGCCTGCAGGAGTCGTCGCCCATCGAAGGCTTTCCTGTGCCGCTGGCTCGGCGTCCGACCAGTCCCCCGATCGCGGCCGACATGGACGGCGACCAGCGGCCCGACCTGATCTTCATGTCGGATCCGCGAACCCTGCAGGCTCTGGGACGCGCGGGCACGGCCGCGCCGGGATTCCCGAAACTCCTCGGAGAGCCGGCGCTCGGGCCGCCCCTGGTCACCGACATCGACGGCGACGGCTCGAACGAACTCTTCGTGGCAACGCGCAGCGGACGCCTTTTCGGCTTCCGCACCTCGGGCCGCAGCGGAGCACTCTTCTCGTGGCCACAGGTCCGACACGACGTCGGCGCGCAGGCCGATGCCCAGGTCGTGGATCCACGCGGCTCGCGCGATGGTGGCGGGGGCTGCCGCAGCCAGAGGATCCCGGCTAGCCGAGCAGGTCCCGCGATCGGGGTGATCACCGCGATCGGAATCCTTTGCGTCCGGCGCCGGCGACTTCGATGTTCGCCTGGATCTCCCTAGATGCGCGCCTGATTAGGGGCCCCTAAGATTGCAGGCGCAATCAGCTCCGAGGCTTCCATGAGATTTTTTCCCTACGTTTGAATCACGCTGCTCGATTAATTCCTGCGACCGCAGTTCTCGCAATTGTCACGCTAAGTTTCGGAGCTGCACGGTTTTCGAGCACTACCTTTCGCAGCCGCTGGACAGGCGCACAACGTATCCAGGTTCAGCACGAAGGGGGAGGCATGGCGAAAAGGCACGGACGAAGCGGGTTGGTACTGACCTTCGAGGAACGCTCGGAGCTCGATCGATGGGCCCATCGATCGAATCCACGGCTCGCGGTTCGAGCGCGGATCCTTCTCATGTTGGCGGACGGCTTCCGCCCCAAGGACATCGGCGCGCAGCTCGGCGTCGGCCGCCTGACGATCCCGAAATGGCGGGAGCGCTACCTTGACGGGGGCATCGATGCCCTGTGGGACCGGCCTCGACCCGGCCAACCCAAGAAGCTCAGTGCCGAGCGCGAAAAAGAGCTCTGGGAGCGGACGACCCAGACCCTCCCCGAGCAGTCGATCTCCTGGAGCCTGCGGACGCTCGCCCGCGAGGAAGGCGTCACCGAGTACCAGATCCGGAGCCTCTGGAGCCGTCGAGCACATGACCCGTATCGTATTCAGAACACGATCGATTTCGCCCTCACCTGGCTCCGCAAGCGAGCGACACCGGTCGGTATCTGCTTTGCCCCACCCTACTCGGTGCTGGTACTCCGCGTGGAGTCGCAGGGTACTCAGCCGTCCCCGAACCTGAGCACCATGCACGAAGCGCTCCGCTCCCTGAAGCGGCGCCGGGTGGACCGCGAAGGCACCTACCGGGTGCTGGACGCGGTCGGACACGACGGCTCGCCGTCCCGCGCCACCAGCGTCCGCGAGGTCCTGATGAGTTCGGGCTCCTGGCGACCGGGCCACGCTTTCATCGCCACTACGGAAAGTGCCGAAATCATTGGACCCACCGACCCGAGCTCGATGCACGTGGTCAAGTCGGTCGACGCCTGGCTCGCCGGCGTGGAGACCGTCCTCTGCAGCTGTGAATCCGGTCAGCTGGGGCTCGACGCCGAAAACCGCGCCGCACGGATCAAGAGTCAGGCTCGAGGTCTCAACGGGGAGGAAGCCGGTCGCCGCGCGCTGTGCTGGGTCCAGGACGACCCGCGGGCCGCGACGTCGGCGGGAAGATTCGAGTCCCCAGAAACGACCGCGGCTGCTATATCCTGAGCCGCGGGGAAGGAGGGGTCCACGATGATGGTCGCGGCACAGAAGACGCGCGCAGAGCGGCATCGGTGTGAGTTCCGGCTGATCGTGGACGATGGCACCAGCTTCTTCGCCGGCCGGGTGCGCGACGTATCGGAGACGGGCCTGTATCTCGAGACGTCCGAGACCCTCCCCGTCGACCAAGACGTGAGCATCTACGGGACGGAGGAGCATGCGACCGACATCTTCGGCGTGCGCGCGCGGGTCGTTCGCTCCGTGCCGGAAGACACGGAGTTCGCCCGGAGCGGCGGCATCCCGTTCCGGTTCGACGACCCGACCGCCCTCAACGTGGAGGCCTTGGTCAAGGCGATCCGCGAATGGGAAGCGGAGCGCGACCTGGACCCGCTGCTCGGAGCCCGCGTCCCCAAGACCAGCACCCGTTCGCTTCGTCCGCTGTACATCTGATTTCTCGCCCTGCCCCCCTGCACTAACCGCACATGGTCGTGCGGATCTCACTGTCGATCGCAAAGTCCGCATCTCCGCGAGCCGCTTGGCCGCTCAGCGCAAGACCCGTCCATTTTCGCGAGCGAGTTAACTCACAACATCGTCGTTTGATCACAGGGACCCGCAGGGTAGCTTCCCCTCCATGTTGAAGCGAGCGTGCTTCCTCGCTGGTCTGCTGGCGGCGGCCAGCTGTTCGGACGATAGCGACGACCCTGGCGGAGCACCGGAGGACGGCTCGCCGGCGATCGAGTCGTTCACGGCAGTCCCGGACACGATTCACCCCCGCGATGACGTCGAACTATCTTGGGTCGTCGCGAACGCAGAGCTGATTCGGGTCTCCAACGAAGACGTGGTGATCTACGAAGGCGACGAACTCGCCCGCTCCATCGTGGTGCAGCCCCCGCGGGCGACGACCTACCGCCTGGTCGCGCGCAAAGAGTTCGAGGAAGTCGAAGCGACCGTGATCGTCACGCTCCTGCCGGGACAAGCCCCCCGCATCACGAGCGTCGACGTCGACCCGGACCCGGTTCCCCTGGGCGAGGAGGTCACGGTCCGCTGGACGGTCGAGCAGAACCCGGAAACGGTGGAACTACGACGCGAGGATGAGGTGCTGGTCTCTACCGACCAGGCCGCGTCCGAGTACACCTACCGTCCCGAACGGAACGAAGTCTTGGAGCTCACGGCCACCAACGACTTTGGGCAGGCCCTGCAGCGGATCAACATCAGCGTCGAGGGCTCCCCGCCGCTGATTCGCGAGTTCGCCTTCAGCCCGATCGAAGTCCCGTTGGGCGACGAAACTACGGTCAGCTGGAACGTGTTCGGCGCCGACCGGGTACGACTCGTCGCCAACGGCGCGACTGTCTACGACTCCGATACGGATGGGGAAGCCGGTTCGACCACCTTCTTGCCGGACGCACCGTCGTCCGATGTCCGGTTCGAAGCGATCAACACGGCGGGCACCTCGACGAAGGGCTTCACGGTGTATGGGCACGCGCTCCCCGTCATCACCGACCTCACCATCGAGCCCAGCCTGATCCCGGTCGGCGGTACGGCAACCGTCACCTGGGCCGTACAGAACGCCACCGACGTATTCGTCGCCGTAGGAAATACGCTGCTACCCGGTTTTCCAGAGACCAACCCCGAGCTGGGGACGACCGAGTTTGGAGGAACGCTTTCGCTGGTCGTCGGCCAGACCTCGGTCGTCACGGTTCTCGGCCAAAGCCTGGCCGGCACGGCCACGGTGTCGCAAGCCCTGGTGATCGCGCAGCCGGGTCTCGACCAAGGGCCGCTCCTCGGCGATCTGGAGGACGTCTCGCAGCCCGACTGGTACTACCTGGACGTCCCCGCCGATCACAGCATCCGGGCCACCGCCCGGACGTCGTCCGCGGCATGCGGATCGGACCTGAAGCTCGAACTTCGAAATTCGGCTTTCGACTTGATCGCCGACGACGCCAGCCGAACCGCTGACGTCTGCGCGGTGCTGGACCCGACCGTCGACGCTCGCGTCCGCACGCTCCCCGCCGACCGCTATCTCCTCGGGGTCATGGGCGAGGGGCCATACTTCGTGGAGACCGAGCTCCTCGCCCCCGAGTGCGGGAACGGCGTCGTCGACCCGGGTGAGGCGTGCGATGACGGAAATCTCGAGGAGCGTGACGGCTGTACCCCCGCGTGCACCAACCCGGTCTGTGGCGACGGCTACCTAGCGCTCGGCGAACAGTGCGACGACGGAAACCTCTATCCCTGGGACACCTGCAGCGATGCTTGCATCGACCGCGACCTCGTCCTCATCCCCGCCGCCACCTTCGAGGCGGGCTCCCTGTCGCCCGCGTACAGCTACGCCGTACCGCAGCGAAACGTGACGCTCACCCGCTCCTTCTGGATCGACGTCCACGAGGTCACGCAGCGCGAGTACCAGGAACTGGTCGGGAGCAACCCGTCCGCTCACCGCCCGTGCGCCGACTGCCCGGTCGAGAGCGTTACGTGGGAGGATGCGGTCGCGTACCTCAACGAGCTCTCGGCACGCCGGGGCTTTTCGCCCTGCTACACGCGAACGTCGACCGTGGACGCCTGGACCTTCGAAGGCCTCGACTGCGAAGGCTACCGTCTGCCGACCGAAGCCGAGTGGGAGTACGCAGCCCGGGCGGGAACGACCGACGTGTTTCCGACCGGCAGCCGCACGGAAGTCGACTGCGCCTCGCTCGATCCGAACCTCGACGGGATCGCCTGGTACTGCAACGACAGCCGCCAAAATGCCGGAGTATTGGGCTGTATCGACGTCGAGGCGTGGGACGGCCAGAGGTGCGTTCAGTCGCAGCCGGTCGGCACGAAGGACGCCAACGACTTCTTGGTCCACGACATGCTCGGTAACGTTGCCGAGTGGGTGCAGGATGGCTTCGCCCCGTTCGACTCCGGGCCCGTCACCGACCCGCTAGGTCCCGAGGGAGGGCTCGTCGACCGCGTGATCCGAGGGGGTAGCTTCGCCGACATTCCCGTGACGCTCGAGGTCTCGAATCGCTTCCACGCATCGCCCACCTACGCCAGCGGTCAGGTCGGTCTGCGGGTCGCCAAGACGTCGACCCTCACGGGCGTCTCGCCTCCGACGGACGCCGGCGTAGTCGACGGAGGCAGTCCAGACGCAAGTCAACTCGTCGATGGCGGTATCCAAGACGCCACGCCATCCCTCGACGTCGGCACGAGCAGCACCGGCGACGCCGGCCCGAACGTCGATGCGACCGTGGTCGTGGACGCGGGGGGCCTCGTCGACGCCGGAGGCCTTCCGGATGCCGGCGGCGGACCCAGCGGGCTCTGCCCCGTACCTCGAGCCCGTCCCGTGGGCCTGCGGACCGGAACCTTCACCGCCACCGTGTCCGTCACGGAGTGCCTCGGATCCTGTACGTGCGACAGCAACCAAACGACCACGGAGCCCCTCACCTATACCGTCTCCTACGTCCCGGCATTCAACGAGTATCGCGTCGTCACCGGGGCTTGGGAGTTCACCATGAACGGGCGACCGATCGATTTCGGACGGGAGGCCGCGCTCAACGTTCGCGGCTGTCGCGGCCCGCTCGGCTTGAACAGCAACGACAAGGGGTCTCTCAGGTACGACGTCGCCACCGGGCTCATCACCGAGTTCACGCTCCGCTGCACCGAGCAGCGATGCACGACCGACGGAAGCAACTACGAGTTGGCCTACGACGAACCGCCGATGTTCGATCCGCCGCCCACCTGCGACCGTCTACCCGGACCGGCGTGTCGTGACGGTATGGTCGCCACGTGCGATTCGGAAGGGACGGAACTCGGCGTCATAGAGTGTCGGGGACCGTGCCCCGAATAGCCCAGGCTTCGGTCGTCGACGGAAGCCTGGCTCGCCCATCACAGCGCAAAGCCCAGGCCCACGGAAAACTCGACGCCCTTTCTGAATCGGGTGAACACCAGACCGTCTCGGTCTTGACCCACGGTCTCCAGGTTCACGGAATTCAGCATGTTCTTCACCTTGGCCGAAAGATCGAAGAGTCCGATCCGCTGACGAAACACGAAATCCAGCATGGGCCGCGGCTGCTCGTACACGTCCGGGATGCCCAAGATTCCAACCGACCGAATGCGTTCCCCAAAGATGTTGAAGAGAAGCGTGGCGTTGGTCCCGGAGTCGAGGTTCTCATAGCCGAGCTGGGCGTTGACCACGTACGGGCTCTGGCCCTGCAAGGGACGTTCGGTGTTCGTGAGCTGGGTGTCCTCCGGAAGCTCGACCTCCGACCAGACAACGGTAAGATTCGCCGCGAAGTAGAAGTCGGCCATCCACCGGGCGTTCGTCCAGGTGGCCAGGAAGTCGGAGCTCTTTCGGAATTCGAACTCCACGCCGATGTTCTGGGCGCGCTCCGAGTTGATGGGCGAGAACTCGATGATTCCGGCGCCGATCGTCTGCTGGAACTCGATGGGCTGGTCGAACAGCTTCACGAAACCTGCGATCGACACCGACTCTCCGGGACTCGGGTACCACTCCCAGCGCAGGTCGATATTGTCGATGATCGCTCGGTCGAGGAGCGGATTGCCTTTGTATTGGCGACCCGAAGTCACGTCGATGAAGGGCGCTGGAGACAGCTCGCGGAGACTCGGTCGATTGACGGTGCGCGAGTAGCCGGCACGGATCTGCATGTTCTCGACGAACTCCCAGGTGATGAGCGCCGACGGCATGAGGTCGAATCGCTCGAGTTCCCCCAGCTCCCGCCCTTCGGGCAGGTCGGGAAAGAGCTCGTCGGAGATGTCGATCGGCTCGCGATTGACGGGGTCGACGATGGTTATCCGCTGGTTCGACTGCTCACCGCGAACGCCCCCAGTGAGCCGGATCCGATGGGGGAAGTTCAAGTCGGCCATGGCGTAGCCGGCGAAGAGCTCCGCCTTGCCCACGTAGTTGTCGTCGATGCGGGTCAGCTCGGTGATTTCCAAGAAGTTCGAGGAAATGTAGTCGGGCTGGAAGAGGGTACCCACCGGCGAGAATCGGCGAAAGACCGCTTCCTCGGGGGGGATGCGCCCCGTGATCTCTCGATACTGCAGGCGGCGCACCAAGACGTCGCGGTCTTTGACCGTGAACGCAGTGCCGATCTTGAAGTCGCTGCGAAGTTTTTCGAAAAGGTTGACCGGAAGAGTGAGGTCCAGCCCGCCGTCGTGATTCTGGTCGTCGAGCTCGCTGTAAAAGCGCTGATTTTGGTCGGCCGAGTAGAAAAACTCACCGGTGGTCGGATCGCTATCGCGTCTCTGCTCCCGTCGGTTCGGTTCGTCGCGAAACGCGATGGAAAACATGTAGCGGTAGTCGAGCTCCAGGCGAGCCAGGGGTACGATCGTGTGCTCGCCTTTCAACTGCGTGGTCCACAGCATGCGCTCGACCCAGCGAAAGACGCGGGTCTCTTGGGGAAGTGAGGTCTCGCGCGCGATCCCGGTTCCGAAGGATGTTTGATTGGTCGAAATCCGGTTGATGGTCGACGTCAACCGCAGGGAGTTCAGGGGGTTGATGTCGAGCCCGAGCCCGGCGAGGACGCTCAGAGCTACCTCGTTCTGCACCCGCTGAAGATCGAAGCTCTCTCGCAGCGTGAGCTCGCCCCCGGAGAGCTGATAGTTCCGATTTTGGAGCGGATCGAGGAACAGCCACTTGTTGCCATAATCGAAAGCAACGGAGGCACCGCCTCGTCCGCCGAAGATGTCGAAGGCCGTCCCGATCGAACCGGAAGTCCCCAGGTCGGGAATGATTGTCTGCGTTCCGATGCCGTAGTCGGAGCCGAAGGACTCCCCGAGTCGCTCGAGCTCGCCCGGCGAAAAACCCAGCTCGGGATTCAGGAGGTCACCGTCGCGGATCAGCAGGTTGTTGCTGGCTGCGTCGCGGACCGGTTGGGGAACCGCTCGCCCCGGGATGCCGAAACCGAGCCAGTCGCTCGGAGTGCCGTCGTACCGTGGCCCCTCCTGAAAGGTCGAGCCGGTGCGGCCTCCGACGCTAACCGAAAGCGATGCCTCGAACTCGTCGGGGATGTCTTTGGTCTCGATGTCGATGATGCCTCCGCCGAACTCCCCTGGCATGTCCGGCGAGAAGTTCTTCTGCACGGTGAGACTCGAAATGAAGGAAGCGGGAAAGAGATCGAGGGGGACCACCCGCAGATTGGGCTCCGGGCTGGGCAAGACCGAGCCGTTCATCAGGACGGTCGAGTAACGCGGTCCCAGGCCCCGAACGTACACGAAGCGCCCGTCGACGATGGTCACACCGGTGACCCGGGCCAAGGCGGAGGCGGCATCCGAGTCACCGGCCTTCGAGATCTGGTCGGCTCCGAGGATGTCCGTTACCGTGCTCGCCTCCTGGCGCTCCTTGAGAACGTACACGGCCGCGCCCTCGATCTGGGGAGCGGTCACGATCAGCTCGGTGAGGGTCGCCACCCGCTCTTCGACCTCGACCTGTATTTCGGCGGGAGGTCTCGCGATCGATTCGACGGTGACCGGCGCCTGGGCGGTCGCGTGGTTGGGGTGGATGATGGTCAGCGTCCAGGATCCCACCGGAAGGAGGACGGTGAACCGTCCATCGGCGTCCGTTCGAGCATCGGCCGACGTGCCGCGAGCCACGATCCGGGCACCCTCGACCGGCGCGCCGTCCTTGTTCACCACCCGGCCCGAGACTTCGGTCTTGGGTAGGTCCACATCATCGACCTGGTCCGGAGCCGGGCCCGTCGGCGCTTCCAGATCGAAGGCTCCGACCCCCGAATCGCGATAGACGAGGATGATCTCGGTCGCCGCACCCGCGCTGACCGGGATCGGCGGAGACGTCTGTGGCTCGCGTCCCGGAGCTCTGAACACCAAGGTCGGTCGACCAACGGGGACGTCCAGGCGGAAGTACCCGTCCTCGTCCGATGTGGCGACGACGGCCCCCAGGTAGCGAATCTCGACGGCGGCGAGCGGCGCTCCCGAGGTGTCGAAGACGAACCCGTCGATGACGCCGCGGCCCTCCGCCCAGGCGATCGCTGGGCTGAGGAGCGCGGTCATCAGGCAGAGTGCCCGCAGGCGCGCGGCGGCCACGAGCTAGTTCTCGGGGAAACTGACCCAGGCTTCGCTCGTGAAACCGCCATCAGCCGGAACCGCGCCGATGTAGTCGACGGCCTCGAAGGTGAAGCCGTTGTTCGGAGCCGGCAACTCGAAGCTCGGAAACCCGGCGATCGAGGCCGGAGCGTAGGACGGCTTGTCGCCGGTCGACGAGTTCGCCGTGATGTCGACCGTGATGTCCGTGAGAACCTGACTCGAGCGGCTTCCGGCTCGAGTGCCCAGCAGGATCGCTTCGACGTCGTCGGCATCGAAGTCGTCGAGCGGGTTCGGCGGGAAGACCAGGGGGCTGATCGCTTGGTCGAAAACCACGTTGCGATAGGCAATTCCGCGCTGTTCGCCGGGGTTGCCATCGTCGTTGTAGTCGGTGGCCGAAATCTCGGTCGCATCATCCGTGATCTGGATGCCCTGCTCGTGACCGACCAGGAGAACGTTGTAGATGAGAGCTCCCGTGCCGCGGCGGAGGAGGAATCCTCGCTGCGTTCCCGTAGACTGGCGCGTCACGAAGGTCAGGTTCGAAAGCACCGGGCGAGCGACGGGCACGGCGTCGTTGTTGCCGTCGAGGTTGTCGGCCTCGATCCCATGCTCGGAGATGGCCTGATCGTACTGTTCGGCCACCGCGAACTGGATGCTTCCTCGCCAACCGTCCGTCCAGTCGATGGAGTCGTCCTGAGCGCCGGTGACGATGAGGTTCTTCACGCTGACCGCGCCGCCGAAGAACTCGATGCCGTCGTCCTGCGTGCGGTGAATGTGGACGTTCTCGATCGTCGTTCCCGAACCGACACCGTAGAGAGCGAGTCCGTTGTACTGGTTCAGGGCGTCGATGTTGCCGCCGGTGAACTCGACCCGGAGGTAGCGGATGGTCCCGCTACTTTCGGTGTCGTTGGCCGGACTGTTCGAGCCATAGGACCCGATGCCGGCTTCGCCGGTGCAGGGGCTGCAGTTGGCCCAAGCGCGTCCGACGATGGCCACCCCGCCCCAGTCGCCCGCCTGACGGTCACGCCCGAGGGCCAGGTTCAGCGAGGTCATCACGACTGGATTGTTCGCTTCGCCGTTCACGTTGATCATCGACTCGCGGATCACGAGGGTTGCGATCCGGCCCAGGACCAGTGTTCCCGCTTCGATGTCGAGGTCCCCGGTGATCTGGACGAGGTCGCCGACCACGCTGCCGTTCAAGACGATGATGGTGTCGGCCGTCCATCGCTGCTCCCCCGAATAGACGCCGGGCGCGTACGCGCAGAGCTCACGGCCTCGACCCTCGGGGTCCGTGATCCCTCCGAGGTCCGTGGCGCAGGTCGCCTCGACGCTCTCCGGGAGGACGCGAGCCGACGGACCGGTGCTGGCGTCGGGCAGCCCCGACACGTCGGGGAGTCCACCGTCGGGCGGGGGCGCCGCATCTTCGCCGCTGTTGGGCACGTCGGGATTGCTCGCATCGGCCTGGCCACCGTTCGTACCGTTGCCGGTCTCACCGTCGTCGGAGCACGATACGAGGGCGGCCATTGCCGCCATGAGCAGAACGTTGTTCTTGAAGTACAGCACGGTTGGTCCCCGGATCGGAGTCGAGCCCTTTACCTCGGTTCCCGCGACATTGGTTAGGAACATGAGTGTGAATTTTGCCGTTCGTCCGGGGATCGATTTCTCGCGCACGCGCGCACGACGCCTTCCGAAAGTGTTGAACATGTTTCTTCTGCGGAAAGCTTGGTTGCGGTATGCGGACGGCTGCGACCCGCGGAGAGACGAACGCGCACCATCGTGCTTCGACGAACTCGGCTCGACTTCGTCCCTTCGGACAACCGTGTGACGGCAGTGCATGGAGTGCTTTCGAAAGAAGGGGCTTACTAACTTGCTCGGACTGGCTCGCCGTGTCATACGCCGGCCGCGTTCGACAGGAAGCTCTCTGGAGGCACTCGTGAACAAAGCAAAGAACATTCGTCTGGTCTTGGCCGCATCGGCCCTCATTTTCGCCGCGGCCTGTGATGATTCGGACGACGGCAACGGCAACGGCAACGGCGGAAACGCCGATGCTCAGGTAGGTCGCCCGGATGCGGTCGTCGATACGCCCGATGCCGGCGAGCCCGATGCCGCCGGACAGCCCGACGTAGGCGGGATGGCGGATGCCTCCCTGGACGCCACCGTCAATCCCGACGCGTCCACCAATCCCGACGCGTCCACGGACGCGGGGCTCCCCGATGCGGCGGGCGGCACCTGCGGTGATGGCAACATCGATCCCGGCGAAGACTGCGACGACGGCAACACCGTCCCGCACGATGGCTGCACCGAGTGTATGATCACGGCCTGCGAGGCCTGTGAGGATACCAACTGCCGAGCGTTCCCCGACTCGGCCCCCGCCGACCGCATCGACGCGTGCTTCAACGCGACCGGTAACGCAGCATCTGGACCGGCGACCGGAACCCCCAAGGACGAGCTCTGCGCCGAAGTGGTGGCCTGCGTGCGCGATACCGAGGGCCAGACCAACGCCGATCCGAACCTCGACTTCCCCAACGGCTCATGCCTCACCACCTTGACCGGCCCGCAGGACTGCTACTGCGGAGCGGCGACCGGCGGCCTCGCGTGCTTCGGCGCGGCGAACGGTCCCTGCGTGACCGAGTTCCATCGAGCCGCGGAGTCGGAAACCCCCTCGACCGTGCTACCACGCATCACGAACCCGGCCTTCGCCTCAGGCCTCGCCGGTGCGCTCTTTACCTGCGATACGAACCGGTGCCAGACGGAGTGCGCCGTCCGCTGACCGGCTGGCGTCGGACGGCCAGAGGCGTCGCTCGCGCGACGGCGGCTTGCGCCCTGTTGGCAACGAGCGCCTGCAGTCGTCCATCCGAAGAGTCCCCACCGGCGAGCCCGCGCGTCCCGCGCGTGCGACTCCTGGTCCTATCCGGTCTCGAGGGCACCCTCGAGCCGTGCGGCTGCAACGAGCGGGTCTTGGGCGGCTGGAGCCGGATCGCGCCCCTTCTTCTCGCCGAGTCGGCCTCGACTCCGACGTTGTTCGTCGTCGGGGGCAATACGTTCTTCGAGCCCGCGACGGAAGCGAGCACCCAGACCCGCTGGCGAGCCGAGTATCTGGCCGATCTCCTGCATCGAGCCGAAGTCGACCTCGTCGTGCCCGGGCCGGCCGACTTGGCCTTCGGCGGCAAGGGCCTGGCAGAGCTGAAGAGACGGGCCCGCGCCCGCTTCATCGGCGCCGGAGCGAAAGCTCGAGGCAGTCCGGCGCCTTCGGAGGCACGGCACGCGTCCGCTCGGGTCGACGGTCAGCTGTCGGACCGCGAGACGCTCGAAGTGCTCCCGACCGGAGCTCACATCACCCTCGGCGACGTCGATGTGGTCATTGGAGGTGCCGAGATGACCGGGGATGCATCCGGACCGGAGCGGCTCGCCCGCATGACCGACTATCTCGAGGGGGCCCCGCCCCAGGCACTGCGCGTGGCCTGGATATCGGGGAGCACTCGAGCCGCCGCGTCCCTCCCCGCCGACCTGGTCATCGCCAGCAACCTGCCCCCGCCCGCCGAGCAACCAGCGGGCGGCCCGAAAATCGTCACCCCTCCGTCCCGTGGGCGGTCGCTGGTCGTGGTCGACGCCGAGCGACCGACGGAGGGCGCCTGGGAGTTGAGCGCACGCTTCGTCGACATCACCCGCGACCTCCCCGCCGACCCGAGAGTCGACAAAGAGCTCCGGGCTCTCGACGAGCGCATCGCGAGATTCAACCGGCAGGCGTTCGAAGATGAAGCGCCTGTACCGATTTCCCCCGATGGCGTCGGCTTCGTGGGATCCCGCCCCTGCGCCGCCTGTCACACGGCCGCCTACGTCTGGTGGGTCCGCTCGAGCCACGGCACCGCCTACGCGACGCTCCGCGAGCGGGGGCGAAACTATGACCTCACCTGCGTGGGCTGCCACGTCACTGGCTACCGCGAGCCGGGCGGCGCGACGTTGACCCACCCCGAGGGTCGGGAAGGCGTCGGATGCGAAAGCTGCCATGGCCCAGGGAGTCTCCACGTTCAAAACCCCCAGCCCCCGCACCAGGTCATCCGGCGGAAGGTATCAGTCGAGGTCTGCACCGCCTGCCACGATTCCGTCCACAGCCGGGCCTACGACGACGAAGCGTACCGACGAACGCTCGAGGTCCCCGGCCACGGGCGATCGGTTGCCGGGCCGATGCCCTAGGCGGATTGGGGGCTGGCTTCAGGATCTTTGCTGCGACCGGCGAAACCGAGGAGCGCAGCCCCCGCCAAGAGCACCGCCAGCCCAGCAAAGACCCACCAATAGCGCCGATACCAGGGGCGGTCTGCTTCGATGGCGCGCTTCGTGAGCTCCTGGAGTCTGGCGAGGGCCGTTGGATCCATGCCGACCTCGGACGCTCGCTCAAGCACCGCGACCGCCGCCCTGTGGTCTTTGCGAAACTCCGCGAGGTACCACTCGTTCACCAGGGTGCTGGGAGCATCGGGGGCGACCTCGGTCAGCGCAGCGGTGCAGCGCTCGAGGCGAGGCTCGTCCCGCGTCCGAATGCCGATCGCGCAGTCCGCCTCGTGGACGATCCGAGCGTCGGCCTTCTGGGCCTTCATGTGATTCAGAACCTCGTCCAGCTCTTCGAGCTCGTCGGTCGTCAACTCGGGCTTGAGGAGAACGAGCTGGATGTAGCGGCGGTAGGTCCCGACGGTCACGCCCTCCTTGCCGAGCGCCGTCAGACACCACTCTCGAGCATTTTCGTAGTCCTTCAGTCCCTCGTATGCCTCGCAGGCCTTCTCGAACGCGACGGCCGCTTCGGGGACCCCTTTGGCCAAGGCCCGGTAGTACTTGACCGCCGTGGGGTAGTCGCCCTCGTTGAGCGATTTGTCGGCGAGCACCGAGTAGTCCTGAAGAATGTACGAGAAGCTGAGCGGATCCCGATTCGCCTGCTCCTTGGTCCACATCGTCTCCTCCGGAGTCTCCGGGTCGAAGTCTTTGCTGATGGGATTGAACTTGTAAGGGTCGAGGGCCGCTGCCGGAGACGAGACGAAGCCAAAGAGGACGACCAGCGGGAGGGCAAGACGACGAGACATGGCCTCGCCTTACCGTGCCCGCTGGCCGCGTGGATGTGTCTTCTTGGTGACGACGTCAGTTGCCGCCGCCGAGCAGTTCACACTCGTTGTAGCGCGGTGTGGCGTCGACTGCGCCGTTGGCGAAGGCCTCGAGGAACACGTACACCGCCATGCCGGCGTTGATGGCGCCCTGCGCCGCGAAGGCATCCCGCTGCGCCGGCGACCAGCGGTTGGCCGACTGCACCAGCTCTTCGGGACACACCGGCAGGCCTTTGTCTTCGGCGAACTCGAGCGCGTTCTCCCGGTCCGAAGCACTCTTCGGAAGCTCCAGGCACCACGGCAGGACGTTGTCCGGCTGGACGCCGATCTCGACGCCTCCGCCGCTCCGACCGACCGGGGCATCGCTGGGGTAGGCCGAAGCCGCGTACAGGCGACCGGGGTTCGCATCGAGCGCATTCAGCTCGGGGTTCGCCCAGTTCGGGCTGGTGACGCCGCGGACCGGGATGTCCTGCCCGAACGAGCACAGCGCCTGCCACATTTCGGCGTCCCCGTTCGCTTCCACGAGGGGCGTTCCGCGAGCCAGGTTGCTGTGCTCGAAGACGCCTTCACGGACGTTGATGCGCACCGAGCGCGAGCCGCCGGGAAGGACGCCGTCGCGGCAGAGTCGGCGGGCCGTCTCCAGCATGTTGGCGTCCTCGACACGATTGGACGTGCCGCCGCCGCGGTTTCGCCCCATCACGCTCGCGTTGGCCACGAGCTCGAGAACCGCGGTCGGGATCTCGCGCAGCGTGCCGCCGAGCGCCATCCAGGCCGTGTACCGTACGGCCCAGTCCTCGGTCGTAGCTTCCGGGGTTTCATCACCGACCGGCCCGAAGACGAGCTCGACGTTGCTCATCAGCTCGGCCTGGCCGAAGAGACCATCGCGGAGGTTGGCGACTCGGGTCGCACCTCCGGTGATGTCGAGGATCGTCGACGCGAGCTGACCGTTGGAGTCGGCCAGCCGCCCGTGGCAGTTCTGACAGATCTGATTGAAGACCGTTTCACCTGGGGCCTCCATGAACACCGGGCTGTCCGCGGGCTTACCGGGGTTCTTCTCCAGCCAGTGGGTTCGCTCGCGATCCTCGACCTCGGAGAGGCGCGGTACGCCCGAGAGGTCGCACTGCGGCTTCTCCTGCCAGAAGCCGAACGGAACCTTTTCCAGGGCGAACGCCCGAAACTCTTCGGTGAGCCGAGCGTCCTGGAGCAGACCGATCACCAGCTGCTCGGCTTCGGGCACCGTATCCGCCGACGGCGGGATGCCGGTCGCGGGGTCGGGGACCAAGAAGTCCTTCCAGTCGGTGCGACGCGGATTCCAGTCGCCCACGACCTCCGTCAGGTCGAGGGGCGCCCAGTGGGGCTGGTCGGGCACGCCGTCTTTGTGCAGGTTCAGGCGCGGGTTGCCGGAACCGATCCGATTCGCAACCGAGGGCGCGGCGGTAGCATCACCCGGTGCCGTGCTCCCTCCGGCCAAGACCTTGGCGTCGACGATGTCGCGGGTATCCGGACAGAAGTCGGGCGTGCCGTCGCCGTCGAAGTCGGCGAAGCGCTCACCGTTGCGGTAGACGGCGAGCCGCCCTTCGGCCTCCAGCAACGCGAGACCGTAGTCCGGGTCATCCGGCTTCACCTCGGTGTAGGGCTGCGGCTCGAAGTCCTCCGAGTCTTGGGACAGAAGCGGGAACTTTCGCTTGGAGGGGATGCTCACCATCCACTCGCCGAGGATCATGGGGGCTCGGCAGTCGTGGCCCGGTACGTGGAACGGCATCTTGGGATAGATGGCGAAGTCATCCGAGTAGGAGAAGGGCGTATCCACGTTCCGGTACATGAGGCTCCGCCACGGGGCATCGATGTAGTTCCGCTGGTTCGCGCCGTTCACGACGTCGAAGAAGTACTTGTCGTGCGGGCCGTTCTCGAACCGTGGAATCTCGCGCAGCGAGGGCGTGATGTACGGGATCTCGACGTCCAGTCGCTCACCCCGACGAATGCGAGGGCTCGTCTTGTCGAGCGGGAACTGAAAGATGCCGCCTTCGGGTCCCGGCCGGAAGTTGAGAGCGTCGCGAAGCTCGGGATTCTCGACCGACGGGAAACCGCGCGGATTGTGACAGTGCGCGCAGTTGCCCAGGATGTAGCCCTGGGCCTTGAGCTCGTAGTCGTTCCGGGGGACCCGGTCGCCCTGCGTGAGCTCCAGCGGCAGCGCCTCGTCCGCGGACGCCATGCCGGTGATCAGGCCGTAGTCGATCAGGCGCTGGAGCTGATTGAGCTCGTCGGCGCCACGCTCATCGATCGAGCCGCTTTCGCCTTTGTCCTTCAGATTGAGCTGCAGCGGCGAGAGGCCGAGCAAAAAGTTGGGCGCGCCCATGTGGCACTGCAGGCAACGCTCCTTGGCCGGGACAGCGTACGTTCGCTGGAGCTGATCGCGCCGCAGCACCTCCTCGGCGTCGGGGCGCCCCGTGGCCAAAACGGCCTCGGCCGCCGGTTCGTCCGTGAAGTAGGTCACGAAACGATCGGCCCACAGCTCCCCGTTTCGGAGGCGATCCTCCAGGAGGATCGCCTCGGTCTCCTCTTCGTTCCAGACGTAGGTGCCGTAGATGGCGGTCGGCTCGAGCGAACCGTCCTCCAGCATGCGGTCGGGGCGAGCCACGATGATGCGGGTCTCGATCTTGCGATAGGCTTTGTTGCCCGTCTCATCGATGACCTCTTTGAGGAAGGTCTTGTAGACGCGGGTGTTCGCGGGAACGCTGAACTCTTGGGTCTCCGGGTCGAAGACGATGGTCTCTCCGGCCGGCAAGCGAATCTGGCGGAGCTTGGCCGCGTCGTCGGACCAGAGGGGATAGGCGGTCTGATAGGCCACGACGCCGTGTCGAGCGAGCTCCTCGGCCTCGAACGTGAAGAGATCCGTCTCCTCGAGACGCTTGGGCAACTCGGTCATGGTGGCGAACGTCGCGTCGAGCTCCGCGATGCGCGCCTCTTCGGTCGCGACGATCCGACGGTCGGGAACGCAGTTTCCGAGGTTGGAGAGCGCCGTTCCCACTTCGGGAGCGAGGAGAAAGGGACTCAGGTCGTCGCGCGGTGGAGGTTCGACGAAGCGGACCGACGGGGGACGACCGGCGTCGATCCAGGCCTGGAGGTCCGCGGCCAGTGCGGTGGTCGGGTCGCCTTCGCCTCGCTCCGACACGGGGACGCCGAGGGGGGGCGGCGGCATGAGCTTGAGCATGTCGTCCTCCAGCATGCGCTCCACGGAATCGACGTCGACCAGCTCGGGGAAGGTGTTGAAGTCGACTTGGAAGTCGCCGAGAGCCGTCTCGACATGACAGCCACCGCACTGGTTGTTGAATCGGTTGAAGAGGTCGCGCGTGAACACCGGGATCGGCTCCGACGTAACGTCGGCCGACATGACCGGCGCCCGGGCCGGCAGCGGCTCAGCCGTCTGCGGCGGTCGGCACGGCTCGGCGATGGGCCCCGCGTCGGGCTGGCCGGCTCCCGCATCTGCAGGCTGACTTGCATCAGGTGAGGCAGCGCCAGCGTCGGGGCGTTCAGCGCCCCCTCCGGTCCCATCCGAGCTGCTGTTACAGCCCCCAAAAACAAAGATACTCACAGCGGCGGCCGCAGCCGCCCGATACCGAATCGTCTTCAACTTCTTCAAACCCCTCGATGGCCCCGGTCGGACCGCAGGCACCATAGGTACAGATACGGCGTTGGCAAGCGTCGGGTGCGGTTATTGTCCTTGAAACTCTGAGTGGTTGGACTAACGGCGCAAACTGCGGAGGGGCGCACGGTCGTGAGATTTCAAAGCCGACGTTTGTGTCGATCTCCTTGAAACCGAAGACCGAGCCAAACCTTTCAGATACGGCAGGGGCGTCCGCTGGTCCACCGTTTCGAGCGGAGCTCACGAGAACGTCGCCGACGTCTTCAGGCGCGAACACGCACTGACATCGGTGCCCGAATCGAGCGATTCGCGAGTGGGGGGAATAAAAAAGGGCGGTGCGCCGAAGCACACCGCCCTCAAGCCCCGGGCACCGAGCCGAACGACTCGGATGCTGGCGCCTCACTCATCTCACGGGCAGATGGATTCGTCGAAGTCCGTGGCCGTGATGACATCGGTCACGCAGGTCTCGCTGCCCGGGCAGTCGCCGTCGGCGTTGCACGGGGTCGTCGTGGTGACGCTGCAGCTACCGCCGAAGTCCGACAGCAGCACGAAGCCGGCCGCCGTGGCGCTGACGTCGACCGTCAGACGCTCCGAGAAGCACGTGGCCAGGGTCTCCTGGTCCGCGGCCGCCACGGTGAGCGGAACCGGATCCGTGGTGATGAATCCGTCGCCCAGCGGGTCGAGCTGGTTGTACGGGTCCTCCGTGATGTTTGCGAAGCCCACCACCGTGTTCAGGTAGAGGAAGCGCGCGAACGGGTAGGGGTCCGGCGAAGTGCAGACATTGCCCGTCCCACAAGTCGAGCCCTGGGCGGTGCAGTCGGCGTCGACGGTGCAAGCGTCACCCACGAACACACCGAGGAACTCTCGAGCGTTCGGAGCCAGCGGCGGAACGCCGTTCAGGTCCAGACCGTCGGCGACGGCGACCTGGGTGAAGGCGTCACGGCCGGCGAAGCCCACCGAGCAAGCTACGTTGCCGGTCAGGCAGCCGATCTGCAGGGTCGAGGACAGCTCCTGGCAGTCGTCGGTGCGGATGCGGTACGCGGCGTTGCGGGTCTGCACGCCAGGGGCCTGCTCGATGATGGTGCCGTTGCTCTCGCGCAGGATGAGGTTGTGCGCGCGGCCGTCCGAGGTCAGCAGACGCCGGCCCACGAAGAAGTTGTTATCCACCGCGTTGAGGCAAGCGTAGTTGTAGTCGGCCGGATCGCCGTTGCCCACGGTGTCTTCCGCCGGCGCGAAGCAGTTACCCGCGAACTGGAAGCTGCCGTTCGGGCAGCGGCCGTCGCCGCCACCGACGACCGAGTCGTCGAGCGGAGCCTGAATCAGCTCGAAAACGCCGAAGTCGCAGGTGATCGCGTTGCCCGAAGTGTCGACCGTGTACGCGTCCTCGATGTCGAGGCCGATCTCGGGGACGAGGATCGGAACGACCAGGCCGTAGCTGCCGTTGTCGCTAGCGGTGCAGAAGCCGCTGATGCCGCCCTCGAGGCCGGCGCAGAGCTCGCCCTCGATGCAGTCCGCATCGTCGGTGCAGGCATCCTGCGAGCCCGAGCCGGCGAGCACCGTGCCCATGCTCTGGCAGATGTCGTCGTCCGTCTCGCAAGCGCGGCGGATGGGGTCGAAATCGTCCAGCTCCTGACCATTGCAGAAGGGCGACTCGTCGAAGTCGGGCAGGCCGAGCAGCGACAGGAAGGTGTCGGTGGTGCCGGAGAAGTCGGCGCGGCGGAAAGCGTGCGAGATGGCCAGGCCGTCGCAAGCGTCCGTGGCGCAGCCGCCGGACTCGAAGTAGTTGCCCCACTCGCTCACGAGCGCGCGGCGGACGTCCGAGTCGCAGTTCTGGTTGCTGGTCGAGTCACCACCGTCCTGGTGGAAACCGCCAAAGAGGATGCGAGTCGCGTCCTTCCAACCCTCGATGGCGCCGGAACCGCCGCCGATCGTGTAGTCCTGGGGAAGGGCGGTGTCGTCGACTTCGCCCAACGTGCTGACGTCGACGGTGGAGTCGGCGTTCTCGTCACCGGGGTTCACGGTGATGACGCCGGTGAAGATGACCTGGTCGCAGGCGCTGGTGCCGACGGTGCCGCGAACGATCGACAGGGCGTCGATCGAGTGGGCGTAGCCTTCGGCGTCCGCGCCATCGCTGACGCGGCAGGCGCGGTCGCCGAGAAAGCGCGACATCGGGGCGATGCGCTGTTCGATGGTGGCGAAGGAGCCGTCCGCGGTCATGCGGCGCTCGCCGTTCGAGGAGCCGGTGCCGGCATAGGTCAGGTTGAGGGCCGTGGCGCCCTGGTCGAGCTCGCAGGTGCCGAGCGTGGCAACGTCGGGTCCGATCAGGTTCAAGACCTGCTCGGCCAGGGTATCAGAGCCGCGAAAGTCGTTGACCTGCGCGGACGCGGTCTGGGCGACGAGGCCCAGGCCCGCAATGGTGGTGCAAACCGTATTGAGTTTCATTATGTAACTTTCCTCCCGCCGCTGGTTGGTCGCGGCGCCGTCCGTATAGCTCAGATGGCGGTGGGCAAGCGTGACGATTCGGGGGAGCCAATTCGACAACTCCTACACCGATAAGGGTGCGTAAGTATTCAATACTCTCGCGCGCGCAATCCATCTGCATGGGAACTTATCGCACGTTTTCACCCGACGGGTGCAGGCTACCGGAGTCGCTCGCCTTTGTTTAATCGCACGACGAGACTTATCGCACGGCTGGAAGGAAACCCGCGGGATGCATTTCAACTAATCGCACGACCAAACCAGGTGCGAACCCGAGTTGTCGATAAGGCTCCTTTGAATCGTAACAACTCTCCTCGGGCCGCTGGGCTATATGGACCGCGCTGCGATGGACCGCAGCGGGAGGAATCAGAACAGATGAACAACGTAAACAAGATTTTTGGCCTGGCGGGCCTGGTAGCGCTCGCCGGCTGTAACGGCGGCGACGGCAACGGTGGTCCCACGGGTAACGAGGGCGAAGTTGGCTTCGCCCTGACGTTCCCGCAGAACGTTCAGATCACGCGCGTCGATGCCGAGTGCACCAACGCCAACCTGGGCGTCAGCCTGACCAAGGTCATCGACGTGTCCGGTCTGCCCGGCTCCGAGGTCTCGGCCATCTTCGGTCAGATCGCGGCGTCTCAGACCGACCCCTGGGTGTGTGAGATCAACGCCAAGTCGACCTTCCAGTGCGTCGGCGGCTTCAACGACGGCGCGGACTGCACCCAGCTTTCCGACTGCCAGGACGGCAACTCGGACGGCATCTGCATCCAGCAGTACGAGTGCTCCGGCGTCTCCGACGAGATCTTCGTCGTGGGCGGCGTGAACACCCCCGTTACCATCCCCGTGAACTGCCTCGATCAGACCCCGCGCGGCGTTCTGACCGTGACCGGTTCGTTCAACGCCTGCCCGATCGCCGAAGACATCGAGATCTTCCCGACGGCCACGCAGGTCGAAGTTGCCGACCTCGACATCAAGATCGACGCCTTTTCGGACCTCGAGGGCGACGCCGTGACCGTGACCTGGGGTCAGTTCCCCGGGAACCTCGGCACCTTCAACGGCGACTGCGCCAACCCCGACCGGACCCTCGAGTCGCCGCTGGTGGGCACCTTCACCGGCGCCTTCACCTGCTGCACCGTGGGCGTGGGCTCGCTGACCGTCGTGCTGAGCGACGACAACGAGTGCGGCGTTTCCGACAACGAGACGTATGAGTTCGACGTCGAGTGCCTCCCCGTGGGCGTCTGCGGCGACGGCCAGCTCGATCCGGGCGAAGAGTGCGACGACGGCAACACCATCGACGGCGACGGCTGCACCGCCGGCTGCATCATCGAGGTCTGCGGCGACGGCGTGGTCAACAACAACGGCGTCGAGGAGTGCGACGACGGCAACCTGATGAACGGCGACGGCTGCAACAACCAGTGCCTGAACGAGTTCTGCGGCGACAACAACGTCCAGAGCGGCTACTGCGTCGACACTGCGGCCGGCAACAGCAACAACGGGACCGCCACCGTCAAGACGGTGTGCACCACGGACGCCGACTGCGCCAGCCTGGGCAGCACGTTCCAGTGCGGCGAGGAGTGCGAGCTCCCCGGCACCGGCACCTGCGACGCCAACTGTCAGACCATCGGCGCTGCGGTCTGCGGCAACGGTGCCATCTGCCAGGTGGATGCGGACTGCAACGCCGGCCGCAACGAAGTCTGCACGCTGAACGGCAGCGGCACCTTCGGCACCTGCACCGAGCCCCTCGAGGTCTGCGACGATGGCAACACCGTCCGCTTCGACGGCTGCACCAACTGCCAGGTTCTGGCCTGCGAAGAGTGTGAAGACCTGAACTGCCGTGCGTTCCCCGGATCGTCGCCCGCCGACCGCGTCGACGAGTGCTTCAACGCGACGGGCACCGCTGCAGGTGGTCCGGCCGCCGGCCAGCCCAAGGACGAGCTGTGCGCCGCCGTGGTGGCTTGCGTTCGCGACACCGAGGGTCAGACCAGCACCGACCCGAACCTGGACTTCCCGACGGGCTCGTGCCTCGCGACCCTGAACGGTGCTCAGGACTGCTACTGCGGCGCCGCCACCGGTGGTCTGGCCTGCTTCGGTGCGGCGAACGGTCCCTGCGTTGACGAGTTCAACGACGCGGCCGAGTCGACCGCTCCGTCGACGGTGCTTCCGCGGATCACGAACCCGGCGTTCGCCTCGGGCCTCGCCGGCAGCCTTTTCACGTGCGACACCAACGTCTGCCAGACGGAGTGCGCCGTCCGCTAAGCGGGCGCGGTCAACCGCCGGTCTGACGGCCGGTTGGTGAGGAGGGGGCTCGGACTTCGGTCCGGGCCCCTTTTTTTGTGCCCGACGTTTTCCGAACTGACACAGACGACCCGCGCTCGCTGGGGTATGTAGGCGCCTCTCAGGAACGGCCCATGAACACAAATACCCGGTATCTCCTGCTCGCTTTCGCCGCCCTGTGTGGGGCCTTCGCCCTCTGGGCGGTCTTTGCCCCCGGACCCGGCTTCGATCTGCCGGAGCTCGCCGATCCCGAGCTCGCCGAGGTGGACCGCAGGGCCCGGGAGTATCCCAGCCTCCTGGCTCGCACCCAGACCGAGTGCGGCAACGGAAAGGTCGAAGAGGGCGAGCAGTGCGACGACGGAAACGCCATCGACGGCGACGGCTGCACCAAGACGTGCACAAAACAGGTCTGCGGAAACGGAGCCGTGGAAGCCGGAGAAGAGTGTGACGACGGCAACAACGAGGACGGCGATGCCTGCTCGGCCGACTGCCTCCTGTCCGACTGCAAGGCCTGCAAGGAGCTCAACTGCGAATCGTGGCCCCCCACGAACCCCAAGAACCGCATCGACGAGTGCTTCGGCGCCACCGACATCGCCGCCGGCGGGCCCAAGGCGGGCACGCCGAGGGCGGAGCTGTGCAAGGAGGTCGTCGAGTGCCACCAGGAGGCCGGCTGCCTGAGCAAGCTCCAGTACGGGCTGAAGTGCTACTGCGGTAGCGTACCGTCGAAGGAATGCGTGGTGGACGGCGGCAACGGCCCGTGCGTGAAGGAATGGGAGGCGGCGGCAGAATCGACCGACCCCGTGACCGTAGGCGCCCGCTTCACCAATCCGTCGTTCGCGCTGGGACGGGCCGGCGCCCTCGCCATGTGCGAAGTGCACAAGTGCGAAAACGCCTGTAAGAAACCGAAGGTCGCAGCCAACTGACTCGGGCCGGCTCGACTCGCGCCGACGCTCCTTTCACGAGCGACGGCGCTCGCCCGGTTCGCGGTCTCAGATGCTCTTGGCGAGCGTGAAGCCCCCCTCGCCGTAGACGTCTTTGTCCCAGTCGTGCGCGATGAAGCTTCCGCTGGAATCGGTCTTGAAGACCATCGTGGTGGTCCCTTCGCTCGCTCCCTCGGGTGCCTCGAGCTCGACGGTGATGGTGCCGTCCGCGGACTCGGACCATTTCCCTCGCTGCTTCATCGACTGCTCGGCGGCCGTGGCCCCCGCCGGTCGGCTGCGAAGGATGGCGCCGCCGCTGCCGGTCAGCGCCAAGATGATCTTGCGCTTTTCGGACGTGCCCTCGTACATCCCGTAGCGCTTCACCTCGCCTTCGCCGGCGGCGGCCGAAGGCTTCGTTGCCGCAGATTCGGACGCGGCGGGCGTCGGGGCCGAATGATCTTCGGCGGCAGGGGTCCTCGGCGCCGTATTCGCCTCCTTGCCCGACTGCTGCGTGCACGCCAGGGCCGAGGCCAAAAGCATGGAGCGCGTGATTGGTTTGAAGGTGTCGAAATTCATCGAAGGGGACCTACCACAACGGCTCGAAAACGATTGTGACTGATTCATTTCAAGAATTTGGCGGCCCGGCGAACCTTGAAAGGGCCCGATCTATTGCGCGTGACCTGGGGACCCGCATCGTCGATGAGGGCTCAGGGGGTGCGGGTGCGACCACGGTGGATGCGGGGCCCAGCGCTGGCTGCCGTACTGTTGGCTCATGCCTGTGGCGACGATCCCGACATACCGCCCGAATGCGGCAATGGCCGACTCGACCCTGGCGAAGACTGCGATGACGGCAATCTCGCGGTTCTCGACGGATGCAGCCAGATCTGCACGCTGGAGGTTGAGCTCGAGATCGACACCGAGATCAACCTCTGCCCCGTCATCGACCGAGTGGCCATCGCGCCATCGGCCGGTCCGCTCGGAGCACGCATGCACGTCGACTTCATCGTCGAGGACCCCGACGGCGACATCGTGGGGATGACGTGGGACGCACCCGGCGGCACCCTAGAGGTCACCACCAGCTCGACCGCGGTGTACCGCTGCGAGGCCCGGGGGCTACACAAGCTCCGGGTAACCGCCTTCGACGAAGAGTGCTTCGACGAGTTCGAAGCGGGCGTCGTGTGCTATTGATCGGCAGGGCTTTCGGCTTGCCCCGTGAATCGAACCCAAAACGTCACGTGGCTATCCCCGGCTGCGCGGCTATGAAGGCGACATGATTAGAAGATTCGCGCTGGTCGCCGCGGCGTTGGCGCCGGCTACGAGCGCGTCCGCGGCGCTGGTCGAGAGCCTGTCCCTCCCGGAGATGGCGGCCGCCGCCGACGTGGTGGCCAAGGGATCGGTCGTGAACGTGGAAAGCGCCTGGTCGGGCCGAGACCGCGGCGGGCGAATCCTCACGAAGACGACCATCCGCGTCGACGAGCTCTGGGCGGCCAAGACCGGCTCCCGGGCGACGATCGTCGTCGTGAGCCCCGGCGGGACGGTCGGCGACGTCAGCCAACCGGTTCCGGGCGCCTCGACGTTCGGCATCGGCGAGGAAGTCGTCGTGTTCGCCCGCATGAGCCCGGCAGGAGGGATGACCGCCGTCGGTCTCGCCGCAGGGACCTACCACGTGGTGGACCGCGGGGGGGTGAAGTGGGCCGTGCGCGACGTGACCGGCCTCGGCTTCGTCGGGGGCTCCGCCCGGGCTCCGAACGCCCTGCCGCTCCACGAGCTCGCCGCTCGGCTGGGCGCCACCGAGGTGAGCCAGTGAAGACCCGAGTCTCGTCATCGATCCTGGCGGCGCTGGCGCTCAGCCTGACCGCGGTCCCCGCTTGGGCTTTCGTGTGCATCGAGCCCTCGGGCGGAACGCCGACCCCGACCTGGTACACACGCCAGGTCGATTTCGTCGCCAATCCCAACCTAGCGGAGCTGTACGACACGGCGGAGACCGACCTTCAGCGGTCCTTCGCCGAATGGACGGGCGTATCCTGCTCGGACATGAGCCTCCGCTACACCGGCACCGCGGACGGCGTGACCGCCGGCTTTCAGGACGGGGGCCCCAACCAGAACGTCCTCGTGCACATCCTCCGCGATGAATGGCCCCACGACCGGTCGGCGCTGGCCCTGACCACGCCCACCTTCCGAACGAACACCGGAGAGCTCTTGGACGCCGACGTCGAGTTCAACGAGCGCTTCCTGTTCTTGAACGCCGACGTCGAGTGCAACGACCTGTTCCGCCAGCAGGATCTCGAAAACACGCTGACCCACGAGCTCGGACACGTGATCGGGCTGAACCATCCCGACTTCACCCAAGACCCGAGCCTGGCCGAGGCCACCATGGCCTTCAACTCTCAGCGGTGCGAAACTTCGAAACGCTCGCTGGAGAGCGATGACATCTCCGGGATCTGCACGATCTATCCTTCGGGAGAGGATCCCGCGCCCTGCATTGCCCCGCCCCCCGGCGCGTTCGACACCGACGACGGCGGGTGCCGCGGGGTGAACGGGTCGCCAGGGACGCTTCCCGTTTTCGTCCTGCTGGCCGGCTTCATGCTCGGAGCCCGGCGGCGGCGACGCGCCCCGCGCTGAGCGCTCGGGGTGCGCCGAGCGCGGCATTTCGTCAGCGCTCGGAGGGTCGGCCGCCGGAGGCCGACCGCTCCGAGGATGGGACGCTCTTTCGCGCCGGCGCCAGCTCCCACGTCTTGCCGACCTCGTACCGCATGATGTCGTCGTAGACCTGGGTGCGCGGCACCCCCGCAGAGACCCGGGCCCGCGCCGCCTCGAGTTCGGTGTCGATGTAGCGCGCCAGGCGACCGTAGCTTCGTGCCCCTTCGAAGGGGATGCCGTTGATGAACATCGTCGGCGTACCCCGAACGCCGAAGGACGCGGCGGCCGCGACGTCGCGAGCGACGTGCGCGGCGATCGTCTCCGACCCGAGGTCGGACTCGAAGCGAGCGACGTCGAGCTCGAAGTCGGTCGCGTCCTTCATGAAGACGTCTCGTCGAAGCGCCGTCCGCTGCTTCATCAGGAGCCCATACATGTCCCAAAATCGTCCTTGCTCGCGAGCGGCGAGCACCGCCGCGGCGGCCATGCCCGTGCCGTCTTGCGAGGGGTCGGGGTTGGCGGGCAGAGAACGAAACCGAAACTGTACGTCGTCCTCGTAGTCTTCGACCGCTTGTTGAAGCACCGGGAGCAGGCGGAGCCCGTTGTCGTAGAAGTCGCTGAACACCACGCCGGTCACCAGAGGGTCTTGTGCGCCCAGGACGGGCGT
>CAYYOT010000059.1:0-31699 GCA_964473255.1 uncultured Myxococcales bacterium | reverse complement strand
GTCGAGTCGGGCGAGGTCATCGAGCAGATCGGCGATCGCATCCTGGGTCGAGTGGCTCTGGACGACATCGTGCATCCGCACACCAGTGAAGTGATCGTCGAGGCGGGCGAAGAGGTAAACGAGGAAAAGGTCGTACTCGTCGAAGAGGCGGGTATCCAACGCGAGAAGATACGCTCGGTGCTCACCTGCGAGACCAAGCGCGGCGTTTGCGCCGAATGCTACGGTCGTGACCTCTCCCGTGGTCGCCGAGTCAACCTCGGGGAGGCCGTGGGCGTCATCGCGGCTCAGTCGATCGGTGAGCCGGGCACGCAGCTGACCATGCGGACCTTCCACGTGGGTGGGGCTGCTTTGACCCGCGGAGCGAAATCCGACCTGGAGACCCGATTCGGCGGAGTCGTGAAGTATCTGAATCTGTCGACGGTGACCCGCAAAGACGAAGTGTCGGAGACCATCGTTGCCATGAATCGCAATGGTGAGATGCAGGTTTGCGACGAGACGGGTCTGGTCAAAGAGCAGTATCAGATTCCATACGGTGCGACGGTGCACTTCGCCGATGGGGCCAAGGCCGACAAGGGCGCAAAGCTCGCCGACTGGGAGCCCTTCTACATGCCGCTGCTGTCCGAAGTCGGTGGCATCGTGAAATACGGCGACCTCATCGAGGGCGTGACCATCACCGAGGAGCTCGACGAGGTCACGGGTATGTCGCGCAAGGTCGTGATCGAGTCGCGTGACCCGGATGCCCGACCGCGCCTCATGATTCTCGATGATGACGGCAACACGAAGATGCTGGGCAATGGCATTCAGCCCGCCCAGTACTCACTGCCGACGCGAGCCAACATCACCGTCGCCGACGGAGAGCGGATCGGTCCGGGCAGCGTTATCGCCAAGGTGCCCCGGGAGACCACGAAGACCAAGGACATCACCGGTGGTTTGCCCCGGGTGGCCGAGCTCTTCGAGGCGCGGAAGCCCAAAGACTGCGCGGTCGTCTCCGAAGTCGACGGTCTAGTCAGTTTCGGCAAGGATACCAAGGGTAAGCGGAAGGTCTTGGTGAAGCCGGAGCTCGGCGAAACGCACGAGTATCTGATCGCGAAGTCGAAGCACATATCTGTTCATGAAGGCGATCGGGTGAAGGCGGGCGAGCCGTTGATGGACGGGGCCGCCAACCCGCACGACATCCTCAAGGTGCTCGGTGAGAAGGCTCTCGCTCGTTACCTGGTCGACGAGATCCAGGAGGTCTATCGGCTGCAGGGCGTGAAGCTGAACGACAAGCACATCGAGGTCATCGTTCGCCAGATGCTGCGGCGGATCCGCGTGCGCGACGTCGGAGACACCGTGTTCTTGATCGATGAGCAGGTCGAAAAGCATGCCTTCGAGGAGGAGAATGATCGGGTCATGGCTCTGGGAGGACGTCCCGCGGTCGGCGAGCCGATGCTCTTGGGGATCACCAAGGCTTCCTTGTCGACCGAGTCCTTCATCTCGGCCTCGTCCTTCCAGGAGACGACGAAGGTACTGACCGAAGCGGCGATCAGCGGCAAGATCGACCACCTGCGCGGGCTCAAGGAGAACGTGATCATGGGTCGCCTCATCCCGGCCGGTACCGGTCTTCCCAACTACGGCTACCTCGACATCGACGTCGATCGGGCCGACGATTACGAGTACTACGAGTATCCGATCGAGGAGGGACCCATGCTGCTACCGCCCGAGCCGGAGCCCGAGCCTCAGCCGGAGCCGGCGACCGGCAGCGGCCAGTCCTGACCCGCGTCAGACTTCGATCATGAGGCCGTCGTCCGCGAACTCGAGGCGGACGTCGGCCTCCGTCGTCAGCTCTCCGCGCTGAGCAGCTTCTCGAACATCGTCGCCGAGATGGCTGAGCAAAACGCGCTCGGCGTCCATGTCGTGGAGCTTTACGGCCCAGTCCTCCCACGCGCAGTGCCGTCCCACGGGATGCCGCAGGCCGGTGCACTCGGCGACTAGAAGGTCGGCCCCTCGAGCCGCGGCCTCCAGGCCGGGAGACATGGACGTGTCGCCGGAAAACGCGACCGTCCGCCCGGCGGCATCCGTGACGCGAAGGCACAGCGGCTGGTCGGGGGGATCCATGTGGTCGGCGGGAAACGTCTCGATGGTCAGGTTCAGCCACTCCACGGTGCGGTTGGGCTCGACCTCCCGAATGTCGAGTTCGAACGGAGGTTGGTGCTGGGTCAGGTCGGGATAGTTGGCTTCCAGGAGATTCTGCAGCCGTCCCTTCAGCTGGAGGGGGCCCAACAAGCGAAGCGGCTCACTCCTCCGCACGTGGAACATCGAGTCCAGGACCAGGAAGGGAAGCCCGCCGATGTGGTCGCAGTGCAGGTGGGTGATGAGTATTCCGTCGATGTCCTTTGGCTCTCGACCCAAACGTCGAATGCCCGAGAGCGCGGTGGGGCCGAAATCCACCATGATCGTCGGTTCGCCGGGGCGTTCGACCAGATAGCAGGAGTGGCGCCGGCCGGACGAATTGAAGGCGTCAGCCGACCCCACGACGGTCATCAACACGGGCCGGACCATAGCAGAATCCGAGATGCGCGGCGCCGTCGCGCGTGAGACGGTGCGAGGGGTGTTGGTCGGGCGCAACCTCATAGGACTCGGCCTACGCGCGTATCGACCGGGCATCGTTGCCAAGAACCTCGAGCTCGCCTTTCCGAGCGCCTCGATCCGCCGACGCCGCCGATGGGCTTCCGAGTTCCGTATGCGCCTTGCGACCACCGCTCTCGAGATCGGACGCGCGGCAAGCCTTCCGCCGAGTTCGTGGAGTACGCTCGTTCATTTCGCCAACTGGGAAGAGCTGGACGCTGGGGATTCGGTCCTTTGCCTCGGGGCCCATCGGGCCAACTGGGAGTGGCTCGCTATCGCCGCTGGGGTTCGGCTCGGTGCTCGTCTGCGAATCGTCCGGCAGCGTCAAGCATCGGCGGCGGCCGACCGGTGGCTCGATCGACAGCGCACCCGCTTCGGCTCTCGAGCGCTGAGCCTGTCCGGTCTGCGTCGAGGACTGAGCGCGCCGGGAGCGGTCACTGCCTACCTCGCCGATCAAGCTCCGCTGCCGGGCGAACGATGGCGCTCCCATCCCCTCTTGAGGGTACCCACGCGCTGGTCACGGTCGATCGAACGAATGGCGCGAGGGGTGGACCGGGTCCTCTATGTCCGAATGTGGGCCCGCCGCGACCATCGATACGTCGTTGAGTTCCAACCGCTCGCGGGTCCAGACGTCCTGGCCGACTACGTAAGGGAGCTCGAAGGCGATCTCTTGGCGAATCCCGGGGACTGGCTGTGGAGTCATCGACGATGGAAGGAACGAGACCTCCGGATCAGCGAGGCTGATTCTGGCGCATCATTTGAGCGAAGGCAGCCGCGAGCTGCGCCATCTCCTCGGGAACGATGAGCTGGCCGAGCTGAGAGCCATCGGGGAGGGTCCGGGCAGCGAAGCCGAGCGGCGGCATCTGATTCATCAGGATCCGCAGCGGACCCATCATGGGGGTCGCTTCCGGCGGGGCAAAAGTGCTCACGATGGGACCCACCTGCATGTAGCCCTCGTAAAAGCGTGGTGAGATCAGGGCGGCCTGGACTCTGGCCTGACGCGTGCTGGACTTGAACGGCGCATTGGCCTTGGCGCTCTCGACGAGACGGCCCAGGGCCCCCGCCGTCGCGTTCCAACCGAAGAGGCCCCGGGAGGCGCTCGGCGCGCCCACGGCTAGGGCCCTCTTCAGCTGAGCGTCGCCTGAAGCGTCCGGCCCGCTCGACGGAAAGCGCACGAGGTCGAAGCTCACGCCCGACGTTTCGAAGGCTTTGGCCTGATAGTCCAAGGTCGTCGCTTGCCCTAAAGAGCCCTTCGCTGCGGCTTTCGCTCGCGCATTGGACCAGTCGACCAGACCGGCGATCGAAGAGGTCAGGCGTGAGGCGGGTCGACACGTGCCCGAACCGAGGACCTGGATGGCGTCCATCGAGCTGCCGCCCACGACGCCCACCGTCATGGCGGCGCAGCTCCCCGCGATCCTTTTCAGAAGACCGTCGAGCTCCGCTGCATCCTTCTCGTCGACGGCCTGAATCTCGGCCTTGGCCCCGCGTACGAACGGCTCGATGTAGGGTTCGATCCAAGGGCCGACCTCGGTCGTGCCGAAGACGAGCATGAAGTTCGCCGCCGGGAGGCCCCGGATCAGCGGAGTGGCGACGTTCTTCAGGCGCTTTTGAAACGCCGCCAGCTCGGTGCCTGGCTTCGGGCGCAGGTACCAATTCAGGCTGATGCCGAGTTCGCCCAAGTGAAGTCCCGCGCCGAGTCCTGCGATCTGCTCCAGGTTTTCGTCCTGCTCGGCGTCGAAGGTCTCGTACAGCTCTCTCATCTCCGGCGAGAGGTTCGGCCGGTCGCTCGCTTGGTCGGAGGCCATGGCCGCCTTGGCCGACGGAAAGGCATCCAGCTTCACGTAAGCGAAGAGTTCGTTTTGAGCTCGGACCGGCTTCATGCTGGCCGGAAAGCGGAAGGGCTTCGTCTGAGGCTTGCCGATCGCCGCGGGCAGCGTCTTGCTCGCCGCGATGATCAAGCTGCCCTGGACGCTGACCCGCAGCTGCTCGGCCATCTTCTTGGCAACCTTCTCGCCATTGCCCTTTACGCCTGCAACCAGCAGGAACTCGAGCTCGTCCTCGGGACCCGCGTCCTTCTTCTCCGGCATGACCGCCATCCAGACGGGGCGGCTGAAATCGATGTCGGACAGTTCCGGCGACTCGGCGAGTGCCTGGGATAGCAGCCAGCCCGCGGGCTGGCCGGGGGGGACCAAGCCCGCTCGGGCGGCCAACGCTTCGGTTTGCTCCAGCATGCGCTGGGGCTCCTTCCAGACGATCACCGCTCCGGCGCGACGGGGCATGAACTGCGCCGGATTCGGTGGAGCGGCGGATGCTGAAGGAGCCGCGGAGGTAGCCAAGATAACCGGAAACAGCAGGCGTGCGGTGCGCATTGGCGGGAACCATCGCATATTTTGGGTCGTCCCGCTTCAGCTCGTAGCCGTCCCGCGCACCTGCGATTCGTTGCGCTCGGGGAGCATGCTAGCCTCCGCCTCATGGGCATCACCCGGCGCGGCCTCACCGAAGACCTGGTACCGCATGTCGAGAGCACGATCGGGATCACCGGGCTCAAGGTGGCGTTTCAGCCCATCGTGGAGGTCGCAACCAAGCGGGTCTTCGCGTACGAGGCTCTCCTTCGCTCGACCGATGTTCGATTCGTCGGGCCGCCGGCGTTGATCGAAGAAACGATCGCCAAGAACGTGTGCGGCGAGCTCGGACGGATCACCCGGGGGTTGGCGATCGCCGAGTGTCGAAACTCCGCGCTGTTTCTGAACGTTCATCCCAAGGAATTCGAGGACGGGTGGGTCGTTCGCCCGGACGATCCCATCTTTCAGCACGAGCACCCGGTCTATCTGGAGATCACCGAATCGGTTCCGCTCAGCCACGAGTCATACTGTCGCGGGACCCTGAGCGAGATCCGCGACAAGGGCATCCGGCTAGCGGTCGACGATCTCGGAGCGGGCTTCTCCAATCTTCTCTACATTGCGCAGCTGCAGCCCGACATCGTGAAGCTCGACCGAGAACTCACCCGTGCGGTCGCCGACGACGAGCGGTCCCAGCGTCTGGTGGAAGGTGTGGTGAAGCTCTGCACCGACATGGGGGCGCAGGTTGTGGCTGAGGGGGTCGAAACGGTCGCCGAACTTCGCGGTGTCGTCGAGGCCGGCGTGACCTTCGTCCAGGGCTTTCTGATTGGCTACCCGGTCCTGGAGCCCGAAGTTCCGATCGACCTGCCTTGGTGAATCAGCGGATGCGCTCCAGGTCGGATGCGACCCATACCGGCTGATCCTCGGGCTTGTCCTCGAGCGCGACCTGCACCCGGTCGCCCACGCGAACGTACCACGCGCCGAGGTTCTTCATGGACTGTTCATCGGCCCGGTCGATGAGACCACCTTGGGACCGCACGCGGGGCAGAACGACCAGCTCCTTGGTCTTCAAACCCTCCACCTCGCCTTCGGTTTTCAGCGTCAGCAGGACCAGCGGGAATTTTTGATGGTCGACCTTGGCGACCTTTGCGATCAGAGTCGGCCCGGGACGCACCGCCGCCGTTTCTCTGCGGGCGCGGATCGACGAGCCCGACCCGGACTCGTTCGTCCCGGGCTCCCGAAGCTGGGCGAGCAAGGCGTCGACGTCATCGAGCGGCGAAGCCTCCACCTGAATGCGGGCGAGCGCCTTCCGGGCCGCGTCGGCGGCGATGCCTTCGACGACGATCGTCGACCCATCGATCAGGACCTGGGCTTCGGGCAGAGCTCGACGGATCGCTGCACCCGTCGATGGAGCATCGAAGTTGGCCCCGAGCTGGAGAACCAGGCGACCGTCCACTTCGCTCAACTCGGCGGCGCCATCCTCGCCGACGAGCGGAACCGCCTGAATCGGGAGCCAAACGAGCAGGAGCAGGGCCCGCATGTTCCGAAGCCTACTCGAATCGGCCGAGCTGCGATAGCGCGAGACGGCGCGCACATCGAGTGTAACCGTCGGTGCAACACGGACAGCACCTTCCGCGGTTTCTCGTTGCGCGCTTCGTCGACAGATAGGTCGGCCCTGGCCCGCTTCTGCATCGACTCGAGTAAGCAGGCCGACCGCGTTCGGGGAGCGAGACTTCGGCACCGATTGCAGCGACTGCGGCCCCGGTGAGCGACGGCCGATGGGCGGTCCTCGGTTCGTGGCCGGGGACTTTTCGCGGAACGTCCTGGCCGCGCTGGCCGGGGGCGGATGAATGGTTGTAGGGGGAGAGCGTGTCGCGGCTCGCCAGCCGCCGGGTCGTCGCGGGAGTCCTGCTCACCGTTTTGCTCGTTCCGCCCGGCGTCGTCATCGGCATCGCCCTCCTGCCACCGGCGTGGATGGGGCGCCTGCTTGCCGGAGTCGCCGAGAGGTTCGTCGATGCGGACGTCACCATCGGCCGGGCTCGAGTCCTGCTGTGGAGCGGCATCGAGCTCGAGAGCGTCGTCGTTGGACCGCCGCCGGGCTTCGATGACGATCCGTTGGCCGTGGAGCGCTTGGATGTACGTCTCGCGCCCGCGGCTCTGCTGTGGCGCCGGGTCGAAGTCGAAGAGCTGACCGTCGTCGGTCCGGTGGTCGTCATCGACCAGCGAACGCCGGGCCTCAACTGGGCCCGGCTGTTCCCGTCGAACGGCGACCCGCCTGCGACGTCGGGCGACGCGGACTCCGCGACGTCGGGTGACTCGGGCTGGTCGGCATCGTGGCAGGGCGTGTCCGTCCGTGATCTCACGTTGCGCATCCGAGCCGAAGGGACGGCGGTCGAAGTGAGCCCTCTGCATCTCGAGGCCGACGGCCGAATGGTTGACCCCGAGCTGCAGACCGTCGCCCGCATCGAGCTCGGCGACGAGCGCCCGGGTGGAGTCGACTTCCAGCGGGCCGAGCTCGACCTCCAGTCGGACCTGCGCATGACGACGACTGCCACCGCGTCCGTGGACTTCGAAGCCGCGGATCTCCTGGAATCGCTCGCGCTCCGCTGGCGCCATCACGGAACCGTCCGAGGACTGAGAGCCGCTGGCTTGTCGACGTCGGCCGACCTCGAGATCGACCTCGATGCGTCGGCGGACCGGGGCGCGGTCGAGCTTCGTCGGTTCGAGATCGGGAAAGAGACGCGACTTCGGGCGCGGGCGTCGACCCGAGACTTGGGCGCTTGGTCCGCGCGCACGGCGACGACGGGGGCCGCTCGACTTCAGGCCGACGGCTCGATCTCCGCGGACGAGTGGTCGGCGGTTCTCTTCGGTCCCGAGCCGAGCGTCGCGGGGCGCGCCGCGATCGACGGCGTCGACGTTCGGATCGAGCGGCGCGGCGAGGACCTCGAGCTCGTTCAGGCCGAGGGCCGGGTACGCGTCACGGGCTTTCGGCTGACCTCGGGCGAGGTCGCGGCCCGCGCCGAGCGGGCACAGCTCGAAGTCGCGAGAGGACCGACGCCTGACGTTTTTGCCGACCTCGAGCTAGAAGCGGTCGATGCGTCGTTCGAGGGTCTTCGCCTCGCCAGCCTGAGCGGGACGGGCCGACTGGCGCTGGCGCCTCCGTACGACCGTCCATCGCCGCGACTCACGGCGGCGCTGGAAGTCGGTGCGGTCGACTTCGGCTCGGGCGCCGCCCGCAGCGTCCAACTCCGCCTCGATGCCACGGGCCAGACGGTGGGCCTCGATGGGAGTCACCGGAGGATCGAGGCAAACGCAGTGGTCGCGGCCGACGGCGTAATCATCGAAGGTGGCCCCGAGGTCCGTGCCCCACGGGTCGAGCTCCAGGTCACGTCCGTCCCCGGAGACGGTCGGTCGTCGCGGATGACGCTCGCAGCAGTGTCGGACGTGTCCCGCCTGGAGCTGGCGGGCATTTCGGCCCGACGAGTGCGCCTCGAGTCGCAGGCCGACGTGAGCGAAGGCCAACTTCGGTCGATCACCAGTCAGGGACGGATCCCGGAGCTGCGGGGTCCCGACTTCCATGTGCTTGGCGCCCGTTTCCAGGCCAGCGTCGAAGGGCAGGCATTCACGGATGCGTCCGTGATCCAGGTGCCGCGTCGGGCGACCGTTTCGGTCGCGTCCGATTGGTCGTCGGCGACGTTTTCCGATCTCTCGGTCCCTGGCTCGATGGCGATCGATGCCGACGTGGCCTGGGAGCCCGAGCTGGTCCTGTACGCCTCCCGGACGGAGCTTCGCGCGGCCGAGGCCCTGGCCGCGACCGTGGAGCTCGCCGGCGAGAGCGAGGGGTCTCTGCGCGTCGAGGCCAAGGTCGAGGTTCCGGCGGTCGAGCGCCTGGCGGCCGCGCTTCCGGCTGCCTACACCGCCGACCTCGTGCCGCCGCTGCGAGGACGCGTCAGTCTCGGCGTCGATGCCGAGGTTCCCGGAGGACTGCTCGCGCCGCGGCCGCTGGATGCGGATGGGCGTTTCGTCGTCCGGCTTCAAGGCGTCGACGTTGCGATGAAGGACGTCATCGTCGTCCGCGGCGCGAACGGGCAGGGCGAGGTCGAGCATCGGGCGTCACGGCTGCAAGGGAGCTTTCACCTGGACGCCGAGACCGCCGATGCGGTCGAGACTGGCGTGCACGTCGAGCAGCTCGACCTGGAAGGCGAACTCGCTTCGAGCGCTGCTGGAGAGCGGCTATCGATCCGGGGTCGGACCGAGCGCGTGGGCGTGGCTTCGGTCACCGGAAACCTCGGTGCGGGGCGTCTTCGCATCACGGCGACCCATCCCCGCGGAGGCGGAGTGCATCTCGACGAGCTCGAGGTCTCGTCGCCCGCGCTCGGGGTCGAGGTTCGCGGCCGGGGCCGTTTTCAGGCCGGTCGCTACGGCGTCTGGCAGCCAAGTCTAGCCCTCACGGCGACGGCCAGTCTCGCTCGGCTGCTGCCGCTCGTACCGCAGCTCTCGACGGCGACGGGCACGGCGGCCGTGGCGATCGACGTGCGCTCCCCGTCACCGTCGCGGTGGACGGTGAGGGGCAGCGTTTCGGCTCGGGGCCTGGGGGCCGCTTCGAGCGCCCTCGAGGTCGCAGCGCTCACGGGGACGATCCCGGTTCGCCAGGAGCTTCGAGTCGCTCCGCCAAGTTATCGGCCGGAGGTGGCTGGTGCCCGAGGCATGGTCGGCGATGACATCGAAGCCCGACTCGAAGAGCTCTTCGACCGCGCCCGGGCGGCGAAACTCATCATCAGCCCCCGCGATATCCTCATCGATGCTCCGACGACCGCGGACTACCAGGCGCTTCGGCCTTACGGTCGCCCACCGGGCCCGGATGTCGTCGCCGACCGCGTACGCATCGATGATGTCGTGGCCGAAGACGTCATCTTCGAGCCCCGCTACGAGGCGGGCCTTCTCCAGGTTCGCCGCTTGGCGTTCGGGATCTGGGAAGGCGACGTGCTCCTCGAGTCGGCGCTGCAGCTCACGCCGGGCGGCGACCTCCGACTGCGGGTCCGCGGCACCGCCACCAAGGTCAACCTCGACCATCCGTACGCCATCGTCCAAGGTCGTGAACCCAAACGCGATCCGAAAGGGACCGGTCCGCTGACGACGTCGGCCATTCTGGATCTCAGCTACGGCCTCTTGGAGCGTCAGCTCAACGGCAGCGTCGATCTACTTCGCGTGACGCGTTCCCTTCTCGAGCTCGGATTCGGGTGCGATCGCGGCGACCGCAGTGCTGCCTGTCGGTCGCTGGCCACGTCCGAACGCTTTGGCGTACGTCCTACCAAGGGCCGGATCTGGATCGCGAACAACCTCCTCAGCGCGACCTTCGACTGGCAGCGCCTGTGGCTCCACGTTCACTACGAGAGCGGCCGTCCTCTCGACCTGCTGGTGGACACGATTCAGATCTTCGGTCGGCTGATCACGGTCCCCACCGCGGGGGCGAGCATCATCAATGTCGTCAATTCGGCTTTCCGGAGAACGTCGGTCGGTAGCGTGGTCGATCGGTACGTCGAGCAGCTGGGCCTCCCGCAGCTGATCGAGGCCGCCGACCCCTATCTCACGACCGGCGACGGGGTAGAGGCGGGAGGCGCGGTCGGGTCGGCGGTCCCCTGAGGTGCCGGGCAGGCGCGGACGGCTTCGACGAAGCGGCGGATTCTGTCGAGATCCTTTCGGCCCGGCTCTCGTTCGGTGAACGAGCTGACGTCGACCGCTCGAGGACGAACCTGCCGGATCCCGTCGGCCACGTTGGTGGCGGTCAGCCCGCCCGCGAGCATGATGGGGTGCTCGTCCGAAGCCTGACGGGCTCGGCCCCAGTGCGCCTTCTTTCCGCTGCCTCCACCGGCCCCGGCATCCACGTTCACGAGACCGGTGAGCGGACGCTCGTCCGACGGGGGCGACCAGTCGGCTAGCAACAACCGCATGCGCACGCCGAGATCCCGGCCGTCGAAGAAGACGGGCAGGACCCGAGGATCGCGACCGAATCGCGCGAGCACATCGGCCGTCGCCAAGGCCTGCACGCGGTCGAAGCCATCGTCGAGCAGTCGAGCCAGTGCATCGGGCGAGGTTGCTCCGGGCACCGCCACCGCGAGCCGTCCCGCCGATTGGGCCATCCGTCGCAGCTCGTGGGCCCGCGTCTCGCTCACTTGAAGTGGTCCCGGGTCCAGGACCACGCCGACGGCATCGAAATCGAAGGCCAGAGCGGCCTCCAAATCGGCGGGCTCGACGAAGCCGCAGATCTTTATCCGCACCCCCACCCGTTTCGTCTTGAACGCCTGCCGGTGCTCCGGCAACCGAAAGCTCGCGAGCGACGCCGGGACGCGACAAATCGATTCAAAACCGGGGGCCAGACCACTACAAGCCGAACGTGGCCGATCGGGAGTGGATGGGGCGAGCGCTGCGCCTCGCCGAATCGGGGCTCGGCCGGGTGTGGCCGAACCCGACCGTCGGCACCGTCATCGTCGGCGGCGGGGCGCTCATCGCCGAGGCGCGGACGCAGCAGCACGGCCGACCTCACGCCGAAGTGGTGGCTCTGCAGATCGCGGGACCGGCGGCCCGCGGTGCGACGATGTATGTGACGCTCGAGCCGTGCAGCCACTGGGGTCGGACGCCCCCCTGCTGTGACGCCATCGTTCGGGCGGGGATCGGAAGGATCGTCGTCGCCGTCCGCGACCCGGATCCGCGGGTGGACGGTCGGGGCATCGCGCGTTTGCGGGGCGAGGGCATCGACGTCGAGGTGGGTCTCGAGGAGGCCGAAGCGGCTCGGATCAACGCCGGTTTCTTCTGTCGCATACGTCAGGGGCGGCCGCGGGTTGAAGTCGTTGCTCCCAGCGAGGGCGACGTCCCCCCGGGTTTTGATGCCCGCCTGACCCTGGTCGACGGTGGCTGGTTGGCCCAGGTCGTGGTCGACCCTCAGCCGCTCGACGTTCGCACGTGGCGCGTCGTGGCCGACGGGCCCGGCGCCCGGGTCGTCGCCGGAGGCGGCGCTTCTCCGGAGCCGCCGGCTCCGCGTCCCGAGGCGGCGCTCGCCTGCCTGGGGCAGGAAGGACTCACCCGCGTCGCGGTCGTTCGGGGTGGCCCGGCCGAGCGTGTCCTGCGCGACGCCGGCCTGACGGACGCGGGATGACAAGCCCGCCGCTCGCGTGTTGAGCAGAGCGCGATGCTGCCCACCCTCTTCGAGGTCAACGGATGGAGCGTCCCGTCGTACGCCGCCCTGATGGCCTTGGGCTACGTGGCCGCCCTGGCCACGGTTTTCTGGCTCGTCCCGCCAGGGGCCGGCCACCGAGGGGGGCTCGAGCGGGGTCAGGCGTGGGATCTCTTCATCGTCATGCTCGTGGCGAGCCTTCTGGGGGCCAAGATCGGACACACCCTCTTCGAAGCCCCGGGCCACGTCACCGAGGACGGCCGCGTCATCGAATCGCTCTGGGAGCTGCTCCAGGAAGATCCGTGGCACTTCCTGCGGCTGGGGGAGGGCGGATACGTCTGGTACGGCGGAATGATCGGCGCCCTGCTGACGGCGGCCGTCTACTTTCGTCGCCGGCCGGAGCTCAACGCCCTTCTCTACTCCGATGCGTTTGCGCCGGCCGTCATGATCGGAGCCGCCTGGGGCCGGCTCGGCTGCTTCCTTTCGGGGTGCTGTTACGGCAAGCCGACGGACGTTCCCTGGGGGGTGGCGTTTCCCGCGACCGAGGGCGTAGCGGTCCACCCGACGCAGCTCTACGACGCGACCTTCGCACTGGCCTGCGGGCTGTTCTTGATGTGGTATTTCCCCCGACGCCGTTTTGACGGCGAGAACATCGCTCTTCTCCTGATCGTGTATCCGATCGCGCGATTCACGACCGAGATCTTCCGCGGGGACCCGGAGCGAGGCTCGTTCGGACCGTTTTCGACGTCGCAGCTGCTCTCGTTCGTCGTCGTCGCGGCGGGCGTCGCGCTCTACGCGTGGGCTTCGGCCCGAGCGCGCACGAACGCCCGAACCGCGGAGGTCGATTCTGCTCAGCCGAGCGGCTCGCAGTGACAATGGGTGGCCGGGACCGTGGCATAAGTGAAGCCCCCGTTTGACTCGATACGACCTCCGGGACAGTACGCCCACCATGACGCGGAGCGTGTTCATCGTTGCCGACGGGACGGGGGAGACCGGTGAGAAGGTCGTGAAGGCCGCCTTGACCCAGTTCCGGGACATCGACGTGGCGCCCGAGACCTTCACTCGCGTTCGCTCGAAGGTCGAGATTCGCGAGATCCTCGAGACCGCCGAGGCCGATGGCGCGTTCGTCGTCTACACGATTATCGATCCCGAACATCGAGACTTCCTGCAGCTCCTCGCTGAAGAAAAGGGGATCGAGTGCGCGGATCTGATCGGCGGACTCGTGGTCAAACTCAGCACGTTCCTGGGAGCGGAGCCGCTCCTGACGCCGGGCATCAAGCACCAGATGGACGCCGAGTACTTTCGGCGGATCGAAGCTGTGGAGTTCGCGGTCAAGAGCGACGACGGGCAGTCCCTGCAGAACCTCCGCCGAGCGGACATGATCCTGGTCGGCTTGTCCCGAACGTCGAAGACGCCGCTTTCGATGTACTTGGCCCACAAAGGCTATCGCGTGGCCAACGTGCCTTTGGTGCCGGAGATCCCGCCGCCCAAGGAACTGTTCGAAGTCGACCAGGAGAAGATCTACGCCCTGATCATCGACCTGAACTCCCTGGTGCGCGTGCGGCATCAGCGACTCAAGGCGCTCGGGCTTCCGCCCGACGCAGAGTATGCGGCTCGAGAGCACATCGCTCGCGAGCTCCGGTGGTGCCGAGAATTCTACGCCCGAAACCCCACCTGGCCCGTGGTCGACACTTCGAGTCGCGCGGTTGAAGAGTCCGCAGCCGAGATCGAGCGGATCATGAAAGAGCGAGCCGCTCGTCGCGCCGGCAACGGCTGAACGTCACCCTCGCCAGTGCGGCGGGATCGTCTGGTCGAAAAACGACAGGCTCTCGACGCGCCTCATCAGCGTCCGCGCTCCGGGACCGGCGCCTTCGAACACGTGGCTGTGCTGAGGACTTTTCTGAGCGACGCGCCGAAGCATGGCGAGCGTGGGGTAGATGGCGAAATCGGCGTAGCCCGTCACGTCAACGGGCTTCAGGTCGGTCAGTCGCTCTTCGAGGCGAACGAGTTCGTCGACGCACGTTCTTGCTGCGGTCGCCACGATGTCCGGATTCTGCTCGGCATTCTTCACGAGCGTATTCCGCATCAGCTGGCGGGTTGCGGGCTGGAGATGCTGGTCGACGTCTTTCACGGCGCGACGGACGTTTGCACGATCCCGAGGCGTGTTGGGGAGTAGCGGCGGCGACGGAAACGTCTCTTCGAGGTAGTCCATGATGACGAGCGACTCCGGAATGGAGAAGCCGTCGTGCACTACGGTCGGAACCTGTCCCCGAGGGTTGAGCTCCAGGAAGTCGGGCGTCCGCAGGTCGCCGTCGGAAAACGAAAGAACGTGCAGGGTATAGGTGAGTCTTTTGTGCTCCAGCGCGAGCCAGACTCGCCAAGCGAACGTCGATCCCGAGCCGTAGTAGAATCGTAGGTCCATCGCCGTCCTACAGAAGAATTCGCCGTCGCCCATTGGTCAACGCCGTCGAGCGTCGAAGGCGAGGCTTCCGGGTTCTCGGTTGCCCTTGGGCCGGCTAGCCCCCCTGCAGGGACTGGAGGTAGTCGAGCTTCTTCTGGCGCCAGAGCTCGGCCTGCTTCTGCGAGTCCCGGCGGATGCTCCGCTCGGTCACGCCGTCGAAGGCCGCGATCGCGCGGTCGTAGAAGGCCACGATCTCGGGGATCGGGCGCTTGAGCGCCTTGTACTGCTTTTCGGCCTGCTCGTATTCTGCGGTTGCGCCGTCGGGCAGCCAGTTCCACAGCGAGATGCCAGCCAGGTACTCGTGCACCTCGGGGTAGCGGCGCCGCTTGCTGAGCGTTTCTTCGAACGCCGCCCCCACCCGCTCGAGATCGGCCTTCTTGTTCTTCTGCTTTTCCTCTTCGAAGGCGATCTTGGCGAGCCCGAAGAGGATGGCCGGGTCGTCGCCTTCGTCGGCGGCCTTGGTGAAGAGCGCTGTGGCCTCTTCGAGGTTGCCCTTGCGCAGGGCGTGCTCGGCCTTGAAGACCAGGTAGCGCGCCCCTTTGTACTTCGCCGGGTCGGACTTCTCGAGTTCGTCGATGATGGCCAGTGCTTCGTCGTCCTGGCGCTTGCTCAAGAGCTCGGCCAGGTCGAACATCGTTCCGCGGAAGAGCGGGGTCTGAGCGACCGCCTTACGATAGGCCTCGATCGCCTCGTCGACCTTGCCCTGCGCGAGGAGAGCCCGAGCCTTCAAGTCGAGCGCCGGCGGGTAGTCGTTCATCTCTTTGGCCGCTTGGTCCGCTTTCTCCACGGCGCCTTCTGCGTTGCCGAGCGCCAGCGAAAGCTCGCCCTCCGCCCAAGTCAGCATGACGTTGGTGGTCGGTCCGCGTTGCTCCTCATCGGCCTCTTTCAGGTAGTTGATGTGGTTGGCCGGGCTGGTCAGGCTGCCGTAGTTCTTGGCTCGGAGGGCGGCGAGCTTCGCCCGCGCCAGAAGGTGTTCGTCGTTGGCGTTCGACCGGACGATCCCCGACAGCTCCTTGATGGCTTGCTTTTCTTCGCCCGCGTGGTGGGAGGCGTCGGCCATGGTCAACTGTATGGCGATGTTGGAAAAGTCAGCCTCGCGCGCCTGCCGACAGACCCGATTGGCCTCCACGTACTCGCCGACCTGAACGTGAGCCATGGCGAGCGCGTGAGCGACCGGCGGTGCGGCTTTGCCTTCCTCGAGCCAGCCCTTGATCTGCGAGACGGCGGACTCGCCCTTTTGCGCCCAGACCAGCGAATAGCCTTCCGATGCCCAGCGCGACGGCGTCTCCGAGCCGGCGGCTCGGGCTTTCTCCAAGAAGCTGTTGGCTTGGCCGACGGAGTCGATGCCGTGGTCCGCTTGATAGAAGAGCGTCCGCGCCATGGAGGCGAGCGTCTGCTGTTCGCCCGAGTCGAGGGTTAGAATGTCGCGGTACAGCGCTTCCGCCTCTCGGAGAGAATTCAGGTCGTGCCGGTTCATCTTGTTGCGAGCCTGCATCGTCAGGTCCGCGATCTCTTTCTGCACGACCTGGCGGCCGTAGTACCAGTACACCGCCCCGCTTCCGAGGAGGATGACGACCAAGACGGAGAGCAAGAAGCTTCCGAAACTGGTGCCGCGTTGTGTGGGGGGGTCGAGGTTAAGTTCGTCGGACATGAAAGCTTCCTCTCAGCCTAGGCTAAAAAGCCAAGAATTCCGGCCGACTACCCGGCGACAACCTCGGCTGTCAAGACGTCCGTCCGATTGAGATTGAGCCAGCCCCGTTCCCCCATTACGGTGCGCTTGGCGTGACGCGTAATCGGGACAGTCGAAACATCAATCTCTCCTGTTCCTTCTGCGGTAAGAACCAGCGGGAGGTCAAAAAGCTCATCGCCGGGCCTACGGTCTACATCTGCGACGAGTGCATCCGGCTCTGTAACGACATCATCGCCGAGGAAAAGCTCAAGGACGGCGCTCTGGGGCCGAAGGAGCGCATTCCCCCTCCGCTCGAGATCAAGGCCTTCCTCGACGAGTACGTAATCGGGCAGGAGCAGGCCAAGAAGGTCCTGTCGGTCGCGGTCTACAACCACTACAAGCGGATCGGGCTCAAAGACCACGGCGACGGCATCGAGATCCAGAAGTCCAACATCTTGATGATCGGCCCGACCGGCACCGGGAAGACGCTGCTGGCTCAGTCGTTGGCCCGTTTTCTGAAGGTGCCGTTCACCGTCGCCGACGCCACGACCCTTACCGAGGCGGGGTACGTGGGCGAGGACGTCGAGTCGATCGTTCAAAATCTTCTGGCCGCGGCCGACAACGACATCGAGCGTGCGCAGAAGGGCATCGTCTACATCGATGAGGTCGACAAGGTCGCTCGCAAGGGGGAGAACCCGTCGGCGACGCGGGACGTCTCCGGCGAGGGTGTTCAGCAGGGCCTCTTGAAGCTACTCGAAGGCACCAAATGCAGCGTCGCGCCGCGGGGCACCAAGAAGTACTCACAGCAAGAGTACGTCCAGGTCGACACCTCCAACATCCTGTTCATCGCTGGGGGAGCTTTCGTCGGGCTGGAGCAGGTCATCGGTCGCCGGATCGGGAAGAGCGGGATCGGCTTCGAGGCCGCGGTGAAGTCGAAGAACGAGGAACGTCTCGGCGAGATGCTGGGCAAGGTCGAGTCCGAGGACCTCACTCGCTTCGGGCTCATCCCGGAGTTCGTGGGTCGACTGCCGATCGTGGCCACCCTCAACGACCTGACGGAAACAGACCTGATCACGATCCTCAACGAGCCGAAGAATGCCTTGGTCAAGCAGTACCGGAAGCTCTTCGCTCTGGAGGGCGTCAAGCTGTCCTTCACGCGCTCCGCCCTGGCTGCGATCGCCCAGGAGGCCATCCGTCGAGAGTCCGGTGCCCGCGGTATGCGTTCCATCCTCGAGAACCAGATGCTCGACATCATGTACGAGGTGCCGTTTCTTCCCGGAGTGAAGGAATGCCGCATCACCAAAGAAGTGATCGAGAAGGGTGAGCCGCCGATCCTCATCTACGAGGAAGACGCCAAAGCCGGGTGAGGAGGTCGGCCCGCACTCCAGTGACGAAGTGCGGGCCGGGGTGCGCCGTTTTGACCCCACGGAGACTCGAACTCCGGTCTGCGGCGTGAGAGGCCGCCGTCCTAGACCGCTAGACGATGGGGCCGTCGATGGCGCGTATTGGGGTACGAGGACTCGAACCTCGACTTACGGAACCAGAATCCGCTGTCCTGCCAATTAGACGATACCCCAGCGATCCGTCCACACCATTTTCGACGCCTGGCGTTTTTGGCGTCAAACCGAATTTTCATTCGCGGGGCAGGACGACGATGTGTATCGAGCCCTCCGCCCGATACACATTGAGAGCATCCCATGTGCGGCCTGCCCGGACGTTGCGAAGGCTGAAGCCTTCGACTTTCGACGTGTGGGGCAGGGGCAACCAGATGATCCCTTCCGATCGTCCGTAGACCCGGCGAAACCACCGCTCCGTCCGCGCCCATTTCTGGGTGCTCTGGAAGCGACCCGGTTCGACCGGACGCACCTGCTCCGGAAGCGATGCTCCGTAAGCGCGCTCGGCCGATGCGGGGCGGGGTGCCATCGTGGCGAGGATCGTCGCGACCAGCATCCACCACCGCACGGGCGCCGTGGAGTAGGTGAGCAGAACCCGACTGTCAAGGTGGATCGCCTGGTTTCAGGGGTTTATGATGCGTCCATGCCGCGAAACGTCGCGTCGGGGTTGGCGGTCCTCGCCGGGCTTTGCGCCGGCGTGGGAGCCGCGCGAGGGACCGTGATCATGCCCCAGACCCTCGAGACGCTCAGCACCAAGGCCGCCCGCGTCGTGCTCGCTCGGGTGAGCAATCAGTACGCGGGGTGGGATGAAGCCCACCGCCGAATCTACACCTGGACCGAACTCGAGGTTCTCGAGACCTGGAAGGGGCCCGACCAGTCGAGCGTGCTCGTCAAATCCTTGGGCGGCCAGGTCGGAGATGTCGGCATGCGTGTCAGCGGCACGCCCGAGTTCGTGCCTGGCGAGCGGGTCGTCGTGTTCCTGCGGGAGGTCGGGGCTGAATTCGCGGTCGTGGGGATGAGCCAGGGCAAGTTCCGCGTCGTCGACGACGTCGCAATTTCGGATGCTCGCGGACTTGCCTACCCCGCCGGAGCCGAAGAGCCCGTGCAACCTGACTTGCCGTCGCTTCCGCTGAGCGAGCTCCGTCAGCGTGTCCATCGGGCGGCTGCCGACGAGAGCCTCGATGAGGGCGATTCGGGGCCCGCCGATTCGACCCCTTCCCCGCCGCCGCTGGGCTCCCCCGGACGCGCAGGCTCGCCGCTCCCCGAGACTCCCGCACCGCAGACCGGGCCCTAGTCGGCGACCTGTGCGGGCCACGTTCGCGTCCGAGTCGACAACTCTGCTCCCGTTCGTCATGTTTTGCTCCGTGGTGGTCCGCCGGTTCGGAGCAACGAAGACGGCACTTTCCGTCGTCCTTGCGCTGTTCTCCGTCCCGGGGATGGCTCGGGCGGCGGGTTTTCGCTGCAGCCGCACCGAGGTCAATGCCGGGCCTTCCCTCAATTGGACCGAACGTCAGGTCAGCTTCGGCGTCTCGAACCGCGTGAGCCAGGCCCTGGAGCTCGATACGGACGCGGTCGCTGCGCAGATCCGAGCGGGATTCGGGACCTGGTCCGCGGTCGAGTGTTCGGACCTCTCGATGACCTTCATCGGGACGAACGGCGGGTTTCAGGCCGGCTTCAACCCGAATGGCCTGAACGACAACGTGGTCGACCTCCGGGAGGACTGGCCGTTCGACCCGGACGCGATCGCGCTGACCTTCACCGCGTTTCGCTTGGGAACCGGAGACCTGGTGGACGCCGACATCCTCCTCAACGGCAAAGATCACGGCTTCGTCATCGCCGAGCGCGGCTGCAGCCCCGAGGAGGGACAGATCGACCTCCAGAACGTCGTCGCTCACGAGGCGGGCCACTTCGTCGGACTCGACCATCCACCGCAGACCCCCGCGAACGAGGAGGCCACGATGTTCGCGAACGCCGTATCCTGCGAGACCAAGAAGCGGACGCTCGCCGATGGCGACGTCGAGGGGCTGTGCACCATCTATCCCCGCGGGCAGCCGACGCAGCCGTGCTATGAGCCCGGGAGCATCGGCTTCGAGGTCATCGATCGAGATGACGGGTTCGGAGGATGCGGAGCCGTTGGCTCGCGGTCGGACTACGCGATCCTTGCCATCATGCTGGCGGGGGCGTCGATTCGCCGCAGGAAAGGAATCGGATGACGGATAAGCATGTCGTGGCGGTGGTCGGCGGAGCGGTCGCCGGGGCCGAGATGGCTCGCACGCTGGCCGCTCGGGGCGCGGAGGTCGTCGTGTTCGAACAGAACCGCCGGCCCTTCGGAAAGATCGAGGATGGGCTTCCCCGCTGGCATTCCGGGCTGAGAGACCAGGAGTACAAGAAGATCGTGGACCGGCTCGCCCAACCCCGCGTGCACTTCGTTCCGCTGACCAAGATCGGGCGGGACTGGGACTTTGTCGACCTGACGGAACGATTCAGCGCGGTGGTCTTGGCGTGCGGCGCGTGGAGGGACCGGCGACTCCCCGTACCCGGCGCATCGGAGCTGGAGGGCCACGGGCTGGTCTACCAAAACCCCTTCATCGTGGCCTTCAATCATATGACCGACCCAGGCTACGACGGTCCGCCCTTCGAGATGAAGGACGGCGCGCTGGTGGTCGGAGGAGGACTGGCGTCGATCGACGTGGCCAAGGTGCTGATGCTGGAGGCGACGCGCCAGGCCCTGGCGAGTCGGGGTATCGAGGTCGATCTCGAGGAAATGGAGAAGGCCGGTATACCCAAGACCCTGGCTCTTCACGGAATCGACGCGGGTGACCTGGGCATTCGCGGCTGCACGCTCATCTATCGTCGTCGAGCCGAGGACATGCCGCTCTTGGAGATGCCGAAGGGCGCCGACGAAGCTCGACAGACCAAGGTCAAGAACGCTCGAAAGCGCGCGCTGGACAAGGCCATATCCAAGTTCGGCTTCCGGTTCGAACCGCTGGCACGGCCCGACCAGGCGATCGTCGAAGACGGTCGACTGGTGGGACTCGAGCTGCGGCGCATGAGCATGGAAACCGGAAAGCTCACCGCGACCGACGAGGTCTTCGAGCTGCGAGGCAGCATGGTCATAAGCTCGATCGGTAGCGTTCCCGACCCCATACCCGGCATCGAAATGCAGGGTGAGCTCTTTGCCTTCGAGGACTGGGACATGGGCCGGATGACGCGCTTTCCCAACGTGTTCTCCGCCGGAAACGTCGTCACCGGTAAAGGAAACATCGTGGCATCGCGCAAGCACTCGCTCGGAGTGGCCGAGCGCCTGGTCGAGAGCTTCCTCGGTCTCGCCGACGACGGTCATACCGACGAAGGCGGTCTCGTCGACGGCTTGGAGGAAGTCGCCGAGACCCAGGCCGAAACGTTGGCCGAGAGCATCGCGGTTTTACCGGGGCTTCCCGTCGAGACGAGGAACGAGACCCTGCGTCGCGTCGAAGAACGGCAGCGTGCCGTGGGTTACCCGGGCGACATCCACCAGTGGACCGGCCTGAAGCGGTCGTGAGACGTGGCCGAGGTCCGTGACCTCACCGTCGTGCGGGTCGACGACGGTCTGCCGATCCTGGACCGTGTTTCCTTTGGCTTCCTGCCCGGCCGCGTGACGGCGCTGCGCGGGGTCTCGGGCTCGGGCAAGAGCACGCTGTTGCTCGCGCTCTTGGACCTCTTACCGGCGGGTCGTCGCCGGACGTCGGGACAGTTTTTCGTTGAGGACGTCGACGTGCTCGTTGATCCCGCAGCGGCTCGGGGACGCACGATCGGCTTCATTCCGCAGGAGCCTGGTCCGTCGCTCTGCCCGAACCGAACGGTTCGCGGCCACGTCATCGACGTCCTGGCGAGCGGAGGGCCGACGACCCGCGGGGCCCTCCGGTCCGCGTCCGATGCGCGTCTTCGCCAGAGCCGCGTTCCTCCGGACCGATTCGACGCCTACCCGCATCAGCTCTCGGGCGGACAACAGCAGCGCGTGGCCTGGGCCCTGGCCTTGGCCCTCGACCCACCGGTCCTCTTGGCCGACGAGCCCACCACCGCCCTCGACCCCCTCGCCACCCGGGAGACGCTCGCGATGCTCCGGGCCGTCGCCGCTCGGGGAGTGGCCGTCCTCTGGGTGACCCACGAGCACGAGTGGACCGAGGAGTTCGCCGACTCCGTGCTGACTCTCGAAGACGGACGGATTCTTACCGACTGAGAGGTGACACGCACCCATCGGCAGCGAGCCGTTCGTCCGCCCGTTGGTTCAGCTCTGGTTGCCTATTTCGACCGTGCCTGGGAGATGCCCTGATGTGACCGCTTCGGAGGACGCCGGAACCCCGACCTATCGCATCGGGGCCGTTTCGCGGCTGACGCAGGTGCCTCCGGAGACTCTCCGGGTTTGGGAGCGCCGGTACGGGGCGGTGAGCCCCGAGCGGGGCTCGGGGCAGACGCGCCTTTACAATCGTCTCGACGTCGACCGGCTCCTGGTCATGAAGCAGCTCGTCGACCGGGGCCACGCGATCAGCACGGTGGCACAGCTCGATCTGCCGAGCCTGCAGGCGCGCCTCGACGAGCACCACGTGCGCGGAGTCAAGGCCGTCCGGGCCGCGTCGTCCCGCAGCGTCCCCACGTTTTTGGTCGGACCGGCGCTGTCCGAGTTGGCCCGTCAGGCCTCACCCGATCTCGACGGCGTCGACCTCGTCGGGTGGTGCGAAGGACCCGACGACCTCGACACCGCGGTTCGGTCCAAAGCACCGCGGGTGCTCGTCTGGGAGTCGCCGGTCGTCGACAGCCGGACCGCTCGCGTTGCCCAGACGCTCCTGCGCCGAAGCGATGCGAGCCATGTGGTCGTGATCTACAACTTTGGGACCCGAGCCAGCGTCGAGCGGCTCACGTCCGGCCGGGTTCGCGCCATCCGCGGTCCTCTCAACGCCTACGAGCTCAAGCGCGCCGTCGTGGAGAGCGATGTGCCGGTGGCGGAAGAGCCGCCGGCGAGGCCGACCACGCCGCTGCCGGTCGGTATCCCCGAACGCCGCTTCAGCAATCAAACGCTGGCCCGCGTCTCGTCGATCTCGAGCACGATCGCCTGCGAGTGCCCGCACCACCTGGCTTCCTTGGTGACGCAGCTGGCCGCATTCGAGCAGTACAGCGCGGACTGCGAAAACGACAGTCTGGAAGATGCCGAGCTGCACGCCATGCTCCACCGGACCACGGCGCAGGTTCGTGCGCGCCTCGAAGACGCGCTCGCCGAAGTCATGAAGGCGGAAGGTATCGTGCCCTGAGCCCTGGGGGCTCTTCGCAAGATTTCGGCGGTCGGCCGAAGACCCGGGCGCTCTGCTCCGACGCTGATCTGCGCGTTGCCGGTTCGGACGGCGATGGGGCACAAGAGGTGCGTGGGCGGTCCGGTCGCCAGTCCCTTCGTCGGTCGGTCGGTCGAACTCCAGGGTCTCGCGTCGGCGGTCGAGGCGGCGGGGCGTGGCCGAGGGGGTCTGTGGTTGGTCGGTGGCGAAGCCGGTATCGGAAAGAGCCGTCTCGTCCAAGAGCTGGCGGCTCGCCACGACGTGACGACCGCTTGGGGCCGGGCGTGGGAAGCGGGCGCGACGCCGCCATTTTGGCCCTGGACGCAGATCCTCCGCGGGCTCGTGCGATCCTTCGGGACGGGGCCCATCGAACGGCTCGGACCGTCGGCGGGGTGGCTGCGACAGGTGTTGCCGGAGCTCGACGCGCTCGTCGACGCCCCGGTTCTCCCCGCCGGCGACGCGGCCTTTGCTCGAGTGCAGCTGTTGGACACGCTGACGCGCTTGCTCGAGGAGTGCGCGCGGACGGAGCCCCTCCTCGTGGTCTTCGAGGATACGCACGCGGCCGACGACGCGACGCTGTCTGCCCTGGAATACCTGGCCGAGGTGGTGCCGCGCTCCGGGATCGTCGTCGTGGGGACCTTTCGACCCAACGACCTGGCCGACCAACCGTCGTGGACCCGACTCCACCAGCGGGCACAGACTCTGGCTCTTCGCCCGCTGGACCTTGCCGAGGTCCAGGAACTGCTCGACTCGATGGACGGGAGCGCTCCGGCCGAAGTCGCGGCGAGTCTTCATGAAGCGGTGAGCGGCAATCCTCTCCTCACCGTGGAGACCATTCGCTGGATGCGCGCGTCCGGACGGCTTCAGACCTACGAGCCAGGCGCCCCGCTGCCGATCGCCGATGCGGTCCGGGCCACCCTGACCGCGAGACTCGACCAGGCCTCCGAGACCACCCGGTCGGTCCTCCAGCGGGTCGCCGTCCTGGGCCGCAGCTTCACCTTGGCTCAGGTCTCGGCGGTGTTCGGGCCCGCGTCGGGCCTGGTCGCCACTTTGGCCGAGGCGATCGACCTGGGCCTGGTCGAAACCCTGCCGGGGGGTGAAGGCTATCGATTTTGTCATGCCCTGTTTCGCGACACGCTGATCCTGGAAACGCCCACGCAAGAGCGTTGGAGGGCGCACGCCCAGGCCGCCGCCGGGCTGGCGCGACTGCAGGCGATCGAAGCATCGGTGACGTCGGCGGAGATCGCCCATCATTGGCTCGAGGCGGGTCCCCAGGCCGCGATCCAAGGCGGCGAGGCGTGCCTCCAAGCATCTCGTGATGCGCGGCACAGGTTGGCTTTCGCAGACGCGGAGCGGTGGTCGCAACGAGGGTTGCAGAACGCCGCCGCCGACGAGATCCGGTTCGAGCTATTTCTCGAGCTGGGGCGAGCACGTCTTCTGCAGGGCGAGTTCGAAAGCGGTCGAGCTGCCTGCCGCGAGGCGCTCACCTTGGCCCGTGCGCTGGATGATGCCGAGGGATTCGCCGCGGCGTCGGCGGAGCTCGGCTCGCTGTTCGTGCCCGGAGCCGTCGATGCCGGTTTGATCGGTCTGTTGGAGGAAGCTCTCGACCGCATCGATGCTTCCCCGTCGGGGCTGCGGGCCGAGCTCATGGCCCGGCTCGCGGCAGCCCGCCAGCCCGCACCCGATCCCCTGGGGCCGATCCAGCTCGCCCGGGAAGCGATCGCCATGGCGCGCGCCCGCGGGGACGAGGGGAGTTTGATGCGGACGCTCCGGTCCGCGGCGTCGGCGCTGATGGATCTGGCCGACCCGCACGAAAGGCGGACGATCAATCTCGAGCACGGAGCCCTGGCTCGCCAGCGTGGCCAGCCGGTGGACGAGTGGCGGGCACATCTGCGCTTGGCCATCGACGGTATCGAGCTGGCCGACATCCCGTCGGCCGATGAAGCGATCGATCAGGCGGAGGCCCTCGCCGAGCGTCTGAGACATACGCGCTACCGCGTGCCCGCTTGGCTTCTTCGCTCGATGCGGTCATCGATGGAGGGGCGATTCGATGAAGCGCTGAAGACTTGGGAGGAGTGTCGCCGCGCGATCGAGCGGTCGAGCGCTCCCGAGCTGGAGATCCCCCTGTGGATGCTTCGGGCCAGCATCGCGCGGCTGCAGAAGGACGATACGGTCTTGTCAGCGCTGCTCGACCGCCTCGACGGCTTTCTCGCTCAGAGCGGTCTGGGGACCGCATATGCGATCGCCACGCGCGCGGGGGACCTCATCCGGATGGACCGTCGCCGGGAAGCGAAGGCGCTCGTCGCCGGCCAAGATCTCTTTGCTGCAGGCCGCTTCCGGGACACCAGCATGATCGCCAACCTCGGCCTCATCGCCCAGCTCCTCGATGATGCCGCTCTCGCCCGCCAGGTGCGTGCTGCATTCGAACCCGCCACGGGACGTCTCGTTCACGGCGGGCTGTATGGGTCGTGCTGCGACGCTCTCGTCGACGACACCCTGGCCAACGTCTGCGCGTTCCTCGGCGATCACGCGGCTGCGGAGCGCTACGACCGCCGAGCGGCTCGTCTGGCCGCTCGCTTCGGCATCGAGGCTCTCCGCAACGGGACGCCCAAGGTCCCGCGGAGCCAGGCGAGCCTGGAGGTCCCGGCCTTGGCCGGCGCGTCCGCGTCTCGCGAGCTGCCCACCCTCGTTCGCGAAGGCGAGCTGTGGCGGCTCGAGAGTGGGTTGACCTCCCTGCGGATCAAGGACTCCAAAGGGATTCAGCTCCTGGCGCGACTGTTCGAGACGCCCGGCGAAGAGTGGCACGTCCTCGATCTGGTCGGGGCGCCGGCCAGCGACCCAGACGCCGGACCGGTCCTCGATGCCCGGGCGAAAGCCGAGGTCCGGGGTCGACTGCACGAGCTGTCCCGGCAGATCGACGAAGCGGAAGCATGGAACGATCACGGGCGACTCGAGCGCCTTCGGACCGAGATGGACGAACTCACGACCGCGCTGACCGGGGCCTTCGGCCTCGGGGGCCGGGCCCGAAAACTCGGGTCATCGACCGAGCGGGCACGGGTGAACGCGCAGCGGCGCATCCGGGATGCTTTGGGGCGCATCGAGAAGCTGGAGCCAGCGCTGGGGCGCTACCTGAACCGTTCGGTGCGGACCGGCACTTTTTGCGCCTTCGACCCTCTGTGAACTCAGCTCGAAGTGTCCGGGGAATCCACCTGTTCTGGCGTGGAACAGTGTTCCGTTCGTCGTCACGCCTCCGGGGGTATGAACTTCGAGACCCTCTTCACCATCGCTCCCTTCGTCGCCTTTGCCGTCCTCCTCGGGGTGGAAAAGGCCTTTCCGGGTCGGGCCATGCCGCGGGTACCCCTGTGGACGCTGCGCGGCGTGCTCTACCTGCTCCTCACCGTGTTCGCCTCCGGTCTGTTCCCGCTTCTCTGGGACGCTGCTTTGGCGCCCTATCAGCTGTTCGACCTGAAGAGCCTCGGCATCGTCGGCGGCGCCATCGTTGGGGCCCTCATTTTGGAAGGCGTCAACTACGCCTGGCACCGGGCGCTCCACCGGTCGGACTTCCTCTGGCGCTGGCTGCACCAGCTGCACCACAGCGCCGAGCGCTTCGACGTCGCCAGCTCCATGCACTTCAGTCCGCTCGACACCCTCGGGTGGTCGGCGATGGGGAGCCTCGGGCTGGTGCTGATCGTCGGTATCGACCCGTGGGCGGCGGCGTTGGTCGCGACCGGCCTCTTCGTCCTCAACGTCTTCAGTCACGCCAATCTTCGGACGCCGAAGTGGATCGGCTACTTCGTTGCGCGGCCCGAGGCGCACGCGATCCATCATGAGCGCGGCGTGCACGCGTACAACTACGCGACGCTTCCCGTGTGGGACATCATCTTCGGAACCTTCAAGAGCCCCCCGACCTGGGAAGGCGAGGTCGGCTTCTATCCCGGGGCATCGGCTCGCGTCCCGGAGATGCTGATCGGCCGCGACGTGTCGGAGCCACGCCGCTCGGTCTGAGCTCGCCGTTTGCCCAGGCGTCCGGTTGCTGTAGGTCGAGCGGATGCTCGTGTTCGGAGCCTTGGTCGCGGCGGTCATCGGCCTTGCGTTCGTGAGTCGTCCCCCTCGTCGCCGAACGGGAGCGATCCTGTTGGCGGCGGGGATTGTCGCGCTTCTGATCGCCGGGCCCCGAGACCTCGCGCTCGACAAGCTGCTCGCCCGATTCGTGCTTCCGGCGGGCTTGTTCTGGGCGCTTCTGATCGCCGCTGCGGTCACGACGTACGCCCAACGTCGAACGATTGCCGCGTCCGGTTTCACCATGCTGGCGGTCTTGTATTGGGCGGTCGGAGCTCCGGTGTGGGGCGACCTGCTGCTCGCTCGCTTGGAGGCGCCGTACGTACAGGCCTCCCCGCTTTCCGGGGAGCCTCTCGACGCCGTGGCGGTGCTCGGCGGGGGGACGCAGGTTCGAGGGGGGCGGCCCGGACTCGACTTGGCCGGAGACCGCGTTCTCCTCGGAGCGCAACTCTTCCTGCAGGGCCGAACGCGCCGCTTGATTGCAACGGGTTCGAGCATTGCGGGGCTTGGACCGCCGCGAGACCTGGCCGGGGAGACGACGGCGATCTGGAGGTCGCTAGGCATCCCCGAGGGCGCGATTCGGCAGGTTCCCGAACCCAAGAACACGCGCCAGGAGATCGAGGCGCTCTCGAAACTCGTGCGCACGTCGACCGTCATCCAGACTTTGGGCTTGGTCACGTCGGCCTGGCACCTCCCCCGCGCGCTCGCGTCCTGCGAGCGACTCGGACTCGAAGTCGTACCGCTGCCCGCCGACGTCCGGACGCAGCGTGAGGCCGGCCCGCCGAACGTCCTCGCTTTCATCCCCGACGGCTCGGGCTTCTATGCCGTGCACCGCGCGGGCTGGGAGATCCTGGGTCGTGCCGTCGGCCGATGATCAGAAGCTGATCGCGTCGAGCCATCCGTCTGCGATCCCAGGGAGTTATCGGGCCACGATAGGTGGCTCGCCGCTGTCTCGGCAGCTCAATCGTCGGCGAGCCCGGTTTTCACCGGCGCGGGGATGAACTCGAATGGCGGCACCATGAAGCGAACCAGACTGTTCTTTTTCATCGTTGCCCTCGGTCTCGCTGACGTCGGTTGTGCCGGATCGCGGAGTTCACCCTCGAGCACCGAGGCGCCCATCCGGTCGGCGCCTCGTGCCGAATCGTTGGTCGAGGCGGCCGCGCCTCGACTCCGGATCATGGTCTTCAACGCGGAGTTTCTCTGGGACGGCATCGAGCCCGAAGAAGGTCAGGTCGAGTTTCCGTGGAAAGGCGATGCCGACGAGGCCGGAGATCACATGGAAGAGATCGCCGCCATCATTAGCGCTTCAGACCCGGACATCGTGACGCTGGTGGAGGTCGAGGGGCAGGCCGCCCTCGACCGTTTCAACGACGAGTTCCTGGACGGGTCCGGCTACCAGACCGTGCTCGTGAAAGGAAAGGACACGTTCACCGGACAGGACATCGGCATTCTCACTCGCTTCCCGGCGCTCGAGAGCTTCCGCACCGATGAGCGGCGTACGAGCGGCAGCGAAGAGAAGGGTGTGTCCAAGAACCTGATCGCCACCTTCGAAGTGGGTGACGTGCGATTCGGAATGGTCGGCCTACATTTCTTGTCGGGCCCCACGCGGACGGACCGGGTCGATGCGCGCCAGGCGCAGGCGCTCGTCATCCGAGCGGCGGCGAGAGAACTCGCCGCTCGAGGCTTGGAGGTCATCGTTCTCGGCGACTTCAACGACTATGAAGACGAGCCCGCGGCTCGGGACCACGCGAACAACGAGCCCATCACCAACGTTTTGGCCACGGTCCGAACCATGGACCCCGGAGATCCCGATGACGACCTGATCAACGTGGCCGTGTTTGCACCTCGGGCGCAGCGCTACACGGCCTTCTACGACAAGAACGACAACGAGGTCTTCGAGCTTCCGGGCGAAGCTTCGTCGATCGACCATATCCTGCTTTCGCCGGGTCTGGCGGAGCGAGTGGAAGACGTGACGTTCCTTCTCGGTCACGACCCGGTGACCGTCTCCGACCACTTCCCGATCATCGTCACCCTGGCCATGGAGGGCAGCCCATCCCCCGCTCCCGTCGCCGACCTGCGCATCGTCCGCTTGGTTCCCAATCCCCGCGGGTCGGAGAGGGAGAACGAGTCGATCACGCTGGTCAACCCAGGCAGCGCTACGGCCGCACTCGACGGCTGGGTCGTTCGCGACCTCGCCGATACCATCTGGTCGCTCGACGGGCTCCAGGTCGCAGCGGGAGCCGAGCTCGACGTCCTCCGGGGCGGCCAGCCTATGAACCTGAACAACCGCGGAGACACCATCGAGCTCATCGACCCCTCGGGCCGGATCCGACAGGTCGTCACCTACGGCCGCGCCGAGGACGGCGAGGTGGTCGAGGTATCCGACACGTGATGACGAGGCCCTGCCGGGCGCGGCGGAGCTCGCCAGCTCAGAACGAGGCTTCGAGGGAGAAGTCGCCGGTGACGCCGACCTGGTAGGCCGAGACCCGTCGTTCGAAGAAGTTGGCCAGCTCTTGGACGTCCTGCAGGTCCATGAAGCCGAAGGGGTTTTTGGCCCCATACCGCCTGCTCATGCCGAGGCGTTCGAAGCGCTGATCGGCGACGTACTCGAGGTATGTGCGCATGTCCTTCACCGACAGACCGGCGATACCGAGGCTCAGGACGTCTTCTGCGAACTGCATCTCACATTCGATGCCCTCGGCGATCATCGCTTCGATCTGCCGGTCGAGGTTGGCGTCGAAGAGGTCGGGCTCTTCCTTGCGAATGATGTCGACGGCGGTGAACGCAAACTCCATGTGCGCCGACTCGTCGCGGAACACCCAGTTCGTTCCCGACGCCAGACCGTGCAGCAGGCCCTTGGACCGGAGGAAGTACACGTAGGCAAAGGCAGCGAAGAAGAACAGGCCCTCGATGCACGAAGCGAAGCAGATCTGATTCAGCAGAAACTTCCGGCGGTCGTCTTTGGTCTCCAGCCGGTCGACATCGTAGATGGACTCGATCCATTTTTGGCAAAACTGCGCCTTGGCTCGAATGGAAGGAATGTTTTCGATCGCGGCGAAGGCGCGCTCCCGCTCTTCGATGTCCGGCACGTACGTATCGAGCAGGGTGAGATAGAACTGAACGTGAAGCGCCTCTTCGTACAGCTGCCGCGACAGGTACATTCGCGCTTCGGGCGCGTTGATGTGATCGAACAGATTGAGAACCAGGATGTTGGCCACGCTCGAGTCGCCGGTGGCGTAGAACGCCACGAGACGATTGATCAGGTGCCGCTCGCCCTCGTTCATCTTAGAGCGGAGGTCGACGACATCGGATGAGAAGTCGACTTCTTCTACGGTCCACGTGTTCTTGATGGCGTTTCGGTACATCTCGTAGAACTCGGGATACTTCATGGGCCGGAGGGTCAGGTTCATACCGGGATCGAGCAGCATATTCGTCGTGTCTCCTTGTCGAGCCGAAAGAAGGCTTGGGTGATGAAGGGGGCGAAGGCCCGCCGCCTTACTGGCAGGCTTCGCAGTATTCGGGATTTTCCAGCGAGCAGGCCATCGCCTCTTGCTCGTTGATCGGCTTGGGCGTGACGGTGGTCTTTGCGATCTTCGTCGCGGGTCGCGAACGCAGATAGTACGTCGTCTTCAGACCCTTCTTCCACGCGTAGAAATACATGGAGGACAGCGGACCCATCGTGGGATTCTCCATGAAGAGATTCAACGACTGGCTCTGATCGATGAAGGCCCCCCGCGCGGCCGCCAAGTCGATCAGGCCCTTCTGCGGTAGCTCCCACGCGGTACGGTAGATCTGGCGGAGCTCGCCCGGAATCTCGTCGATGTCCTGAACCGAACCCTCGGCCATCTTGATGCGGTTGCGCATCCCTTCCGTCCAGAGGCCGAGCCGCTTGAGGTCGGCGACCAGGTACCGATTGACCTGCATGAACTCGCCGGACAGCGTCTCGCGCTTGAATAGATTGGAGACCTGGGGCTCGATGCACTCGTAGCAGCCGGCGATGGATGCGATCGTCGCCGTGGGTGCGATCGCGATCAGAAGCGAGTTTCTCAGGCCGTGCTCCCGAATCGCGGCTCGCAGGTGGTCCCAGCGCTCGAGATCCTGGGGCTTGGTGTCCCAGTAGTCGAACTGCAGTTCTCCGCGGGCGGCGCGTGTCTCCGGAAAGCCGGGGTGAGGTCCGTTTTCGACGGCCAGCTCTAAAGAGGCGCTCAGCGCTGCGTAGTAGACCTCCTCGGAGATGCGCGTGGAGAGCTCCAGCGCCTCTTCGGAGTCGAAGGGGAGACCCAGCATGAAGAACACGTCCTGAAGACCCATGATGCCGAGTCCGACGGGACGCCACTTGGAGTTCGATGCGGACGTCGAGGCGATCGGATAGAAGTTGAGGTCGATGACGCGGTCGAGTTGCCGCACCGCGGCGCGAACCGTCCGACCCAGATGATCGGCGTCGACACCGCCCTCCTTCACGTGCCGCGACAGGTTGACCGAGCCCAGATTGCAGACCGCGGTCTCGTCCTGCGACGTCACCTCGACGATCTCGGTGCAGAGGTTCGAAAGGTGGACGGTACGACCCGGCAGCGCGGTCTGGTTGCACGCACGGTTCGACTTGTCCTTGAAGGTCATCCAGCCGTTGCCGGTCTGGGCCAAAGTCCGGATCATCCGTGCATACAGACTGCGCGCGGAGATGGTTTGCTCGGCCAGG